>CAJUKY010000001.1 GCA_910587055.1 Candidatus Gastranaerophilales bacterium
GCATTGCTGCGCCAGATCCTAAATCTGGTGCGTCTACCAATTTCGCCACGCGCCCGTTTAATATTTAATTGTCAAAATCCTTTATTAATTTAACCCAAAGATTATCAACAGTCAAGCGCAGCAATAAGAATTTCCGTTCTTGACATCCTCTTTTGTCTGTTGTGTAATATATTTACGCCACCTTTTTGATGTAATAACAATTAAAAGGATTCAAAATGACAATTAATTTAAAAAACAAACAGGAATTAATTAAAAAATTCGGTAAAAATGACAAAGATTCAGGCTCAATTGAAGTGCAAGTTGCTATGCTTTCACAAAAAATTTCCGAATTAACCGAACATCTTAAAAGCAATGCAAAAGATTTTCAAGCAAAAAGAGGTCTTTTGATGATGGTAGGTAAAAGAAAAAGAATGCTTGCATATATGAAAGAAGCAAATCTTGAACAATACAGAAAATTAATAAAAGACCTTGGCTTAAGAGGTTAATTTTCACCTGTTTTGTAAAATTATTGAGACACCTTTCTTTATTTAAGATGGGTGTCTTTTTAAATGAACGCTATAAAAACTGTTATCCGTCAATTTCTTAAGGATTTCATAAAATGAGAATTTTAATAATAGGCAATTCAAAAAGTGCTGAAATTTTAACAGACTTCTTCTGTGAAAACCCCGAACATCTTGTTTTTACAACAAAAGAGGGTTTAAAAGGAAATTACACCGGCATAAATTCAAAAGATACTGAAGAATTAAAGGAATTTGCCCTTGCAAATGAAATCAATCTTACAATTGCGGCAGACAGATTTTCAGCAGATGCGGATTATTTCCCCGTATTTACGGAAAATAACCTTGCAATTTTGTGCCCTGATATTGATGCGCTAAAAATAGCATCCTCAAAGGCTTGCGGTAAAAAATTTATATACAGAAACAAAATCAAAACCCCGAAATTTGCTTTCTTTGAAAAATTAAATCTTGCACTTGATTATATAAGAAACGCCAAATATCCGCTTGTAATCAAGCCTGACGAGCATTTTGAAACAGAAACCGCATATATAGCGGAAACCTTTGGCGCCGCAAAAAAGAAGGTTGAGCAGCTTTTTCAAAATGACAATAAAAAAATCCTTATTGAAGAATATATTTACGGAAAAGAATACACTTTTTACGCTTTATCAGACGGTTTCCGCCCGATATTAATTGATGCGGTTCAAAATTACCAAAATGAATTATCCGTTAAAAGGCCTGTCAATCTTGAATTAAAGGAAAAAATTTACAATGAAATTATTTTCCCGACAATTTCCGCCCTTGCATCAGACGGCACGGAATACACGGGAATTCTCGGGTTTGATATAATTATCACCCCGAAAAATGAGGCTTATTTAATTGAATACAACTCATTTTTCAAAGATTTAGATACCGAAATGATTTTAAAAGATACTGGCGAAGACTGGGCAAAGCTTTTTATGGATACAATTACAGGCACGCTTGCGGATAATTTTGAAACCCCGTTTTCATTTAAAAACAGGGGCAGATATTATGGTGCATTTGAGCTTGAAGACGGACAAGAAATTATTACGCAAAGCGCAAAAACCGCGGGAGTTTTATATGAAAGACTTCTGTCGGAAGGACTCGATGAAGATATCTTGAATGAGGCAAGAAAACTTTGGGAACAGTAAAAAATATATGCAAAACCTTATTTAGTCTGCCTGTCAGATTTTTAAAATATTTAATAATAAAATTAATCAGCATTTACAGATTTTTTTCAAAATTCACGCCCTCTGTATGCAGGTTTCAGCCCACATGCTCAAAATATACGATTGAAGCTATTGAAAAATACGGAATTATTAAAGGCGGATACCTTGGCATAAGGCGCATTTTAAGATGCCACCCCGGAAACCCGGGCGGATATGACCCTGTGCCATGATTGCCATTTGTATGCGTGGCGGTGCAGAAGGTGATTAATATGGCAAAAAAAACGGGCGCAAAGGTTACAATTTGCGCCCTATTGAAAAGTTGTTCATCTAAAATTATTCATCATCACCATACCAGTATACGCACACGTAGCCATTCATACCGTCTCCGCCTCTGCCTGAGCCCAGTTCTCTTATCCAACCTCCGCCCCCACCTCCTGCGGCTGCTTTTCCGAATGAAGGACTGGCTTCATTTTGTATATCTTTTGTTAAAGGGGTGACAACATCCGCGTATTCAAAGCCTTTTCCATTCGTTCTGTTTGCATCGGTATCGCTTACTTCGCATATGCCGGTTTCCGTATAAAGTCCGCCGCAGGCTCCTTTTGTTCCCGTTCCGCTTGTTCCGCCTCTGCCGCCTGTTGAATACCTGTTTGCATCGTCATAACCGCCGTTTATACCGTCTAATCCTTTTTTAATCACTCTTTTTTCAGGGTCAAGAGCATATATGTATGTATTTGCATCACCGAATTCTCCTTTGTTTCCGCCCGCAGGAGCAGTATTTGCAGCGTTTGATGCAGTGCCTTTCTTTCCGCCTTTACCGCCGTTTACCGAAAAAGTTCTTGCATCATTGTCACATTTAACAGATGAGAGGCTTCCGTCCATTCCGTTGTTATCAATACTTCCGCCCTTTCCGCCTTTTCCTATGGTAAGTTTACATTCTGCTTTATTTCCAACATAGATATTTTTTATTTGAACAACACTTCCTGCACCTCCGCCTCCTCCGCCTGCTGCAGCATATTCGTTGCTGTAGGTTATTTTAACAAGACCGGGTTTTCCGTTTGTTCCGTTTTCTGCTGATACTTTATCATTGTATCCGTATGATGAGGTTCCTCCTTCTCCTCCTGCGCCGTTACCTGATGTGTTTGATGTTATGGGAGATATTGAAGCTGCTCCTTTTGGTGCACTTTCTTTCCATTTAATTTCTCCGTTTCCTGCTTTTAATATATTTTTAGTGCAGGATGTTTCTTTCCAGTTTATGCCGTCTGTTGTTTCTTCACAGTTTTTTGAAGTTGAAATATTAGGGTTAATTGCTGCTGTTCCTGATACTGTGATATTTTCTGCGGCTTTTCCTCCGTTTCCTCCTTTTACTTTTATTCCGTATACTGTTTCTCCCGTTTGTTTTTTAATTATTATTTGAGAAGGATTGCCGTTTGTGCCGTCATTTGCTTTTGTATTATTTGAAGAAGCGGCATTTCCTCCTTTTCCTTCTTTACCTGCGGTTATTATTATTTTTCCGTTTATGCCTGCCTGCTTAACATATCCTGTTAAATCTAATTCGGATATGTAGGCGCCTGCGGCGCCTCCTGCTCCCGAATAGGATTTAAAGAGGCTGGTTTTATCAAGGGTGCAGCGGGCAGAGAAGGCTCTAGCATAAGGAGTTTCTGCGGCACCACCTTCAAGCCTAGCATTAAACCACATATGATATGCATAACCCGGTGTAACGCCCGAAGGTGTCAAAAGCCAGAATGCACTAGGATAACACCCGCTGCCATGTGTACTTTCTGCCCCATAGCACATATCACCACGCTGGAGACAACGATACCCTCCAGTACCGATATCACTACACAAACCCAATCCTCCCGTACCCAGAACGCTTGCAGACTGAACTTTCAAAACTTCGGCCTGTTTAACATTAGGCAAACTCCAATATGCGGAAGGTACATTATTTGGCACATATTTAAACGCTGCGCAAGCATTAAGAGCGGCATCGTACTGAGAAACCGTCCTCGTGCAAGCATTATAGCCGGAATTTGTACAATATCCGGCCACAGATGTATAAATCGTCTCATAAGAATTATAAAACGCATAGTAATAACATCTGGCCGGAGTTTTACCGTTACCCGGGCAGTATTCCGAACCCTTGGTGTCATGAAGATAGAAAGGTGTACCGCTTATGCCTCCAGTTATTCTTTCAGGAATGTAGTCATAATTTAAATTTTGAAAAATGTTATTTCTTTCCCCTACATTGTATTTAGTCATACAAAAGCTTTTAACGGAATTGTTACCTTTAAATTCCATTGTGTTGGAAGGGCATGCACTTACATATCCTGCTCCGCCTGCACCACCTCCTCCGCCTCCTGCAAGGGTTGCCTTAACATCTGTCATATATTCTGTTATTGTTATTTCCTGTGTTGTATCATTGTTTGATGTTCCTGTTATTTGTATTGGGGTTTGTGCTATTTTTTTAGATGATGTTGCGCCTGCTCCGCCTCCTCCTGCTGAGGCTATTATAAAATTAGCGTAATAAACATTATTTAACGGAATATCAATACTCGGGTTTGCATCAGTATAGGGGTAGCACTGCAAATCATAAGGCGTTTTGATATTTGCCGTATTGGATATTTGAATATGTTCATTCATTTTTCTTGTCATAACAGGGGCAAGTGCTGCCATTAAAAGGGAGGCTACAAGAAGCGCCATAAGCATTTCAACAAGAGAAAAGGCAGTTTGCTTCTTCCATGCTCTTGAAATTACCCGAACGGGTGAGTGTAAAATATTTTTCATAAGTTATCCTTAATTATTGTAATACTTTTATATTATATGTCTACTATAAGATAACAATATTATTCATATTTGTCAAACAGGGAATATAAATTTACGATTTTATTATGCTAGAAACTACTGATGTTAAAGAATTAATAACAATCTTGCTGTTTCGAAAAGGTTTATCGATGAGAAAGCTTGTCAAAAAAATGAATGAAGCAGGATACCCCGAGATGACAATCGGCGGGTTTTCAAAGATGCTCAAAACCAAATCGATAAAATTCACAAAGGTTCAGGAGATTTTGGATTTTCTGGGCTACGGGCTTAAGGTTGTTGAAAAACCTGAACAGAAAATGCAATAAAATGTTTAGTTGGTTGTTTTATCGTAATTTTCTTTGAGCCTCCGGCTTGTTAAGTATTTAACTTGCTTTTGGTTCTTAAAATAACTCAACAAGTTTGCCCCTTTGAGCGGATTACGCTAGAATATGATGTCTTTGAATAATTTTATTGTACACCTATTTGTATCAAATGTCAAGTATTAAAAACATATGAAAAAATTTTATGGCGACAGAGTAAAACATATAAGAGAAGCGCTGAGGTTAACTCAGAGCGAATTTGCCGAAACTTTCGGAACATCAAGGCAATTTCTGAACAATGTTGAAGGAAACAGGGCTACATTCAGCGACACAAAACTGGTAGAGCTTCAAGATGCTCATAATATTAATTTAAACTATCTTTTAAACGGTATAGGGCAGATGTTTCTTGATGAAAATGTTTCCGATGTTGTATTTGTAAAGCTTAAAAAAGGGCAGCTTTTAAAGGTGGAGTACGAGGATTAATCCACATTTACAGGTTCGCGGTTAATAGCGCGGATAGCTTCTTTTGCGGTGAGGGCGATATCATCCGCTATATTATCCACAACCGTTAACTGCCTTAAAACATCAATTGTACGCTTGAATGCGCGCACAACATCACCCTCGGTGAATTCGGTATCGGCAAAAATCTTATCCCATGCTTCAATTGAACTTATATCTTCATCCGCTGAAAGCACCCAGGCTTCAATTAAAGCGGAGTATTCGGAATTTATATTCATCGCATTTTCAATTTTATTATCGCGCTCCAGAAGGAAAATTTTTCTTCTTATATCTTTAATTTTACCTAAAATTTTCCTTACATTCTGACAGGGAGGTTTCACCGGCGTATTATCAAGATTGCGCACTTCTTCCGTTGTAACGGCGCAAATAACCGAAGCGAGCTCATAAGGCGCAAGGTCATTTAAAAGGCCGGATAAAATAATTTCAGAAAGATAAAGTTCATTTTCAATTCGAAGACCCATAGTGGTTTTGCCTGTTTGTGTCGGGTAATCGTCTTTAAGATTTCCCATGGCTTCCAAAATGCGCTTGTGGGAGAGGAATTTCTGCCAGTATACATCTTTTTGAAATTCAATGTCTTTTTTCAATATGCGCGCTTTTTTTGCGTATCTGTTGTAAAGTTCGATTTCTTTTTTATGTTTTTTATAAATTTTGCATCCGTCACAGCCGTATTTGTGCATTTTATCAAGAAATTCTTTTGTTTTTTGCTTGAATTGAAGGATTTCAGGGGCATTCTGGTTTTTTGTCTGCCGCCTCAAGGCTTTTAATACGGTTCTATGCTCAACATAAAGATTTTTATATTTAATATAATCCGCCATATCATCGCCTGTGTGTTTATGCGGGCATTTAAAATTTTTCAGCGCTTCCATATCTTCTTCATACTGTTTCAATTCGGCAAGAAGGGGGGAAATTCTGTCTGTTGATGAAAAATACCCGAAAGTTTTTAAGATTAATTCTTTTGCTTCATCCAGCGAAAATCTTTGCAGGAGGTTTAAAACCATTGAATAACTCGGAGAAAATTTGCTTTCAAGAGGATTTGAGTCGCTTGTTGCAAGCTCATAAACTTCATCAGGCGTTTGAAAAGGCGTGCCCACAATTACAACGTACCCGATTTCATCCATACCCCGTCTGCCTGCGCGCCCTGACATTTGCAAAAATTCATTTGCGGTTAAAATTCTGTGGCCTTCATCCGTTCTTTTTGAGATGGAACTTATAACGGTGGTTCTTGCAGGCATATTTATACCGGCAGCAAGGGTTTCGGTTGCAAAGACAACTTTTATTAAGCCTTCCTGAAACATCCTTTCTACAAGGTTTTTCCACCCGGGCAGCAGCCCTGCATGGTGGGAGGCTATTCCCCTTTTAACAAGTTCAATATGCGGATTATTGTATAAATAGGGGTTTTCAGCTATATAATCATCAACCATCTTTGCGGCTTTTATGGATTCTTCTTTGCTTAAAAGGTCAATTGTGCTGCATTTAAGCGCATTTTCGTCGCATTTTTTTCTTGAAAACGTGAAATATATACAAGGGAGCATATTTTTTTCCTGCAGAGCAAGAATGATATCAGGTGCAGGATTTTTCACAGTTTTTTTATTAAAATATTTAAACTTGCTTTCGGGGCGGATTTTATTATTTAAAGCACCCTCGGGCGTCATTAAAGGTACAACCGTATTTGGTTTTGAACTGTCGTAATAATAAAAACGCAAAGGAACAGGGCGAAAATCAGTATAGATATGCTCCGTTTTTGAATGCACGGTGTTTATCCAGTCTGTAAGCTGTTTTGAATTTCGAACGGTGGCGCTGAGCGCTATAATCTGGATATTTGTAGGGCAGTAAATAATGCTCTCTTCCCATACGGTGCCCCTTGATTCATCATTCATATAATGAACTTCATCAAGCACAACATAGCGGACATCTTTAAGATTATCCGCAAGGGTGCCGAAAGTTGTACCGTAGAGCATATTTCTGAATACTTCGGTTGTCATAACGACAATCTGTGCATCGCGGTTTATTGTAGTATCGCCCGTTAAAAGCCCCACTTTATCCGTTCCGTATTGTGTTGAAAAATCGTGGTATTTTTGATTTGACAGAGCCTTCAAGGGAGTAGTATAAAAAATTCTTGTGCCGTTTTTGAGCGCAAGATGAATGGCGCTTTGAGCTATGCAGGTTTTTCCGGCACCCGTAGGGGCACACACTACAACACTTTTGCCATCTTGAATATTTTTTATGGCTTCTTCTTGAAAATCATCCAGTTTAAAGTCAAATCCATACATATTAAGGATTTTAGCACAGAAATTAAAATGAGGCATAATTTTAATTTTGATAATCATATGCTATATTTTGTAAACTTTTATAAAGATAGTATATATATTTTATCAATATTTTTTATATATTTTTGTTTATTATAATATAAATAATTTTATTAAAAGGAGAACACAGAATGGCAGTACATTTTAATACCGGAGATACAGGAAATGCAAAAACTTTATTAGCTTTAAAATCACATATGGATGGTACATATGCCAAACCCGGTATTAAAAACACACCTGTTCTTATGAATACAAATTATATAAATGAAGATGCTCAGATTGAAATTGCAGGCGATTTAGAGCTTTCTGACACAGAAGAACCGGTTGAAGATGTGAAACCAAACGTAATAGGCGAGCCCAGAGAAGTAACCGTAGGTGTTACCGAAGCACAGCAAGAAACAATTGATAATATGGTAGAAAATGTAATGAACCATTACGGCGCAAAAGATGTGCTGGATAATGTTATGTACAAAGATGAAAACGGAAATCCAAAAAGTCAGGTTATTACACACAAAAATGAAGACGGCACATATTCAAAAACAACCATAACATACAATGAAAACGGTAAAATTGCCAAAGCTGCCGTTACAAAATGTTCCGATGAAGAATGCGAAAATGTACTGGACGGATATTATACAGACTTTGAATATAACGATGACGGCACAATAAAGGCACAATCAAATTACGGTTGGACTAACAAAAGCGGAGCAAAATTAGATATTATGGTTTATAATATACCGACAATTATAGCCCAAGACGGAAGTACAAAAATTGAAGAGTTCGGGCTTCCTGAAATTAATTTAAAATAATAAAAATATATAATAAACCCCCGCAAAATAAATAGCGGGGGTTATATTTTATTATTCCGCATTATCTCTTACCGTTACATTAATATACGGTTTTGAAAAATATTTATTTGCGGCAGATAAAACATCTGATTGAGTAACATTCATTATTGCATTTTTATACTCTTCAAGATGGTTTATATCGTATCCAAGAGCACCGTACCAGCCTAAAAGCGAAGCATCATCCATATTTGTTTCAAGAGAAATTAAAATATTGCCTAAAATTTTATCTTTGGCTTCATTTAATTCTTTATTAGAAACAAATTCCGTTTTTAAAAGATTAATTTCTTTCAGCATACCCTGTTTTGCGGTTTCTATGCTTTTATTGTTTGTTCCGATATAGGCTATAAAAGCACCGTCCTGCGCATTTTGAAGAAGGGTTGAGCCGACCGAATATGCAAGCCCCTGTTCTTCCCTTAAGCTTTTAAAGAGTCTGGAGCTCATTCCTTCACCCAGAATTGCATTTATCACCTTCAGTGCGGCTAAATCTTTTTGATTATAAACAGTATCGGTTTTGTAGCCTGCTAGAACCCAGGCTGTTTTTGTATCATCTTTTATGATTGTCTTTTCAATATTTTCTTCAGGGGTAAATTGTTCCGTTTTTAAATCTTTAAGGCAGATTTTATTTCCTTTGCCTTTTTCTTCAAAGATTTTTGTCATAGTGTCTGCAATTTTTTCCGCTTCAACATTGCCTACAACCGTGATAACAATATTTTCAGGATTAAGCACCGTATTATAGTAATCAATCACATCTCCCCTTACAATATTCGGGATGTTTTTTTCAAGAATTGCGGAATTATTGCCGTAAACGGAACCCTTAAAAGCAAGGGCTTTAAATTCATCCACCGCGATATTCAACGGGCTGTCTTTTAGCTGTTTTAAGCTTGCAAGCTTTAATTTTTTCACTTTTTCAATTTCAGCATTTGCAAATAAAGGCTCATTTACAACATCATTCAGAATGGAAATTGCAGAATCAATTTCATTTGCCGTTGTTAAAAGGTTAATGCCAAATGTATCATTTCCGCTTGAAAGAGAAAGTTTTATTCCTTTTTCATCAAGCACTTTTGCAAGGGTCTCGGAATCCATTTTTCTTGTGCCCTTAGACGCGCTTGAAGCTGCAATGCTTGCAACACCCGGAATTTTTTCAAGAGAATTCCCGCCTAATGCTTGAATATCAAAGGCAATAATGGAATTTGCCGTATTTTTCTTTACAATAAGCGTTGCACCGTTTGAAAGTGCGTATTTTTGAACATTTTTATTCTCTTCAATTAATTTTGGAGGCTGAACTTTTTCAACCACATTGCTTATTTCTTTTGTATTATTTTCCACAGTTTCTTTAACTTCATTTTTCGGAATAACAATTGAAATTGCGGTTTTATTTTTATCGAGATATTTTCTTGCAACTCTTATAACGTCTTCTTTTTTAACGCGTTCAATATTATCAAGATAGTTATCGTAATACCATGTATTTCCCCAGAAAAGCGTTAAGTATCCAAGTTCGTTTGAGATATTTGAAACAGATTCTCTTGAATAATAGGTTGATGTCTTTGCCATATTTATGGCTTTTTTAACTTCTTCATCAGTTATTCCGCCTTTTTTAACGGAATCAATTACTTTAAAAATTTCATCTTCAACCGCTTTTAAATTTGCAGGTTTAAATGACGATTGAATTACAAAAATTCCATCATCCATAAAGGTGGAATTACTTGCAAGAATTGAATAAACAAGCTGATGTTCTTCTTTTAATTTTCTGTTCAAAACAGAGCTTCTTGAATCGCCCAGTATTGTTGATAAAACATCGAGCGCATAGCCGTCTTTATCTTCTTTAAATTTCGGCACTTTATAGGCTATTGCCATATAGCCCGTGTTTATATCTTTCTTTTCCGTAATTCTCAATTGCTTTTGAATGGCTGGAACTTTAGGATACACACCTTCTTTATAGGTCTTATTGTTATCAACAAATAATTCCGCCACTTTTTTAATTGCATATTCAGGGTCAACATCTCCCGCAATAACTGTTGTCATATTATGCGGGGAATACCATTGATTGTAAAAATCAAGAATTTCTTCGCGCGTAATAGTTTCTATAACCTCTTTTGAGCCTATAACGGGTCTAAAATAAGGATGATACGGCTCATGCTGGGTATAGATAAGCTTAAAAAGGTTGTTATACATAACGCTTCTCGGGCTATCGAGGCCTTTTGAAATCTCTTCAAGCACAACAAGACGCTCTTTTTCCATTTCTTTTCTTGGAATCAGAGGATTTAAAAGCATATCGGCGTGCAATTCCAGCGCTTTATCAAATTCTTTGGAGGGAATTGTAATGTAATAATGGGTAAAATCTTTGCTTGTTGCAGCATTTGTTACCCCGCCTTTTGATTCAAGAATTCTGTCAAATTCTCCCGGGGGTGTTTTTTCCGTTCCTTTAAAGAAAAGGTGTTCAAGAAAATGCGCTACGCCTGAATTTTTATCATTTTCATTGATTGAGCCTGTTTTAATCCATGTATCAATCGTTACAATAGGATTATTATTAACGGGAACCACAATAACAGTCTGGCCCGTAGGGAGCTTTTGCGTTACATAGTTTTTAGCAATCTGTTCAGTGCAGAAAGCACCGTTAATGGTAAAAACACAGAAAGCCAATATGCTTAGAAATATTTTTTTCATTGATATCCTCTTTTATTTTACTTTGAGCTCGCAGCACATCTGGCATGCGCTGAAACTTTTTGAATATTTAAGATTTTTTCTGAAACATTTAAACTTTGTTTCATTAAATACATCTTTAATTTTTTTATCTCTGACATTTCCGATTTTAAACGATAAACAGGGGTACACATCACCCTGTGGATTTATCATCATATTAGAAAACGGATATTTACAAGGATAATAGACATCTTTCGGATGGCGCAATAAATCAGCCTTGTTTTCAGGCGCAAAGAAAGCTTTTATCTTTCTTAATTCATTTTCAACCCCGCCGCCTTCAAATTTCGGAGAAAATCTTATTTTTGTTTTTGATTTTTTGCTCATAGAGTCAATTTTTCTATATACATCTTCAAAATGCTTTATATCAAAATAGGGCTGTATGGGGTATTCAGGCTCATAAAAAACAGGTTCAAATTCTTCTCTTAAAACAGAATTTTGCTTAAGGTCATTATTTCTTAAAAACGAAATACTTAAAAATTCAAAACCCATTTCCGTTGTATATTCATAAAGCTTTAATAAATCATCAATATTGTTATTTAAAACTATGGTTTTAATATCCACCATAGGTTTATTTTTATGTTTCATTCTTCTGTAATTCAATGCTTCAAGATTATTTGTAATTCTTTCAAATATTCCTTCCCTGTTGCGGTTTAAATCATGGTTTTTGCCCCATCCGTCAATAGATACGGATAAAAGCATCATGTTTGATTTTATAAAAGCATCAATTATATCTTCATTAATTAAAATTCCGTTTGTTACAACGTTTAATTTGCCGAATACCCTTTTTGATACAGCATATAGAATATCAATAAAATCATGGCGCACAAGAGGCTCTCCGCCTACAAGCGTTACAAAAGCATACCTTGGAATTTGCTTTATTATATTAAGCCATTCATCTGTTGAAAGTTCGTTTTTCTTTCTGTCATTTCCCACATAGCAATAAGGGCAGTTTAAATTGCATCTGTATGTCAATTCAAAAAAGTATCTTAAGGGGATAATCGCTTTTCCTTCTTTATTGTTATATGAAAAATCAGCATATATATCTCTTGCCGCATCAAAAAGTTTTGAATAATCCATCTTTTCCTCTAAAATTCCCAAAATAAAGCCGGTGATTGTATTTATTATTTCTTAATTTTACTACAATATTTTTTTGTAGTAAAATTTTAAAGAATGAGCATGCTTTTTGTATGCAAAGTATGAAAAATGGTTAGTTTTTCCTTTGTAGAGATTATATACAGAGGGTTACATTTATTAACAGAAAAAAGAGATGAGGAATTTTTAGGTGCTTAATTCGGGTTTAAGTTACGATGAAATTTGGGAAAGGTCGAAAGAAATTTTAAAGGAAAAAATCCCGAATTCCACTTTTGAGCCGTGGATTATGCCTGTTGTCCCCGCAAAAGAAGGGGAAGATTGCTATAAAAAAGACTGCATGGTTTTAAAAAGCGATAAATCTTTCGGCGTTTCTTTTTTAAACCAGAAATATTTCCACGAAATTCAAAACACAATAAATTCCGTATGCGGGGTGAATCTGCCCGTAAATATTATCTTTATGCCGTCTGATGTTAAAAAAGCACCCAAAAAGAAAGAAAAACCTGCAGAACACATCGTTTTAATGAAAGAACAGATTGATAACCTTAAACAGATGCACTCATTCTGCGCTTTGAATCTAAAATATACATTTGAAAACTTTGTTGTCGGGGAGAACTCTCTTGTTGCATATAATGCTGCAAAACAGGTATCAGAAGCCCCGGGGCAGAAATTTAATCCACTTTTTATATCAGGCTCTGTCGGAATAGGTAAAACCCATCTAATGCAGGCTATAGGACATAATATTTTAAAAAATTTCCCCGACCTTAAAGTAAAATATGCAAAAACGGAAGAATTTACCAACCAGCTTGTGGATTCATGCCAGAAAGGGCAGGAATCTTACCAGAAAATGAAAAAGTTTAGGGACAGATACAGAAATGTAGATGTGCTTTTACTTGACGATATTCAATTTGCGGAAGGTAAAAAAAGAACGGAAGAAGAAATATTCAATACGTTTGATGCGCTTTTTCATCTTGGAAAACAGATAGTATTTGCTTCAGACAGACCGATTTCAAGTTTTAAAAATACTCCTGACAGGCTAAAAAGCAGATACGAATGGGGCTTATCCGTTGATATTCTTGTTCCTGATTTTAAAACAAGGGTTGAAATTATAGAAAAACACGCTTTGAGGTCTAATTTTGAAATTACGCGCGAAGTTGCAGAATTTTTAGCGGAAACCTTTGATAACAATGTGCGTGAGCTTGAAGGAGCATATAATAAAGTGAGCGCCTATGCTTCAATTAAAGGGGTGGAACTTACGGTAGAATCTGCAAAAGAGATTTTAGGAATAGATGAAAACGCTAAAAAAATCACCCCTGAAATAATAATAGAAGAATGCGCGAAATACTATAATGTTACAAAAAAAGATATATTATCAACCGCGCGCGCAAAAGAGATAAAAGAAGCGCGCCAGAGTGCTATTTATCTGACGCGCGAACTTTTAAATTTAAGTTTTCCTGCCATAGGGGAAATTTTTAATAAAAACCATACAACAATTTTATATTCATATGAAAAACTTAAGAAGGAATTAGTATTTAACAAGGCTCTGCAATCTTCAATATCAGAGATTGAAAAGCTGTTTTAGTTTTGTTTACACCAAAGTGTCATCTGCAATAACTTTTTCTTCTTCAGCGGTTTCAACCGGTGTTTGTGCTAAAAGCTCAGTTCCTTCAGCATTCTCAGCCACTGTTTCTTTTGCAGGTTCTTCTTTGGCCTTTTGAATCTTTTCAAAGTTTGCTTCAATCTCATTTGCCTTAGCTAAACCTTCTGTGCTTGCGATATGCTGTGCTGTTTCTTTAATGCTTGCACGGTCTATATTAATTGTTTTCCAAGCAAATTCAAGGTGTTCTTCAAGCTGTTCATATTTTTCAATATACTGTGCAAAAGTTTCATCGAAATCTTTCTTTTCAGCTTCAATTGTAACATCTTGAGCAAATCTGCCTCTGCCGTTATCTTTATCAGAGAAATCATAGTTAGCTTCAAGCCAATCAACTCTATCTAACGTATTGTAGCCGTCTGTTACTTCTTCGCCCTGGAATGTTAAACCGAATGTACCAAGTAATGTATTGCCGTTTGCCATATCTTTATTTAAGCTTTTATAGCTGTTTAAATCAACACTGTCAGCATCGCCGAATACCTCTGAAGCTTTCTTTGCAGTTTGTGTACCGTCAGCGTTTGTTACAACAACCATCAGGTTTTCCATTTCATCCTTTTCAACTTTGCCGTTACCGTCAGCATCAAGAGCTGCCATTTCAGCCCAGCCTTGTTCAGCGCCTAAGAATTCTTTTTCATTGCTTAATTTACCGTCAGCATCTTTATCAATGAAGAAATCAAAGCGTGCATCACCTGCGGTAAAGCCTATCGGGTCGCATTTTTTGCAATCAGGATCTTCTGCACCTTCTTTTGAAATTTCTGAAACAATCTGATCAAGTGCATCACTCTTTGTATCAAGCTGGCCTTGAAGGCTTTTATTTTCCTGAGCAAGTGTGCTCATTTTTGTCATATAGCCATCCAGTGTAAGCATTTTGCTTTCTGCACCCATTAAACCATTTACTACGGCTGCAATTTGACCACTTGCATCAGATGTTAAATTGTTTAGTTTACTGTTTAAACCGGATTGAAAATCTTCATAAGAAATTTCGCCTTCAGCTTTTGTATAGGCTTCCAGTTCTTCGTTTACAAGTTTTGAGGCTGCTTCTTTTTGTTCTTCGGCTATATTTTCACTTTTTTCTATAGCAGCATTAATTTCATCTTCAATTTCTTTTTGCAATTTTTCAATTGACGGTTTTAAAGCTTCAATCTGCTGGTTATTTTGTTCAATCTGGCTGTTTATAGCATTGAGCTCTTCACGAAGCGCCACTACCTCCGGAGATGTTTCAACAGCAAGCTGACCCGTAAACTGTGCAAATAATTCTTTGGCTTCAGCATCATGGCCAATAGGGCAATTATAGCTGCCGTCTTCATTTAAGCTGATACCGATTGAAGGAAAAACTTCTGCAATAATATTTACGATTTCATTTTTAGAAAAGCCTTCACCGCTTAAATTTGCAACAAGACCGTCATCAATTGCCTGTTTAAAGGCTTTAAGCTGCGGATTAGACATTGTATAAGGATCGCTGCCGCCTGCTTCAGCTGAATATTTTTGTTTTAATTCATTAACTTTTGCTGAAATATCGCCTCTGCCTGCGGCTGCAGTTTTACCTGTTTTCTTTGCAGTTTTTGCATCGTTTGCAGCTTTGGTTAAAACAACGGTATCTACACCGAGTTCTTCCATTTGAGCAAGCTCGTTATCATCAAATATACCGTCTGCACCGAATTCCTGAATTTTTGCCAGAACATCAGCATCAACTTTTTTGCCGTAAGCTTCATTAATCATTTGAGCGTTTACTGTAATAGCCATAAGAAATCCTTTATACTTTATATACTTCTTGCATCACACATATATACAAAGTATTAATTCGGCATAATATTTCAAAAGTTTAGGAAATATTTACAAATATTTACAAAAAATATTGCTTAAAAACTATCAAATCAATAAAATAGTGGCAAATACAGGTTTTAATTTGAAAGATCAAACTTTATTACGGTATTTTTTTCCTGCTCAGTTATTAAAAGCTTTTTATTTTGATTATCAACATTTAAACAGTATGGCTTTTTTACAAGAAGCAAAACGGTTGTTTTGCCGTCAGGTTCAGCCTTTATAATATTACCCTTTGTATAGTTGGCAACATAAACATTATTGCTGTCATCAACCGCAATGCCGACAGGCCCGCTTAAATTATTCGGCCCTACAAACGTGGTTTTAATATTTTGCGGAGTAATCTTATATACAGCATTTTGTGAAAAGCTTGCTATGTAGACATTTCCGAGTTTATCAGTTGCAACACCGGTAGGCGCCTGAATTGTTTTTTCAAGGAGAGAGCTTTTTTTGAGCATATCTTCTTTAAGTTTTAATTCCTGAGCAACTTCAACCTGCCTTTTTTCAACGGTCGCAATAAGCTTTTCAGCCTGCTCATAATAATCGGAATAGTTTGGAATTCTATCCAGATATGTTAAAGACTTTTTCAGGTATCCTCTTTTATACAGCAAATTACCGAAATTAAACATGCTCTCATAATCTTCGGGGGTAATTTCGATTAATTTTTCGTATGTAACCATTGCATCGTTATAATATTTATAAGATTCCTGTATTTTTGCAAGGTTATAATATGCCTGATAAAACTTCGGATCCAGTTCAATTGCTTTTTTGAATGATGCAATTGAATCTTCAATTTTATTCAAATTATAAAAATCTATACCCTGATTATAATACGATGTAGCCTCTGAACTCTGCGCCATTACACGCAAAGAGCCAAATAAAATAACTGAAAATATTAAACATGTAGTAATTAATTTTTTCATGATACCATGATTATAGCAAAAAAGGAGAAATATACAATGCAAACCTCAAAAAGATTAGATAGAATACCACCCTACCTGTTTGCAAGAATAGATGCAAAAATAGCGGAAGCTAAAGCAAAAGGGATTGATATAATTTCACTGGGCGTAGGCGACCCTGATACCCCTACAATTCAGACGGTTGTTGATGCCATGCATAAAGCAATAGATAACCCGAAAAACCACGATTATCCGCCCTATAACGGTACGGAGACTTTCAGAAAAGCAAGTGCGGACTGGATGAAAGAAAGATTTAACGTAGAACTTGACCCTAATACCGAGGTGCTTGCAAATATCGGTTCAAAAGAAGCTATAGCGCACGTTTTCTTTGCATATGTCGACCCCGGCGATGTTACGCTTTGCCCTGATCCCGGGTATCCCGTGTATCAAAATGCAACAATTCTGGCCGGCGGAGAACCTTATTCAATGCCGCTTTTAGCTGAAAATAATTTTCTTCCTGATTTTGATAAAATTCCTGAAGATGTTGCACGTGCCGCAAAATTGATGTTTTTAAATTACCCAAATAACCCGACGGGTGCTGTATGCGACCTTGAATTTTATCAAAAAGCCGTTGATTACTGTAAAAAATACAACATTCTGCTTTGTTCCGATTTAGCATACTGCGAAATGACATATGACGGTTATAAAGCGCCTTCCGTATTGCAGGCAAAAGGCGCAAAGGATGTTGCAATTGAATTTTATTCTCATTCAAAATCTTACAATATGACAGGCTGGAGGGTAGGATTTATTGCAGGAAACAAAGATGCGATAAAAGCGCTCGGCACCATTAAGAATAATATTGATTCAGGCGTATTTAAGGCAATTCAAGATGCCGCAATTGAAGCATACAAGGCTCCGAAATCAGAAATCGAAAAACTGAACCTTATGTATAAGGAAAGAAAAGAGCTGATGGAAAAAGGGTTAGCTGAGCTCGGATGGAATGTTAAACCGTCTAAAGCCACATTTTACCTGTGGCTTCCCTGTCCGAAGGGCTTTACAAGCGAAGAATTTGCAACAGTAATGCTTGAAAAAGCAAATATAGTGGTGCCTCCGGGTAACGGATACGGCAAATACGGCGAAGGGTTCTTTAGGATTGCTTTAACAAAACCTGTAGATGTGCTTCAAAAGGCGCTAAACAGAATGAAAGAAGCAGGAATTTCCTATAATATGGAAAAGGCTAACGTTTAATAATACAAAAAATGCGTCCGTTTGCAATCCATTCGGGCGCATTTTAAAATATATTTGCAAAATACAGGGCAGAATTTATGTTAATTTTCGGAATAGAAACAAGCTGTGATGAAACGGCAGCGGCAATTGTAAAAGACGGCAGAGAAGTAATTTCAAATGTTGTTGCTTCTCAGATTAAGACACATCAGGCATTTGGCGGCGTGGTGCCGGAGGTTGCGGCAAGAGAGCATCTTGATTCAATAAATGTCGTAATAGAAGAAACATTTGCACAGAGCGGGATTAAGCCTTCCGAAATTGACGCTTTTGCATCTACCGCTGGCCCCGGGCTTGTAGGGTGCCTTCTTGTAGGGTTAAATGCCGCAAAAACACTGTCGCTTGTGTACAACAAGCCTTATATCCCCGTAAATCACCTGAATGCACACGTTTGCGCCAATTTTATTGATACGGATTTAAAACCACCTTTTACATGTCTTCTGGTATCGGGCGGACACACGCAGGTAATCAATGTTTCAGACTACGGAAAACAGGAAATTGCGGCAAGCACAATAGATGATGCCACGGGAGAAGTTTATGATAAGGTTGCAAGATTGCTCGGATTGCCTTACCCGGGCGGAATTCAGCTTGATAAACTTGCGCAAAGCGGCGACAAGAATGCTTTTAAACTGCCTGAGGCCAAAGTAGGCGATGATGAATTCAGCTTTTCGGGGCTGAAAACGGCTGTACTGCGCCTGACACAGAGTTTTAAGGATGCCAAGATACCGATAAATGATGTGTGCGCGAGTTTTCAAGAAACAATAACATCTACTTTAATTAAAAAAACAGTAAAAATTGCAAAGAAAAACGGGTCAAATACAATAGTTCTGGCGGGCGGAGTGGCTGCAAATTCAAGACTGCGGGAAAAATTATTTGAACTGCAGGAGCCGCAAAACGGCGGATTTAAAGTATTTGCACCTAAGATGAAATACTGCACGGATAATGCCGCAATGGTGGCATCCTGTGCGTTTTTTAACCCGATGAAGGTCAAAAATCCGCTTGAACTTGAAGTATTTTCAAGAGGATAAATTATTAAGTAATATTGCTTTTATTGCGCTTTTTTAAGCCATCTTCATAATTTTTAACAGTATTGCTGACTGATTCTGCAAGAAAAATTGTAACTTCGTCAAGATTTTCCACTTCCGCCCAATCCATAAAAAGTTCCGATATTATCTTAATTTTAGCAAAGAATTCATCAAATTTTTTCGGACAGTGTTTTAGATTGTTATAAGACATACTTGCTCCGTTTAAATTATCTATTTAATTAACCATAAAACAGAAATACGAAAGTAACTCGATATTAAATATCGAAAATTTGCAGGTTTAACTTTTAACAAGCCTTAATATTAAGGCTTACCTGCATTCATCTTAATTAACCAATTTAAAAATTAATTAAAAAGTCGTTATTTTCTTGTAATAAACTTGTTTTACAATAAAGGACCGTTAAAAATTCGCGTCGGCTGTTTAATTTTGAACTTCTTGGTTGAACTTTGACCGGGGGAATACCGCGTCCTGTTTGTAAAACAAGTTTATGGAGAGAAAATGTAAAGATAATGTGAAGTAAATAAATTCCAAACCGCTAAAACATTTGATGCTGAAACCGCAAAGTAAGCTGCGGAGCTGTTCAACATAACAGGGAAGAATCTACCCCTGTGCTTTTTCTCTTTCAAGGCGGCGCATCTGGCGGGCTTCCTGCGTTGTTCTTGCATCACGTTTGGGTCTTGAATAATTTTTCATCATAAGCCATAAAACTCCTTTGACAGGAATTGATAAAGCTATAAAAATGAAAGAAAATACAATGTCGTAAATAACTTTATCACCGCTTAAAGTGGAAAGAGCCTCTATAATAAAGCCAAAATTTACAAGGTGAAACATCCCTAAGATTGCCGTATAAAGTATTCCGCAGAAATGTATTGATAAAACCCCGATAAGAGAGGCATAGAGCATACTTTTAATTGAAAATTTATCGTAATACAGCACACGGCTTGCAAAAACTATCGCAAAGAAATACCCTAAAATGTAGCCGAAAAAGTAGCTTTTAATATACCCTAAACCGCCGCCCAGTGCAAAAACCGGCCACATAAAAAAGCCGATTAAAAGATATAAAATTATAACAAGAGAGCCGAATCTTGCCCCCAAAATTGCCGCAATAAAAAGAACGACGGGAATTTGAGGGATATACATATAATTTTTTGTTCCAAACCCGAAAATCGTGTCATCTAAACCAAGAGGCCAGTAATGGGTAAGATTCAGCTGCGTAAAAGTAACCACAATTAAAAGCAAAAGACAAAGGCAGACAACAACAAGCGTGCCAAGGCTGAAGGGTGTTTTCTCGCCCTTATATATAATTTCTTCAAACTCGCCTTTTATTCTTTTGTTCATTTTAAAATTTCTTTTAAATATTCCTTGTTTTTATCAAAAAGCGCTTTATAGCTTTCATTAAAAATATTCTCAGTCCACATTATTATCGCATCTTCGTTATTGTCCTGATAATATTTTTTCCTTACCCCTAAAGATTTAAAACCGAATTTTTCATAAATCCGTTTTGCTTTTTCATTTGATACACGCACTTCTAAGGTAATATATTTTATTTTTTTTGCATAGCACCTTTCAATGGCGTTAACAATTAAAAAATGCCCCGCTCCTTGATGCTGATATTCAGGATTTACGGCAAAATTTGTGATATGCGTTTCATCAATAATATTCCACATGCCAAGATAGCCTATGCATTTTCCGCTATCATTTACCGCACAGAGATATTCCGAAATCTGATTATCAATTTCATTCACGAAAGAATCTCTTGCCCAGTGGTGTTCACCGTAGCATTTTTCTTCTATCTCCATCACATCATCAAGATGCGCCAATTGCATTCTTTCAATTTTAAGCATAGCAAAATATTAGCACACAAACACTAATTTTAAAAAGGGTTTAATAAACTTCGTTAAATTTTAAACCTGTGCGCTGATATAAAAAGGAGTATGCTCTACGGATAAATTTTTATTATCCAGAATTCCTCTGTTTAATTGCGAATAAGATGCATCTTTTGAATTAAAACATTTTTTCAAAAATTCATAGGCAACTTTAGGATCGCATTTTTCTCCGCATGTAAATAAATCTACAGCCGCATAGCCTAATTCAGGCCATGTATGAATTGCAAGGTGGCTTTCCGAGATTATAACAACTCCTGAAACTCCATGCGGATTAAAAAGATGAAAACATTTTTGAACCACTGTTGCTCCGCATTCAAGAGCTGCATCAAGCATATATTTTTCAACAAGGGTAGGGTTATTTAAAATGTTGGGGTCACATTCAAAAAATTCGGCCAGTACGTGGCGTCCTAAGTATTTGGAATGATTTAATTTAAAATCTTCGGTTAGTCCTAAGGGTACGGTTATCGCCAATTCATAGTCCTCCTAAAAGTTTGTTCTTTTTTACATCTGTTTTTAAGACATTATACACTATATGCAAAAAACATGTACATGTCAAAAATTGCTAATATTGTTTTAATATTAATTAATATTTTTTAAAATTGCCCATATTTACTGCCCCTTTTAAAAAGTTTTTGTTATAGAATTCTTTTATGAATAAAATTTTTGTTATTGATGATGATATTGCGATTCTGGAACTTGTAAAAATAAATCTTGAATTAGCCGGATATACCGTAAAAACATCTAATGACCCCGTCAAAGGGTTTCAAATGATAAAACAGGAGATGCCGGATTTAATAATTCTTGATGTTATGATGCCTGATGTTGACGGGTATTCTTTAGCCTTAAAAATAAGACAGCAGGATACCACCAAAAATATCCCGATTATTATGCTTACAGCACTTGGCGAATTAAATGATAAACTTAAGGGATTTAATTCGGGGGTAGATGATTATTTAACAAAACCGTTTGAAATTGAAGAATTAAAAGCAAGAGTTTTAGCTCTTTTAAACAGAAGCGGCAAGCAGATAGAATCTTTAAGATATAAAGAGATTTTAAGCATCGGGGATATAACTTTAATCCCTGAAAGCTATACCGTTAAAATTTTAGATAAAGAAACAAAACTTACCCCCATTGAATTTGATATACTAAACTGCCTTATGCAGCATAATAATTCAATGGTATCTTCCAAGGCATTATTAAAAGAAGTGTGGGGATATAACGATAACGATGACGGAGATACAATCAGGGTGCACATTAGACACCTGAGGTCAAAACTTGATAAAATTTCAACAGAAAAAAATAAATACATTGAAACAATATACGGCGGCGGATACAGATTAATCCCCGAGGGAATTAAAATGAAATCCGGTAAACAAAATAAAGAAAAATAAAAATGAAAAATATAGAAAAAAACCGCTTGAAACAAATAATTTTAAGTTTATTCAGCATGCTGATTTTATTTTTTATCTGCAATTTTTTGCATATAAAAAATTCTGAAAACTACAGCTATACACCGCTTTTAAAAAATCTTGAAAAACAGGAAACAGCACTTGAGCCTGAAGAATTATTTAATGAAACCTGGCATTTGATAAAATCAAGCTACTGGGATAATGAGCTGAACGAGCAAAACTGGACACGGTGGAAAAAACATTACGCACATAAAATAAAAACCGAAGAAGATGCTTACGTTGCAATAAACACAATGCTTGCAAGCTTAAATGACCCATATTCAAGGTTTTTAAGCAAGAGTGAGTTTGAAGAACAAAATACAACAATTGATTCAAAAATATACGGCATCGGGGTAAATATCATATCAACATCCGGAAAAATTTATATTATGAGCGTTATAAAAGGCGCCCCTGCGGATATCGGCGGACTTAAAGCAGGGGATATGATATTAAAAATCAACGGAAATGACATTAAGGGAGGCAGCATTTTTCAAGCGGCAAATTATATTAAAGGCAGCCTGAATTCTCTTGTTGAATTGGAAATTTTAAGAGGAAATAAAAAGCTTGTTAAAAAAATCAAGCGTGCAGAAATTAAGATAAAAACCGTAGAATCCGATATTCTGGATAAAAAAATAGGCTATATAAGAATTACAAGCTTCATAAGTTCAAATACCCCCGTTGAATTTATCGACGCGCTTAATAAATTAAAAGACACAGAGGCTCTTATTCTTGATTTAAGAGGAAACACGGGCGGGCTCTTTCAAAATGCCGTGTTTGTTGCAAATATGTTTTTAAATAAAGGGGATATTGTGCGCGTAATAGGAAGAAGCGGCAAGGGAAACGCATATACGGCAGAAAATAAAGAATATATTTATGATAAACCGCTTGTTGTACTTGTGGACGGAGAATCGGCAAGCGCCAGCGAAATTGTTTCATCTGCGCTTAAGGATAATAACAGGGCGACAATTGTAGGAACAAAAACCTACGGCAAAGGCGTTGTGCAGAAAATTTATTCAATGCCGAATAATACAGGGTTGAATTTAACAATAGCAAGATATTTAACCCCGAACGGCAATGATATTAACAAAAAAGGAATTGAACCGAATTATTTTGTTGAAATTACAAGGGATGATTTTGAAAAAAATAATGATTCACAGTTAAATTTTGCAAAAAATATCCTTCAAAATGAACTTAAGCATTCAAAAATTGCCGCAGAAAGATAACTTTAACGGCAATTCGGCTTGCAATTCAATTCATCCTGTAATTTAACAAATAAAAATTATTCTTTCTCCTCTTCTTTCACTGTACCGATTTTAAGGGTACCGAATCCGAATTTTTTCTCAATATTATCCCAGGCTTTTGAAAGCTTTTTTGATTTTTCTTTTTCTTCTGCCGTAAAAAGCCCCAGCTGGGTTTCTTTTTTCGGTTCAATTTTAGATAAGATAACGCCCGATGAACGGTAAACAATTCCCTGCATATAAATTTCATCAAAAAGTTCATACATCTTTTGATTTATTTCAAATTCGCTGTTAAAGGGCTCATCCAGAGATGCCTTGTTTGTAAAAATCCTGAAATCTTTTGTTCTTAGCATAACGGTTATCATCTGCGAAGTTAAATTATGACTTCTTAATTTGGCGCAAACTTCATGAAGGTGATGATTGAGCGCATTTTTAATAACACTTTTGTCGGTTGTAAAATCTCTGAATGAAAGGGTTTTTGAAATGCTTTTAGGAAGCGAATTTTCATAATTAACAGGATTAACGGAATTTCCCGAAAGCTCTTCTTTTAAATCAAGCCCTATTTTGCCAAAATTCCTTTTTAGAAAATCATAAGGAAGTTCCGTATAATCAAATGCCGTTCTTATATTGTGGCGGCGGAGCGTTTTATCAAGATTTCGTCCGATACCCCATATTTCATTCACAGGGGTGCTTTTCAATATTTCAATTCTGTTTTCTTCATTAATTTCAAATACGCCTGATTCATCCGTGTGTTTTCTTATTTTTGATTTTGCAATTTCAGAAGCCAGTTTTGAAAGAGTTTTTGCAGGCGAAAGCCCGATAGAAACATCAATTCCTATCTCACTTTTAATATCCCGCCTTATTTTTTTCGCTATTTCAAAATAGGAAATTTTATGCACCCTTTCGCAGCCCGTTATATCAAGAAAGGCTTCATCAATAGAATATACTTCAACATTCGGAGTAAAATCAAAAAGTTTTTGCATAATTTTTTTGGAAATTGCCCTGTATTTCGGAAGACTGCCCGAAAGATAAATGGCATTCGGGAATTTTTTCTTTGCAATAAAATAGGGCATACCCATTGATATACCAAGGTCTTTAGCAGGATTTGAGCGTGCAACTACACAGCCGTCATTATTACCGAGAACACAAACCGGCTTTCCCTTTAAAGACGGGTCATACAGTTCTTCGCAGCTTACGAAAAAATTATTACAATCTACAAGTACGATTTGTGATTTAGATGGCATAATACCGTATTATACCACATTTTGGATGATTGTCCGTAATAAATTTCCGTTTTAAAACGCTACTGCCTGAAACTTAAGCCTTCAAATGATTTTTCAAGCCCCTGCTTAATTTTTGAAATTTCAGATTCAATAATTTCATCGGTCAGCGTTTTATTTTCATCATGAAGGGTAATCCTGTAGGCTATGCTTCTTTTGCCTTCTTCAATATTTTTTCCTTCATAAATATCAAAGATTTTAGCACCTTTGAAAATATTTTTGTCGCTGAATTTTTTCACGGTTTTTAAAATGTCGCTGTTTGAAATTTTCTTATCCGCAATAAAGGCGATATCCCTCATAATGGGTGTAGTTTGAGGGAGTTTTTTATATTTAACAACGCCGCCTGTTTGAACAGCTTCTAAAATTGTTTCCAAATCAAGTTCAAACACAAATAAATCCTGATTTAATTTCATTTTATCAGCTAAGATAGGATGAAGTTTTCCAAAATAGCCGACATTTACCGGATTCTTACCGAGAAGCTCAACCGTTGCGGTTTGATAAGGATGCATAAATTTAAAGTTTTCAGGATTTTTCAAGTTTGAATAAACAATCCTTTTTTCAATTCCTAAAATATCAAATAAATTTTCTATAACGCCTTTTAGGGTATAAAAATCGGGCGCATCTTTTTTATTCCACATTTCATTATTAATATTTCCAAAGATACAGCCTGAAATTTTTCTTTTTTCTTCAACGCCTGAATAATCTTCCGTTGATTTTTCTTTAATATTAAAGGTTTTGCCGATTTCATAAAGTCTGAAATTTTTGTTTCCCATATCAAAGTTTAATTTTATAACATTTAATAAATTCGGCATCATCTGCTGGCGAAGCGCAGCAGCATCTTCGCTCTGCGGGTTTTTCACAATTAAAGCTGTTTCTTTATTGAGCTCCGTCATATACTCTTTATAAAGATTATCACCTACAAGAGATGTGGTTACAATTTCATCAAACCCTGAATTTAAAAACATTTCATTGATTTGCTTTAAAATTCTCTGTTCAGGGGTAATTGTTGCACCTTCTTTGATATTCATTAAAGTAGGCGGAATATTATCATAACCTGAAATCCTTGCCACTTCTTCAATTAAATCAATTTCGCGGTAAACATCATTTGTCCTGTAGCTCGGCACTTTAAATTTTGCTGCAATCTCATTTTTCCCTAAAAGTTCAAAACCTAAATTTTGAAGGATTTCAACACATTTTGCCTGTTCTATTTCAATCCCTAAAATTCTTTTAATTTCTGAACCTCTCAAGGTAATTTCTATGTCATCTTTTTTATTTTTGCCGCACTCGGTCATACCTTCAAATTTTGCATCCGCATATTTTATTAAAAGGTTAACGGCCTGCATTAAACCCATTTGAACAAGCTCAATATCCACGCCTCTTTCAAATCTCGCACTTGCTTCAGAGCGGTACCCGACAGAGCGGGCGGATTTTCTGTTTGTATGAGATGTAAAAAATGCAGCTTCAAGTGCAATATTTTTTGTATTATCATCAATTTCGGAATTATTTCCGCCAAAAACCCCGGCAAGACAAACGGGTTCTTTTTCCGTTGCAATTACTACGGTTTCATTTGTTAAATTTCTTTCAACTTCATCAATCGTGGTAAGCTTTTCACCTTCTTTTGCATAGCGTACGCAAAGGTAATTATCAAGTTTATCAAAATCAAAAGCATGCAGCGGGGTGCCAAATTCAAGCATAACGTAATTTGTAATATCAACAACATTATTAATCGGGCGCATACCGCAGGCTGTTACTCTTCTTTGAATAAATTCGGGCGCAGGTTTAATATTAATATTCTTTAAAAGTGCTATAGAATAATATTTACAGGCTTCTTCATCTTTTATTTCCACTTTAAATTTATCGGTCGAAGTGTCTTTTGTGGCACTCAGCGGTGAAAATTTTAATTTTTTGTTAAACAACGCCGATAATTCCCTTGCAACACCGATTACAGACATCTGATCGCCTCTGTTTGCAGTGGGCGCAAGGTGGAAAACCGTTTCATCATTTAAATTTAAAACTTTTTCAAGAGGTTCACCAAGCTTAACTTCACCGAGGGCAAGAGCGGGATTATTCAAAATTAAAATACCGTCTTCTTTTTGCATACCCTCCAGACCGAGCTCATCCTGAGAGCACAACATACCTTGAGATTCAACCCCGCGTATCACGGCAGGAGTTAATTCAAACAGTTCGCCCGTTTTTCTTGAAAAAACTTTTGAACCGACACTTGCGTAAGGAATAATCTGCCCCTCTTTAATATTTTGGGCACCGCATACAACGGTTTTTTCGGCACTGCCCGTATCAACCGTTACAAGGTGCAATTTATCGGCATTAGGGTGGTTATCAATTTTTTTAATTAATGCAGTGATTATATTTGTAAATTTTTGTTTTCTTGTTTCAATTTCTTCAACCTCTAAGCCGCTCATAGTAAGTTTATGGGCGATTAATTCAGGCTCAATACCTTCTAAATCAACATATTCGTTTAACCACTCAAGTGAAACCTGCATAAATTAAATCCTTCTTTATTATTCCGTTAATTTTATTCCGTTTAATCGGCTTTAGAACATTGCCGCAGGTTAATTTTATTACAAACAAGAAACAATGTAAAACCGTTTTTATTCCTCAAAATGACATAAAAAATAAATAAACTGCATTGTAAAAAAAATAATATGAGTTATAATAAAAATATCAGGGGCGGTAGCTTGAACTACCATCAACTGCAAAAGGCTTGAGATGACACCTACTTTTTGTAGGTGTCATTTATTATGTACAAAATCAAAAAAATCATTATTAATGTTAAATTGACATTTTCCATAACATAAGCCCCTCCTTTCATTTGAAACTATCAGCCAAAAGGCTCAAGTAAATGTTGTACTGATTGTTCCTTTGAAATACAGGCTAGCCCCTTTGATATTCAATTTTAAAAGTCCGACTAAATATAATTCGTATTAGTTATTCAAAATTTATATTAATTATTTAAACTATGCAAGGGGGCGGGAATCCTGCCTGCGCGGTTTACAAAAACGCTTGAATCAAGCCTGTTTACAGGCATAATCGGCGCTGTACCCAGAAGTCCGCCAAACTCGGCTTCCTCACCCACCGTTTTATTCGGAACGGGTATAATCCTTACCGCTGTAGTCTTTTTATTAATCATTCCTATTGCCATTTCATCAGCAATAATCCCCGCAATTGTTTCAGATGGTGTATCCCCCGGGATTGCAATCATATCGAGACCTACAGAACATACGCTTGTCATAGCTTCAAGCTTATCAATGGTTAAGACGCCCTGTCTTGCAGCCTTTATCATGCCTGCATCCTCCGAAACCGGAATAAATGCCCCTGATAATCCGCCCACATAGCTTGATGCCATAATGCCGCCTTTTTTCACCGCATCATTCAGCATTGCAAGCGCCGCCGTTGTACCGTGAGCCCCTGCAGCTTCCAGACCCATTGCTTCAAAAATTCCTGCAACGCTGTCCCCTTCTGCGGGAGTAGGCGCAAGCGATAAATCAATCACACCGAAAGGCACATCCAGCCTTTTTGCAAGACGTCTTCCTATTAATTCGCCCGTTGTAGTTATTTTAAATGCGGTTTTTTTAATGGTATTGGCCACTTCGCCCAAATCCGCGGTTTTTGGCATATTTTCAATTGCCCATCTTACAACCCCGGGGCCTGAAACCCCTACATTCAGCGCAGCTTCGGGTTCATTTATTCCGCAATAAGCTCCTGCCATAAAAGGATTATCCGTTACAGAGTTGCAGAAACATACAAATTTCGCCGCCCCGATACCATCCGCATCCGCCGTTAATTCAGCCGCCTTTTTGATAACATTTGCGGTTTTTAAAACACCCACCATATTAATCCCCGCTTTTGAAGTTGCAAGGTTTAATGATGAACATACCCTTTTTGTTGATGCAAGGGCTTCAGGAATACTTTCAATAAATTTTTTATCACCGTTTGTGCAGCCTTTTTCAACAAGGGCTGAATATCCGCCTATAAAATCAATCCCGATTTCAGATGCCGCTTTATCCAGAATTTGCGCCAGATAAACATAATCAGGATTTGTACAGGATTCTGCCACAAGGGAAATTGGCGTTACCGCTATTCTTTTATTAATAATAGGAATTGAAAACTCATTTTCTAAATCTTCCGCATATTTTGCAAGGCTTCCTGCTGTTTTTGTGATTTTATCGTAAATTTTGCGCCCCGTAGTTTTAATATCTTCGCTTGCACAGTCTCTAAGGCTTAAAGCAAGCGTTACGGTTCTTATATCAAGATGATGAACTTTAATCATCTCAATTGTTTCCATAATATTTTGTACGTTAAAATCTTTCATAAAATTTCCTAACTTTTTTAAGGCAAAAACCGGCAAAATAAGCTCTGTGCAGGCAAAGAAATTCTTAAACGGAGTGCATATTGTCAAAGATTTCTTTTCTTTGAACCCACACTTCCATATCAATCTCTTTGCCTGAATTTACAATTCCGTCTTTTATTTCTTTAAATGTTTTATCAGCGTTTTTAATACTGCAAAGCATCATCATTACAAAATAATCCTGCATAATCGTCTGTTTAATATCTTCAATATTAACTTTAAATTCCGCAAGAGTATTTGCAATGTGTGCTACAATTCCTACTTTATCTTTTCCGGATATTGTTATAATTATTTTATCTTCACTCATAAATCTTTCCTTAAAAATTTTATAAAGCTCACGGGCAGCTTTATAAACCAACCGCAATCATATAAAATTATTTTTTAACATCTTCTTTAATTACAATAAGATTATTCATAATTTTCATTGCAACGGTAGGCAGAACAACATCATTCAGGCCGTTTGCAATACTTATAATGCTTCCTGCTTTAAGAGTGGTTTCTTCGCCCCTGTACATAAAAGTATAGTCCGTATCTCTGTCTGATCTTATTGTGATTTTATCCATTTTTATATCCTTTAAATTAATATTTTACAATTGCAACGCCGGAGCTTGTGCCCAGTCTGTCTGCTCCCGCTTCAATTAAATCAATAGCCTGCACCCTTGTTCTTATTCCGCCTGAAGCTTTAACACCAAGACCTCTTCTTGAAACAGTTTCAGACATAAGGCGAATATTTTCGGTTGTTGCCCCTAATCCGTTTTTTAAAAAACCTGTTGAAGTTTTTACAAAATCCGCTCCTGCTGTTATGCAATTCAAACAGGCCTTTTTGATTTCATCTCTTGTTAAAAGATCAACTTCTAAAATTACTTTTAAATTATGCTTTCCGCAGACATTTTTTGTAGTTTTAATTTCATCGGATACCCTTTTATAATCCCCCATTTTTATAGCGGAAATATTTATTACGGTATCAATTTCATCCGCACCTTCATTTATGGCTTCATGCACCTGAACAAGTGTTGTATCCATACTGTTTGTACCTAAAGGAAAATTTACAACGGAAACAAGCTTAACATCGCCTTTTGCCTTGTTTTCATCGATATATTTTCTTGCAAACTTTACAAAGTTAGGATTAATACAAACACCGAAAAACTTATACTCAAAAGCTTCATCAATAAGCTTTTTAATGTCTTCTTCGGTGGCGCCCGGTTTTAAAAGTGTGTGTTCAATGTATTTTGCTATATCCATAGCTTTTATTATACCAAAACCAGATTTTTAGCGCCAGCGTTAAAATTTATACAGGAATTTATATTTTCTAAAGTTATTTCTAAAATTCTTCTTGTAGCTTCCTTTGTATCATAGGCTGTATGCGGAGTTATAAGCACATTGTCCATTTTTAAAAGACGGTTTGCAATTAAGAAATTTTTTAAACAATTGGTTTTCACACTGTTAAAATCGCGTGCTCTTGTCGGCTTTTGCCATAATATATCTTCACATTCTATAACATCAAGTGCAGCATATGCAACACGCTCTTCCACAATTGCATCATAAAGCGCATCGGTATCAATTATTTCGCCGCGTGCCGTATTAACTATTATTACACCTTTTTTCAAAGAATTTATTCTGTTTCTGTCAAACATTCTGAGTGTTTCAGGGGTTAAAGGAGTGTTTATACTTATGATATCGGCACGCGAGCATAATTCATCCAGTGAAACGTACTCAGCATCGGTATTTTTATTAATATCATAGGCTATAACATTCATAGAAAAGCCTTTTGCAATTTTTACAACCTTAGAACCTATGGCGCCTGTGCCTATAACGCCCATAGTCTTAGAAAACAATTCCACGCCTATATATTTATCAAGCAAAATATTTCCCATTCTAAGCGCATTATTAGACTGAGGAATTTTGCGCAAAAGGGCTAAAAGGCTTGCAAAGACATACTCTGCAACGGTATAATCACCGTAATTCGGGGCATTAAATACATTTATACCTCTTTCTTTTGTATAATTAAGATCAACATGGGAAAAACCCACGCTTCTTAAAACTATAAATTTTAAATTTTGAAATTTTTCCAGAGTTTCCTTATTTAATAAAGACGGAGTAAATACGGATATAATATCCGAATCTAAAGTTATTTCGGGAATTTGAAGGCTCGGGTGCAGGCTTTCGTTTATAAAAACAGATTCAACGCCTTCCGGCATATGATTTTTTAAAAATTCTTCCTCATGGCTGAGGGCATCAAAAAATGTAATTTTCATAATGTTAAATTTGTAAAATAAATTTAACAAAAATTAATCCCCCAAATGGAAATTTTATCAGGACAGGATTTTTGTATGTTGAAAAAAATTTTAAATGGGTTATAATAAAGGCATAGAGTGGCAGTTTGCGAAGCTGCCGGATGCTCTTTAGAGATTGAAGTAGTGCTTACCTTTTCGGGTAGGCATTACTTTTTATTATGCATAAAATCAAAAAAATCATTATTAATGTTAAATTGAGATTTTCCATAAACATCTCCTTTCTATTGGAACTATCAGCCGAGACTGAAGTAATAAACGTTGTGCTGAAGTTCAATTGAAAAGAGTATCTTTTACTCTATGCTTAAATTTTCAATGTGCTTTTTTATTTTAGCAAAATTAGCAGGGTTTTGAAACAACAATATAATAAAACCCCTCCGAGGGATTTGGAGCCTGCACGGAGGGTGATTCATTTTTTCCTCATCATCTATTTGTCCTTGCTGCAATGATTTTGACACGATGACGATTCGCTGAATTATATTTAGTTTGAATTTATTTAAAATTACTTTTTGTAAAGGTCAAAAAATATTTAGTAATTTTTTCATATATAACCATGTGTATTATAGAGTATATTTAAATTTTTGTCAATAGACTTTGATTAAAATCGACATAGGTAAACAGACTCGATTGAAGTTCATAAATCAATATGTAACATTTTATTTATGAATAAAGAGCTTAGAGAAAAATATATTCAATTTTCCAAAATGCCCGATGAACCTGCTTTTACTACAAAAGACATTATGGATATTTTTAAATTTTCTGCTCAAAGTACAGCACAGCGGTTTGATAAAAGCGGGCTAATAAAAGCCAAGAGAAACAATATCGGGCACAGATTGTATTCTTACAATCAAATTGAATATATGAAAAAGCTGCAAAAGCTTGTGGATTATGATATTTCCCATTTTACAATTAAAACAATGCTTGAATTTGAAAAATCAAAAGGCAGGGATGCGGATGTTTTTCTTGAAGAATTTATTGAATTTTACACAAAACGCGTATATTCAACCAACCGCAACAACAAGCGCAAACAAAAGAAAAATGAACTTTTGTAAAATTTCCGCAATATTTTTAACAACACAAAACATGCCCTGTAAAGCGGCTTTAAAAATATTCGGGTAAATCATATTAATCAAGATAAAATACTGTTACGACTTTATGAGATTCTTCCGCAAAATCAACCGCTTTATGCAAAGTGTTTGAAGTGTGCGACAAAAAGCAGATTAATTGCTGGCATTCATCTATAATTTCACGGTTGCAGATGCGCGAAGCATCGGTTAAAGTCATCATTGCTCTATCGGGGTGTTCAATAATATTCGGAACGCCGATAAGCTGGTCTTGAACATCAGAGGGCTGCTGGCCTATTGTCTGGGGTAAAATAACCTTTAATTTTTCGGGATTAGCCTTCATGGCACCTCTTATAGCCGCAGCGTTTGTACCTGAAGAACCGCCTGAAGTTATAATTGTATTTCCCTGCATAACAAGGGAAGTTGTCAAAGTTTCTATAATTTGCTGATGAGTGATTGCAAGGTTTCTTGAACCTATGATTGCTATTCTTTTAGCGGACTGCCTGATTGTGGCAAGCTCTTGAGCCAGAGTGTCAACCTTATCTATATCATCGTCTGATACTTTATCCAAATCATCCAGAGGCACCATTATCGAAGGCTGCAGAGGTTGTTCGTTGTTGTTTTCGCTCATCAAATTTTCCTTAATATTTTTTTGTATTATAATAATATCATATTTTTTTAATTTTGACTATTTTTTATTAAATTCGGATTTGGACGAGGGCGGGAATTACAACAGCAATGCAGGAATCAGCTTTTTTAAAGGGATTAAACGAAGAACAATCCCATGCCGTTTTAGAGCAAAACGGGCCTATACTTGTTTTGGCGGGTGCAGGATCCGGCAAAACAAAGGTATTGACCTCAAGAATAGCTAATTTAGTACATTCCGGCGTTAATCCGTTTGAAATTTTAGCTGTTACTTTTACAAACAAAGCTGCAAAAGAAATGAGCGCAAGACTTTCAGCGTATCTTGGCGAAGAAACCGTAAAAAAAATGTGGGTGGGCACTTTTCACAGCATTGCAGGACGCATTTTAAGGCGCGACCTTGATAAATACCAGACAAAAGACGGCAGAAAATGGGGCAATAATTACGTTATATACGATGATACAGACACAAAAACCGTCATAAAAAATGCCATTAAAAAATTCAATCTGGATGAAAAAATTTATGAAGTAAAGCTTATAAAATCAATTATTTCAAATGCAAAAAACAAGCTGCAGGACGCTTATGCCTTCGCTTCCGCCGCGCGCGATTATAAAACGGAAAAAATTTCTGAAGTATATTATGAATACGAAAAACAGCTTGCAATCAATAATGCGCTGGATTTTGACGACATGCTCATGCTTTGCGTGAATTTGCTTTCTGAAAATGAACTTGTGCGGGAAAATTACGCAAGAAGGTTTAAACACATTCTGACAGATGAGTTTCAGGATACTAACAAGGCCCAATACAAGCTTATACGTATGTTATACAACGATGAAAAGGCTAAAACCGAAGGTACAAGCCTTTGTGCGGTAGGTGATGTTGACCAGTCAATTTACAGCTGGCGCGGGGCTGATTACAAGATTATACTTGGCTTTCAAAAGGATTATCCAAATTCAAAATTAATAAAACTTGAAAAAAATTACCGCTCGACAGAAAATATCTTAAATGCCGCAAATGCAGTAATAGTTAATAATTCGGAACGTCTTGATAAAAATTTATACTCCACAAAGGGCAAGGGTGAGCTGATTTCGACCTATGAAGCCGAATCGGATATTGAAGAAAGCCTTTATATCGCAAAAAAAATCCGCCAGCTGTTCAATAACGGCACACCATATGAGGATATGGCGGTTTTATACCGCACAAACGCGCAATCGCGCGGTATTGAGGAAGCATTAATGTCAAATTCCTTGCCCTACAAGATTGTAGGGGGTTTGAGGTTTTATGAGAGAAAAGAAATCAAGGATATCATCGCCTATTTGAAATTAATCTATAACCCCAATGATAATCAGAGTTTGAGACGTATTATAAACGTCCCGAAGCGCGGAATAGGCGACACAACGGTAAAAAAACTGGCAGAACTCGCCGATAATAACGATTTAAGCATTTTTGAAATATTAAATAATATTGATAATTACGAAGATTTCAGTCCGCGTCATAAGGCGCTGCTGACCGGTTTTCGGGATATTATCAATAATCTTATTTCAAAACAAAATTCATTTTCACTTTCCGAATTTGTGTCCTACACTCTTGAATATTCAGGATATCTAAACGAATTAAAGGCTGAAGACACGGTTGAAAACCAGTCCAGACTTGAAAACCTGCAGGAATTTATAAACGTGGTGCGTGAATTTGAACTTGATGAAGAGGGGATGTATTTTGAAGATGAAGCCGAAGACCTTGGCGCACTGGGAAATTTCCTGACTCAAGTGGCGCTTGTATCTGATATTGATGAGGTTAAAGACAATGAAAAATCCGTAACCCTTATGACACTTCATGCTGCAAAGGGTCTGGAGTATCCCGTCGTGTTTTTATCAGGTTTAGAAGAGGGAATGTTCCCGAATGCACGTACAATCGGCCCGTACGAGAATTCTTCGGAGCTTGAAGAAGAGAGAAGGCTTATGTACGTTGGGATTACACGCGCTAAAGAGAAGCTTTTTCTCACCTGGGCGCAAAGAAGACGTGTCTGGGGAGATATTAAATTCTTCCCGCCGAGCAGATTTATTGAGGAAATTCCCGCCAATCTTACGGAAGCAGATGAAGAAAGCGTAAAAAGCTCTTATAACAACGGATGGGGCGGTTCAAAATTATCAAAAGATAATGAAAATAAAGATTTTGGACGTTTTAAGGGTGATTTTAAGAAAAAATCATCATACGGCGAAAATAAAAAGGACGAAAAACCATACAACAACACGGGAAGCAGCTCAGGCAGCACGTCAAACAGCGGAAGTTCCTTGCTTTCAAGCATTGCAAGGATAAAAAAGGCCAAAAAAAGTGAATCTTCGGCGTTAAATGCGCCCGAAAAGCAAGAGGTACAAAGAACAGAGGCAAAAAATTTCGTTGTAAAAAAACAAAAAAATGACAATTTTGAAAAACCTGCTTTATCAATTTCTAACGCAGAGATAAAAAAATCTGTACAAAAGCCGGAAAATCGTACTGCATCGGAGTCTTTGCCCAAAAACTCTCTGCAAACCGAAGCTAATTTGAAAGATATTATCGCAAGATGCAAAGAACGCGCAAAAACGCCGCAAAACCAGCCCGCGCCTGTGTATAAAACTTTCAGAGAGGGTACAAGGGTTTTCCACCAGCAATTTGGCATAGGCCACATCCTAAAAAGCGAGACTGCAGGCGGAGAAACACAGTATACCGTTGAATTTACCAAAGCAGGGATTAAAACTTTAGATGCCTCCTCCGGCACCCTAAAAACCTTTTAAACCGTACAGTACAAAGGTTTTTTGCATATAAAACATAAAAAAGCATTGATTTTACAAGCATTTTTGTATTAAAAATCTGCAAAAAGCTTGCTGCAAAAGATTGATACGTGAGGCAATTTTTAACATTTTACGGTTTTATAAAAACAGAATGGAACAGTTTTTTCAGTTTAATTTCAATACACAAAATCTAAACGACAAATATGCCTGCAATCCCGGCCAAGCAGTCAATGGCGGAAATTTTGCTGTACAAAATACCGCAAAATCAACGGTATATAAGAATAATAACGAACAAGACAGCTTTCAAAATTCAAAAAATAAAAAATATATGATATTTGGTTCAATAGCAGCAGGCGCTTTGATTTTAGGAGTTTTAGCAAAAACAGGAAAATTGAAAAAGCTTTTTAGTAAAATTACCGCCGGACAATCCGTTAAAACTCAAGCATCGCAAGGGATTGTACAAAAAAATTCTGCTAAAGTTCCAACGACAGAAGAAATTACACTAAAAACACAGTCAGAAAACTCCATCACGGAGACTAAACCTGTAGCCAAAAATGATTCTACACCTGCCATAACCGCTCAAAAACCGCGGATTAGTTTTATTATAAGAAATAAAAAGAAATTTAAAATTATAAATAGATCCAAAACCCCATCAAAAGAAGGTAATAAAGGCAATGCACCAAAAATAAAATATATAAGAAAACCCGAAAAAAGAATTCCAATTCTTGCAAATAAAGCTATTTCGGGAATTTTAGATAAGGAAAAGCTTACCGCAGAAGACTTAAGGCGAATTGAGGAAATTTTTAAAGGAAATACCAGAATAAATTTATATTGTCCCGAAAGGTATAATATAGACGACTTTAGACCATTTTTTGATTTAATTTTTGACGGAAAATTTAACAAGCGTCTTGATTCAAAAATTAAGCATATCATCATAGGACATGGCATAGGAAGTGCGAAAAACGGCAACTGGCGCTTTATTCACACAAAAGAAAATGTTTTCGATTTTATTGAAAAAAATATTCCAAAAGGCGACATGGTGCTTGTTATGACTTGCGAAGAAACCGCAAACCGAATAAAACCGGGGCTTGGCACACCCGTAAATATTACATTACAGCAAGCTGATAAACCGGGAAAAATCGTAAAATCCGGGGAACGTCGTATAATAGGCATAATAAACCAGAATAACCCTAAAATTCAATATTTTTAGTGGTTTCGGGGTTTAGTTCCTGTAAAATGCCTTGTTTTATCTCTAAAACATCCGTTCCGAGGTTTTCTAACACTTTCATGGCAAGGCAGTCAGGCTGTTTTGTAATAGCGTAAAGCAGGTGCTCGGATACTATTTTTGTTTTTCCATGGCGCTTTGCCGCATCATAGGCGATATCCAGCATTTTTTTAGCGCGCAGAGAATATTCAAAATCATTCTCATTTTCTTCAACACCGTATCCCACAAGACTTTCCACCTCACGACGGGCATCTTTTAAGCCTATACCAAGTTTTTTTAAAACTTCATACGCAAGATTCGGACGGCTTAAAATACCGAGCAAAATCATCTCCGTGCCTACGGTTTTTTTATTGAAATTTGCCGCTTCCGTTTTTGCAAAGCGAAGAATAGCAAGAGTTTCAGGTACATTTGATGAAGAATTTATATCTTTTACAAGCGTCTCTTCAAAATTCAAAGTATGGCTTGATAATTTATCAAAAATTTTATAGGCAATACCTGTTTTTGCCCTTAAAATCCCTAAAACTATATGCTCGGGACGGATTTCCACAGAGCCCATCTCGCGCGCTGTATCGAGGCTCAAAAGCATTGCCCTGAAAGCATTCGGGGTGAAAATTATTTTTCTTTCGCCATACTCTTCATTTCTGTCAGAAAAATTCTTTAATTCATTATCAAAGGTTTCTTTAGATATACCGTAGCTTTCAAGGATTTTTGTAATTTCATTATCAGGATTATCAAGAATGGATTCAATAATCTGCTCTGTCCCAAGAATTTCATACCCCATTGTAGAAAGCTTTGACTGAGCGGTTTTTAGCAGATTTGATACGGTCTGCTCATTATTTAAAAGACTGTCGATATTTTTAAAAGTCTGCACCTGAACTTCCTGTTTTTCAGGGTGTTTATAATAATTTTTATTTGAATTTTTCTCAATTAAGCGGCATAAATTGCTGACAATTTTTTCTTCATCAATATCAAATTCTCTCAAAATTTCATATGCGCCTGAATTTTTGGAGAAAAATATCGCTAAAGCAATATGGGCAGGCAAAATCAGGGGATTATTATACTGTTTTGCAATTTCAACGGATTTTTCAAGAATACTTTTTGCACTGGCTGAAAATGAGATATATTCGCGCATTTTAGGTTTTCTTTTTGATGAAATTTTCTGGTTAATAAGCGCAATGAGTGTATCCCTGTCGATTTTCTCGGCGCCGATTAATTTCGCCTCAACCCCTTTATTATTAAGGGCTAGGGCGAGCAGAACATGCTCTGAATAAACTTTATCGGAACCGAAATTTCCCGCTTGAATTTGCGCATTTTGTACAATATCTATGGCTTTTTGAGTAAATTTTTCTAGCATATTTTTAAATTTTACACTATTTTTGGATGGTTGTATATAAAATATATTTGTAAAGTTATGTAAATTTTAATATAAAAAGAGTAAAAAAAATTATTCAGTATTGTTGTATAAGTGTGTAGGTTAAGGATTTTTTATGAACATTAACGCAGTTTCAACAGGTTTTCAACCCGCAAAAGCATATAATACCGTAAATTTTAAGGGCGTACAAAAAGCTGCAGCCCAGCTTGCAAATGCAGGCGCCGCGCAGAAAACCGCCAATAAAACCGGAAAAATCGGGCAATTCTTTTCCAAAGTTTCTCATACAATAAGAAACGCTTGTTCCAAAGCTTTTTCAGCAGTAAAAAAGACGGCAGTTAAAGCATATAATGTTGCAGCAAAAGGGGTTAAAACCGCTTTAAATGGCGTAAAATCCGCAGGAAAGAAAGTTACGGAGTCTGTATCAAACTTTTTTAAGGGTATTAAAAATAAAAAACACACAAAAATATCCAAAAATAAAGAAAACACGGTAATTCAAATTAACAAGAACAGCAATAAAACAAACACTTTGACAATTAAATCAAGAAACGGCAATGTAATAATAAACGGAAAAATTTATCAATATGACGGCAAATTACCTGATGATATAAAAATAAATCCGGACGGCGGTTTTAGCGTAACAGGCGCAAACAAAATAAGAGATTTAAGCCGTAAAATACAAGATTTTGCCGAAACCGTTGAGAAAAACGGAAAGTTAATAGGAACTGAAGCGTAAAATCATTTTTTCACAAATATTATTTGATATGCAAATCAGGAATTTTTTATGACCATAAACAAATTCTCAACAGGTTCAGCACCTGCAAAATTATATAATAAAACAAGTTTTAGCTCAGGTTTTAGTTCAAATATCACCGTAGATATCACGAGCGATACAGATTCGATTTCCTTCCAAAAACCCGCGAGAAAGCCCATCCTTCCAAGAATTAAAAATCAAGCAAATAATTTACTATTATGTGCAGCCCTAATTTGGTCAAAAATCTTACGCGGTATTCTTAAGTCCGGGGCTTTTGTTTGTGATACAGCAAGAGGAGTCAAGGATAAGGTTTGCGGAGTATTTTCTAATTTAATACATAAAAAATAAATGAACTATCTTCCCTGCACGACATTCAGGGTAATAAAATTGTAACAGGGCCGTCATTTATAAGGGAGATTTTCATATCTGCCGCAAAAACACCTGTTTGAACGGATTTTACTTCACCGTCACCTGCCTTAGAAAGGGTTTCTGCCGCAGAGCGCAATTTTAGAACAAAATCTTCATACATTTTCTTTGCGGATGCAGGCTCCATAGCACTATCAAAGCTCGGGCGGGTGCCTTTTTTACAGTTTGCGGCAAGTGTAAATTGTGATACCACAAGGATTTCGCCGCCAATATCCAAAATGGAGCGGTTCATTTTGCCTGTTTCATCTTCAAAAATACGGAGTTTTAAAATTTTATTTGCAAAATAATCAAGAACGCCGTTGCTATCAAGCTTTTTACCGCTGAATTCTCCGCCGTTTTCATCTCCTTTTTCAGCACAAAAGAAGACCAAAAGCCCTTTATTTATGGAAGAGAAGGCGTCACCGTCAATGGTAACGCCTGCCTCTTTTACTCTTTGAATAACAAATTTCATATTGTTAATCTACTCTGCTGCAGCTTCTGTGTTTTGAGCTTCTCTTGCTGCTTTAATGTCTTTAATTGAAAGTCCGATTCTGTGTTCTTGAGGAGTGAATTTTTTAATTAAAACTTCCACTTTATCCCCTAATGAGAACATATTTTGAACATTTACAAATTCTTCAGAAATTTCGGAAGAAGGAAGCAGAGCCTCAACACCCGGGTAAATATTGATAAATGCGCCGAAAGATGTGATTTTATTGATTGTTCCTTCGATAATATCGCCTTCTTTTAATTTATCAACAATTTCATCCCAGGGGTTTGCACCCATTCTTTTAAGAGAAAGGCTGATTCTTTTAAGCTCTTCATCAATTTTAATAACTTTAACCTGAATTTTTTGTCCTAAAGTTACAACATCAGAGGGGTGTTTAATTCTTTCCCAGCTGATTTCTGATATCGGAAGAAGGCCGTCAATACCGTCGATATCAACGAAAGCGCCGAAGTCTGCAATTCTGACAATTTCGCCTTCAACAACTTGATCAACCGCAAGACGTGATATAACTTCATCCGCAACAAGTTCTCTCTGCTGTGTATAAACCTGTCTTTGAGATAGGATAAGCTTGTTTCTCTTGGGATCAGCTTCAAGAATTTTAACTTCAATTTCCTGACCGATTTGCGTGTCAAGAGGTGAACCTGTTCTTAATTGAGAAGAAGGTACAAAACCTCTTAAGCCTTCGATTTCAGCAATCAAGCCGCCTTTAACGGATGAAACAACTTTAGCCATAACGTTTTCATTTGCATTTTTAAGTTCTGAAAGTTTCTGCCAGGCTTGAGCGCATGATAATTTTTTCAATGAAAGAGTAGCTACTTCATCATCTTCTTCATCTTTCATAACATAGAATTCTTTTTCTTCCCATAATTTAATTAATTCATCAGGGTTTTGTTCAGGGAAATTGATAACCTCTTTAATGGGAAGGAAAGCTTCCGTTTTTGCGCCGATATCAACAAGGTAGCCGTCTTTTTCTTTTTTTACGGCGACGCCTTTAACAACGTCGGCAACGTTTAATTTGTAGGTATAAGAGTCTTGAAGCATTTTTTCAAAATCTTCGGCACTCATCATTTCTTTTTGTGTCATTTTTATATTTTCCTTTCGTTTTATTTTTTCTGTTGTTTGTATCTTGCGGAATTATATCTTTTTAATTCGTTCTATTACTTTATTTATAATGTAATCAGGGGTGGAAGCACCTGCCGTAACCCCGATATTAACAACTTTTTCAATTATATTTTTATAATTATCAAGCTCACCGTCGCATTCAATATGGATTGTTTTGCATAAAGGAGTTAAAATTTCAGCCAGATGGGTTGTATTGGCGCTTTTTTTAGACCCCACAACCACCATTAAATCGGATTCTTTTGCTAAATCTTTTGCTTCATTCTGCCTTAAGGAAGTAGAGGCACAGATTGTATTAATTATTCTTAATTCCTTTGAAATGGGCGCAAGATAATCAAGAACTTCTTTCAGGTATTCAATTCTCTGTGTCGTTTGAATTACAATGCCGATTTTGTGCTCTTTTTTAATTATCTGCTCAATAGATTTCAGCGCTTCAAGATTTTTTGCAACGTAAACTCTTTCCTTATTTTTTGCAAATTTTTGAGCATCCGCGCGGATTGCAACAACTTCGGGGTGTTCTTCCTTTCCTAAAATTATTACAAAATAATCTTCTTTTGCAAGCTGAACCGCTCTATCCTGAACTTTTTTCACGTCAGGGCAGGTTAAATCAACAAGTTCAAAACCTTTGTTTTTAATATCTTCAAAAACATCGTATCCTGCGCCATGGCTTCTTATAATGCAAATCCCTTCTCCGTTTTCGGGAAGTTCATCAACCGTTTTAATTCCAAGCTTTTCAAGCTCGCTTATAACCTGCGAATTATGAATTAATTCCCCTAAAACATAAATTTCTTTATCAGGGTTTTGATGTTTTAATTTTTTAGTTGTTTCAACGGCTCTTTTAACACCGTAACAAAAGCCCGCATGGACTGCTAATTTTATATTTCTTTCCGGTTTTATGGTATTTTCAGTGGTAATAATTAGGGTTCACATCCTTTAAATAAGAGTCGCTTTTTAAAATTTGAAAAGCGCTATGCCTATTAAAACACAGACATATTTTTAATACAATATCTTAAATCGTGTAACATTATCTTAACAATAATATGCATTCCTATAAAGCTGCTCGATAAAAAACCGATATGTGATTTATATAGCATTATAACGGGGTAAGAATAATGGCAACAAAAAAACTAACTAATGAAGCAGTAAACACGCAAAGAGCTGCTGCTCTGCAGAATATAAACAATCAGGCAGGCAGAGTAAACAAGCAAACTGTCGACCTTTTTCAGGGAAACGAATTGAAAGCGGTTGCCACTGATTATATGAATGTGCAGGCTTGGCAGGGTGTTAATGCCGCAGATAATCTGTTAAATTTTGGCGAATTGGAACAGAATGCGGGTATGCTGGATTATGGCAGATTAGAGCAAAAAATCGGTACAGGAAAATTTATACAGGCTGAAGATTTATGGGCTCCAATTCATCATAATGATACAGAAGCCTTGCGGAACATAGAGTTAAATACTGATGAACTCCGAAACATTCCTGCACGAGAAACCCGACGTGAGTTTAATGCAGATAATCTTAATAATGCAACTTTTAAACAAGATATGGCAGCACTAAATGCTGAAATTTCAAGAATTGATACTCAACTAAACACTATGAACGCTACTCTTGCAAAAAAGAAAGCGCAGCTTGAAGAAAGAAAAAAAGAGCTTGAAACAAAAGAACAGCAGCTTAATGATGCTAAAGAAAAACTTCTTATTGAGGAACAAAAACTTCAAGATATTCAAAACAACATTGCAGCTAAAAATAAAGAAAAACAGGAAATTCAAAATAAACTTGAAGGAAGACAAAATGACCTTATAATAAAATTCGGCGAGGAAAGAAATGAGGCCTTGAAAAAAGCCCAAGCAGAATACGACCCGCAAAAAGACGGCGATTACAATACATATCTTGAAAATAAACTTAAACAGGTAGCATATAATCCTTCTATTTCAAACGAAATTGCAGAATTAAATAATAGTCTGACAGGTTTAAACAACACATTGAATACATTAAACAACCAGTACATCTCGCAGCAAAATATTGTAAAAAATGCAACCCAAAATGTTAATAACCTGCAAAATGAGGTATTTAGATTGAATAATACCATAACATCACTTGAAACAGAGGTAAATACCATTGAAAACGATATAAGAACAGCTGAAGCTACAAAAACAACAACACAAAATAAGCTTGATGAAATAACAGCCGGTTTACATAATACCGAACAAATTGCAGGGCATACTTTCAATAACCTATCTGCTGAAGATATGCAAAACCTGAGGAATAACATTCAGCATAACAGAATAGAGCACAATACACGGCAACCTTCACCGGATATATTGCAAAATATACATAATATTACAAGAGAGACAATACACAGACAAGAAACGGCGCCCTTAAATCCAATAAAGCATGATACATTTGCACGCACGATTGCACCTGCGCATGAGCAGCGTACAATTACACCTGCAGTAGAACGCAACAAAAATATAAAATAGTTTAAATAAAAAAATCTTAACGGTGCACATAAAATTGTGCACCGTTTTTGTAACAATTCAATACAATAAATTTTATGATAAGATTATTTCATAATAAAATTTTAGAAAGAATTAGAGGAAAAATTGAATAAAGAGGATATTTTAAAGGATGTCATTTACTGGGCGGGGCGTTCTTATAAGGCAAAAATGGCGCCCGCAACAAGCGGAAATATTTCAAGAATTGAAGGTGATACCGTTTTCCTGTCGCGCTCGGGTGTATGCCTCGGGGATATGTGGAATGAGGATGTTTCAGAGCTTGATTTAAACGGAAATGTTTTAAACGGTGTAAAACCTTCAAGCGAAAAATTAATGCACCTTGAAATTTATAAAAAAAGGCCTGATATTAAAGCCATAATTCACATACACTGCCCTTATGTCACATCATTTGCCGTATGTCATAAAAAGATGGACGAGCCCATTCTGCCTGAATTTATATTTAATTTCGGCGCGGTGCCCTCCGCAAAATATGCTCTTCCAAGTTCAATGGAGCTTGCAAATGAGGTTTCGGAATATTTTAAAAACGGGAATAATGCGGTTTTAATGGAAAACCACGGGCTTGTTGCAGGCGGTGCGACCTTAAAAGAGGTATTTTACCGTTTAGAAAGCATTCAAGCATATGCAAAAACTTATTTTGCCGCAAAATTTTTAGGAAAAATTCATACACTAAATAAAGATGAAATTAAAAAAATTCAAAATTTGAAAGGATAATAAGATGATAACCGATGTTAAAACCCAGATAATAAGTGCAAATGAAGGAATTATAACCGATGAAATGCGCAAAGTGGCAGAATATGAAGGTGTGAGCCCTGAATTTGTAATGGAAGGGGTTAAAAAAGGAACGATTGTTATTTTAAAGAATAATCAAAGAAAAGATTCAATTCCCGTAGGGGTTGGTGAAGGACTGAGCGTTAAAATTAACGCCAATATCGGCACTTCAAACGAAAAATCAGGACTGGAAAATGAGCTTAAAAAAGTAAAAATCATTGAAGAAACAGGCGCTGACGTTTTAATGGATTTATCAACAGGTAAGGGGATTGATGAAGTCCGCAAAGAAATAATCGCATCCACAAAACTCCCGATAGGCACAGTGCCTATGTATCAGGCAGGCAAAGAGGCGCTTGATGAATATAAAAATATTGCAAAATTAAGCAAGGAAAAACTTTTTTCCGACATTGAAAAACAATGCAGGGACGGAGTTGATTTTATAACTGTGCACTGCGGGGTTACAAAATTTGTAATTAATCAGCTTGAAAAACAAAAAAGAGTGACAGGGATAGTATCGAGGGGCGGCGCTATGCTTGCCTGCTGGATTAAGGCAACAGGATGTGAAAACCCTTTGTATGAATATTATGATGAACTTTTAGAAATCGTTAAAAAATACGATGTTGTTCTTTCTTTAGGCGACGGGCTGCGCCCCGGATGCGGAGCGGATGCGGGAGACAGAGCACAGGTAGCTGAAACCATTGTACTTGGCGAGCTTGTAAAAAGAGCAAAAGCAAAAGGGGTGCAAGCTATGGTTGAAGGCCCCGGGCATGTACCTTTAAACCTTATACCGTCTATGATTCAGACAATTAAACAATTAACGGATAATGCGCCTTTATATGTACTCGGGCCTCTTGTTACGGACATTGCACCCGGATATGACCATATCACATCCGCCATCGGCGGAACACTTGCCGCATTAAACGGCGCTGATTTTTTATGTTATGTAACACCGGCTGAACACCTTGGTCTGCCTGATGTTAATGAAGTTCGCGAAGGAATTATGGCATCAAAAATAGCGGCTCATGCGGCAGATGTTGCAAGGGGGAATAAAAAAGCAATCGAGCGCGACAGGAAAATGTCAATTGCAAGAAAAGACCTTGATTGGAAAGGACAGAAGGAATTAGCGCTCGACCCTTCCAAATTTGAAGGGATAAATTTTGAAGAAGAAAAACCCTGCACAATGTGCGGAGATTACTGCTCTATGAAGATATTCAGAGAGTATTTTTAAACCTGTTTAAAGATATTAAGAGCCCTTGCTAAAAAGCGGGGCTTTTTTATTTTGACAGAATTTTATAGATTTTTTCAAGCTGTTTTGAAATAAGGGAGGCTATTATGGAGGCTTCAGGGGAATATTCATCGGCATATGCGATAAGCAGATTATTTATTGATTCAATTTTTATAATGTGCTGTTCTATGTCAAGAAATTTTTCTTTGTACTCTATAATATCAGGGGTTTTGCCATTATTTTGTTTTGTCATACTTCCTCACTTAATTTTTATTTAAGTATTATAATAATATAAAATATATTTATTTACAACATTATAATTATATTTAAGTATTGTTATAATAGTTAAATGAAGAAAAAACTTGTAAAATTCGGAACCAGTTTCGGTATTATTATTCCATCTACTCTTTTAGAACTTATGGGCGCTGATATGGAAAATCTTAAAAATACAATGGTTGAAATTGATTACGATTCTGCTAAAAAGCAAATCATCCTAAAAAACCTTACCGTTGTTGAAGAATAATGGTATAATAAATTTTATGGAAGAAAAATCACCGGAAGAAAGAGAATTTCAAAACCTGCTTGCAAAACGCGGACATCTTGTAACACTATTAATAGCAACAGTTACGGGAACCGTAGGTTTACTATATGTGCCTTTTTCGGCAAAAACCTGTGTTATTATAGCTGTTGGATTCTTTTTTATAGTAAATATAATTAAAAACCTTGTAAATGCTGATTTAAGAATCAGCGAAATAATAAAGAGGGAGAAATAATGGAAATACAAAATGCTATTGAATGGGTAATGGTTGCAATATTTTGCATAGTTTCCCTGTGGGGAATAAAAATGTTCAACGGAATGTTCCAATATAATTCAAAAGAAAAGAAACATTAAGAAAATGAAATATATTTTAACAATTTTTGTATTTACAATTTTTACATTGCAATGTTTTGCCGCAAATCCTGATACTGCGCTCCCGCTGGAAGCAAATACGGCAGGCGGCAGCGGGGCTGTGCTTTATGATACAAATAAATTAAAAGATGAGATGAATCTCCTGCTTAAACAAAGGCTTGCAGGAGCAGAAATATCATCATTTAAACAAATTCCAAAAAACGGCACTATAGTTTATGATTGCGACGTTTTATACAACGGAAATACCGTAAAATTATACATAAATCCGAAAAACGGTTCTGTTTCAACAAGCCTTGACGATAGGGATTTATTCAGCGATAAAATCACCAAAACCGAGATATCGAGAGGCACAAAAGAATTAAACAATATTTTAAAACAAATTAAGCTGGATGCTTCATTCAGCGATATTCAATACAATAAAAAAGATAAGACCGTGGAAGGCAATATTCTTTATATGGGCGGAAAATATTATTTTAAAATGAATGTTGCAACGGGCGATATAATCGAAATGAAACCGCTTGATTAATCATCCGGCGCAGGTTTCAAGCGCCTCTAACACTTCCTGCACATGGCCTTCAACATTTACATTAAACCAGGATTTTATAATTTCTCCATCAGGATTTATTATAAATGTAGAGCGGATTATTCCCATAAAACCTATGCCATAGGCCGGTTTTTCACCCCAGACTCCGAAAAAATCTATAAGTTTTTTATCAGGGTCAGAAAGAAGGATAAAGTTTAAATCTTCATTTTCCATAAATTTTTTATGGCTGGAAATTGAATCCCTGTTTACACCTGCAACAATTGCAAGGGGTTCAAAATATTTCATATTATCTCTGAAATCTCCGGCTTGAATTGTGCACCCCGGGGTGCCGTCATTTGGGTAAAAATAAATTACTGCGGTTTTGCCCAGAAAATCGTTTACGGTAAATATTTTTTCCTCTCCGTGCGGAGTGATGCCTTCAATTTTGCAGGGGTTAAGATTTAATATATTCATAATTTCTATATTAAAACCGATTTTTTGCATTTTTTAAATTAATCATTTTTACATTATCAGATTGATTTAAAGGTTTGCAGCTGGTATAATTCGGGTAGAATTATGTCCGCGTAGTTCAGCAGGACTTGACGGGTTTACCTGTCAACAGATAATGTCACATTGTGACGCTCTATCCTGCAAAAACTTAATTTAAAATTTAATAAAATCAACATGTCCGCGTAGTTCAGCAGGACTTGATGGGTTTACCTGTCAACAGATAATGTCACATTGTGACGTTCTATCCTGCAAAAACTTAATTTAAAATTTAATAAAATCAACATGTCCGCGTAGTTCAGCAGGATAGAACGTCACCCTCCTAAGGTGAATGTCGGAGGTTCGAATCCTCTCGCGGATAGGTTTTAAAAGCAGAAAATCTGAATTATGACAGAGTTTCTGCTTTTTTCTTTGTCTTAACCGTTTTGATTTTTGTTAAATAATCCATACCTTTGGGGGTTAATTTTATAAGGTGTGTCTTATCAATTATTTCCACCAATTGCAATGCCATTAGTTGTATTTTAATTGTATCAATATCATCTTCATTTATTTCAACATCTCTGGCATTTATTAATTTGTTTTTAATATGTTTAGCCAGACTGTGTTTAAACCCGTACAGATTACAACCTTCCATACATAAAGGACCAATGGAAGCAAATATTTCATCCCATGTCATTTTGATTTCAGCATTATGTTTATTACCAAGGTATAAATCTCCATATGTATAGTGTATGGTAAATTCTTCATCCATTTTTGCTATGTCTTCAAATTTATAAAAATTATTTTGAGAATTTTCCAGCTTTTTTACCTGTTTTATTAAAGCTTCTTTTTCTTTTCTGACTTCATTCAACTCCTTTAACAATTCACTGTTATCTGCTTCATCCGGCCTTATCCAGCCTCGCTGCGGGTTAGAATTAAATTGTTCCGCAAGCGCGATAATAACATCGGATACCAAATTTTTATCCTCATCCCAGAATTTGGCAAGACGTTTATCTGTGGCTTTCTTAATAAATGCTTTTATTTTGGTTAAATCTTTATCTTTTTTGTGTTCAGGCAATTTTTCAATATCTTTATACGGGAAAACAAGCACAGGCATTCCTTTTGAAACAGCATAATCAAATTCCATTTCAGTATAGCTGATGCCGGTTATTTCACTTATTGAACCATATCTTCCGCCCAGTATTAAAACATAATAGTCGCAATTATCAATTGTTCTTTTTATGTATTCAAATTGTTCATCATTTGATGCCACAAAAAGTTCCATGCCGACGGGCAAATGCTGCAGTTTTGAAATAGTTTCAATTATTGTTTTTCTTTCTTCTTTTAAATCTTCGTAGGTCGAACTTACAAAAATCTGGTATTTCTTATTTCCCATAATATTTTCCTGTGTTTAAATTTCCTCTTATATTACACCAAATGTAACATAAAATATAAATAAATACCTGCAAGGATTATCATCAATTTAAACGCAGATTTTATTAAAACTCCCCTGAAAATATTTTTAAGGGAGTCTATGCCAAGAATAAATTCAAAATTATTATTTAAGCATAAATATCAAAAATATCATCTATGCTTTTGGTGCTTCTGCGTGCAGAACTTTCTGAGTCAATTCCGTTTTCGGAAACGAATGCCTCCGCGAGCTCATAAAAACTATCTGAATTATTCAGGCGCTCATTGCAGGCTACCTGCTGAAAGCTCTTGCCCTTGGCGTCATCAATACTTACCGTATAATAATACTGTATAGCCCTATATGCATTTAAATAAACATCTCTGTCGCCGGAAGCCTTGTTAATCGTTTCGCAAGCTTCACTCAATGCTTCTATATCTTCGGGGCTCTGTGCAAGCCTACGCAGATTTACTTTAGCATCATCGTTTATATGCAAATGCCCGAAGCTGACGTTTTGTATCATCATACATTTTCCTTAACCATCTTTACTTTTGAATAAGACCTGTAAAGATATAAACTTGCGCTTAAAAAAGTCATGGCTTAATATTTCTTAACAACAAAGTTTGCAGTTCAAGTTTATAATCTTGAAATATGTTTTAGTTTTAAGATATAGTTCAGTTTTAAGATACGGTTCAGGATTCAGGACTATAGTTTTAAAATACGGTTTTAGCCTTAAGATGTGCGGTCTAAAATGTATAAATAAAAAAAACCATTCGAAGTGCGTCTTTTTTATTTATACATTTTAGACCTTAAACCTTAATTAGACCTGCCGGCTGCAAGCAGGGAAATTACACCATACTTTCAATCTCGGGGAAGAAGCGGGAGCCATGGAGTTTCATATCATTCCAGATTTTTTTCTGGTTTTTATTTAAAATATTATCAAATTTTTTCATAGCACCATTATGGATTTTATCCCTTGTTTGATAAAGGATATCGATTTCTCCGTTGATTTTTATAAGTCTTTCAAGCTGGGTTTTAGTATCAATTCTTGAAAGCTTTATCATGCGGGCTTCTTTTTGTTTATCACTGATTTGATTATTTAAAACAACAATTTTTGCCCTTGCTTTTGTATAAATTTTATCGGCCTTTTTTTGCTGTTTTTTTGAAAGGTTTAATTCTTCCGCTATCTGCACTTTTGCATTTTCAAAATTAGGGTTTTTAATTTCTATATTGCTTTTTTGCACAGCATTTGTATCATCCGCAAATGCAGGCACGAAAAGAAGTGCAGACATTATTAAAGACAAAAATATTTTTTTCATAAAATAAACTCCAAATAAAATTCCACAAAACTATAATAGCAGAAAAGCAGCCATAATATCAAAACTTAACACAAAATGCCCCTACATTATCAGAGGGGCATTTATTATATAAAATAAATTCTTTATGCTTTATGCAAATTTTTATGCACTGAAAGACATAAGGGCTTTAACTGAACGGGCAGTGTCCTGCACTTCCTGTTCGCAGTCCATATTTAATGTTTCTTCTAAAATCTGAATGGCGCATTCTTTTTCTTTAAGCGCAAGCAATTCATTAATAGCAGTCATTGCAACGCGCGCAGAAAGGTCATTTATGCCCTTTCCTTTATTTCTAATAACTACTTCAAGTGCTTCTCTTGAATTTCTTTTAATTAAAGCACGTGCGGTGAGTTCTCTTATTTCGTCAGATTCATGATTTGTGCCGAGGTCACGCAAAACTCTGATTGAATCATCATCTTCGTGTCTTCCGAGTGCCTCAATAATATTACTAACTTTTTTTAATGACATAACAGCTCCTTCAAAAATAACTAAATGGTTTGCAATTCTTCGTTCAGCATGGATTCAAGCTCTATTACGGGACGTTTTTGAAGGCTTGAAACTGAATCTTTAAATAAACCCGTAAATGTAATTTCTGTTTTATTTAATTTATCCCAGGTGTTTATTGCAGATTCTTTCATTCTGTTGCCGAAAGAAATCATTGATTGCTTCATTGAATTAAATCTGTTGATGGTTGAAACCCACGCACTTGCAGCAAGTTTTCCGGCTTTTTGGAATTGTTCGCCAAATCCTTTTCTTTCTTCCTGTTTTTGAGTTTTTGAACTTGATTCAAAAACATCCATCTGTATCATTGAACCTTTGAATGTCAGACCAAACGGGTTTGTTGCATTTGTGTTAGTGTTTTCCTGTCTTTTTTGCGCTCTTTGAGCTTTAAATTGTTCAAAGGCTTTTAGGCTTGCCCTTAGCGGGGAAATCTTTTCCATTTTGTATATCCTCTTTAAACTTATATCTCTCACTATGTGACATATTGAAAGTAACATAACTTAATATAAACAAAATCATCTTTTTAATGTATTCATTTAAGTTTTAAAATACCTGTTACTTTTGTATTGTATTTTTCCCAGATGACTATATATCCTTGAATTTCAGGGTCATATTCCATCCACACTTTTGAATGAATGTATTCAACAGGGTCAATTCCTTTTTTATATTTCCGCGCGCGTTTTCTTTTTTCTTTATCAGTAAATTTCGGGGTGATTTTATCGGGAGAAACAACCGTGTTTTCTTCAGTCAGCCTTGACGGGTTTGAATTTAGAGAATTTTTATCTCTTTTTTTCTTATCAGGCCATTCGTAATCATTACCGTAATCAGATATTCTTTCATTTTTAATAACAGGGATTTTGGCTTTGATTTTTCCCGCCTGAATAAACATTAAATATGTATAATCCATATCGGGACGGATCTCATAAAAACCCTTTTTAAGCCCGTAGCCGTCTTTATTCAAGATATCATATTCAAGCCTTAAAACGGGGTTTGTATTTACTTTTTTATTGGAATAAAGTGCATTGTTTTCCGTCTTTGCCCCGCTTGTATACTGTTTATAAGGCAAGACTTCATCTATTGTTTTGTATAAGGCAATATAATCATAAGAAATATCAACAGGCATGGTTTAATTATAATGTTTTATTTTATATTTACAAAATGTAAATAAAATTATTGACAATAAAGGAACATGACTATAAAATAATAATTATTATCACTTTTTAAAAAGCTGGTTCTAAAAAGAAGGTTTAAATGAATTTTTCAAGACAGAGAAGAAAAATACTTGAAACTTTGGAAAATAACGTAGTGCACCCGAGTGCCGAATATATTCATAAAAAACTGCAGGAAGATGAAACCGGCAGAAAAATAGGGCTTGCAACCGTATACAGAAATCTAAACAAGTTATCCGAAAACGGCACCATTAAAAGAATAGACGGGCTGGATGGCTCTGTGCACTATGACCACAATACACATGTTCACTATCACTTTTTTTGTAAAAAGTGCAGAAAGATTTTTGACCTGCCTGCCGAAATTTCACCCGATATTGTAGAAAGGGCTGAAAAATTATCAGGATTTAAAATTGACACCCACGAAATAGTATTCCACGGAGAATGTAATATTTGTAAAATGAAAGGAGAAAATAATGGATAAATACGTTTGCACAGCATGCATGTATGTTTATGATCCGGCAGAACATGACAATATACCTTTTGAAGAACTGCCCGATGATTATGTATGCCCTGTTTGCGCAGTAAGCAAAGAAATGTTTGAAAAGCAATAGAATAGAGAAGAAAGAAAAGAGGAAAATTATGGCAAAATTTGTTTGTACAGTATGCGGATATACTTATGAAGGCGATAAACAGCCTGATAAATGCCCTATGTGCGGAGCTACAACTTTTAATAAAATGGATACCGCAAATAAACAATACGCTGATGAACACAGAATCGGTGTTGCAAAAGATTTAGACCCCAGAGTTGTTGAAGGTTTGAAAGCTAACTTTATGGGCGAATGCACAGAAGTAGGTATGTATCTTGCAATGAGCAGACAGGCTGACAGAGAAGGATATCCTGAAGTTGCCGAAGCATACAAAAGATATGCTTTTGAAGAAGCAGAACACGCTGCAAAATTTGCGGAATTATTAGGTGAAGTTGTAACTCCTTCAACTTTAGAAAACTTAAAATTAAGAGCTGATGCTGAATACGGCGCTTGCGACGGCAAATTACAGCTTGCAAAACTGGCTAAAGAATTAGGCTATGATGCAGTTCATGACACGGTTCATGAAATGGCAAAAGATGAAGCCCGCCATGGCAGAGGCTTTGACGGTCTTATAAAAAGACATTTTTAATTAACATTAAAAAATTAAGTTTGTTATGCGGTATCAAAATAAGCTGATACCGCATTTTTATGCTAAAATGGTACAGCAAAACAAAACGGAGTTTTTATGAACGAAAAAATAGCTGCACCAAAAAATACTATGGCAAAAATTTATACAATAATAGGTTTTTTAATAGCTCTTTCAATAGGTCTGGCCTGCATTAACGGTATTATAAGCGACAGAATGAAATTTAAAAATGAAGCTGTAAGAAACGTTGAAAAAACCTGGGGCAAAGCACAGGTTATAGGGGCGGGAAAACTTGAGTATAAAATTAAAACAGACAAAAAAGAAACTGCATCATATGTCTATAATTTAAAAACAGTCACTACAAAAGCCGAAGCAAAAATTGAATTAAAAAAGAAGGGAATTTATGATGTTCCGGTTTATACGGTCAAAATAAATCAAAAAGGCGAATTTAATCCGGCTCTTGATTTAAAAGGAGCGGCTGAATTTAAATTTATAGTATCAGACCCGAGAGGTTTTATTTCAAAACCCGTGGTTAAATTTAACAACAAAATTGTAAACAACTGTAATTCTTATAAATGCAATGTGGTACTGAACGGCGAAAAAATCATCCCTTATGAAGTTGAATATACTATACGCGGAACACAAAGCCTGACATTTGATGCAATCGGCACATCCGAAACATATTTAACCACAAATCACTGGGTGCCTGAATATACGGGGGATTTTTCACCCGTTGAACACAAACAAATTCAAGACGGGTATTACACATACTGGTCAGTACCCGAGGCCGCAACAGCCGTTGAAGATAAATACGGAAATTTGAGCTACACAATAAATTTTATAAATACGGTTGATGTCTACAGAATGGCGGAAAGATGCGTAAAATACGGATTTTTATTTATAGCATTAACTTTCCTTGCATTTTTTGTATATGAAATTATAAATAAAAATAAAAAACGCATTCACCCCTTCCAGTATTCTTTAATAGGAATTTCAATGCTTATATTTTATTTATTGCTTTTATCAATATCGGAATTTATTGATTTTGGTTTTGCTTATTTAATTGCAGCGCTTATGACAATAAGCCTTATTGCATCTTACACTTATTTTGTTCTTACAAATAAAGAAGACAAAAAATTTCCTCTTGCTATAGGGGGCATTTTAGGAGTTATTTATTTATACTTATACATAACAATAAATCTGGAAGAATTTTCACTTTTAGCCGGAAGCTTCGGTTTATTCTTCACAATTATTGCCGTTATGTATGCAACAAGAAATGTTGAGTGGTATAAGGAAAATCAGCAATAAATGGCTCAAACAAAAGATTTTGAAAAAACATTTAAAGATTACGGTATGTTTAAAGGGCATATAAAATACAAAAATGCAACCTCGCGTCTTGAAGATTTATACAGAAAAGATGAAGATATAAGACATCCGTACGAGAGGGATTACCACAGAATATTATATTCAAATGCCTACAGAAGATTAAAACATAAAACACAGGTATTTTTTAACACAAACAATGACCATATCTGTACAAGAATTGAACATGTAAACCATGTATCGTCGGTTGCTGAAACCATTGCGGAATTTTTGGGTCTAAATCCGTGGCTTACACGCGCAATTGCCGTGGGACATGATTTGGGGCATTCTCCTTTCGGACATACGGGAGAAAAAATTATAAGCAAAATCGCAAGAGACAACGGACTTTTAAAAAGTTTCTGGCATGAAAAAAACAGTTTAAGATTTATTGATAAAATTGAAACCATGCCTGATTATGAAGGCTATGAAAGGAATTTAAACCTTTCTTATGCCGTGCGTGACGGTATCATATGCCATTGCGGGGAAGTGGATGAAGAAGCGCTTCACCCCAGAGATGAATTCATTGATCTGGAAACAATTCAATCGGCTAATCAATTTCAAAGCTATACATATGAAGGGTGTGTTGTTAAAATTTCAGATAAAATAGCATACCTTGGCCGTGATATTGAAGATGCACTTTCTAAAAGAATTCTTGAAGAAGAACAGAAACTTGAGCTTGAAGAAATTGTAAAAGACCTTTTCGGGCATAAAAAATTAAAAGATATTAATACAACAAGTCTTGTGCACCTTTTTATTATTGATTTGTGTAAAAATTCAAACCCTGAAAACGGTTTAAGATTTTCAAAAGAATACTTTGAAATAATGAAAACAATAAAAAACTTTAACTATAGGAATATTTATTCCCATCCTAGGCTGAAAACTTTTGAAGATTACGCAGGACTTATCATCAATACAATATTTAACAGGCTTTTAGGATATTATGACAGGGCAAATACCATTTATAAACTTCAAAGCGATGAAAAATTTTATCCGCTTCTGTGTGAACATTTTAAAGACTGGCTTTTAAAATATTCAGATGTTTCAGATATACAATACCGCGAGAATAAAAAATTTATTAATAAAATAATTTATGATATCAATGAAATAAATAATTATAAAATGGCAATTATTGATTTTATTTCAGGAATGACAGACAGTTTTTCAATTAAATTATTTAATGAACTTATAGCTTTTTAAAGGATTAACCTTGAAAGAGAATACAAAAAATTTATACCTGATGTAAAAATTTTTGTATGGTTATAAGATTAGATGAAATTTTAGATGAACAGAAAAAATACTTTCAAGAGGGTGCAACTCTTGATGTTGATTTTCGTATAGAAAAATTAAAAATATTAAAATCTACGGTTGTAAATTACAAAGAAAAAATCATAAAAGCGCTTTATAAAGATTTAAGAAAAAACGAATTTGAAGCTTATACGACAGAAATTATGCCCGTTTTAGAAGATTTAAATCTTGCCATAAAAAATGTTAAGCAGTGGGCACAGAAAAAAGATGTAAGAACACCTTTATATTTAAACGGTATATCAGGAGGGATAGAAAGCTTTATTATAAAAGAGCCATTAGGAAATGTTTTAATAATTTCTCCTTTTAATTATCCTTTTCAATTATCAATGCTGCCTTTAATCGGGGCAATTGCCGCAGGAAATACCGTTATTTTAAAACCATCTTCAGATACCATCCATACAACAAAAATTTTGATGGAGATGATAAACAGTATATTTGCAAGGGAATACGTTTATGTTTTAAATCCTAAAAATATGCTTTATTTTGAACTTTTAAATAAAAAATTCGACCATATATTCTTTACGGGAAGTACACAGACAGGCAAAAAGGTGATGGAGGCTGCAAGCAAAAATTTAATCCCGGTTACGCTTGAGCTTGGCGGTAAAAGTCCTGTTATTGTTGATAAAACCTGCAATATTTCAAATGCCGCAAGGAGCATCATATGGGGAAAGCTTTTAAACGCAGGACAGACCTGCATTGCGCCTGATTATATTCTTGTGCAGGAAGATATCAAAGAGTATTTAATTGAAGAATTGAAAACCGCAATAAAAGAATATTTAGGCCCGCTTCCGCAGGAAAATGAAAATTTCGGCAGGATAATAAATGAAAAACAATTTGCAAAATTAAAAGAAATAATAGAAGTTGAATATGAAAATTTAATCTGCGGCGGAGAATTTGATGAATGCGGACTGTATATAGCGCCGACACTTTTAGATATAAAATCTTTTGATTCTTTTGCAATGCAAAATGAAATATTCGGACCGATTCTGCCGATTTTAAGTTATGAAAATACTTTTGATATAATTAAAAAATTAAAAAACTTTGAAAAGCCGCTTGCAGCGTATCTTTTTTCAAATGACAGTCTTGTTATCAGCGAATTTTTAACAAAATTATCTTTTGGCGGCGGGTGCGTTAATGAAACTTTAATGCATACGGCAAACAATGCAATGCCATTCGGCGGAGTAGGGTTATCAGGAATCGGCAGCTACCATGGCAAATATACATTTGATGCGTTCACACACCTTAAAAGCATTTTAAAGAAAAAGGGCGACAAAACAGATAAATCTAAAATGCCGCCCGATAATCAAGAACGTTTGAATTCCATTAAACGCATAGTTAAACTTTTGGAATTCTGACATATTTAACGGGGAAAAGAATATAAGGTATGGAGAAGGATTTATGCTTTTTGCTTTTTAAGTTCTCTTTCTTTTTTCTTCTGTTCTTTTTCAAGCTTTTTTTGCCCTTCTTCTTTTTGTTTTTGAAGCTCTTTTTCCTGCTTATCAAAATACCAGAAGATTTTGTTTCTTATAAAATCGCCTATTTTGTTTGAAGGCAGGGAAGGATTTGAGGAAAGATACATTATATCAACCTTGCCCCTGCTTGTTGTCATTGGATTTTTCTTCCCGAACTCATAATGAGTAAGCACCGTGCTTTTTTCAATAGGTATGTCATACTCGCGGCATAATTTTGCACAAAGTTCATAGCATTTTTCCATTTGCACAGGTTTAATTGGATAGTTTCCGATATGTTTGATATCGCGGTATCCGAGCATTCCGCATATTGCAACCCCGATAGAACCCGTATTTCCTCCGCCTGTGTGCGCGGCATAAGGGGAACCGTCCGTACAGCAAAGGTTCTGTTCGGGTTTATATTTTCCCGTATGGATTATACCGCGCTCTGTGGGCAGTTTTTCATATCCTATTAAATAATGATAATGCTCAAGCTCTACGCTGTTTGGAGAATAAGTTCCCGCCGTCCAGTGAATAATAATTCTTTTCATAGCTTTTCTCCTTCCAAAAGGTCTTCTTGAATTGTGTGAAGCTTTATTACGGCAGTTTCAATTAAAAAATCAAACAATTCTGAAAATATGTTTTTAATAACACCTTTAAAGGGCAGCAAAAATAACGGCAGCCTTTGCAAGATAAAATCTATGGCAATTTGTTTTTTTGTTTCACCAAAGCCTTTTCCTACAAGGTTTTCCGCATAAATAACGGCAGGAAGAGCAAAAGGCGCCAAAAGACTTTTCGCCTTTTTTATTATTTTATTTTTAATCATTTTTACTCCTTAGTTTAATTCATATTAAAGACAGTTTAAAAATTATAGAGATTTTAAAATTTATATATCCTCAGTTACAATAATTTTGTGGTCAAGATTGCTTTTTTGCAAAAAACCGTAGCCTTCTCCTCCGATATTATTAGCGCAATGAATGGCAGCATTTCCGGCACTTATGGTTACGGAATTTTCCGTAAACTTTAGTATATACCCCAATTCTGTCGAAGCTTCCGTACCTGAATAGTTTGAATAAATTGTTTCTATAATATCACCGGTTTGAAAGTTTGAGGCATTACTGAGTACTTTTGAAACAAAACGCGCCCTGTATCTTAAGGGATTTATATTTAAATTGTGCTGAAAAGTATATGTTGCTTTCGGAAGAAGTTTAAACCAGACAGATTCGGCACGTTTTGAAAGATTACTTCTGCCTGCATCGGTTATAAAGTTACAATCCGCATCAAGATACTGGCTGTTAAATGTATAATTCGAAACCCCGGTTATGCTGCTGTTTGAAATTGTAACAGAACCCAGCGGAATTCCTTCAAATTCAATCCATGAAACACCGTTAAATTTATAACAGCACCATGGTTCAAGGGTCATAAGCCATATATCATCAATTACCACGCTTGAAGGTTTAAAAGTTGATTTGATTATTTTTGTATTAAAAAGTTCAACATTCCCTTCAAGACTTAAAAATATATTATAACTTCCATCGGCGTATCCTGTAGTATCAACATTATCTATGTATTCAAATGTTTCAGAATCGCCGAATGCGTTTGTACCCGTTAATACAGGATAAGCACCTCCGATTTTAAAACTTAATATACTTTCATCAAAACTCAATATATCCGGTGTTTTGCCGTCCGATGCGAGGTTTGCACAGTTTATGCAAAATTTCGATGTTGAAGTTTTATTTATCGTTTCAGCTTCAGATATAAAATCGTTAAACATATCTTCTTTAACATATTTCATATCCTCTTTTAAGGCGTTTATACCTTCATTTTGCTTGTTCAATTCTTCCTGAACAGCTGAAAAATTTTCATTTACTTCATCCGCTTTGGCCTTTGTGCCTGCGGTGAAAACATTTGGTATGTTAAAAGACATAAGAATGTTATCTCCTCTTTAATTTTAAAAGTAGTGTTTAAAAATTCAGCGCCGTTTTTTAAATTTAATTTATATTTTTATTGTAGGGATAAAATTAAGTTTTTCAATAAAGTAAAATTACTCAAGTTAAAGTCTTAAAAAATAAGGCAAAATCATTGACACATAAGCATTTTCAGTTTTTTATCATTTTTTTATCCCATTATTAAGTTTGTAACAATTTAATAGCTCTCATGTGCTATTTTAGAAAAAATTAAGATTTTTGCAAAAATTTATAGTAAGGTTAACTTATAGACTATAAATTGATGGGGGATTTTATTTTATGAAAAAGAATTCTGTAAAAATTGCAAGCTTTGTATTTGCCTTAGCTCTGGGATGTTCTATAGCATCGGCAGAACGCAAATTTCCGGTAAAAGAAGTTAAGTCTGAAGCCGTATCTTTGCCCGTAATTACGGTTCCCGCCGATCAGGTTAAAGAAAAAATTGAAGAAAAGGTTGTAACTCCTGCCGTTGATGCTAAAGGTGACGTTATAAAAACAGGAAAAGAAACAAATGCGCCTTTATCAGATATTAAAAATAAAGATGAGATTTTAATTAAACATGAAAACAGTGAGGCTGAAACATCTGAAATAGTACCCAATACCGCACCTGTTGTTGAAAAGATTGAAACAAAACAGGAAGGTACAATTTTTGATGTTTACGGAGTTAAAGAACATTTAAAAATTAAACCCGAAAACAGCATTCAAAACGAAATAAAAGACACTGCCGTTAAAGAAAATAAAGAAGAGGTTTCAAAATAAATAATTTAAAATATTGTATTTGTTTGCTTTAAGTACAGTATTTGAATTTTTGATTTCTGAAATAAATTTTAAAAGGTAGGGGATTTTGTTTAAGATCCCCACTTTTTTGTAAAAATAGGCAAAAGTATTAATTTTTCTGTCAAAATAAGCCTCTTTTATTTCATCAAAATATTTATATTCAAAGACAATTTCATCCGCCATTTTATAGGCTTTAAAATAATTCTTCCAATTGTTATCAGCCTTAAATGAAACAGAAGCTTTTCTTATTCTTCTTGATACAAGAATATCTTTTACAAAGCTTATTTTATCCGCTTTTATTAATACTTCGCAGGAAAACGGAAGGTCTTCGGCACATTTAATTTCAGGAAATTTTATATTATTTGAAATCAAAAAATCTTTTTTATAAATCTTATTCCACGGTTCAACAAGTTCAATAAGCGAAGTGTTTTTTATATTATGCAGATTGCCTGAAAGGTTTTCATCAATGCTTTTAAGCAGATGTGCCGCCCTATGATTTGAAAATTTTTGTTTTTTTTCAATAAATTCATTTGAAGCACAAATTACAATATCGGAATTTGTATCCTGCGCTTTTTTTACCATTTTTTCAAAGAAAGTATCTTTGCAGATATCATCACCGTCAAAAAATATTATCCATTCCCCCTTTGCTTGTTTTAATCCGAAATTTCTTGCACCGCCCGCGTATAATTTTTCAACCGTGAAAATTTTAATGCGGGGGTCATCAAAAGATTTTAAGATTTCAAGAGAATTATCATTTGATGCATCATTCACAAATATGAGTTCAAAATCAGAATATGTCTGGTTTAAAAACATATTAACGCAAGTTTTTATATATTTTTCAAGGTTATAGACAGGAATTATAACAGAAATCATAAACTTAATATTAACACAATTTTTATCCCTTGCGTCATGCAGGCTAATATTATACAATTTTTATCAAGGAGAGATTTTATGCCGTTTAATTTTATTAAAACAGAAATTGAGGGGCTCATTTTAATTCAACCCGAAATTTTTAAAGACGGACGCGGTTATTTTTTTGAAAATTTTAAAAAAAGTGACTTTTTAAAAAATAATATAGAAGTTGATTTTGTACAGGAGAATTGTTCTAAATCAACAAAAGACGTACTTCGCGGACTTCATTTTCAAAAAGCACCTTATGCACAGGGAAAACTTATTACCTGCACAAAAGGAAGCATTACGGATTGCGCCGTTGATTTAAGACAAAATTCAAAAACTTTTAAAAAGTATCTTCTATTTAATTTGAACGAGGAAAATAAGCACTCTTTGTTTATCCCGAAAGGTTTTGCACATGGTTTTTTGACATTATCGGATGAAGCCTGCATATCTTATAAAATAACGGGAGCGGAATATAATAAAGAAGCAGAGCGCGGAATAATCTACAATGACCCTGAATTAAATATTAATTGGAACCTTAATTTTAAACCGGTTTTAAGCGATAAAGATAAAATCTTACCCGAGCTTTCCGCACTCCATAAGGAGGATTTATTTTGAAAATTTTAGTCACGGGAGGAGCAGGTTTTATCGGCAGTAATTTTATACATTATATGCTTAAAAAATATGATTATAAAATTATAAACCTTGATAAATTAACATATGCCGGAAATTTAGAAAATCTGAAAAGTATCAAAAATAATAAAAACTACAGTTTTATAAAGGGAGATATATGCGATAAAAATCTGGTATCAAATATTTTAAAAGACTGCGATACCGTTATAAATTTTGCCGCAGAATCCCATGTTGACAGATCGATTGAAACACCGGAAATTTTCCTGCAGACAAATGTTCAAGGTACATTAAACCTGTTAAACTGTGCACTTAAAAAAGGAATTCAAAAATTTATTCAAATTTCAACAGATGAAGTATACGGCAGCATAAAAGAAGGCTATTTCACAGAATCCACCCCTATTTCACCAAACAGTCCGTATTCGGCTTCAAAAGCAAGTGCTGATTTATTTGCGCTTGCATATTTTAAAACATACGGCTTGCCTGTTATAATTACACGTTGTTCCAATAATTACGGACCGTATCAATACCCTGAAAAACTTATCCCGTTTTTTATTTCAAGACTGCTTGAAAATAAAAAAGTGCCGCTTTACGGAGACGGAGGCAATATACGCGATTGGCTTTATGTTGAAGACCATTGCAGAGGAATTGATTTAGCCCTTCATAAAGGAAAAATCGGCGAAGTATATAATATCGGCGGGCATAATGAAAAAACAAACCTTGAAATTACAAAAATTATCCTAAAAAAACTGGGTAAAGATGAAAATTTGATTGAATTTACAAAAGACAGACCCGGGCATGACAGACGCTATGCAATTTCAAACGATAAAATCAAAACCGAGCTCGGTTTTGAACCTCAATATTCATTCGATGAAGGTATTAATGCTACAATAGAATGGTATTTGAAAAATACAGAGTGGATAAATAATATCAACAATCGTACGGAGAAAAAGATATGAAAGTGCTGGTAACAGGGGCAAACGGAATGCTCGGGCAGGTTTTGTGCCCCGTCTTTGAGGATAACGGGTTATATGTAATCCCCGCAGGGCACAAGGAACTTGATGTTACAAATTATAAAACGGCAAAAGCTGCTATAGAAAATATTATGCCGCAGATTATAATTCACCTTGCAGCATATACAAATGTTGATAAAGCGGAAGAAGAATTTGAAACAGCCATTAAAATAAATAAGAACGGAACAAAAAACATCGCAAAAATATCAAAAGAAATTAATGCAATTATGGTATATATTTCAACAGATTATGTTTTTGACGGTGAGAAAAACACCCCTTATACACCGGCTGATACGCCAAATCCGCTTAATAAATACGGACTTTCAAAACTTGAAGGCGAAAAAGCCGTACAGGAAAATACAGATAAATATTATATAGTAAGAACAAGCTGGTTGTATGGTCCTGATAACAGACCGCAAGGCAAAAACTTCGTTGACACAATGCTAAATCTTGCTCAAAAAAATGATGAAATTAAAGTAGTGGAAGATGAAACCGGCTCTCCTACTTACACAATCGATCTTGCAATGGGAATTTTAGGAATAATAGGGAAGCCTTTCGGAATTTATCATATTTCAAACGAGGGAGAAACTTCCAGATTTAATTTTGCAAAAGAAATATTTAAACTTGCAGGATTAAACCCGGAACTTACCCCCATACAAAGCAAAGAATATATGACAAAAGCAAAACGCCCGAAATACAGCTCTCTTCAAAACAGCATTCCGATAAGGCACTGGGCAGAAGCTCTAAAAGGTTACATAGATTATAAAGAAAGTTTAAATCAATGATACAAAATTTAATATTATTCATATTTGAAATTTTAAGCATATTCCTGCTTATAGTTTTCACGCCCGTTTATTTTTTAATAAGAGCAATCTCAAAAAAACCAACGGAAGGATTTTTAACCAAAGCTGGAGATTACAAAAAAGCTGCAAAATATATTGAACTATCAAAAAAACAAGGGCGGATACTTATGTTCCACGGGGTTTCCGTGGGCGAGGTTATTGCACTTGAAAATTTAATAAAATTAACAAGAGAAACCTTTAAAGAAGCAAAAATTCTTATCACCACAGGCACAAAAACAGGTCAGGATATCGCAAAGAAGAAATACGGCGAAATTGCAGACTGTATTACATATTTTCCCTTTGATTTGCCGATTTGCACTAAAAGTTTTTTTAAAAAAATAAACCCTGATATTATACTTATGGCTGAAACCGAATTATGGCCTTTCTTTGCACGGTATGCAAAAAAATACAATAAGCCCCTGCTTTTAATAAACGGCAGAATTTCGGATGATTCTTTCAAAACTTATAAACATTTTGCACCGTTTTTTAAACATATTTTTAATTGCTACACGGGGATTTATACCCAGAGCACAGAAGATATGGAAAAAATGATAAAAATGGGAGCAAATCCTGATATAACAGAGGTTATGAAGAATTTAAAGTTTGATATTAAAAAATCAGATACACCAATTGTCTTTAACCGCGGGGATGAAAAAATTCTTATTGCAGGAAGCACGCATAAAGGCGAAGATGAAATTTTATTAAATGTTTTCAGCCGCTTAAAGCGGGAATTTCAAAATTTAAAATTAATAATCGCACCAAGACACCTTGATAGGGTAAATTCTATCGTTGAAATAATTAAAAATATTATCCCTGAAGGCAAAACCGGTTTCAGGTCAAAAAATGATGATTTTCAAAATAACGATATAATAATTTTAGATACATTAGGCGAATTATCAAGAATGTATTCCGTTGCAGATATAGCCTTTATCGGCGGTAGCTTTAATAATACGGGCGGACATAACCCGCTTGAAGCCGTAATTTATTTAAAACCTGTTATATCGGGGCCTTCAATTAAAAACTTTAAAGATATTTATTCAATTTTAACAAACGCAGGCGCTGCTTATGTTGTGAAAACCGAAGAAGAACTTCAAAACCGTATAAAAACCCTTCTTGAAGATGAAAAAGCATATAACGATGCTGTTAATAATTCAAAAGATGTTTTTGAAAACCAGAAAGGCGCAAAGGATTTTGTAATCCAAAAAATAAAAGAAACCCTGCACAAATTTATTTAAGCATTAAAAGATACTGATAAACAGGTAAAATCTTGCTGGTATCGGTTTCAAGTGCCATCATAATTTCTTTTTTCATTATATTAATATCTTTTGAATTTTCTCTGTAATACAATTGCCACGGCTCCACCCCGAGCGCGGACGATATCAAAATTAAATTTTCATACATAGGATAATTGTGGCCGGATTCAATTCTGGATAAACTTTTTGTTTCCATATTAACCATTTCGGCAAGCTGCTCCTGCGATAGGGATAATTTTTTTCTGAAAAACTTTATCTTCTGCCCGATATGAATTTTTAAATCTTTTGAAACATTCATTTTCGTGTTTATCCCCATTAATACTTCCCCGCCCGTTAACAATATTTAACAATAAACAATCATCCGCCAATCGTTCATTACCCGATTGCCTTATTTACATCATGGATTTAAAAAATCTTTTTCTTAACTATTTTTAAATAAGATTTTTTCAAAAACTCTTATTTTAAATTGCATTTTATGGAATTATAATGTAAAATTTTTGTGTAAAGTATCATTCAAAAGGGAAATTTTGCATGGAAATTAAAAATAATAAACCAAAAACAGCCTTTTCTCCTATCTGTCATTGCGAGCGACCAACGAGAGCCCTCCAAGAGGACCCATTTTGCACGAAATTAAAATTTCAGCAAAAGGAGGCGTGGCAATCCAGCCAATCTGCTTTTTCATTAATTGAAATGCTTATGGCTCTCCTTGTAGCATCATTATTGCTTGCAGCACTTGCTCCTGTTATGACAAGAAGAATGGCAGATCATGAATTAAAGGTAATGAGTGAAGCAAGTAATTATGAAAAAGATATGGTGGTATCTGTTTTTACAAAGGATACTAACTTTAATATACCATCTGATGCTAATCAGGTAAGAATAACAATGATGGGCGGAGGAGGAAAAGGAGGAGATGCATTATATGGTAATAAGGTATTTACATCCAATGAAACTTTTACGATTCCTGATGGTGTAACTAAATTAAGAGTGTTTATGATAGGCGGTGGCGGCGGGGGCGCTTCGGGAGGTAAAGAAGAACGTACAATTAAAAACAGTACAACGGATTCAAAAGGGCAGCAACTATATAATAGCGGTACAGGTGTATACACTTGGAATATACCAAGCTCAACAGTAGGCAATGTGCCTGCCGTAGATGAAAGATGCATTGCAACAGGTGTTACAGATTGGACCATAACGCCTGAACCAACCAAAACAGTTGCTGCAGGTAAAACTTTAGTACATCTTTGGGCCTGTGGCGGTGGCGGAGGCGGGGGTGGTAGTTTTGGTGGGGGATCTGGCGGTTTGGTACATAAGTACCTTCCAATTTCTCCTTCTACAACTTCTATATCAGTTACCGTAGGTGGAGGAGGCGGAAAGGGTGGTACCGATTCAAGTTCTGCTGCAACATCAACTGCCAATGCAGCTGCGGGATATAACGGTGGAGGCGGCGGTTGTGAAGCTGTACCTGGAAACCCGAATTCTGTATGTTATGGCGCGGGAAATAATCTTGGCGGGAGGGGTGGAAAAGTTCCAGCTGACTGTGGCAGTGATTCATATCTAGTATCTGCTGCCAATGGTTCGGGTAATCCAGGAGGCGGTTATGGAGGGAACGGACGAGCGGGTCAAGGTGCTTGGAACTGTGCCTTTATTTATGCAGGATATGGCTCCCTGCAAGGCGGAGGAGGCGGAGGTGGCGCAGCTCATACCGGTGGTGGAGGCGGCGGAGGCGGCGCTACATTTTTTGGAAGATATGGAAATTCTGCTGATTCAGAATTCTTTTTAGTTGCCCCGGGCGGAGGAGGAGGCAGCGGCTACTACAACGTATCATATGGCTTTGGTGCTGGCGGTGGCGGAGGCGGTGCCGGAGGTGGCGACGGATCAAGCTGGAATAATCTTGGTGGTAAAGGAGGCAATGGAGGAAATAATGCTTCAGGCTCTGTCGGGGGTGCTTCGCCTATTGAGAATGCAGACTACTGTGCAGGAGGCAATGCGGGAGCAAACGGCAAAAACGGATATATAGCAATATATTGGGGCCTAAAGGACGTTTTACAATGTACATATAAAGATGCTGCAAATTCTGGTGCAGGCGGAGGCTCAGGTCAGATATGGATAGGAGAAATAGATGTAACTCCGGGGCAGACTGTAAGCTTTAATGTGGGAGTGGGAGGAAGTAAGACGACTTCATATTCATCTAACGGTAATGACGGTACTTCAACAAGTATTATTGTTAACGGAAGAACATATTCCGTATCAGGAGGAAGAGGAGGAAAGTATGAAAGTGATGATACATATATATTAACATCAGGAGGACTCGGGGGAGGAATAAAAAAAGAAAGTTTAGGAGCTGGTTCTAAATATGTAAACTGGCTTAATCTGAATGAGAACATAATATTAAGTATGAATAATGATAACAATAAAAACGGAGGTCATGGTAATACGGTATCAAACGGTGCAGGGGGAGGAAAAGGAGGTTCTTCATTTAATATGCAGGGAACAATGTTAAACGGAGGAACAGGAGGCGGAGTTCAATCAAACGGTATTGATGCAGCACCTGATAACTACGGCGCAGGAGGCGGCGGGGGCGGGGGCGTAATTAACTATGGAGGAACACCGGGGTTAGGCGGTAAAGGAGCAAACGGATACATCTACATAGAGTGGGGAGGCTCTAATGCCTCAGGGGGAACTATGGGAGAATTTGTTCAAAAGACAATAACAAACCTTGATCCTGATCCTAAAAACAGAACAATGAAGATAAGAATAGGAAGAGGGGGAGGAATAACATCAGCCTCTGCAGAAGATGATCCTGAATTATTTACTTCTTCTGTCATAGGAAGCAACGGTAACGGAGGAGAAACTTCAATAGGCATAATATCAGGAAATAAAACGGTAACTCATAAAGCAAGAGGAGGTCTGAAAGGTAATAACGGCGGTTCTGAATCAGGAGACCACGGAGAAGATAAGCTATATCCTGATAACTATTCAGATTTATACAAAGAATATGTAACAGGAAATATGAATATTATCACAGGACAAAAAGGAGAAGATAACTACGGAGGTATGGGAGGATATTTATCATGTCTTTATCAAACAAAAGATGAAGAAGGTAACAGTATATGTGCATCAACAATAAAATCAAATGACGGGAATAATATAACCCTTGGACCTATTAGACCCGGATGCGGAGGTACAAGTATTCTATCTCCTCTATATGATTCCATATGCAATATATCAAATCAAACACCATCTCCTCATGGTAATAACGGATTATATGGAGCAGGAGGCGGAGGAGGAGCTGTACTTAACCAAACAGGAGGTATTGGAGGTAATGGAGGTAACGGCTTTGTTATCCTTGAATACAAGAGTACAACGTTGGATTAAAGCTTCCAATTACCGCATCATCTCTGACGGCTTAGCAGCATAATAAATTTTAGATGAACAACTTTTCAATCGGGCGTGATTTGTAACCTTTGCGCCCGTTTTTTTATGCTTATATACAGATTTTTATGCTAATATAGCCAAAGGAGAGAAATTTTATGGAATATGCTTTTGAATATGAATTTCCGATAGGAAAACTCAAAATAGTTGAAAATGACGGATATATAAGCACAATTGCACCTGCTTGCGGCAAAATATGCAATAAAAAAGAAACTCCGCTTATAAAAGAAGCAAAAAAGCAGCTTGATGAATATTTTTCAGGCAAAAGGAAGAAATTCAATCTTCCTGTAAAAATAGAAGGAACGGAATTTCAAAAAGCAGTATATCAGGGGCTTTTAGGTATTTCATACGGTAAAACAAAAAGCTATAAAGAGATTGCGGATATCATAGGACATAAAAATGCATACAGGGCAGTAGGGAGCACCTGTAATAAAAACAAGATTTTGATAATTGTTCCATGCCACAGAGTAATAGCATCAAATAAGAGTCTTGCAGGGTTTGCACTCGGGCTTGATATTAAAAAACAGCTCTTAAAGATTGAAGGGGTTGAATTTTAAAAATTTTAAAGGGCAGATAGCCTTATTTACAAGACTTTGAAATACAAAATACGCATAGAATTTAAAATTGCAAGAATACTTACTCCGACATCCGCAAACACCGCACCCCACATTGTAACCGCTCCGAGCGCGCCTAGCACAAGGAATAGCACCTTTATAAAAAGAATGAAAACTATATTTTGTTTTACTATATTAATTGTTTTTTTGGAAATTTCAATGGCGGCGGGGATTTTTGCAGGATTATCGTCCATAATAACGGCATCCGCAGCACCTATTGCAATATCAGAGCCCATTTTACCCATTGCAATGCCGACATCCGCCCTTGATAAAACCGGTGCATCATTTATGCCGTCCCCTGTAAAAATAAGCGTTGAATCAGGCTTTTTGGCTTTCAAAAGTGCCCCAACCCGCTCAAGCTTTTGATTTGGAAGAAGACTACAATATGATTCATCAATTAAAGAATTTATTTCAGGGTCTTCAAGCCCGTAAAGCCCGCTGTCACCTGTTAAAACAACAATTTTTTCAATACGGGCTTTATTTTTTAAATTGCGCAATGTATTTACAGTGTCTTGTTTTATGGTATCGCCTACGGTCAGAAAGCCTGCATATTCATTATTTAAAGCCATATAAATAACCGTTTTTCCTTCAGCATCCTTATTATACGGAATATTAAATTTTTCCATCAAAGAAGCATTGCCTATTATAATATCTTTTCCTTGAATTTCAGCCGTGACGCCCAATCCCGAGATTTCTTTCAAACATTTAATCTCAGCAGGATTTACCGTGTCCGTATAAGCCGATTGAATTGAACGCGCAACGGGATGGGTCGAAAAATGCTCTGCCATTGCGGCAAATTTTATAAAATCAGATGCGGCAAGATTTCCCTCGGGGTGAATTTCCAAAACCTTAAACACACCTGAAGTTAAGGTACCGGTTTTGTCAAATACGGCAATTTTTGCTTTTGAAAGCGCTTCTATATAATTTCCGCCTTTGATTAAAATACCATGCTTTGAAGCAGCTCCGATTGAGGCAAAAAAGCCTAAGGGTACGGATATCACAAGTGCGCAGGGGCAGGAAATCACAAGAAAAGTAAGCGCTCTTTTAAACCACACGGCAAATTCTCCACCCAAGATACACGGCACAACAGCAAGCATAAGAGCAAGAGCCACTACAAGCGGAGTGTAAACCTTTGCAAATTTTGTTATGAAATTTTCAGCTTTTGCTTTTTTATCAGAAGCATTTTCCATCATTTCGATAATTTTTGATACGGTAGAATTTTGAAACTCGCTTGTAACTTTAATTTTTATAACACCGTCAAGATTAATACAGCCGCTTATCACTCTATCTTCAGGCTTAACGGATACAGGAAGGACTTCACCTGTTAAATTTGAGGTATCAACAGAACTTCGGCCTTCAACTACAATACCATCAAGCGGTATTTTTTCGCCCGCCTTAATTATAATAATGTCATTAATTTTTACATTTTGAGGCGGGATTTTCTCAATTCCAGCTTCCTTTACAAGGTTTGCATATTCAGGCTTTAAATCCATAAGACCCGAAATTGATTTTTTAGAATTATGAAGAGCAAAATCCGTAAACAATTCGCCCGTTTGATATAAAAGCATAACCATTAAAGCTTCAGGGTATTCGCCAATTCCAAAAGCGCCGAATGTGGCGGCCGTCATTAGAAAATTTTCATCTAAAAATTTTTTTGATAAAAGATTTTTAAATGCATTTTTAATTACATCATGTGCAATTACAATGTAAAGAATAAAATACAACAAAAATTTTATAGCGCTTTGCGGCAGCTGAAAAGCCTGCGATATAATAATTTCCGGTTTAAAAACAATAGTTAAAATCATTAACGTAAAAACAAAAATTATTTTATATATCATCAATTTTTGTATACCGTTATTATGACGAGCGCCGCAGCAGTGTTCTGCGTGCTTGTGTTCATTATCGCAGTGATTACACATTTTATTCTCCTTTTTATTCTTATAATTGAACAATCATTCAACTATATTAATAGTATAATTGAACAACTGTTCAATTGTCAAGAGGAGGGTAAAGAAATTTTTACAAAAAAATCAACTGCCGCCCCTTAGAAAGCAGACAACTTAAGGGATTTGCATTTTACAACATTAAAAAATATAATTAAATTATGAATAATAAAAAGACCGATTGTGAAGCTTATAATATTGATTTAATAAATAAAGTAAAGCCCAATATGCCAAAGATGCAGACACTTTATGAACTTTCGGATTTTTTTAAGGTTATGGGTGATTCCACAAGAATTCAGCTTCTGTGGGCACTTGAAGAAAGTGAAATGTGCGTTTCCGATTTAGCGGTGCTTTTAAATATGACAAAATCTGCCGTATCGCACCAGTTAAAAGTTTTAAGAACCGCAAAGCTTGTAAGAGCTGCAAAAACAGGTAAAAATGTTTATTACTCGCTTGATGACAGCCACATTAAGGATATTCTTGAAAAAGCACTTGAACATGTTATGGAATAGAGCTAAAAAATTTGCGGTTTATCAGCTTTATTAAAGATTTTACTTGACTTAGAGCAGGCTTTAAGTTGTAAAGTGGAATAAAGAATTAAATTAAGGGTTTTTAAATGAAAATTTCTGAAGTGAGCAAAAAATATGATATCAGCACGGATACGCTCCGATATTATGAGAAAATGGGGCTCCTGCCCAATGTGAAAAAAAATTCAAGCGGAATAAGAGATTATTCCGAGGCGGATTTAGGCTGGGTTGAATTTATAAAATGTATGAGGGGTGCCGGGCTCTCAATAGAGGTTCTGGCAAGATATATTGAGCTTTTTAACCTCGGGGATTCAACAAGAGAAGAGCGGAAAAATATCTTAATTGAAGAAAGAAAAAAATTAATAGAAAAAAGAGATGCCATACAAGCAACTATAGACAGGCTTGAGTATAAAATTGATAAGTATGATAATACGCTTTTGAAAAGAGAAAAAGAGCTTTTAATAGGACAGGCATAATTTACGGTTAAAAATTTTCCCACAATTTTTATGGTAATATCTTTTAAAAAGGGATTTTAACATATGAAAAATATTATCGGGGCGGGCTGGATAGAGGCATTCGACAAGGATGAGCTTGAGATTTTAAAAAACAGATGGGATGAAATACAAAAAAGGCGGGGTGAAATTGAGGATGAAATTTTGCCACTTGAAGGGGAAAACAGCGGAATATACCACGCCCTTAAGGTAACAGATTTTAACGATGTTAAGGTTTTAATAATAGGGCAGGATCCTTACCCGAACAGAGATGATGCTCACGGGCTTGCATTTTCTAAAAAAAGCGGCGGGGTGCCCGCATCGCTTAAAAATATATTTTCAGAAATTGAAAATAATACAGGAGTAAAAAATACAAACGGAAACCTTTTGCCATGGGCAAAACAGGGGGTTTTACTGTTAAACAGAGTATTAAGTTTTGAAAAGAATTTAACACTTGCAAAACGGTTAAGATTTTGGGAGCAGACTGTAAATATTATTATTCAAAAACTTTTAGACAGGCAGAAACCGCTTGTTGTAATGCTGTGGGGCGGGCCTGCAAATACAATGGAAATTTTTAATATATCAAAAGATGAGGAATATAAAAAGAAAAATGTACATATTTTAAGGTCTTCACACCCTTCAAATATGGGAAATGCCAAAAATACAAGGATAACGGTTGAAGATAAAGAAATAGATGCTTTTATGGGGTGCGGGCACTTTTCAAAATGCAATGAAATTTTAGAAAATGCGGGCCTTGCTCCCATAGACTGGCAAACAGAATACTGCACCCAGGCAAAATTATTTTCTTAATGCATGTTTTGATTCAGATTTTGCAATAAATATTGATAAAATATAAACAAATTCATAGAACGGTTTTAAATACCATATTGCCGTTCTGTATTTATAAAATTCGTATTTATTAACAATTTCAAACAGCTCGTTACTTTTTGTGTTTAGTTTTGTTAAATCATATTTTTTTAATAACTTTTGATAATATTTCTTATTATTCATGTTTTGTTTCCTTTTTAAAAAAAGGTATGGAGTTTTTAATAATACGAATTAGCACCCATACCAAAACTGTCTGTATTAATTTTCTAATTTTATTATACTCGGTATTAAACTAAATTTCTAGTCTGTTACACTATTTATTTTAACAACCCCAACAAGTAATCTCATTATAGGGAGATAACAAGTGTCTGAACTTAAGAAATTATTAGGCAAACGAATTGCAGCAATGCGCAATAATATGGGATACACTCAAATGCAGCTTGCAGAAAAAGCTGAGATGTCGAATTCTGCTATCGCCGAAATTGAAACAGGCGTTACATTTCCAAAGCCTGAAACAATTGAAAAATTACGCGAAGTTTTTGACTGCGATTATATGGATTTATTTAATTTCCATGCCGGCAAAACCATTGATGCAGCATATGATGAAGCTAAAGCTTCTTTAGAATATTTATATAAAAATAATTCAGGGTTAATTCCTGCTATACGTTTATTTTTACGCCTTCTCGGGAAATAATTTTCTTTTTAAATATTTTAAAAACACCCCGAGGTATGTTGTTGCAAATATTCCGATTACAAAATAGAAATATGTGGTTTTTAAAGGGTAATAAAACCAGTAAATATCCGCGTTATTCTTGATATCAAACGGAATGCCTTTAAGCGCAAGGAATGTATAAGTTATTATATTAAATACAAGAAGATGGTTTGCCATAATATGATAGGTGTTTTGCCCTATTAAATGTAAAAATTTCCAATCTTTTATCCTTTCATAAAGAGTTTCAATGATAAATAAACTCATCCAGATGCCCGCTATACTTGTTAAAACAGGTACAATCCAGTTATCAAACTCACCCCAGACAAGAATAAAGCTTAAACCTATACCGTCCATTGCAGTAAAATCTTTATTTGTAAGCCATAAAACAGATTGAAGGGCAAGGATGGAAAAGAAAATTTTCGGTGTAAAAATATCAAACCTGCCTTCAACTTTATTTTTATACAAATATCCAAGATGGATAAAAAGAAGCGAGAACATTGTTCTTAAAGCAAGCAAAATGTAAAGATTTTCCCTAAAGGCGCCAAGCTGAACGGCAAGAAGCGCAAACAGGAAAAATACCGTAAGTTTTACTGCTTCGCTGCATTTTATATAAGAAAATATCTTATAAACAATTAAAGATACAAAAAGCTGGGGAACAAACCAGAGGGGCGAAATTAAATCTATCTGGTGCCCCGTTAAAAACGGCATTAAAAATTCATTTTCAAGCGTTACAGGCATTCCCCAGAATTTCCCGATAACAGGCGCGAGTGCAAATGTCAGCCCCAGATAAAATGCTGCATATAAAAAATAGGGCAGCATAAGGCTTTTAGCCCTTCTTTTTATAAATTCAAAGAAACCGTATTTATTATTAAAAACCATGCCTGCAATAAAAAAGAACAGTATCACCTGAAAAGAATACGGCGGAAACATAGGAATAAGCGCAAATTCAAGATGCCCCGATACCACAACAAGGATGGCAAGCGCTTTTAGAAGATTTATTTTATTATTAAACATAAATTAAGCTCCTTTTGCATTGTTTTTAAATATTGCGAATTTACCCTTTACGGGCTAATTTTGCGGGTTACTTTGCATGGATTGCCGAATGCAAGAGAATTATCCGGAATATCTTTTGTAACCACGCTTCCTGCGCCGATTGTACAATTATTACCTATCGTAACACCCGGAAGAACCGTGATATTCCCGCCAAACCAGACATTATTTCCTACTTTAATCGGTTTTGCATACTCAAGGCCCTTGTTTCTTTCATCAGGATTTAATGGATGGCCTGCCGTATAAAAACCGCAATTCGGGCCGATAAAAACGTTATCACCGAAGGTGACTTTTGCGGGGTCTAAAATAACAAGATTGTGATTAGAATAAAAATTCTCGCCAAGCTCTATGTTATACCCGTAATCACACCAGAAAACAGGTTCAATTATAAAATTTTCTTTTGTTTTGCCTAGAATATTTTTTAAAATTTCGCGCCTTGAAGAAGCGTTTTCATATGAAGAATTATTATATTTTGCACACAAAATTTTACATTTTTCGCGCTCTTTTATTAAAGCTCTGTCGTAATTTGCATCATAAAGCATGCCGTTTAGCATTTTTTCTTTTTCATTCATAATTTATTTTTCCAAAACACAATCTTTTTTAAGCGTAGATAATATTATCATAAAAAATACCCGCAGGCAATAAGTTTGCGGGTATTTTATCAAAACAAATCTCAAACAATTTTACAGATGAATTACAGGTGGATTCTGCCTTTTTTCTTGCCCACAGCCCAGCTTAAACCGCCTGTCAGCGCTACACCTGTTCTTCCGCCGTTTCTGACTAACGATTGAAGATAACATGTAAAATCATTATTTGTAATCTTTTGAATACCAAGCCCATATTCAACATAAGGATCCATGCTCATATCGGGCAGCTTAATGCCGTTTGCCCGAACATCGGTATCATTAAAGAAATTCCATACCATAGCCGCACTCAAATATGGCTGCCAGCCGTTTTCGGTATTTCCGACAATTCTCACACCCGGTTTTAATTCAAAAGAATTCAGAGGGTCTGAATTAATTTTAACACCTGCTTCGTTTGTATAATCAAATATTTTTGAAATATAGTAGCTTAATGAAACATTCGGCTGAATTATAAATCTGCCATCGGCAAATTCAACGTTGTAGCCTGTTTTGGATGAAACCGCACCGCTTAAATGTACGATATCATCATCTCCGTACATTTCTGATATTTCGCCTATGCCCACATTACCTGATGCAGTAAGCGCTGTCCAGAAATTTCTTTTATAATAGTTTTTCGTTACGCCGAGAAGCACTCCGTTTGATGAGATATCAACATCCGAATAATCAAGGCTTGAACCGTGGTACCCTAAGAAGCTTGATGTTAAGCTTATCCAGCCGTGCTTTCTTTCTCTAAATTTAGAATCAAAACCGATTAATGTACCATAGCTCAAATTATCCACCTTTGGCCCGTTATCTAAATCAATACTTTCAAATACCGTATACGGGCGGAACCAGAAACCGTTTCCTTCAGACTGATCATAATATAAAGGAAACTGGCTGTTAAATTCCGAAATTGCATATTTATCAGCATTTATTTTTGCAAACCTTTCATTTCTTGAAAGTTTTGTGAATGCATCAGTGTGTTCAAATGCGTAATTTACCGCCTCTTTAATTCCTGCCTGTGCGGCTGTTTGCAGGGCAACAGAAGTAGCAAGAACAGAGGGGTTATAAGAATTTTTGTTGCTTGAAGAGCCGCTTGCAAGAGTCATTATACCTGTATTGGGGTCAAAGTCCGCTTCATATTTAAATATAGGACTCATGACATTTTTAGCATCGGAACCCAATTCAACAAGCCCCAGAAGCGGGCTTTCATCCTGTGCATCGGCAAGAGTTATAATATCAAATTCCGTTTTGCCGGCTCCTGCAGGAAGAGACATGATATTAACGTTATCAATTATAATTTTCCCATCGCCATTTACACTTAATGCCGCAATTTTATCATTTAATTTATTTGCGCCGTCTATATCAAGACCGAGTCTTGCATTGCCATCCAGATTAAGATTGCCGAAATTCACAACGTCGTTAGGATTATTATTTATTAAATTCACCCTCGCATTATTTTTAATAAAGGTATTTTGTGCATTAAAGTATGAAGCACCTGATAAAAGCTGGATTTCACCGTTATTTAAATAAACGTCTCCTTTAAATTCAGAGTTATTACCTGCAAGTTTTAAAACACCGTCGTCATTTTTTACAACTTCGCCGTTTCCTGCTATACCGCTTTCAAAAACGGTATTTTTAGAACCGTTTACGGTTAGAGTAGCTTTTGCGGTATCTGTATTTTCTAAATAAATATCGTTTTTAATTCCTGCAGCTTCAACCGTATTTCTTACTGCTGTCGAACTTTCTGGAGCGTCAGGATTTTCAGGCTGCTTTACAAGATGCATGTTGTTTTTAAAAACAACGTCCTGTGTCTGCGCATTTACAACAACCGCTCCGCCAAGAGCATATATTGCACCGCCCTTGCCTTCTGATTTGTTATCCGCAACAACAGAATCCGTTATTGTAACGGCACCGCCGATATTATTTACCAGAGAACCGTTTCCGGTTGTGGAAAATCCCGTTTCATCCGCATTTTTAATATCAAGCTTTTGATCCGCTGCAAGCGCAACACCCTGCACGCCGTTACCATCCAGCTTGTAGCCGTTCATATTAACTACAAGAGCTTCACCTCCGAGAGCGCCAAGGTCTTCTGATAATTTTATATTATGCGATGCAGCATAAACACGGGAAAGAGGATCATCATAGGCTACAGCCTCATTAAGCCCGTATGCATCTTCTTTTAACACATTGATAAAACCGTTTTCACTCACGGTAAATTTATATTTAAAATCATCACCAAACTGAGTAAAACCGCCGGTTAAAAAGCCTTCGCCTGCCCCATTTATCAATTGAAAACTTTCAGCATCACCATCAATGATGTTTAATTCAAAATGTTCCGCATCAAGTATCATTCCGCCGGTTGCAGTACCTGAAACGTTAAAGAAATCGCTTTTGCCCTGACTCAAGTCAACATCAAGAGCGATTATCATTTTTTGGCTGTCTGAGGCAGGTTCGGTTACAGTTAAATTTCTTATTAAAAGAGTATCAAGTTTGCCGTTTGCAAGATCAAATCTCAAATCTGTTCTATCATAACCTCCTGACCCGGGGGTTAAGCTTAAATCAACGTTTTCAAAGATAGCTTCGCTTTCTGCAAGCTTATTTTCACGGTTTAAAAGCAAATTACCTGATTGATGAACAAAAACAAGGTCTTTGATTTTATTATTTAATTCAAGCGTACCGCCATAATTGGTTACATATTCAACTTTAGATTTGGTTATATCATTTGCGTTTCCTTGAATACCATCGTCAATAACAAGCTTAGACTTATCTTTGTTTGTAGTAATACGAAGATTGCCTTGTTCTATATAAATAGCATTCGAATTTAGCGCACCGTTTGCACCATCAGTATTTTGAATGTTTCCTGACATATAATGTGTTTTTTCATCATCAACCGTCAACATTGTTAAATACCATTGGCTTGGACCATTAATATATAAAGCGCCGCCTTCTTTTCCGGATGAATTATTTATAAAATCCGTATTTATAATTTTTGACATACCGCCCGCATCACGCCCATCAGGTGCAAAATATATAGCACCGCCTTTTCCTGATATTGAATGGTTATTTTCAAAAATGCTGTCATGTATTTCAAGTGAAGTTGTATTGTATATAGCACCACCGTCGCTATCAGCCGTATTTGATAAAAATTTTGAATTGCTAAGAAGTGCAGGCATTCCTTTGGAACCCACATATAAAGCGCCACCAAGATATGCATAATTATTTTCAAAGAACAAATCTCTAAGACTGTTCGTTTTATATCCTTCACTTACAGCATTTAAAGCACCACCTTCAATAAGGTCTGCCGAATTGTGTCTGATATTTGAAAAACTATACGATTTAAACGTTTGACCGGTTATGGTCATCCTCGCGCCGCCATCGTTACCATCTATAATAGTATATGTATCGGGGGCAACATACTCTGCAGAAACGGGGCTGCCACATACCCCCCCCCAGCACATAAGGCTCAATGCCAGCATATACACTAAGGATTTTTTTCTTTTATTTCTCATCTTTTTATACTTCCCTGTTAAAAGACTACAATTACCCGCTAAAATATACCGGGTTTACATTTATTCCTAATCGGACAAAAATTCGGAGAACCCGGGATTCGAACCCGGGATGCAGGATAACCCACATAACACCTTAGCAGGGTGCCGCCTTCAGCCACTCGGCCAGTTCTCCAAATATAAAATATCAAATTTCAGCCATAAGCTATGGATTTTATTCTATCATAAAAAACAGAATATTATCAAGCACTTTTGATAAAGAATATAGGCATTGATTATGCTGCAGCAATATCGGACGACGCAGAATCAGGTTTTATTTTGCCGGTTTTACGGGATATTGCATTTAATTCAAAAGCAGAAATAATATAGCTTACAGTTTCAGGGGAAGAAATTTAAAAGAAGCCTTTTTCCTTCATCGTCAACCCTATTTTCGTCATATTCTTCCATCCAGAGCAAATTACAAACAGATTTTATGACTTCCATAAGTTCTTTTTCAGACTTCAGATTATTTTTCATATAACTTTCCGCATCTTTTCTTATGCGACCGTCGCTGTCTTCTTCCAGCCATTTTATAAAGTTTTCTTTTTCTTCTTCAAAAATTTTGTTCAACTGTTTGTCGTTTGTAAGACCATTTTTATCAGACAGTCTTTCTATTGTTAAATTAATCATTGAATCTGCGGCAGTAACAGGCGTAAGCAGTCGCAAACTTCTGTTCTTTTTTTTATTAAGCGCTGATATATTATCTTTTAATTCAGAAATTGTTTCGCGCGGGAGTGTTTTTAAAGTTTCAATAATTATCTTCCTTTTACCTTCAGGAACATCTGGCATTGAGCCTGAAAAATTATCATGGTTTTTATCAGTATCATCATCTTCTTGTGCAAACAAAATATCAAGAAGCGTATATTCTAATCCTGCAAGCATTTGCGGCAAAGCTGTTTTTAAAGCATCAACAAAAGCCTCTCTGTTTTCTTCCGGCACCTGTTTTATTACATCCGAAAAACACTCCAGTGAGAGTTCCCGTCTTTCCTGTGCGTTCTTTAAAAAAGGTTTAAGAGTGACGTTTAATTCAAATAGTATCTGAGGAGGAAGCATTTTTAAAGCCCCGATAAATGCTTCTTTTTCTGTTCCGCTTTCCGGAATTAATTCTAAGGCTTTTGAAAAATCCAATTTTCCCCATTTACTGCCGCTTCTTATTGTAACTTTTCCGTCATTATTTATCTTTGCACTATAATTTCTGCCATTTACATTAAATTCAATATGGTCAGAATTTTTAAAATGTTTTTTAGAATAGCTATAGTCTAAAATAGGATAGAATTTATTACCTTTAATTGAAATATTTCTTGTTTCAACTGTTTTAAAATCATTAGAATGTTCTGTATTTTTGCTGTAAGCATTTTCTATAAAATAATCTTCATTAAATCTGCTTTTATCGGTAAAATTCATTATGCTCTTGCCCTGCAAATATGAGCTTTCTCTTGAAGTATGCAAGTCGCCGTAATCATTTGAGGTGTTAACTATATTATAAAAACCGTATCCGTTTGAAAAAGAAAGCCCGAGTCTTTTATCGGTTATACCGTTAAAAGTGTCTTTTGTTTTTGAAAAACTTAATTTGGAATCTTTATCCAAAAGCGCTCTTTCTCTTTTCGGAAATTTATATATAGCGTTTAAAACAGAGCCATATTCTTCATCATCAAGGCGCATTAATTTTATTATTGATGTTTTATCGGGATTTATTTTCTTTATTTCTTCATATCTTTTTGAAAAATTAAATATATCTTTTTTATCATCTTTAAAAGATACACCTGAAGGGAATGCAAAAGATGCGCTGAAAGATAAATTTTGTACGTTATTTTTATTGAAATTTTGCGCTAAATTAAGCGGAAGTGTATACATTCTTAGTTCCTTTTATAATGTGGTAAGTGCAATGTATACAAAATAAAACTCTAAAATAAAAATTTTTGCCACTGCTGACAACAATAGGCAATTTTAAGCCACAATACTACATATGTAGGAATACCTTAAATGTACTCTGTACAGGCTATACAGGAGGGCAATAGCCCTTAAGGGGGGTTGCAAAATATACATGTTGTGTGTATATTATGTTTACAAACTTGGGTTTTCATCTTAAGTGCATAGATAAAGTGTTAAAAGTAAATGCATTTTAAGTTTTTACCCTGTTCAAAACAAAAAGAGGATTATTTTATGACGAAAAAGCTTATGAAAACTTTGCTAGTCTTAGTTTGTGCGCTTTGCATAAATTTGACAAACACTGTAAATGCGGCTCAATCGCCCAGCGAAATTAAAACTTCAATTGTAAAGACTGCAATAAATATGGGTGTTGACCCGTGTATTGCTTTAAGTATTGCAAAATTAGAATCAGAATTTGTACCGACCAAAAAAGGTGCTTCAGGTGCCGTGGGATTATTTCAATTAATGCCTGACACCGCAAGAAGATTAGGAGTTAACCCTTACATTGTAAACGACAATATCAAAGGCGGCATTATGTATTATCGTATGATGTATAAAAAATTCGGTTCAACGGATTTAGCTCTTGCGGCATATAATGCAGGTCCCGGAAATGTAGCCAGATACAAAGGCGTTCCTCCTTTCCGTGAAACGCAGGCATTTATTTCAAGAATTAAAGCTAATGCCAATCAATTTAAAAAAGATCCTATAGTGCTTGAGCACACGCAGCCAAAAGCACCTGTACCTTCAACTTTATAAAAACGGAATAAAAAATTAAACAAAAACACTTTTTAAAAAGCTATTTTGCTTATAAAAAGTGTTTTTGTTATTATTAAAGCAAGATATACAATAAAAGGGAAATTTATACAGATGGATTTAAAGAATAATGAAGTAAAACTTGAAGAGCAATTTTTAAAACAGGCAATTGATATCTCAAAAGGCGCAGAAGTACTGCCAAACGGAGTGGAAGAACTTGCAAAAAAACTTCAGGAATCTTATTATTCTAAAAAACCCTTGAGGGTAAAGCTGGGTTTAGACCCTACACGTCCTGATTTACACCTCGGACATACTGTTGTAATGAGAAAATTAAAAAAATTTCAGGATTTAGGACATAAAATAGTTTTAATTGTAGGCGGTGCAACGGCAATGGTGGGAGACCCTTCAGGAAAATCCGAAACGCGCCCTGCTTTATCAAAAGAACAGGTGGCAGAAAATGCCAAAACATATTTTGAACAGATGTCAAAAGTTGTAGATGTAAATAAAGCAGAAGTAAGAAATAATGCCGACTGGCTTCATAATATGAGTTTTACAGACTTTTTAAAACTCGCATCAGCTACAACGGTTGCAAAATTAATGACAAGAGATGATTTTGCAAAAAGATACGCAGAAGGCCGTCCTATAAGTCCTGTTGAATTTTTCTATCCTTTAATGCAAGGGTATGACAGTGTTGCAGTGGATGCAGATATTGAATTCGGCGGAACGGACCAGAGATTTAACCTTTTAATGGGAAGGGATATCCAGACATTTTACGGTATGGATAAAATGCAGGTTGTTATGATGACGCCTTTAATTGAAGGTACGGACGGCGTTAAAAAGATGTCTAAAACATACCCCGAACATTGTATTTCACTTACGGAAGAGCCTAAAAATATGTACGGCAAATTGATGTCAATTCCTGATGAATTGATGGAAAAATATTTTACACTTCTTACGGATATTGAATTTAACAAAGAAAATAACCCGAGAGATGAAAAAATGCGCCTTGCATATGAAATAACAAAAATGTACTGCGGAGCTGATGAAGCAGATAAAGCGCAGAATGATTTTATAAACGTTGTGCAAAATAAAGGTGTGCCCGATGATACCCCTGAAATCAAGGTAAATTCACACAATATACTTGACATCCTCGTTGAATTAAATTTTGTTCAAAGCAAAGGAGAGGCAAAAAGACTTATTTCAGGCGGCGGAGTTAAATTTGAAGGCGAGAAAATAACCGATATTCAGATAAACCTTGATAAAGAAGGAATTCTTCAAGGCGGAAAAAGAAAATATGCAAAAATCAAATTCTAAAGATAAAAATACTGCGGGGACAAAAAATGCCGGCAACAAGGGGAAAAAACACCCTGTAGCCTTAATCCGCGGAATAAAAAGAGTTTTATCCGATATTGCAAATATTAAAGATAAAGACCCTGCCGCAAAAAGTGTACTTGAAATCATTCTTTTATACCCGGGATTTCATGCGCTTCTGGCATACAGAATTGCAAACAAACTGTTAAAATGGCATATTCCCTTCATACCAAGGCTTATATCTCAGATTGCAAGATTTTTTACGGGGATTGAAATTCACCCCGGGGCCACAATCGGAGAGAGATTTTTTATAGACCACGGCATGGGGGTTGTAATTGGCGAAACCACAATAATAGGGGATAACGTTCTTGTTTATCAGGGCGTTACACTAGGCGGAACAGGAAAAGACCACGGGAAACGCCACCCGACTATTGGAAATTTTGTTACAATAGGCGCAGGGGCAAAGGTTTTAGGTAATATTACAATCGAAGATAATTCAAACATAGGCGCAGGGAGCGTTGTTATTGATGATGTGCCCGAGCATTCAACCGTTGTGGGTATCCCGGGGCGCATTGTCCAGCAAAGATTTTTTATTCAGGGACAGCTTTTACACAATAAAATCCCTGACCCTGTTACATGCCAGTTGAACCGCCTTACCTATGAAATAAAGGAATTAAAAGAAAAAATAAAATAATTAAAAAAAACCTCTTTCCTTGATTAGGAAAGAGGAAGTTTTTGTTTAAAGTTTTTTAAGGAGTTTAGTTAATAAATATTTTTAAGGTTTTAAGCCGCTGCTGAATTATCAGTTACTTTATCATATATCCATTTTCCTGCAACGCACGCTAAACCTATCGCAGCACCGCCTATTGCAATCCATTTTACTTTGCTGCCTTTGATATTTTTCACCTTGTCTAAGAGTTTGCCGCCGGCTATACCCAGCGTTTTAAAGAATCCTTCTGATGAAGTTACGGTATTTTTAGCTGCTTTCCAGCTTTTTCTTGCCATATTAAGTCCTGAAACCGTAAGGCCAAATCCTGCACCGCCTACTGCTGCTCCTGCACATTTCATAAATGTATCCATGTTTGCAGCAGGTTCATCTGTTGCTTGAGCCTTTAGATCACCCTTGCTATTTGATTGGCAAAGAAACATTGTAATAGGGTTAGAATTTTTAAGACCTGTCACAAATGAAGAATCAGCATATTTTGAAATATCGCCTAAAAATGTTGAATTACAAGCTGCCGCATACTGATTTTGAAGCAATGCTTTAATATCGGTTTCACTGTATCCCGCATATTGACCATAATCAGATACTTGCTGCACAAGGTTATTAAATGCTGAAATTGCATCATCACTTCTGCCGTCTTGAAGCATGTCCTTAATTGTCTGACATTTTAAATTTATAGAATTTGCTTCCGTGCTTTGTTTATTTGAATAAGACTGCTGTGCGGTTCTTAATGAATAACTGTTTGCAATGGAGTTTTTTGCATTTTCCACATATGCGGAATTTGATAAACCTCCGTAATAACCGTATCCACCATACCCTGAGGTGGTGCCGGTTATTAAACCTAGCCCGTTCAAAGAGCTGTATCCTAAACTCATACTAAACTTCCTTCCAATATTATTAACTTTAAACTAACCTTACATTTTAATAAAAACAATCGAGATTAAGAAATTGACATGGTTTGAGGGATTTTGTTAACAATTCTTAATATTTTTACAAAAAAGAAATAATGGTTACAAAATATGTAACAAAAATGCCCGCAAAGCTAATGTAGTGTATGATATTGTTATACATCATGTTATTTTGGTATTATTTTAGGAAAATGGAAAAATATGTTTAATATAGAAGAGTTTTTAACAAGAGTAAACAAAACAAAGGCTTCGGATATTCATTTAAAGGTAGGAAAACAGCCTTCGCTTCGAATTTCAGGAAATATTATAAAAATTGACGAGCCTGTTATTTCCAAAGAAGATTTGGAAGATATTTTAAAAACAATGCTGTACGGCGACCTTGTTGAAAAAATAAAAGCAAAAAGCGACATAGATTTTACGTACGAAATTCCAAACGTTTCAAGATACAGGGTAAATTACTGCAAGGAACTCGGGTATCCAAAATTAACATTGAGAACAATTCCTTATCAAATTCCCACACTGGAAGAATTATCATTGCCTGATTCTCTTGAAGTATTTACAAAATATAATAACGGAATTGTCTTAATTACAGGAGCAACAAGCTCCGGCAAATCTACAACGATTGCATCTTTAATTGAAATTATAAATAAAGAAAGACCGAAACATATTATTACAATTGAAGACCCGATTGAATTTTTATATACCGATAAAAAATCTTTAATAACTCAAAGAGGGGTAGGGGTTGATGTAAATTCATTCTCTGACGGTATAAAATATGCTTTAAGACAGGACCCTGATATCATACTTGTAGGCGAAATCAGAGACAGAGATACCATGGAGAGCGCTTTAAATGCTGCAGAAACAGGTCATCTGGTATTTTCAACAATTCACACAAATTCCGCTCCGCAGACAATAAACAGAATGCTCGGGCTTTTTGACGATTCAACAAGAAGCTTTATAAGAGACAGATTTGCAAAGGTCTTAAGAGGAACAATAGCACAGAAATTAATTCCGACAATTGAAAACAAAGGCAAGGGCGGGCTTGTTCCGGCACTTGAAATTATGGCAAATACACCTGCAATTGTAGATTATATACAAAAAAACCAGCTTGAAGACATAGAAATGCTTATTAAAAGAGGCGGATACCAGAATATGGTATCAATGAATGCTTCTATATTTAAGCTTTATAAGAGCGGTATAATAAGCAAAGAAGAAGCAATGAATGCAACAGATGATGAGGTTGAACTTAATCAGTTAATGAGGGGCATATACCATGGAAGCCAGACCCCTGTTGACGATTTATTATAAGAGGAGAGGATAAAAAATATGGCACCGTTTCCAGAATCCGAGGATATGACCATAAAGAGGCTTATGGTAGCGTTAAGAAAAAACGATTACCAGCTTTTAAAAATGGGAACATACAAGCTCCATGAAAAATTTCATACAGGACATGAATTTGAACTTACCGATGAATTAAGGCAAATTCTTGCAACAATGAAAGAAAAACAGTATCCGCCTGAAATTTCAGATATTTTATGCTCTACAATTGAGGATATTTTATCCAAAAAAGCCGTACAGGCAATTTCAAAAGAAAATCAGATTATGCCCGCAGACAGCGGCAAAACAGCCATGCCGCAGACCTTACAGGCAGGCGAAGACATTAAAGAGCTTGCAGGTATAATAAACCAGAACAGCACCGTAAGCGGCATTAAGACATTTGAAGAAATTAAACCTATACAAACTACCCTGAAAGAAGTCAATCAGGTTCAAATAAACAACACCCCTTTAATTCAGCCTGTTCAATCTGTGCAGGCACAGCAAGCATATTATGGCACCCAGCAGAATACTCCTCAAAATACATATTACAGCGCTCCGGTGCAGAATACTTCCGCGCAGCCAAGCTCTGCAGGTGCAGCATATCAAAATACTCAAACATATTCAGCTACGCAGGCTCAGATACAATCGCAGACTCAACAAGCACAGCAGACTCCATATCAAACCCGGGCTCAAATGCAGCAGGCACAGCAGATACAATATCAAAACCAGCCTCAAATTCAGCCTCAAATGCAAGCTGCACCCGCAAAAGAAGAAGAGTACAGCATTAAAAATATTGCAGTATTTTATGATGACTACAAAAATGATATAGATTTTGCGGATGTAAAAGATTATAAAAATAATTTAAATTTTCTTTTTTCAAAAAATCAAAACGGCCAGGATTACAATATCTTAAAACAAATTTCATCTTTAACTCAGGCTCTTGATACAAATACAAATGATGTTGATAAAATTATTTCAATGCTTACAACATCAAAAGGCAAGGTGTCTTTTATAACAGCATCTCAGAGCCAGAATATTTCAAAAATTTTCTATGAAAAAAATATTGATTTTGACATTCCTTTTGTTAAAAAAGCAAAAAATCAAAATAAAGATGCCGCATTTGATTTAATACCGATGAACGGCTCAACCAATATTTTTGTATGTTCAAATTGCAATATGAGAACATTAAAGACAGATTTTAATACAAGAACTTTAAGTGTTCAATGTCCGCACTGCGAGGGAGCAGCATTTCCCGATATCTATGCAATAAATTCCTATAACCCTGACTGCAACCCAGTTTTTTGGCACAGAGCATTTGCAGCGCTTGTAAAATCTCAAATCTGGATTCTTGTAAATCCTCCGCTGGATGAAAATAAAGAAATTATCTTTGATTTCATAAAAACCGCATATGATGCAGGACGTCCTTCAAAAATTTATATTTTATCAAAAGAAAATGACAAAAAAGAATTCTACAGGCAGATGTTTAAATCTGTCAATGAAAATTGCGAAATTAAATTTAATTTTCAAGATCAGGATAAGCTCTGTGAAGAGTTTATAAATGAAGAAATTATAAGAAAAGTCTTTGCATAAATCCGGTTTCAGCCGGTATTCCGCGCAAAACCTGCAACATAAAATCAATAAAAAGCAATCAGCAAATTACGGATAAAAATGAATAATAACACCTTTGTAACAGATGCAATAAATATAAAGTCTTATCCTTTGAGCGAAAATGATAACATTGTGGTTATGTTTTCAAAAGATAAGGGGATAATTAAGGGTGTTGCAAAAGGTGTTAAAAAACCGAAAAGCAAGCTCGGGGCAAGAATGCAGTCACTTGTATGCAACAGGCTTATGTTAAATCAGGGCAAAAACCTTGATGTCATAAGAGAAGCGCAGGCTATTAACCCTTTTAATAAATTGAGGTATGATCTTGAAAAATTAAATTTTTCTATCTATATAACAGAAATTATCGGGAATTTTTGCAGAGAAAATACTGAAGAAACAGAGGAAGTTAATAAAAATATTTATGAACTTTTCTATAAAACACTGGAAAATATCTCAAATGCTGAAGATAATATCCACACTATGCTTTCTGTTGTAAAGTTTCAGTTAAAATTTATGAAAATGACAGGTTTCGGGCTTGAATTATCACACTGTTTAAAGTGTTCCGCCCCGATTAATGAAGAATCTTATTTTTCATTTAATAACGGCGGGGTTATCTGCAGGCACTGTTTAGCCGAATCAAGCGATATGGAGCACAAAATAAGAATTCATGTGAAGATAAAAGAATTTCTGTGCGAACTGCTTGATTACGATATTAATAAATCAACAAAATACGATAACCTTGTTAATGAAAAAGTGGTTTCAAGCTGTTTTAATCTTTTAAGAAAATATATAGACAACCAGACAGGTAGAGAGTGCAAGGCTTTAAAAGTTCTTGAAATGACAAAGGTGTAAACTTTATGAAAAAAAACAAAAAAACAATTGTATTATATCTTGCATTATGCCTTACGGCATTTAATTTAAGTGCAAACAATATCTGCAGCGCCCAGATGACGGAAGAAGCCGGCGAATTGTATAATCAGGCCATAAAATTTGAAAATGAAGAAAGATACGAAGATGCGCTTGATATGATATTAAAAGCTCTGAATACATCTTATGATGATATTGTTTTAATTACAAAACTCGGAGGTTTGTACGCACATCTTGGCGAATTAAACAAAGCCGCACAGGTTTATACAAAAGCCATACAATTAAACCCCGAAGATGCTTTTTTGCATATAAGCATTGCAAATATATACGAACAGCAGGGAAAATATGAAGACGCTTTTAATTCTTATTATAAGGCAATGAATTTATCCCCGAATTACAGATATAATTATTTAAACCTTGCAAATACAAAATATCTTGCAGGGCACTATGAAGAAGCTATTAAATATTACAGAATATATCTGCAGGATTACCCCAATTCAATCGAAGCAAGGTGCTCAATTGCAAACAGCTATTTAAATTTAAGGGAATATCAAAAATCAATAGATGAATTTGAAAAAGCTAAAAATATGAACCTTAAAGGTTTTAAAGATTATGAGAGCCTCGGGCTTGCCTATTTAAGAGACAAGCAGTATTCAAAAGCTAAAGAGATGTTTTTAAAAGCTGTTGAGATAAACCCTGAAGATTATATGGCATACGGAAATCTTGCAATAGTGCAGACATATTTAAAAGAAAACGAGTCAGCTTTAGAAAATTATAAAAAAGCTTTTTCGCTTCATCCGGAGCTTGAAAACTTAAAATTTGATTATGCAAGTTTGCTTGCTTCAACCGGAAAAAATGATGAAGCAATAAAAGCGTATCAGGAATATATTAAAGCATACCCCGAAGATTCAAATGCTTACTTAAACCTTGGTATTTTATACCAAAATACCAATAACCCGAAATATGCAATTGCAGTACTGCAGGAAGGGGTTAAAAAATCCCAGAGCAATGCTCAAAATAAAACCATAAAAAATGAGCTTGCAAAAAGTTACTATCAAAACGGTGAATTTTCAAAGGCAATAAGCATATATGATTCAATTCTTCTTATTGAGCCGGATAATTTAAGGGCGCTTTTTAACAAAGGGTTATCCCTGACAGGAGAAAAGAAATTTATTGAGGCGGACAGAATCTTTAAAAAGGTAAGTGCTGCAAACCCTGTTGAGCTTCAGAAATACGGCATTACACAGCTTGATATCAAAAAAAGCATTTCAGGTAATATGATAGCACAGGCAAATTATCTTAAAGACAGAAAAGAATTTGAAAAAGCAAAAGATATGTATTCAAAAGCAATTGCGGAAGACAATCAAAATACGGATGCATATTTAGGGCTGGCTTCAGCCTATGAGAGCCTTGATAACAATGAAAAAAGCACGGAAGCTTATAAACAGGCCGCTTCAATTGAACCTGAAAACCTTGATATTATGCTGAAATACGGCGAAAGTTTATCAAGAAATAATCAGGATACAGAGGCTCAAAATACGTTTAAGAAAATTCTGGAAACAGATGGAACATATTATGAAGCAAGAATTGCGCTTGCAGACAATTACTCAAAGGTAAAAAATTATAAAGATGCTCTCGGCGAGTACCTTAAGGCTCTTGAAAACAACAGCGGCGATGACGGGCTTTATATAAAAATAGGAAACACTTATAAGTATTTAAATGAAGGGGAGAATGCCATAACTTATTATACAAAAGCGCTTGAAATCAACCCCGATAATGAAAATGCTTATTTTAACGCAGGTCTTGTAAGATACGATTTAAATGATTTAAATAAAGCAATTGAAGACTTTAAAAAAGCAATAGAATTAAAGAAAGATTTTGCCTTTGCTTTCTGGGCGCTCGGGGCATGTTACGAAAAGCAGGATAAACCTGATGATGCTATTTATAATTATGAAAAATTTATAGAATTTTCAAAAGATAAAGAGCTTATAAAATCCACAAAAGAAAAAATCCGTAATTTATACAGCAGCCTGACATATTAAAATTTATGAAGAAAATTTTACTTATTTTAATATTATTACTCTGCTCATTCACATTGACAGGGTGCGACAAAGAAAAACCGGGGATTTTATTTTCTTCAACCCCCTTTTCAAAGGAGCTGGGGTATAAAGAGCAGAGCGTTTATAAAAAGGGTGATAAAATATATTACCTTTTATATAATCCGAAAGACTTTAAAACAAGGCTCTTAAAGGTGCAGGTATTCAGAAAAGATGCAGGTGCCGATGAATTTTTAGGATATGAATATCTTTATAACCAAACGGTAGAATTAAAAGACAGAAAATTTTACACTGATTATTTTATAATAAACCGCGCGGGATTTTATATTTTTCAGGCATTTGAATTTACAAATACCATAAAACCTGTGATAATAGGGATTGTAAAGGTAGAAGATTAAGTTTTTTCAATGAATATATTAAAAAACAGTTTTGAAGATTTAATTTTATATATTAAGAATAAGCTTTTTTCTTCAAAATATATTGTAAAGGGAAAATGCAAACAATGCGGGCAGTGCTGTTCCTGTATACTTTTTTCTGATGAAAACGGCTACATAAAAGACGAGGAAGGATTTTTAGAACTTCAAAGAAGAAACAGACGTTACAGGCATTTTACAATTAACGGCAAAGTAGAAGATAAAAATAACTCGTTTTTTGACGGCGCTTTAATGTTCAAATGCAAGTCTTTAGGAGAAGACGGCAGGTGCACAAGATATTTTTTCCGTTCGCTGTATTGCAGAGATTACCCTTCAATAAATTCAACATTCATTTATAACGGGGGTGAAACACTTGACGGATGCGGATATTACTTTGATACGGATAAAAAATTCAGTGAATATTTAAAATAGCACCCTTGCAATAACATAAGTCCCTGCCACTTATGCAAAAACCCGAAACAAGATATTAAAGATTTTCAGGTACTTTTACTTTTCTGTATTGCATATTATCGTTAAATAAAGAAGGCTTCTTTTGAAGCTTATCGGGGTCTTTAATTGTCATCTTTTCAAAATCAATTTTTGCATTATCAGTGCCTAAAAGAAACATGAAATCAAAATGGGCATTATGCCTTATTGTATCAAAAGAAAATGACACTTTGATATCCTCGGGGCCTGCTATTGCATAAAAACTGTTTTCCGTCATTAAATCCCCGTCACTATTATCCTTTAAGGGTGAAATAACCCCTCTGTAGCCTACAGATAAATATTTACAAAGTTTCAAACTTTCATTAATATTAATTGAAGATTTACCATATGTGTATTCATCAAAATAAAAAGGACTTTTACCATGAAATCCGCCTACAAGATAACTAATACTGGATTTCCAATTTTTTACCCTTGAAGACACTACAGGACCGCCTCTAACCAGTGCGGTTGTTTCGCCCGTACCGTAGACTGTAGCCATAGACTGCCCGAGAACACCAAGGCCTAAATACATATCCTGTTCTTCGTTTGACATAGAAAATAAATTCTTATTCAATTCATTTTGCCATCTAAAACGCATAGTGCCGTAATTGTTGCTTTCCTGATGCTTTTTAAGATAATCCGATACATAGCCTGCTGTTATTCTGTGTCTGAATGTTGCGTTTATATCTCTAACGGGATAACTGTCATCAAAAACCAGTTGAGCCAGATGTCCCGCTCTTTTACCTCCCATAAACCATTCATCTTTGTAAGAATGGCGCGCAACTTCGGCATAGAGATTATCTTTAAATCTGTATTCACCGTCTAAAATTAAATTTTCACTGCTTGTTGCCCAGGCGCCGTCCAATCTTAACCTTTTTGTTTTTAAAGATGCAAGCGCACCTATTCCAAGTTCATCATCATAAACAATTGCGGGGGATAGCTTTAAATTAGCCCCTGTCGGAAGTTTAAAAATATGCCCCACGCCGAAATACTGCCCAAAATCATTTATGGAACCCATGTCTACCGGAATGCTCGCCTCAACATAGTTTAATTCTTTATCCGAAAATAATTCCACCGTATTTAAGGTAACAATTTTTAACCTTTTATAATACAAATCCGAATTCTTTAAAATTAAGCTGTCATGGTCTTTTTCAGATTTTACTATAATTTCTTTTGTTTTTATTCTGTATGGCGAAAGTCTTCTTTTTTTGTCATCAAAAGAAACGTTATCATCCATAATCAGCATATCTTCGTAAGAATCAAAACCCGAAGATTTAAGCTTCATATCAAGTTTTCTTGCAAGCTCGATATCGCCGTTTACGGCTTCAATTCTATCCGTGTAGGCATATGCTTCGGGTGCTTTCATTTTAACAAGCGTGCCAAAAGAGGCCGTAACGGCATCCATAAGGGCATTTTCTTCATTGAGGTCTATTGCCATATATTCGCCGTCAACTTTATTGCCGTTTTGGGTCAAAACAACATTGTCATAAAGTTTGATAATATTTAAGCTTCTGTCGTAAATCGCTCTGTCTGCCGTTACAACAGTACCGTTTGCAGACGTTATAACAACATCACCGGTTGCTATAAGCTCACCCGTTTCATCAAAATATTCAAGCTTTTTACTGTCTATTGAAATATCGCTCTTTTTTTCTTCCGCCGGAGAAATATTTGCCGCATTTGATGCTTCCCTTATTCTTTTTAAAATAAATTCATCAACAGGGTTTGGAATTCTAAACTCTTCTTTTTCAATAACAGAGCTAAAGCGGGCATTATCAACGGTTTCACCGTTTTTTTTCGGAATAACGGTATCTGCTTCCACAATTTCATAGCAAGAAGCGGAATTTGAAGCAGCAAAAATCAATACCGCAAAAACAAGGAGAATGCGTTTTGATAAAGAAATTTTTCTTATAAAAAATTTATTGTTAATTTTTTGTCTCTCCCCTTGTAATATTTAAAATGCAGGCATGGCATCCATAAAATCATTTTACATCAAAATATCATAAAAATTCATGCTAATTTATAGCCATTATTAGCTATCTTGGTATGTAATTCAAAGGATTGGTTGTAGCACCGTTTCTTCTTACCTCAAAATGCAGATGCGGCCCGGTTGAATACCCCGTTGTTCCTATGTTTGCAATAACCTGCCCCCTGTATACGGAAGCCCCTTTTGCCACACGGTAGCTTGAAAGGTGTGCATAGAGAGTTGTTGTAGGAACACCATTTACCTTACCATGGTCTATAATTACAACTTTGCCGTATCCGCCGTACCAGCCCGTAAAAATAACCTTGCCGGAATTTGCAGCCTTAACATTCGCACCGTACGGAGCCCCGATATCCACACCTGAATGGAAAATCGGCCTTTTAAAGATAGGGTGAATTCTTGAACCGTAGGGTGAAGTTATAGGCCCGCCCACAGGTCTTAAGAAGCTGCCGGATGTAGTAATGGTTGTGGTTTTTGCGCTTTTACTTACCGTTTTATTAATCATATCCTCAATCTGTTTAGACTGGCGGGCAAGCTCTCTTTCGGATTTTTCCCAGGTTGCACGGTCAGTTTTCAATTTATGAATCATTTTTTCATTGCGCGAAATTGCGCTTTGAATATTCTTTTGCTGGCGATTCATGGTTTCAATTGAGGTTTTAAGCTCGTTTTTCTGGCTTTCGAGACGCTTTGTCAGCTCCCTTATACGCCTTGTGCGCTCCTGAGTTGCGGCAATTTTCTGCCTGTCTATATCCATTACGATATTTTCAAAATAAATTCTGTCCAGAAAATCGTTGACGTTCTTTGCAGAAAGCAAAAATTCAACATAATTTTTTCTTTTGGTTTTAAAAATCTGGTTAATGCGCTTGTTTGTAGCATACTGCTGGGCTCTGTAGTTTCGAAGAGCATTCTCCAGCTGTATTTGCAGGGTATAAAGTTCTTCCTGCGCATTTTTATACTGCTGTTTGTTGTAATAAAGCCCCTGTTCTGTCTGCTCAAGCCTTTTCTGGTTTCTGTACAGCTTGTTTGTTTCGATTTTTTCAAGAAGTTTTAATTTATGAATTTCTTTCTTTACCTGTGCGCGTTTCTGCTCAATCTGGTGCTTTGATGAATTTGCAGCAAAAACTGCCGTGTTCTGTAAAAGCAGAGCACAAGCACAAAGCAGGCATATTATTAATTTTTGTATCTTTTTATTCATAAACTGTTATAATTAAGTATATTCAAAGGCTGCAAAACTATTTTGCAAGAAGCGGTAAAACCATCGTCAGGCCTATCATCCAGGCCGCAACGGTAACTACAAGAATACCCACTATTATTCTTCTGTTTCTTCTGAAAAATTCCATAATTTTATCCCAATTTATCTGCTTAATAATATATTACCCGAAAAATACAACGCTTGCAAACAAGTTAATAACGCTTGATATATCAGCGTTTGCACCCTGCATCTTCAAAATCCGTTTTTCCGTCAAAATTATTGTCAATCCCGTCATAGCAAGAATTTCCGCTCTCAAAACTTTCCGCTCTCGGAATAAATTTTAAATACTTATTATCAATCGAATGATATAGTTTTAAAAAATAATCCCTGTAAAAGCCTGCTATTTCAGGGCTTTTAAAAATCAGCACATTTTCATCATTCTTCTTCATACCGGAATTTGAAAAATTTGCACTTCCTGTTATGAAAATCTTTCCGTCTATCACCATATTTTTTTCATGGTCTTTTCCGCCCCAGTTTTCAACCTTTACATGCACACCCGATGCCCTTAACTGCTTAACCCGCTCTCTCATTGCATTTGCGCCGACAGCATCGTATATTATTTTCACGTTAACACCCCTGCTTTTAGCTCCTATCAAGGCTTCTATGATTTCCTTATTTGTAAGATAGAAGATACTGATGAATATTTCTTGCTTTGCGCGTTTGATAAGAGGTAAAATCCCTTCATAGAGTGCATTTCCCATTGGCGAAAAATAAATATCAAGGGTTCCGCCAGAATCAAGCGGCATATTTTTAGAGGTGTTATTTCCTTTTGCAGACTGGAATTTACCCCCATACATATCATTAAATTCCTGCGTAAAAACGGCTGCTATAGAGGGGTTATCCGTCAAAACCACCGTATTTGCGTTATATCCGCCGCAGCCTGAAGCTGAAATATTCATTGTACCTGTAATTACAGCTTTTTTATCAAAGATAAAAAATTTATTGTGCATAAAAGGAGTCTTAAAATCAGATATGGCTTGAAAATTTGAAATCAATTTTGTTGTATCCCTGTAAACAAAAGTGTTATCAGGTTTTGAATCTACGACTCCCCTTACTGTGACACCCCTGCTTTTGGCTTCTATCAAGGCTTTAAAGATTTCATCCTGCCCTTCAAAGCCGTAGAGTGCAAAATCTATTGAATTTTGAGCGTTTTTAATGTTATCCAGAATTACCCTGCAAGCTTGAGTTTTACAGGTATTTGACGGCTTGTTAAAGGTATTAGGGTTTATTAAAAAAATTGTAACGCTGCCAAACTTGCGTACGGGAGAGTCTGTATACGCCTGCGTTTTCAGCTTTGTATTATGTTGAAACTCTTGATTTTGCTTATCTTTTTCAAAATCCCGCTTTTCATCTTTTGAACAAGTTTTGGAATAAAATTCAGCATTTTTCTTTAACTTTTTTAAATTTTCAAAAGTTTTGTACGGATTAAAATTTTTACTGCGCGACTTGCTTTCATATGCGAAAGCCAAACCTTCTTCAAGCAATATAATACCGAAATCTTTGTTATCTTTAGTTAAAATTTCCGCAAAACGGTAATAATAGCGCGGTTTATAGGGTACGGGCGGATTTTTAAAAGAAATTTCTTTGCCTTCAAGTTTTTCTTTTGTAAAATTTTTTGCCGCCTCCCCGAGCGAAAGTGCCTCACACACTGTAATATCATATCTTTCAGCGTATTCTTTAATTTTGGAATTATATTTAGCGGGAAAAGTGTTTACATTCTTAACATAAAAAAGTTCGTCTTTGTCTTTCGCGCCGTTTTTATTTAAATCTATATAAAATTTATCCCCTTCAATAACCTCTAAAACCCTGTAATATTGAGTATTTTTATGCTCCAGAACAACAAAAATCAAGGAGGATAATATTATTATAAAAACTGCCAAAAATCTTTTCATAACAGGATTATACGATAAAAAAAGGTGCTGAGGTTACAAGAACAGCACCTGAAAAAAGTTGTTTAGTCGTAAAATTTATTATTCGTTATTATTAAACCAGTATACGCATACATACCCGGGGAGACCGTTTCCGCCTTTACCGGGGCCGATAAGTCTTTCCCAGCCGCCGCCTCCGCCGCCCGCGGAAGATGTACCGTATATACTGTTTTGAACATCTGATGAAGAGGGTGTTATTATATTTTCATATGTAAAGCCTTTCCCTATATGCCTGTCTGATGCTGTAGCATCCACTTTACATATGTTTTCTTCTTCATATAATCCGCCGCAGGCTCCTTTTGTTCCGGTGCCGGAAGTTCCGCCCCTGCCGCCTATACCTTGTTTTGTTAATTGATTATATGAACCGTCTTTTCCGTCCAGCCCTTTTTTAATTTCTCTTTTGCCGGGATCTATTGCGTATATATAGGTATCAGCATCGCCAAGAGCTCCTTTTGTTCCGGGGGTCGGGTTTGACGTTTGATTTTGCGCAGCGGTTCCTTTTTTTCCTCCCTTGCCGCCTTCTACAATAAATGTTCTTGAATCGCTGTCACATTTTATTGAAGAAGAACCGCCGTCTGTTCCGTTGTTATCGACATTTCCGCCATTTCCGCCCTTGCCTATTACAAGGGTGCAATTGGATTCTTTTCCGACATAAAGGTTTGTAATTTTGGCTACACTTCCGCCTCCGCCTCCTCCGCCGGGAGCTGCTGCGAATTTTCTTTTGTATGTTAGTTTAATAAAGCCTCCTGAGCCGTTGCCGCCTTTACCTATAATGTATCCGTTTGTATTTGATGTTGTTTCTATACTTCTTCCGGCACCTCCTCCTGCACCGGGGTTTGAGCCTGATGACAATGTAGAACCGGCGCCGTTTGAAGAATTATATCCTGCACCGCTTGTGCTTGAACCGGTGTAAGAAGAGGTTCCTCCTGTACCGCCTGCTGCAATTCCGCTTAATTTTATTGCACCGTTTGTTCCTTCTTTACCTGTGTTTGTACAATTGAATGCTGCGGCTGTACCTGTTTCTGAATATTGTTTAAAGCAGGTATTTAATGCTTTTGCACCTCCTTTATTTCCTCCTGTTCCGTTTGTTGTTGTGCCATCTGCAGCATATCCGAAGTTACCGCCGGGTACGGTTATTTTAAATACAACCGCTCCTTCTTTATTCTTTATTCTTATTATTGAATTATTTCCTGCCGTACCGTTACTTGCTTTTTTACCGGTTGTGCTTGCGGCATTTCCGCCTGTTCCTCCTCCGCCTGCTGTTAATTCTATAGTTCCGCCCGCGTTATTTTTAATAAATGTATTTAATTCATCATTGATGACATTGTTGCTTGTTACGGAGGGGGAGGCTCCGCCTCCTCCACCTGAGATGGAGGTGAAGGATTTAACACCTCCGCTTCCAAGAACACATCGGGTAGAAACATATGTCCCAGCGCTCATTGCTGATGAACTCAGTTGATTACCTGCAACACAGTCAAGTCTTAGATTTGAATTATTTCCATGTACCCAATATGGTTTATATGTTTGAGTTGCATCATAATTACAATATGTATAATTAGCACTGTTATGACCATCGCAAAGTGAAATTGCATATTTATTTGATATAAATAATGACAGCTCGTCCCTGGTAGGCAGTCTCCAATTACTTCCTGTTGAAGTCTTTAAGGCATTACAGGCATCTTGCGCCTGTTTATATGTACAGACAATTCTGTTGCAGCCATGGTAATCGTATGCCGTATTTTTACTTGCAATGCAAGCATTATTTTTGGCAATATAGTCGCCATTACAGCCCGATACACTTTGATTAAACTTTGTTACACAAATGTTATTTATATATGTTGCAAAATTTTCTCCGGTATTACCAACCGTGTCGACTTTGCCTGTTCCATAGTTTTTGCAATTCTCTGCCGAGGGTGTAAAAGTTGTATTTATATACTTTACGGCACCGCCGCCGCCACCGCCGCCTCCTGCTGTCATAAAGCCTATTTTAAATTCATCCATATCTTCCGTTATGGTTAAAGTTTTGGAAACATTTGCCGTATTTGTGCTTTGAGCAGAAAGTGTCTGGTTATCCAGCACTTTTTGACTTGTTGCTCCCGCTCCGCCACCGCCGCCTGAAGCTATTATAAAGTTTGCATAATATACATCTTTCAGCGACATATCAACCGTGTTAAGAGAATCTTTATAAGGATAACACTGGTAACCTTCAGGGTTTTTCACCACTCCGCCGGTTCCCGATATAACAATGTTTTCATTCATTTTCCTTGTCATGACAGGGGCAAGGGCTGCAAGTAATATTGATACCACAAGAAGAGCCATGAGCATTTCAACTAATGAAAAAGCAAATTTTCTAGATTGCCGCAGTCGCCTGAAGGCTCCTTCGCAATGACCAATGAAAGAAAAGCCGGCTTTTCCTGATTGCAGCGCCTCCTTTTGCCGAAATTTTAATTTCGTGCAAAATGGACCCTCTTGGAGGGCTTCCTCCGGTCGCTCGCAATGACGAATGGGGGAAAAAGCGTGCAAAAAGCGCCGCAAAGGCGATAAACAATTTTTCATTTTCGTAACCTTTACTTATTTAAGATAAACAATAAAACAACTTAACAATATTAAGTTTATTAATGAATTTTCATTATATTAATGTATATTCACTATAATAATGAATTGTACTTTATTTTCATGTGTATGTCAACATAATAGAATATGGGAATAAGAGACAGAATAAAAAGCATAATTATCGCTGCAGGATGGAATTATGTTGAGCTGGCGGAGGAGCTTACAAAAATAACGGGCAGAAAATACACAAATCAGCTTATTTCAAACAGAATAAGAAAGGAAATTATCAGTTTTAAAGAAGTTGAACTCATCTGCCGCATTACAGGTTACAATATAGAGTTTACAAAAGACGGCACAAAAGCATAAAGATACTAAATCCCGTCCCGCACACATTTCCAAAGATAAATTGTTTAGTCTTATTTAGCTTTTTTAAGAAAACTTAAAAAATATTTACAAATTGTACTTGAATATTATTAGTGTTTAATGTAGTATCAAGTGTACAATAGATTAAATGTGTTAAAAATATTAATAAAATAAGGAAAAGGTAAATAAAATGAATCCTATCATCAGCGAATTAGAAAAAGAATATACGCAGAAAGAAATGCCTGAAACAAACCCCGGCGATACCGTTAAAGTATTCGTTAGAATTATTGAAGGCAACAAAGAAAGAACACAGGCTTTTGAAGGCACCGTTATTAAAAAACACGGTTCAGGAATCAACAAAACAATCACTGTAAGAAAAATCTTCCAGGGCGTTGGTGTTGAAAGAGTTTTTGCTATTTACTCACCCAGAATTGAAAAAATTCAAGTATTAAGAAAGGGTGACGTTAGACGTTCTAAATTATATTATTTAAGAGAACGTTCAGGCAAAGCTACAAGAATCAGAGAAAAGCTTGAAAAAAGATAAATTCTTTTTAAAGTGAAGGTTTTATAAAATGCCGCAAAAGTCAATTTCTGCGGCATTTTTAAGTATAATAGCATATATTAACAATGTGCATTTTTGTACATCAGGCGGCAGAATGAATAATCATATACACTGGTACCCGGGACATATTGCAAAAGCGGAAAGACTTTTAAAAGAAAAACTCAACCTTGTTGATGTTGTTCTTGAGGTTTTGGATGCCAGAATTCCAGCTTCAAGTTCGTATGGCAATACAGAGGCACTGTTTAAAAACAAACCGAGGATTATTCTTTTAAATAAATGCGACCTTTCAGACCCTTCCGAGAATTCAAAATGGCAGAAAAAAATTGAAGAAAAAACGGGTGCTGTGTGCCTTTTAACAACAAATGCGGGTGCAAAAGATACAAATTTAATAATAAATAAAATTATTGAAATTTCAAAACCGGTTATTGATAAAATGGTACAAAAAGGACTTTTGCCGCGCCCAGCCCGTGTTATGGTAGCAGGGATGCCTAATGTCGGTAAATCAAGCACCATAAACCGTTTAATTAAAAAATCAAAAACAAAAATAGGCGCAAAAGCCGGCGTCACAAGGCAGCAACAGTGGGTAAGAGTGCATGAAAAAATTGAACTTCTTGACACCCCGGGGATTATTCCTATGAAACAGGAAAATCAGGAAGCGGCATTGAAACTCGCTTTTGTAAATTCGATAGGCGAAAATGCCTATGATAATGAATATGCGGCTGTAGAGCTTTTAAAGATTTTAGGCGCAAAATATGAACAAAATTTAAGGGATTATTACAATTTGAAAGATTATGATATAACAATTGAAAATATTGCGCTTGCAAGAAACTGGATTGTAAAAGAAGGAAAGCCCGATATAACAAGATGTGCGCAATTTATTTTAACAAATTTCAGAGAAGGAAAAATAGGGAAATTTACACTTGATGAATGCTGAAAAATGTAGAGAATTATTCAATTTTGATATAGAGCAATTAAAGAAATCGAAGTGTAATCTTTTAATAGGGGTGGATGAAGCTGGAAGGGGACCTGCAGTGGGGCCTGTATTTGCGGCAGCTGTATGCTTCAAGGAGCAGAGCGAGGAGCTGATAAATAAGCTTGCAAAATTGAATGATTCAAAAAAGGTGAGCGAGAAAAACCGCCTTGAATTGTATCCGATTATTAAAGAAAATACCGTAAATTCCGTGCAGATGGTAAATGAAGGAATGATAGACAGGATAAATATTTTAAATGCGACATTTGAAGCTATGAAAAATGCCTGTATGGATGTAGTGCGTGAAGTCAGGACAACTTGCATGGTGCTTGTGGATGGAAATCATAAAATAAAAGGGTATGAATTTCCGCAAAAACCTGTAATAAAAGGGGATGCACAATCCGCATCAATTGCCGCTGCAAGTATTCTCGCCAAAGTGGAGCGGGATAATTACATGAAAGCACTTGATGAAGAGTATCCGCAGTATGGCTGGAAGAGCAACAAGGGATACTTATCGCAGGCACATATTGAAGCGATTTTAAAATACGGGGTTACAAAATATCACAGGAAAAAATTTGTACAGAATATTCTTGATAATGCGGGGGTTGAACAGCAAAAGCTGGATTTAGCCTGATATTCTGCTGCGGGGCGGTGCACTTTGTATGCACCCGAATATAATTTTGTTAACTTTTGTTACAAAATCCTGAAATTTTTTCATTTTCACGCAAAAAAAAAAATTTGGAGCGTTGTAGGTGCAACATACTAAATTTTATTAGTGTTGTGTTAGTAGAATATATAAAGGAATTTAGAGAAAATGCAAGTTAACAGAATTTCTTCTGTAAACAACTATTCTGTGAATGGTGTAAACAGAAATCAAAATCAGGTTAGAAAAAATGACGTTAGTTTTAGAGCTCTTGTAACACAAACGGCTGTCGATTCTTATGCTCCTCTGGTTGAAAAAGGAATTGGCCGTTTTATGGACTATATGAAGGATTTAACAATGCAGGCTGTTAATAAAAACGGCGGTGCTATGGAACAATTAAAAAAACTTATCGGTTCAACCTCTGCAGAAGCTCTTGTTAAAAACCCGCAGGCTTATACGGAAGCTTTAGATAAACAAGCTACAAAATTACTTCCTTTGAGCGGACAGGGTTCAAGAGGGGCTGAAATCAGAAATAAAATCACAAGCCAGCTTGGAATACCCAACACAAATAAAACAGATGTTCCGCTTCCTGCAGTTATAGGTAAAGCTGCTGACGGTGAGAAAATCTATTTAACTACAGCAAATAATGAACTTTTACATATGATGGAAGCCGGACAACTTTCACCGTTTGAAAAAATTCATACAATAAGAACTGATGTGAGCGACGGTGATGCTACAGTTCTTGTTGAAGGTTTGAAAAAAGGAATTATCCCGACAGACAGACCGGCTTTATTCAGCTACACTGATGACGTTGGTACAAAAGGTCATGAAGACTATTCAGAACTTATGAAAAGATTCAAAGAATTGGGCTCTGATTCACCTGTTGAAGTAATTTCAAGGGGATATTTAGAAACTCAGGAAAAGGCAGCAAAGACTCTCGGAACATTCCTTGCTGAAGATGAAAACAAAGTATTCTTCAAAGTATTTGAAAAACCCGAACTTGAAACATTGCGTGAACATTTAGGACCCGATGAAAAAGTAATGACGAATATTGGTAAAACTTTATTCACACCAAAAGGTTTAGAAGAAATCAAGAGTAGAATTCCTGCAGGCGGAGTTAACGACCCTGTAAATACCCTTATCAAAATGGATAAAGGTCAGCCGAAATGGCACGTTACAGAAGGCATCTTAAAACCTGCCGGTGAAAGAGGTGTACTTAATGTTATACCTAAAGGCGGTCAATTCAGTGATATTGGCAACGGAACCGTATTTACAGATATTATGACAGATATTGCAGGCGGCAAATTCCCGAATGTTTTCCCCGAAACTCTTGAAGCACAAATCAGAAAAAATGTTAAACTTGCACCGGATGGACTTTCTGCAGTATTAAATTATGGCGATAAAGCTGTAACCTTACCTACAACAAAAGGTAAAGAAGCTGCTGAAGCTGCTGCAAAAGCTGCACAATAATGATTTAGGCATTATGCCTGATTTTAAAAGACCTTTCCTTATTTAATTTGGAAGGGTCTTTTTTAATACCCTTCTCCAATTGTGTCGATGGCTTCTACGCGGATGTCTGTTATGAGTTCCGAGTATGAAATTACAACAATAGTGGGGATATGACGTTCGAGCATTTGATACAAAGGCAGGCGGATTCTCGGCGAGCAGAGAATTACAGGCTGGGTGCCGACTGTCTGATGAGCCTTCATAAGCGTATTTGCCGTTGTTTCAATTAATTCCTGCACCTGCATGGGGTTCAAAAGGAACATTGTACCGAGTTCCGTTCTCTGGCAGGAGTCATCAAGGGTTTTTTCCCATTCGCTTGAAAGCGTGAGTGCATATAAAACCTTATCCTTATTTGAATTTGCAAGACAAATCTGGCGGCCGAGAGCGGCACGGAGCCTTTCTGATAAAATATCAGGCTCTTTTGAAAACCTTGCATAGTCGCACAAGCGCTCGAATATAAAGATAATATCTTTTATCGAAACTTTTTCTCTGATTAGGTTTACAAAGATTTTTCTAAGGTCGGATGTTGATATAATTGTCGGAACAAGGTCGTTTACAAGGGTCGGGTCTTGAGATTTTACGAGCTCCATCAGCTTTAAAACGTCCGTTTTTGTCATAACTTCATCAACATATTTGCGCACGCAATCCTGCAGGTGGGTTACAATAACATCTACGGAATCCACTGCCGTTATTCTATCGTTTTTATTAATATACTGCCCGTCAATCCAGTAAGCTTGCGATTGATAAGTAGGGTCAACCGATACTATAACGTTTTCGGGCACCTTTTTACCGAGCGCTTCCCACTGATCGGCAATTACCATAAATTTACCCGGATAAACCATGCCTGTAGCCACGGTATTTGAGCGGATTGCAATTAAATATTCATTATCCGCAATGGCCGATGAGTCCATAATTCTTATATTTGGGATGATATAGCCGAGCTCATCCGTTACCCTTTGGCGGAGCGCGGCAATTTTAGCAAGCAATTGGCCGTCCTGATCGGGGTCTGCTATCACAAGAAGCCCTGCACCTACCTGTAAACTCAAAACGTCAACACCGAGGCGTTCATACATTTTATTCGGGTTAACAAGATCCTGCATATTCTGTTTCACGGCATCTAATTGTCCAAGCTGCTGTTGAACATCCTGATTTACAAGAACAGAGAAGCCTGCTGTCGCTATAATTATTGTAAACAGTACAAAAGGCCACCATGGAAGCCCCGTAATGGGCGATGTAAAGGCAATCAGCATCAAAAATCCGCAGGCAAAAAATAAGCTCTGAGGTTTTGATAAAATCTGCGCGGAAACATCCTTACCCAATGAGGTAGATGCCGCAGTAGAACGGGTCATCACGATACCTGATGAAATTGACATCAAAAGCGATGGCACCTGAGAGCAAAGACCGTCGCCGATTGTTAAAACAGTATACTTTGAAACGGCATCCGCCATTGGCATCTGGTTCATCCCGACGCCTATAATCAAACCGCCGAGGATATTTATTACGGTAATAATAATACCTGCAATCGTATCTCCCTTAACGAATTTCATCGCACCATCCATTGAACCGAAGAGCGATGATTCCCTTTGAAGGTCTTCACGGCGTTTTACCGCTTCTTCGGGAGAAATAAGCCCTGCGTTAAAATCGGCGTCGATTGTCATCTGTTTACCGGGCATAGCATCAAGCGCAAACCTTGCTGAAACCTCAGCGATACGTTCCGCACCTTTTGTAATTACCATAAACTGTACAACCGTGATAATAAGGAAGATTACACCCCCTACAATCATGTTTCCGCCCGTTACGAATTGGCCGAATGATTCAATAACCTGCCCTGCATCCCCTTTTGCAAGGATAAGACGAGTGGATGCAATCGAAAGCACAAGCCTGAACATTGTACCGATAAGAATAATAGACGGGAAAGCGGCAAGTTCAAGCGGCTTTTGCACATACAGGGATATCATCAAAAGTACAATTCCAAGAGTGATATTAAGCGATATGGAAAGGTTTATAACCCAGTTTGGCATTTCCATAAGCAATATCAAAATCAAAACGATAACAAACAGCGCAAGGGCAATTTCTGAAATCGGATTGTTTGCAGGTGCTCCCCCTTTTGCCTGTGCCATTAATTGCCTCCTTTATAAATACCGAAGGCATTTTGAATGATTGAAAGCTGGGTTGAAAAATTCGCATCTATAACACCGTTTGAAGTTATAACAACACAGCTGCCTTTTTCGACGGATTCATCCGCAACAATTATAATTTTTGCATCAATAGCAGAATTTTTTAATATTTCAGGCAACGAAGCACGTGCAAATTCAACCTCATCAGGCGCCACTTTGATTGTTATCTTTTCTTCATTTGATGAAACTTCGTCAAACACTTCCGCCAGAACACCTTTCAGAACATCATCAGATAATTCCACCTCTTTTTTAATTATTTTTTTAGCTATTTCAAGGGATAATTCAAGCATGTCGCCTGAAATTGCATCATAGGCTTCTTTTTTTGAACCTAAAAATTCAACAAGAGAAGCTTTAAGATTTTCAAGCTCTGCATGAGCTTCTTCAATACCATTTTTATACCCTTCTTTTGCGGCAATTTCCCTTATGCTTTTAGCTTCTTCCTGCGCCCTTGATACAAGGGTTCTTTCATCTATTCTTCTATAGCCTCTGCGGCGCTCTCCTCGGCGGCGTTCAAACCTTTCTTTAAATTCAAGGCTTGTTATATCTATTTTTTCAATTTCATCAAGCTTTTTTTGCAGCTCCATTTCAGTGGTTAAAACCTCGGGAACAGGGGGAGCTTTTTGTTCTTGAATTTCCTGCACCTGTGCTGCTTCCTGATTTTTTTCCGCCGTATCGGGCTTGGGCAAGATATCCTGTACGGTATCTGCCTGAGGTTCATCATGCGAAGAATTTTGCGCATCTTGAAGCAATGCGTCCTGTATAATTTCAGGCTCGGCTTCGGGCATCATTTCGGGTTTTATTTTTGGTGTCAGTCTTTTTTTTATAATCATACGGCAAGTTTTTCTTCCAGATGTTTACAGATAATTGCGGCAACACGTGCAGGGATAAAGGTTTCATCTTTTGTGTAAACGGAAAGTACAAAATCTTTAATAACGGGTCTTTCATCTTCTATAGCAGAAGAAACAGAATTTTTATCCGAATTTTTGACAATTTTGCATAATTTTCTAAAACACCTGTCAAAAGTCATATCCTTTGGCTCAGGCAGGGTGCGCCTTATTTCGTCAATGCATCTTGCCGTTATATCGCTGTCTACTTTTGTTTCTAAATCGGGCATTTTAAGGTATTGAAACAGCACCTGCGCTTCGGGTTTATTAAATTTTGAAATAATATTCTTAATTTTTTCCTCTGGAAAGTTTTTAATCAAAAGCGCCAGTGACGCAAGCTTTAAAATCTTTGCATCCGACATACTGGCACCTACGGTTTCTTTTTCAACTTCGGTTTTTGCCATTGAATCAATGTTTGATTGATGCAGAGCATTATCGGATACTTTTTCATCCAGCTGGCCTTTTGATTTTAAATCTTCAATCGCCTGTTTAAAGCAGGTGTTTACATGGTGTTCTACAAGCGGAATAATCTGTTCCTGCGGCATTTTTTTAACCACAGCCTGCTTTGCAATTTCAAACACGGTAAAAGCCACTCTTTGAAGTATGCCTTCTCTGAGTGCAGGATTAACCTTTGCCCTTAAAAGGTCGATTGATTTATGAAAAGACCACTCGCCTATAAATTGAGTAATTAAAGAGGCCTGCGCCGCATCAAGATTTAATGCTGTATCTTTAACCAGCGCATCACCCGATAATACGCAGAATTTATAAACAATATCAACAATAAATTTCTTATCTTCAGGAGAAATGTCAGCAGGAACGACCTGGCTTGCTTGGCCTGCCAGGTTTTTTGCAAAATCTTGCGGATTAAACCCCGATATAACTTTTTTTTCGGTACTCAAAACGGGCTTTCCCTCCGGTTAATATTTTACAATGTTTTTTTCTTGAGGGCTAGTTTGTTTCAATCCAGTTTTTTAATTTTTCAACGGCAAGATTTTCATCAAGGTCGTTAAAATCCATTGATAAGTCTTTTAATTCATCTTTAATATTAACAGGCTTTTCGTTGCGGGGTGCAGGATGAACCGGCTGCCCTGCATTTGCAGCCATTGCTGCTGCCTGTGCAGCGGCTTGTGCTTGAATCATCTGTAAATTTTGCTGTTCTATTAAATTTTGCGCCATCTGTGCCTGTTTTTGGATTAATTCTGCCGCTTTCATATTTACAACTTTTAACTGTTTTTCCTGTTCTTCGGATTTTTTTCTTAACAATTCAAGTTCTTCTTCCTGACGTTCAGCTTCGCTTCTCACTTTTTGCGCTATATGTTTCAAGCCGAAGCCTAAACCTATAAGAAGGAATAAACCTACAACCCACCACGGATTGCCAGATTCTTCAGGTTTTGGAAGGTGGTTCGGGCTGTCTGGGGCAAGTATCGGGGTGGTGGATTCAACAAAAGCTATTGAAACATTCTCAGGGTCAACAAGCGGACTTGCGGCATTTGCAATTAATTCCTTCATTTCCTGAATTGTCATACTCATCGGAATTGAAGACTGCTCAAGAGATACAGCGATTGAAATCTGCTCTATTACCCCTTCTTTCATATATTCATTTATCTGGGTTTTAGAAACGCCATACTGGGTTTCATTGGCAGAGCGCACATATCTTCTGTCCTGACTTGAATTTGCACCGCTTCCGGGGACACCGTAGGGAAGATAAACACTTACGGCGTTTGTTGCAGAATTTGAATCGGATGAAACATCGCCGAGTTTTTCGGAGAAATTCTGTTCATTTACTGCGGTTTTTGAAGCAGGATCATAAATTATGCTTGTTTTTTCAACAGGAGCCTGCGTTAAGAAAGTTGAAACCGTTACAACATAATTGCCTTTGCCGACAAGCCTGTCCAGCTGTGCGGCAACTTTTTTCTGCATATATTTATCATTTTCTTCTATTTTTGATAATGCATCATTTGCACCGCCTATGATGCTGTTATATACATTTCCGTCAGTATCGGTTATTGAAATATTCTCGGGTTCAAGGTCTTGAACGGCACCAAGAAGAAGGTTTGTAATGGTTTTTACCTTCATATTATCAAGCGTTTTGCCATCATCAAGCTGAACCTGCACGGTTGCCGTAACGGGTTTTTGCTTGCTTGCAAAGAGAGTCTGCTCGGGAATTGAAATAAATACCTGAGCATTATTTATTGAATCTATTTTTCTGATTAACCTTGCAAGTTCACCATTTATGGCTCTTGCAAGACGAATTCTTTTATCTTCTTTTGTGGATGTAAAATCGCCGTTATCAAAAATCTCTAAACCGATATGCTGGTCAACGATACCGCTTCTAACAACAGCTAAAAGTGCCTGATCTTTTTCAGACTGTGTATAATTTTCTAAGAAAAGGGTAGATTTTGTACCGTCTACTCTTCTTTGAACTTTTATGCCCTGCCGCGCCAGAAGTGCCTGTACTTCAAGCGCCTGACCTATTTTATCCGTTGTGAATAAATCATAGGGTTCTTTTATAACTTTTTCTTTTACAACGCCTGCTTTAGAATTATTATTGGAAGACATTGCTATACCTGTAATGATAAAAAGAAGCAGCAGGATAACAACACCTGCTATAATCCCGTAAAATAACGGTTTATTTTCCATTATCTTTTTAAAATCTACTGGCAATTTATATCTTCCTGTTTTTGCTTGCCGGCTTTTATTTTATGCTGTGCCGGTTTTTAGTAAACAATTAGGCTTAATACACAAATAATTATACTATTAAATTTCTTATAAGGTAACTTTAGATTTGAATTTGCATTATTTTTTCATACGTTTGGAGGACTTTTCCTATGGTTGTGGTTGCAATATTCATTTGAATTTCGGATTTTGCAATCGCGGTCATTACATCATGAACATCGGCTTTACCGTTCAAGGCGTCTTTTGTAATTTCATCGGGAGCATTTAATTCACGGTTTAAATTTTCAACAAGCCCGCTGAATACGGATTTAAAATCAGTGGTTTCAGGCTGTTCAACACTGTTTGTGCGAATGTTGCCGAGCCTTGTAGAGCTGATTTTAGAATGTTCCATTCTGTCGTTTAAATTGATTTTCGGGGTGAAACCTTCACTCATTTTATTTTCCTTTATATATTTATATTACCGTGCGGGGTTTTACAGATACATGCTCAAAATTGAGCGTACATAATTTTGAGTTTCTTTATAAGGGGGAACTCCGTTGTATTTTTTTACGGCATTCGGGCCTGCATTGTAGGCAGCAAGGGCTAAAATTTTATTGCCGTTAAATCTGTCGAGCATTGATTTTAAATAACGAACGCCGCCATCGACATTTTGAACGGGGTCAGAGGGGTCTTTAACACCAAGTCCTGCAGCGGTAGAAGGCATTAATTGCATAAGGCCGATTGCGCCCACTTTTGATTTAGCATTCGGATTAAAGCCTGATTCCTGTTTTACAAGAGCACGTACAAGTTTGTTATCTACGCCATATTTATGCGCCGTTTTATCAATAAGGTTTAAAATATCGCTTTTGCTGAGTTTACCGCTTCTTCCCATTGCAGAAAGCGCTCCGAAAGGGATAGAGGGCGGTTCATCCAGTTTAAACACCTGTTTGGAATCGGTTGAAGTTTTTAAAACCTCATTAAAAGGCTGCGCGCCAAATGCTGCTTTAGATTCCTGCGCAGGCTGTTTTTGCTCGATTGGGTAGATTGAATTTAAATATGAATCAATCTGCTTTGCTCTAAGCTTTGCCTGAGCCTCTCCCGAAGAATTTATATAGCTTTGAATTGCAGGATTAAACATTTTTTAAAATCTCTTTTTCCCCTTGCCCTTACACCATAAGGTTTTTAACACAATTTATAAGGCGCTCAATTAAACATATATTATGGTGGACGGCAAGAAGATATAATACTTTACACAAAACCTTTTAATATCATCTAAATTAATGATTTTTTAAAAAAAGTCATGAAAATAAATTAAAAAAAATTATTTAACCGGTAATTTTTCGTATTCGTTTTTAAGCAGGGGAAAACAGGCAAAATCAAGCTCAGGATTGATTTTATATAATGTATCTTCGCGCTCCATATAAATATTGCCGTCAAAATACAAAAATCTTCCAAAATCACATGTATTTTTTTCACCCGCATTTATTTGTATAAGTCTTTTGTTTTTATCAAACAGTTTTAATGAGGAATATCCGCCTGAACCCTGTAAAATACCTATCTTTATATAAAAATCCCCGTCTTTAACATTTTCTCTGTCAAACGGTCCGTAAAATCTTTCATCAAAAGCACTGAATGAAAAATAGGTTGATTTTTTATCATTTGCAGCATAAATTAAGCGTTCATCACTTTTTACCGATTGTTTTCCTGCAAGAATATTTTTAATTCTTAAATTAAATTTAGAAACCGCCGCTCCAAGACAAAACGAAGCAAGAACAATAATTGCAAGCGTAAAGCTTGTTGTCGTTATTGCTTTATCGGTAATACTGAATTTCATATATGCTCCAAATTATTTAACACATTTTCATTGTATTTTAAGAAAAGAATAATTCAAGCCTTTAAAAGAATCTGCATATTGAACAACAAATTGTAACAAAATCTTTACAATTAGCCTGCATGGCAAAACATGTATTTTGGGCTAAAAAATTTTGATTATATAATAAAAGTAATGAAAAACGAAGCCGAAATGAAAATTGCAGTATACCCCGGGAGCTTTGATCCCGTTACAAAAGGGCACCTTGACATATTGGAGAGAGCGTCTTCAATGTTTGATAAGGTGATTATTGCAGTGTTAAAAAATAATTCAAAAAAATCATATCTCCCGACAGCAGACAGGGTTGAACTTATAAGGCAATCCATCAATGATATGGAAGGGTTTGATAATGTTGAAGTTGATTCATTTGACGGTTTAACGATTGATTACGCCAGAAAAACGGGAGCAAAATTTTTAATAAGAGGGCTTCGGGCAGTTTCGGATTTTGAATATGAAATGCAGCTGTCCCAAACAAATCAAGCTATAGCACCTGAAATCGGAACAGTATTTTTAATTACAAAACCGAAATACAATTTTATATCCTCAGGAATTGTCAAAGAATTATCATCCTTCGGGGAAGATGTTTCAAAATTTGTACCAAAAAGTGTGGTAGAATATTTACAAAAGAATAAAAAATAAAAGGAAGGCAACTTTAATATGTCACAGTCAGAAGAAAAGATGTACGATTTAATAGATAAATTAAACGAACTATGGGAAGTAGGACTGCATATTATACCGGGTCATTATGTAGTGGTGAAAAGCAAAGAATTATCAAAAGTTATTAACGGCTTCCCCGATGCCGTTTCTAATGAAATAAGAGATGCGCATGTAATTTTAAGAAAAAAAGATGATATTTTGCAGGATGCAAGAATGAAAGCGGACAGAATTATTGCCGATGCCGAAAATGAACGTCACAGAATGCTGAATGAATCAAATATTATGCGCGATATGAAAGAAAAGCTTGAAAGTTTTAAAGAACAAGTGGTAAGAGAATGCGAAGATATCAAAATGAAAGCATTCAATGAAGCTGAAAGTGTCCGCCTGAATGCAAATGAAGAATCCATAAGAATTAAAGACGGTGCGCAAAATTACGCACAGCGCGTATTGAATGATTTAGAACAACATTTAAATCAACTGTATCAGGAAGTAATGAACGGCAAACAGTATTTAAATGATTTAAGAAATAATGCAGATTATAACCAACAACAAAAATAGTTTTAAGCAAAATTTATTAATTTAAAGCAAAAAAGCAGGTTTAAAAATTTAAACCTGCTTTTTATATGAATTTATAATTCAATTCATTATTTTATTTTGAAGTTAAGAATTTTTGAACGGTAGTCTGCATGGATTCTTCCTTAACTTTCCAGCCGTTGTCTGTTTTTGTTACTATAAAATAAAAAGGAAGTCCTGTTTTATCACGATTCGGGGTTCTTGTGGCGCTGATTTTATAATCACCGTTATCGAGTTTTTTATATGTTTTATTTGTATATGTGTTTTTATACTTGCTTAATTTTGCAAGACGGGCACCTCTTGTTAATTCTTTAGAATATCTTTCCATAGGAAAATCAACACTTTCAAGAGTTCCATCAGGCTTTTTCACCACCCTTATAATTTTTGCATCAGGCAGGTAAAAACTGGTAACGTTTTTTGAATAAGAATTTGCAGCTTTTACATAATTTTCAAAAAACGCTTTAACATCATCAATCTCCTCTGCAAAAGAAGGAGCTGAGGCAGCTGCAATTAAAAACGCCGTTATAAAAAATCTTTTAAACATATTTTTTCCTTTAATTTAATATAAAATATTTTATCTGTATCTAAATTTAAGGAAAACCTCCAGCAAGGCAATTTTTCTAAAAAATCCGGTTTTACAAAATATACAAAATTAAAAGGCCCTTTTAAAAAGGGCCTTTTAGCATTTTTTATTCAATTGTAAAATCAGGTGTTCCGAACATTCCTTCAATTTCTTCAAGAATGGCAGAGGGCTTTCTTGCCTGATTTTTCTGCTGAGCACGTTTCATTGCTTCTTTTTCCTTTTCTTCATTTGCATTAATCAAATGATGATAGCCGGTGCCGGCAGGGATTAATCTACCAATGATAACGTTTTCTTTTAAACCGCGAAGCAGGTCTTTTTTACCTTCAACAGCAGCTTCTGTCAGAATTCTGGTTGTTTCCTGGAATGATGCGGCTGAAATAAAGGATTCGGTATTTAATGAGGCTTTTGTAATACCAAGCAATAAAGCTTCATATGTAGCAACCTCGCCGCCTTCTTTTTCAACTCTTGCATTTTCCGCTTCAATAACCTTGAGTTCAACAAGCTCGCCCGGAAGAAGTTTTGTAGTTCCTGAATCAACAACTTTAACTTTTTTACTCATCTGGCGAACGATAACTTCAACGTGTTTATCCGCAATTTCAACACCTTGAGAACGATATACTCTTTGAACTTCATCTACAAGATACTGCTGAGCTGCAAATGTACCGCGGAGACGGATAACATCATGCGGGTTCAAAGGACCTGATGTTAAAGGCTGGCCTTTTGTTATTTTCTGCTTATCCATAACAATAACGCTTGATTCAATCGGATATTTGATTTCGGTTCTGCCGTTTTCATTTACGATATATAATCTTGCAACATCATCTTCAATTTCAATTTCAGCTACGCCGTCTTCTTCCGCTACAATAGCTGAATCTTTCGGTTTTCTTGCCTCTAAAAGTTCTTCAACCCTAGGCAAACCTTGAACGATGTCGCCTGTTTTTTGTCTTTCAAATACAAGTGTTGCAAGCAAGTCGCCTCTCAATATCAAAGCGCCGTTTTCAACCTGTAAAAGCGTACCGGGGCTGATAAGATGCGGCCTGCCGAGTCTTACTGTTACAGAATCTTTGCCTGCTTCAATAACCTGGCCTGAAGCAGATGATGTATCGCCTGAAGCGGAAATTACGCTGTCAAGCTTAACAAATTCTCCTTTTTTAACCGTTGCCTTTGATTTAATAGGCATTTTCTGTTCGTATTTTTCTGATACAAGCAACAATCTTCTTAAATCTTTATCGGTTGATTTAATGCTTGCAATTGAATTATCAACAGATAATACCTGAGTTTTTGTAACAGGTGTTCTTGATTCAATTATCTGGCCGTTTTCAACAAGCAATTCTGTTTGGGTTGATGATAAAGTTCTTGAAGCATTATCCTGTTCACGTCTTACAATTAAGGTTTCAAGAACAACGATTTTCAAATTGCCTTCTTTATCAAGCTCTACAAGACCTTTCAGGTGACTTAAGTATCCGCTCATTGAAAGAACAAGAGATGTTCTTGTTAAAACCGCGCCGTCAAGGTTTCTAACTCTTGCACCGTCTTTATATTGCAGTTGAGTCAAAGGAAGAATTTCAATTGATTCATCCGTTGTATCAAACTTAATTGATGTATCTTTCGGCTCAATTTTAAAGCTTTGAACCGGCCTGATTAAGATTTGAACGGATTGTTTGTCAAGAGAATCTTCATCAACTATATCTTCTGTTAATTCTTCATCTAAATCATCAAGTTCATCAAGCACATCGGAATCATTTTCAACGATTGTAACGATTGAATCAGCTTTTGCTTTAATTTTACCGGCAACAACCGTACCTGCTTTAATTACTTCGTTTTCTTCAACCTTTAAATCATTGATTGAATCAAGGGTGTGCAATTCGCCGGGGCGGACTATAACTTCATGGATAATATCATTGAATTCTTTAATTTCAACAATACCGTCAATGTGAGTATATAAGTCTTTTACAACTTCCGTTCCCGCTTCAACATATGTTCCTGATTCAACAAGTTTTAAGCTTGAATCTTTTGAAATCTGGTGAATTTCTTCAGGAATAAATACAACTTCACCGCCCTGAACAACCACCTGATTTTCATCAACTTCAATACCGTTATATCTGATTTCGCCGGATGATGTTACTTTGTGTTCATCATCAATCAATTCGGCAATAATCATACCGTTTTCAACGGTTGTATCAATCGGAGATTTAACAATGTATTTTTCATCGGTTGAAGTTACATGCCAGATTTGTTCTTTTTTGGTTTGTTCAAATACGGCATTTGAAGGCTGAATTGATGCGATAACAATTGTTAATTCTTTACCTGCAACAATCTTTTTAATTTTTCTTCCTTCAAAATTAACTTCTTCCACTTCAAGTGAATTATTAACTCGAACTTCACCGCCATGTTCAGATACTATCAAAGTTTCAGCCAATTTTTCGCCTTTTTTAATTTTCTGACCGTCTGAAACAAGGATTTTAGAACCTGCAGGAAGGGTATAAACATCGCCGCCAAGAACCCAGACAATACCTGATTTATTTGATGTTCTTGAGATGTTGCCCTGACGGTCTTTCTTTTCATCAGCTACGAAATCTTCAAAAACAACTTCGCCTGAAATATCGGATGTAATATCTTTTGTGGCTTTTTCGGTTAAACGTGAGCCGTCACCTTTTGAAACGGGTTCAAATTCAGCGATTTTCTCACCTTTTTTAAATTCGGCGCCGTCAACAAACATAACTTTTGCACCGGCAGGAATATGGATTTTTTCAGATTCTTTTTTGCCTTTAAATTCAATATCGGCTTCTTTAATTGCAACCTGAACAACATCCCCGTGACGGGTTCTCATTTCTCTTGTTCTTACAGCACCTGAAATTTTACCGTCAAATGGAGCAAGCACCTGTTTCATGGCACCGGCACCTTTAAATACACCGCCTGTGTGGAATGTTCTCATTGTAAGCTGTGTACCGGGTTCACCGATTGACTGCGCTGCAATTGTTCCGATAGCTTCGCCGATATCAACAAGTTTTTGCGTGGTCATCGCCCAGCCGTAGCATTTCTGGCAGATACCGTATTCAAGTTCACAGGTTAAAGTTGACCTTACATCAACTTCGGTTAGATTTAAATCTTTAATTTTTGCAATATCATCACGGTTCATAGTTGTATTTTTTTCAACCAGAACATTTCCGTCTTTGTCAACTATATCCTGTGCGATTGTTCTTCCTAAAAGTCTGTCTAATAAAGGTACAATTGCGTTTTCACCGTCCATAATAGCGGTTAATTTAATGGATTTTTGAGTGTGACAATCTGCATCTCTTATGATTACATCCTGTGCAACGTCAACAAGCCTTCTTGTTAAGTATCCTGAGTCAGCTGTTTTTAACGCCGTGTCTACAAGACCCTTACGTGCACCGTATGATGAAATAACGTATTCGGTACAGGATAAGCCTTCTTTAAAGTTTGATTTAATAGGAAGGTCGATAATCTGTCCCTGTGCATCTGCCATCAAACCTCTCATACCAACAAGCTGTGATACCTGAGATAAGTTACCTCTCGCACCGGAGAATGCCATCATATAAACGGGGTTTAATCTGTCAAAGTTTTCAACAACCTGCTCTGTCAGCCTTGCAGTTGTCTCAGACCATGTGTCAATAACCTTTGTATAACGTTCAACCTCTGTAATTTCGCCTTTCATATAACGATAAGTTGATTGTTCAATCTGTTCCTGAGCTTCTTTTAAAAGTTTGCCCTTAACGGATGGAACTGAAAGGTCATGGATTGAAATTGTGGTTCCTGCTTTTGTTGCATATTTAAAACCGAGGTTTTTAAGGTTATTTGCAAGTTCTGCGGTTTTAGCTCCGCCCCATTCAAGATAAATTTGGGCAAGAAGCTTGTTTAAACCTTTTTTATCAACGGTTTTATTTATATATTCAACATGCTTTTTCTTTTTATTTGCACTTTCAGGAGTTAAAGTTGTCATTTTTTATATTTCCCTCTTTTATTAATTCAATTTTATGTTCTTTAAAAGAATTTTTTTCTATGCAAGAATTGATTTTCTAACCGTTTCGTTAAATACAATTCTTCCGGCTGTGGTTTCAATTCTCTTTCCTTCATCATCTCTTACGACAATCTTGTCATGGAGTTTAATATTTCCCAATTCAAGAGCTGAAATTGCATCCATAAAGTTATGGAAATAACCTTTAACAGGAGAGTTTTCATCTTTTAGAATTGTTAAATAATAAATACCGAGTACCATATCCTGAGAAGGTGTAATAATCGGCTTGCCGGTTGCAGGAGCAAGGATATTGTTTGTAGCGAGCATTAACATTCTGGCTTCCGTTTGCGCTTCAATTGATAAAGGTACGTGAACCGCCATCTGGTCACCGTCAAAGTCTGCGTTAAATGCTGTACATACAAGCGGGTGTAATTGAATAGCTCTGCCTTCAACAAGGATTGGTTCAAATGCCTGAATACCAAGTCTGTGAAGGGTCGGGGCACGGTTTAATAACACAGGGTGTCCGTCAACCACTTCTTCTAAGATATCCCAAACAATGGGCTCTGATCTTTCAATCTTTTTCTTAGCTGATTTAATATTTTGAACCAAACCGCGTTCTATTAATTTATTAACAACAAACGGCTTAAACAATTCAATAGCCATTTCTTTCGGAAGACCGCACTGATTTAAGCTCAGCTGCGGACCTACAACGATAACGGAACGGCCGGAGTAGTCAACACGTTTACCTAATAAGTTCTGTCTGAAACGACCCTGTTTACCTTCGATAATATTTGAAAGTGATTTTAAAGGTCTTGAATTCGGGCCTACAACGGTTCTTCCGCGTCTGCCATTATCAATAAGCGCATCAACGGCTTCCTGAAGCATTCTTTTTTCGTTTCTAACGATGATTTCAGGAGCGCCCATTTCCAATAATCTTGCAAGACGGTTATTTCTGTTTATTACACGTCTGTATAAATCGTTTAAATCGGATGTTGCAAAACGTCCGCCGTCCAATTGAACCATAGGTCTCAAATCCGGAGGAGTAACGGGGAGAACATCCATAATAAACCATGTGGGTTCTGTTTCAGATTCAATCAAGGATTCAACCAATCTCAATCTTTTGATTAATTTTGCCCTCTTTTGAACCGAACCGCCTGCTGAATCAAGCTCTGCCCTGATGTCATCGGCTAATTTATTTAATTCAATTTCAGCAAGAAGTTCTTTAACAACCTCGGCACCGATACCTACTTTCAAGCCGCTTTCTTCGTTTTCTAAAATATAATCTTCATATTCTTCTTCGGATAATAGCTGGAATTTTCTAAAGGGGCTTTCGCCGGGGTCTACAACAACATAATTGTTGAAATAGATAATTTGTTCCAAATCTTTAAGAGTCATATCAAGTAAAAGACCAAGATAGCTCGGGATACCTTTTAAGAACCAGATATGGCTCACGGGAGCTGCAAGCTTAATATGGCCTAATCTGTGACGACGGACTTTGGAATCGGTTACTTCAACCCCGCATCGTTCACAGATAATACCTTTATGACGTACTCTTTTATATTTACCGCAATAGCATTCCCAGTCTTTAGAGGGTCCAAAAATTCTTTCACAGAAAAGACCGTCTCTTTCAGGTTTTAAGGTTCTGTAGTTAATGGTTTCAGGCTTTGTTACTTCGCCGTATGACCATTTTAGAACTCTTTCGCTTGATGCGATTGAAATTCGTATATAATCAAAATAATCTATGCTTGTTGACACTTTATATTGCTCCTTAATTCTTCATTAATGTATCTTTTTTTGAGTCTTTAAATTAGTCTTTAAAGCTTGTCGGTGTTTCAAAGAAATTGATATTCAATAATTCTGAATCCATATCTGATAAAACTCTTTTCGGAGCGGATTTTCTAAGATCATCCATATCAGACATTAAATCAACTTCTTCACCGCCTTTTTTCGCTACAGCTATATCAAGACCGATACTTTGCAATTCGCGGACAAGTACCTTGAATGATTCAGGAATGCCCGGACGCGGGATATTATCGCCCTTAACGATAGCTTCATAGGCTCTGCTTCTTCCGTTAACATCATCTGATTTGATTGTTAACATTTCTTGAAGAGTATAAGCTGCACCGTAAGCTTCAAGTGCCCAAACTTCCATTTCCCCGAACCTCTGGCCGCCAAATTGTGCTTTACCGCCTAAAGGCTGCTGGGTAACAAGCGAATAAGGACCTGTACTTCTTGCGTGAATCTTATCATCAACAAGGTGAACAAGTTTCAAGATATATGAAAGACCGACAGCAACAGGCTCATCAAACGGTTCACCGGTTCTGCCGTCATAAAGTATTACTTTACCATCTTCCCTAACCCAGTCACAACCTGACTCTTTAATACCTTTAATTAATTCTTCGCGGGTAGCAACCTCAGATTGAGCGGCACCGTACATTTCATCGAAAGGAGGCGCCATATAGTGGTTTCCTGTTAAGTATGCTGCTAAACCTAATAAGCATTCATAAGTTTGGCCTACATTCATACGGGAAGGAACACCAAGAGGATTTAATACAATATCAATCGGTGTACCGTCGGGTAAGAACGGCATATCTTCTTTCGGAAGAATTCTTGATACAATACCTTTGTTTCCGTGACGTCCTGAAAGTTTATCGCCTACTGAAATCTTTCTCTTTTGAGCGATATAAACTCTGATTACGGTATTTGCACCCGGAGGAAGCTCATCCCCTTTTTCACGGTCAAATACTTTAACGTCGACTACTCTTCCGCCTTCACCATGTGGAACACGGAGAGAATTATCTTTAACATCTCTTGCTTTTTCGGCAAAGATTGCTCTTAAAAGTTTTTCTTCGGGAGGATGCTCGGATTCGCCCTTCGGTGTAATTTTACCAACAAGAATATCGTCAGCATAAACTCTTGCACCTATTCTTACAATACCTCTTTCATCAAGGTGTCTTACAGCATCTTCAGATACGTTCGGAACTTCTCTTGTGATTTCTTCAGGTCCAAGTTTTGTTTGACGGGCATCTATTTCAAGTTTTTCAATGTGAACTGATGTAAATACATCGTCATAAACAAGTCTTTCGTTAATCAGGATAGCATCTTCGTAGTTATAGCCTTCCCATGGCATATAGGCAACAAGAACGTTTTTGCCGAGTGATAATTCGCCCATATGAGTTGAAGCGCCGTCAGCTATAACATCGCCTGCTTTAACTTTCTGGCCTGCTCTAACAAGAGGTTTTTGGTTAATGCAGGTATCCTGGTTGGATCTTATATATTTTAATAACGGATACTGATAAATTTTACCGTCATTACCTTTAATATGGATTTCTTCGCCGACAACCCTTATAACTTCACCGTCCACTTCAGAAACAGACACCATGCCTGAATCTTTTGCCGCTCTTTTTTCTAACCCAGTACCTACAACGGGTCTTTGGGTAATCAAAAGAGGAACTGCCTGACGCTGCATGTTTGAACCCATCAGGGCACGGTTAGCATCATCGTGTTCAATAAAAGGAATTAATGATGTTGCAACAGAGATAATCTGAATAGGTGAAACGCCGAAATAGTCAACCTTTTTAGAATCGCCCATAGTAAACTCTGAACGGTATCTTACAGGTATGAAGGGTTCTTTAATTCTTCTGTTTTCATCCAATTCAACGTCAGCAGGAGCCACACGGTAGTTTTCATCTTCATCCGCTGTTAAATAGTGAACTTCTTCCGTTACAACACCGTCTTTTACAACGAAGAACGGAGATTCAATAAAGCCGTAGTCATTAACTCTTGCGTGAGTTGCAAGAGAGCCGATAAGACCTGCGTTCGGTCCTTCAGGTGTTTCAACCGGGCAGATACGTCCGTATTGGGAAGGATGGATGTCACGAACCGCAAAACCTGCGCGTTCTCTCATCAAACCGCCGGGTCCTAAGGCTGAAATACGTCTTTTATGCGTTAATTCCGCAAGCGGGTTTGTCTGGTCCATAAACTGTGATAACTGTGATGAACCAAAGAACTCTTTAATTGCAGCATTTAACGGTTTTACGTTTAATAAATTTAAAGGTGTTAAAGTTTCGGAATCCTGAAGAGTCATTCTTTCTTTAACAATTCTTTCAATTCTTGATAAACCTACTCTGAATTGGTTTTGAAGAAGTTCGCCCACAGAGCGGATTCTTCTGTTACCCAAGTGGTCAATATCGTCAAGAACGCCTTCGTCATAGGTTAAGTTGATTAAGTATTCAACTCCTGCAACAATATCTTGAACAGTGATTGTTCTTTGAGTTTCAGGAAGGTTTAAGCCTAATTTTTTGTTTAATTTATAACGGCCGACTTTTCCTATGTCGTATTTCTTTTCATCGAAAAATCTTGCTTCCAAAATTGAACGGCCGCCCGCAGCTGATGCAGGATCACCTGGTCTCAATTTTTTGTAAACTTCAATTAAAGCTTCATCCGTTGAATTTGTTGTATCTTTTTCAAGAGTTTTCTTTAAGAATTCAAAGTGGGTAAATAAGGTTTCCATTTCAACAGGAGTAATACCCAGAGCTTTTAATAAAGTTGTAGCTAAGATTTTTCTGTTTTTATCAATTTTTACATAAACCAAATCGTTTGAATCGGTTTCAATTTTAAGCCAAGCACCGCGGTTTGGAATTAAAGTAGCATTGTAAAGACGTTTTCCTGTTGGGGAAACTTCTTTTTTATAATATATACCGGGGCTTCTTACAATTTGAGATACAATAACACGCTCCGCACCGTTTACGATAAATGTACCTTTATCGGTCATAGTGGGGATATCGCCAATGTATACTTCCTGCTCTTTGATTTCGCCTGAATCACGGTTTACAAGCCTCATCATAACTTTTAATTGTTTTGAATAGGTTGAATCGTGAATTCTTGCTTCTTCGATTGTATATTTAGGGTTATCGAATGTATAGTTCGGAAGAAAATGCAATTCCAATCTTCCTGTATAGTCTTTAATAGGCGAAAAAGATAAGAGCTCTTCTTTTAAGCCTTCTTTTAAGAACCATTCAAACGATTTCTTCTGAATTTCAATCAAATCAGGAAGTTCGCTCAAACGGGTCGGTGGAATGCCCATAGGAGTAACTCTTGTTGCATATTGTGTTGTTGACATTTAAGTACCTCTAATATATGTAATTACAAATTAAATTCAAGCTTGTTTTATAAAATATTAGTGTTTTTGTTGTTTAATGCGCCTCTTTATTTTTTAAAATGCAATTCTAATCCCATTTTATACAATAAATTTAGCTTAAATCATCTTATCGCGTAAAGGTTTTAAGTCAAGCAAGAAAATTTACAAACTGTTACATTTTGACATTTTTATAAATATATATCCGAAAGTTTTTAGCATTTAATTCATATTCACGATTTATATATGCTTTGAATAGGCTTATAATATTTCTATGAAACGGATATTTTTTTTAATATTTATGCTGTTTTGCATTACAGGCAAGGCGTCTGCTGACTTTATGCCGGCTTATACAAACTCAATAAATCATTTCGGAATCGGCGCAGCAAGGGTTACAAACTATATTGAAATTTATGAAAAACCTGATTTGAATTCAGGTGTTAAGGAACGAATTTACTGGAATAGCGCAGGAAATTATATCGCGGAAGATAAAAACAATAAAAATCCAAACGATGTTTTTATCGTATATATGCCCGATGAAAACAGAGTATTTTTAAGCGCGGAAGACGAAAATGAAGAATGGATAAATGTTTGTTATAACCAGAAAAAAAAGGAATTCGGCTGGATAAAAAAAGAAAACGGCAAACATGGGGCCAAATTTTATCTTTACAGAGATTTAATTTTTGAATACGGGAAGAAATACGGTTTTTATACATTTAGAAATCTGCCCGAAAATTTAAAAACACTGCACAGTTCACCAAATGCAAATTCAAGCATTGTAGATGATTTTAATTACCCGAAATATATAAGCCCATGGCTTATTCAAGGAAACTGGATACTTGTTAAGGTAACTACTGCAGACAATCAGACCAAAACCGGCTGGTTCCGCTGGCGCTCAGATGACGGCAGGTTATTCGGATTTGTAAATTTTAAATAAATTAAAAAGCGGAGCTTTATAACCCCGCTTTTAATATAATTTATACTGTTTTATGCTACTTTATAGAATACGTTTGCAACATCATCAAGTTTGATGTCTTCAGGCTTGCTCATACCGCGGGATGTTGCCATACCTTCGCGGATAAGCTTTCCGTTTTTCACAACATAGTTTTCTTTGCCGGGTTCATACTGTGCCGTAACCGGATTATACTCAAGTTTTTTGTATTTATCTCCGTCTTTTGCAACGCATCCTGCAGGATTACCGTAAGGATCAAGATATTCTAAATCAATATGGGATATTTCATCAGCTTCGCCTGAAAGGTATGCTTTTGAATCATAGTTTTCCGTATCCATTTGCTTATTTGAATAAACAACAAGAACATTTGAACCTTTATCGTTATATTTAAATAACGCCGTATGAGATGCGTTATTGGCATCGTCCCCTGCGCTCTTTTGCGGAACAACAAGAGGAGAACCGTCAGCTATGGCTGATAAGCCCTTCATTTTGTGAACATTTGCGGCGGCTGTTGTATGATTATATAAATCCTTTACAAATTCCTTGCCTTCCGCATCATCATTAATCCAGCTGTGGTGGATAATATTTCTGATTGCAAGTTCAACGTTTTTAGTCGGAGTTTCATAGCCTGAATGAGCCATTTCATCCCCTGCAAATAATGTGGGAACACCGACAGAAAACATCATCATACGGAGCATTGAAGATAATTTTTCCGTATCGGGTGCAAGCTTGGAAAATGTTTCATTGTAAAGTTCGGTTTCTTTTGCGGATAATTCTTTATTTGTTGATTTTAAACCGCCCGAAATACTCCATTTCATTCCTTTTGTTTCAGAAAGGTATCTTGCCTGCTGGATAACATCTTTCAAGGTAATATCAAACGGAAGGTAGCCGAATGTTCTTGACCTTTCCATTGTACCTGTTGTCTGCTTTAAGAATTTGCCCTGAGATAAATCGGCTATTGCCTGTTTTACCGTTTCAAGCTCCTGAGCGCTTATAATGCCTTCATAGCTTTCTTCAAACATTTGAAGGTATTTTTCGCCGACAGCTACTGCCATGGAGCTTACTTTATCCAGTTCATTATCACGTGATACTCTTGAAACAGCCTTTGCTCTGTTTTTAAAGTCAGAAACTTTTTCATCTCTTTCCTTGGGATTATCCTTATGATTCTGCAGGTCACTTAAGAACATTTCCATATCAAGCGCCATACAGTGCAGCGGACGCGGTTTATCATGGTTATTTACAAATATATGGCTGTGGTTAATAAACTGGGGAGAATTTTTACTGAAAAAGCCTTTAAGACCATCTTCAAAAGTCTTCATATTATATAATCTGCCGCCATGGATAGGATTACCCTTATCATCTTTGCCGTTCCAGTGTTCCGTTACGCCGAATTCAAAGTTCTGTCCGAATAATTCAGGATATAAACCGTAGAAAGTATCGTAGTTACTGCCTGTTGTAGCACCGGTTTTTTCATAAAGCATTCTCTCGGCTATTTCAGGGTTTACATACTTACCGAAATCTTCTGCCTGCATTGCTTCATTTGATTTACCGGATTTTGCGGCAAATTTATTTTTATTTGAAGCCTGATAGCTTGAAAATTCCCACAGGTTTGTAACTTCGGCAATTGTATATGCAGCGGGATTGTATTTTCTGATATTTTCAATAAATCCGCCCCAAAAATCAATTACATCATCCCAGCATTTTTCAAATGTGACATGCGGATTGTTTTCACGTCTTTTGTCAAGGTCTGCAACGTCTTTTGCAGCATCAAAACGCCAGTTTAAGCCGGCGCCCGTTTTGTTTATAACGGCACGCGCAGTTTTAATACCGTCCAAATCAACATCTTTAAACCTTGTATATAAAGCATTTACAAGATCTGAGTTATCTTTATCAATAATATTATTAAAGCCCTCTTTTAATTGTGTTAAAAGAGCGCTAGCTTCATTTTTGGGTTCATTCGGTTCATTAATACCGAGGCCCGTAAGTCCTTTATACTTAAGTTCTTCGTCGTATTCGGCTTTGCCTTCTTTATCAAATTCCACAAAGTCATCATGAGGGAACAGCGCTTTTACAACGCCGTATTTCATAATATCGGATGTAACAATATCCGTTACAAATTTACCGTATTCAGTGAAATGGACAGCGTTTCCGCCTTTAAATATTTTTTGTCCGGCAGGCATTTTTGCGTCTAATTTACCCAGAACAGACATTACATACTTCTGCATTGAATCCTTATAAAGGCTTTTTGCATCCTGCGGCATTTTTTCAAGAAGTTCCGCTTTGGAAGCATGTTCATCAATATTTTTGCCTGTAGGTCTAGGGGTAATTTGAGGCATTGATAAAACTGCCGTTAAATCAGGTGCAAATTCTACACTTTCAAGCGGAAAATCAACAATTGCATCAAGCAAAATTTTATCATCTGATTTATTTTTGAATTTTTCATTGAAATTTTTATTAAATTCAGGCGTGTTGATAATATAAGACAAACTGTTTATTTCGGCATTACTCATTTTATGTTTCCTGCCGATTTCATTAAGCGCAGCAGCTCCTTTTTGGCCTATATTTTTTGCAATATGCTCAACAAGGGCATCATCTGTTAATTTTGTCCAGTATGAAGCAATATTGTAATAATAATTTTTAACCTGTTTATTCCCCACAATATTAGCAGGATCGTTTGAAGGATTTGAAATATTTGCCTTAAATAAGTCTACTTCGCCATCCCAATTGTTTACGCCTCCTGACAGAGATTTAGTTGTAATTGAATAGTGAGGAAACTGCAAAAATGTATCATAACCTTTTTTAACTTTAGAAGGTTTATGTCTATGAATTTCTGAAGCATAGCCTTCTTCCTGCAATTGTTTTAAGCTTGCGCCTCTTGTCTGAAATCTTGCATCTTCAGGATCAACTTCAAAATAAAATGGCTGCACGGAATCCTGATGGGTTGCAATATCATAGTGATTTTCAAGATCCTGATTTGTATAATTCGTAATCAGATTTGTTAAATCATCTGCTTCATCGCCCGCAAGTCTTTTATCGTAGAATTGAATATATGTAGGTTTTGTTTCATCATAATCAGGGTTGGGTTTACGTTCTGAGAACCTGTCATTTTCTTCTGTTTCAATATATTTCGGGTTAACTATTTTAAATCTTACACTATCGAGCATAACTTGAGATTTTTTATACTCTTCAGGCTTTGCATCTTTATTTTTTGGAGGAACAATTGTATCCGGTAAAATACCCAGTTTTACCTTGCCATTCGGAGCATTTGTTTTATCAAATTTAATCCAGTTATAGAAAGGAGATTCCATGCCATGTTTTAAAACATGGTGAAGCTGCGGAGCTTCAAGCCCGAAGGATGTAAAAGCACCATCCGTTACATATGTTTTGCCCGCATCAAACATTGCGGTTTGAAGGTCTTTAAAATCTTCAAGAGTACCCTTGGTGGATGCCACCTGAAAAGGATTTGCAGTCCAATATCCATGGGAAGATACATCATCGGCACCAAAAAGCGGGGTTGTGATGATCATTTCATAGGGAGAAAGTTCGCCTTTATCTTCCTTAAGCTTTTGTATAATCCCCTGAATATCGCCGCCTGCTTTATTAAAGGTGTTTCTGACAAAATTTTCATTACCTTCTTCAACGTTATAAGCATCAGGCATAATATGGTACATCGGACCTGTTTTATTTACAAAGCCCTGTTTTTTTGAAAAATATGAATAGTTTTCAAAAGGATACGCAGAGGCAGCCTTACCTGAATCAAGCAAATAACTTGTATGCTTGTGCCCATTATCATCTGTCCATTTGGCCGCTTCTATTGCGGCATCTATATTCTTTGTTTCTTTATAGGTTTTTTTATCTAAAAGAACAAATCTGTACCCTACAGTATCTTTATTGAGCTGATACTGTTTTAATTCGTCTTCCGTTACATCAAACGGCAGGTTCAATAAACCGTTTGCGGAGCTGTCAAAGCAATTTACGGATTTATCAAGAAGAACAGGCTTTCCTGATGTGGTGAATTCTCCCGTTAATTTACCGTTTGAATCCTTTTGATTATCAACAGAAACAAGTTCAAGTGCAACTAAATACTTAGAGCTGTCATAAGGCGGTGCATAAAACCTGTACGTTCTTGCACCCGAAGCTTCAATTACGCTCTTTTGTCCCGTAAAAGATACCTTGCTGTTTTGATTATTTATATTTTGAGCAGCTCTGTTAAATGATAGTGAATCCACAAATATTCCTCTTAAATTTCAGTTGTTCAATAGTACTATACCAATATAAAACCCAAAAATATCAAAAATTGCCCTAAAATGTTCTAATTTTAAATTATCTTAAGCCGCATTCTGTGCATTTTGGTTCGGCATGGTATAAATTTGAGTGTCGGTCATATTCTGTTTGTATACAGCCTTGGCTCCCGCTTCAATATTCGGTGTGTCAATTTCAAACACATGTGCTCTGGATGGTGCCAAATCTACAACCAATTTGTTATCATCTGCCTGGAATTGACTCTTATCGGAGTATGACGGCATTAAATTTTCAAGCTTTTGATCTTTCTTGAAACCGTTTATATTGATTGTGGCTGAATTTCTGTGGTTTACGTTTCTGTTTGCAACAACAAGAAGGGTTTTACCGTTTAGATGTCTTGCAAATGCAATAACTTCAGGATTGTTTGTGTCAAGAACAACAAAAGAACCCTTGTTTATAATTTCTTTATGAGGACCGGTTTTTAAAGCCATTGCGGATTTCATATATTCACCGATTTCAGGGTGATCTCCGCCCGGTTTTCTTGAGAAGTTGAAGATGTCGAGCCTTCCTTTGTGAACGGTGCATTCATTTGTATCAGTCTGAGTTTCAGGGTTTTTCATGCCTTCATAAGGATATAAATAATAATCGCCTGATTGAACACCATCTACAAAATAAGGGCACATTTGAGGCAATGTTGCCTGCAGTGTGGTTGTAAGCATTACCCACGGAGCACCGCCATAGAACATCGGGCTCTGGTCATCATGGGTTGAGAATGAGCCTATTAACGTTCTTTGCCCGTCGGTCATTCTGTTGCTCATTTCAATATTTTCTTTTACATAATTATAAAGATCATCAGCTTTATTCCACTGGTTAAATATGTGCCATTGACCGTAAATAGCGTCAAATCCTGCTTTCAATAAATCTTCCGGCCTGTCATGCGGCATATTTAATTGCGGAGAAGCATCTTCATATGTGTAAGTTTCGGCAAGCCAGCCAAATTCGGGGTCTTTGCTTCTTGAATAAGGAATAATAACATTCCAGAATTCAACAGGTTTTGCCCTGCCTACGTCTGCCCTGATACCATCCATGCCAAGCCCTATGCACATATCAACATATTTTCTGTGTAATTCAACAAGTTCTTTATTTAATATACGTTTTTCTTCATTTTCCCACGGACTCATCATTCTGATATCCTGCCAGCCGCCGGGGGTCTTATCTGAACCGTCTTTTTCTTTTGCCATTAAATGAGGATTTCTTTTTGAAAAATCAACCGAAACACAGCTTGGTAAATCAAGCATAGCACTAATTCCGCGTTTGTGGCATTCATCCACAAAATACTGGCACTGTGCAAAGGCAACATCGGGATCGTTTTTATCCATTTTTACAAGGTCACGGCCCGTTCTTTGTTTATAAATAACCTCAATTGCTTTTCTTGCTTCTTCGGGCGGATTTTCATCCACAATTTCAGGGTCGATTTTTAATAAATCGTCAGGCGCGTAAACAGAGCCTGCAGTTCCCATGGCATGAGTTTTTCCCGGAGGATGAATCGGGAGAATGTGCAATGTATTCATCCCGAGAGCTTTAATTTCATCAAGACGGCCGACAGCATTTACAAGGTTTCCTCTGATTTCATTACCCTGAATCAAAGCGTTTCCGTCGAAGTCCTGAGCATTCATTGTTCTCGGGATAACAGCAAAAATATTGGCTTCATTATTTCTTAATTTATATCTTAAAGTATTCTGCCAGCCTGATGTATCTGCATTTTGAACATTTTCTACAGCCTGAACGCCCTGTGCGGCATTTAACCCTATATATGCTTTTAATAAATCACTGCCCGGGAAAACGCTGACGGTTTGAGCGGTTTGAATTTGCGGTTCCTGCGCTGTTTGGGAAGCACCGCCGTTATTTTTAATATAACTCTGGAGCAAAGGGCTCATTGTAACTTTATTATTTATTTCCATTCACCGCTCCTGATGTATTTGCTTTTTCCATATATAAATGCTGGTCTTTATTCTTTTTGCCGATAAAGATTTGCGCTAAAAGTGTAACACCTATAAGTACACCCGCAACCGGAGCAAAAATTCTCATCCATGTTTTGAAATTATACTTCTGACTTGCATTTTCAAACGCAAAATCCTTCAGAGATTTGCCCACTTTTTGATATTTAATTGCATCCGGCTGCATTAAAGTTTCTTCGAATGCCTTTTTAATTATACCATTTTTTACATCAATTTCATCACAAACGGTGAAAAATTCTTTGCCGTTATCCCATGCTTTTTTACAAAGCGTATTTGCAGAGTTTACATAATCCGCAACAGCAAGTTTATCAGTGTGGTTTCCGCTGCCTGCAATCATTTTATGTTGGGCACCGCGAGAACCGATTGCCATTAAGGCTCCCCTTGTTTTATCAATGCTTTCCGCAAGGCCTTCGGTACCGCTTATTGCTTTTATGGTTTCATTGCTTAAAGGCTGGTTAAACAGCATATCATTTAATCTTCTGTAATATAAACCGTTTCCGTGAATGTAGTTTGTATTTGCAAAATCTGCAGGAGTGGATTTATGAATAATCTTTCTTGCATCGGATACAAATTCTTCAAAACTCTGGGCAACAGGATTTTTAGCTTGAAGAGCTTCCCATTGTTGTTTTAATGTGCCGTCGCTTATTCTCTTTTCTAAATCTGCAGCAAGCAATATTCTGTTGTTTGTGGCATCAATTCCGGGGAATGATTCTGCCGCCCATTTTTCAATATCAGCAACAAGACCTTTATAATGCTTGGTTGCATTGCTTGACATATCAACAAAGGTTTTTAATTCTGGAGAAAGCTCAACGGATGCTTTATTTAAAGTTTCGCTGGCATTTTTAATTAATTTATCAATAATTTCAGCTCTTTTTGTTTCATTAACGGCAGGAGTTTTTGCAAGTTTTTGAATAAATGCTTCAAATTTTCCTGAATCTTTTGAAATATCTTCAATTGCAGCCTGTAAATAATCGGAAGCATATTCAGCATTGTTTCTCATAAGGTCTAATTGTTTTTTATCAGGTTTTGCAATATCAAAAACACAATCAACAATATTGAAATATTCTTTTCCGAATGCAAGCTCCATTGATTTTGCAATTTCTTCAATACCTGAAAGCGAAGCACTTATCTGTCTTACATTTTTATAATTTGTTTCAACTTTTTGCATAAATGCGGGGGCAAATTTCTTTTTGCCGTTTTGAATGAATTTCTTAAATACATCTGATGTATCATCCAAAAATTCATAAGGAACGGCGGCAAGATGTTTTTTGGTTTCAATACCGCCAAGCGTACCGTCTGCATTTTTTACAATTTCATTAAATGCTTCTTCTGTTCCCTGTTTAATGCTTTCAATAATCTGAGGAATACTTCTAGTTTCATCGGCATTATTTAAACAGCTTTTAATGTATTGATTTTGAAGAGCGGAAAGGGCCTCTGCTTCAACAGTTTTAACCCCTGTATCAATAATTAGTTTTTCGTTGCTCTTTAGAGCTTCAAGAATACTTTCACCGTCATATGGAATTGAACCTTCTTTAATCTTCTGCGCAGTTTCATTTAAAGCTTCCTGCAGTTTTGATTTTTGAATTCTTACTTCCGCAGCACCTGAAGATAAGGTGTCTGCAGTTTTTATAACAAGAGAATCACCTTCTTCTCTTGCATTTTTAACAAATAAATCAAACATATCGGAAGACAGGGTTTTTTCATCAACGGAACTTGCAAAAAGCATTTCCAAATCTTCTTTAATTTGAGGGGCAAGATTCGGGAATTTAGCTGAGATTTTACCGTCTTCAACAGCATTTACGGGGTTAAAGGCGTCTGCAAGAGAATTAAAGAACTTCTCATCAACAGAATCTACACCTTTTTTGGCGTACCGTTTTATGATTTTTGAGCCTGTTTCTCTGTCAAAGAGCGGATTTGAAGCTCTATGATTTACAACTTTAGAGAAATTCTCAGCTTTTCTTTCAGCAGAATGTATACCATGCTGAACAATTGCACCGTCGGCATATTTTTCAATTCCGTTACAAATTAAAGCAGTTAACACAGGAGTAGCAACACCAACTGTCAACATATTCAATGTTCTGCCTTGCAGACCGATTTTTCTTCTTAATTCTTTAGCATATTCTCTTCTGTATTCCATGTCTTCAGGAAGATTTAGCTTATCCGCCAGTTTATCAAGTTCTTCATCGGTTTCTAATGCAGGAATATACTGGTTATCAAGAAGCAAGTCTTTCTTTCTTCCCATAGAATCAACATATTTCTGGTTAATATCAACACCGAAGCGTGCCTTTATGGGAGCCGCAATAAATATTTTCTGCCATAAATGCATCATGGAAAGAAATACGCCCGCACCTGCAAATTCCATTAATTTTGCCTTAGGGGTGCTTTTTTTGGTTAAAAGATAGGTTGCAATACCAAGCGCGCCAATTTTCATACCTAAATCGTTCATTCTTCCTAATGAACAATCATCGCCTTCGCCGTCTTTTAAAGCTTTTGTAAGTTTTACAACATCTTTGCCCAAATCACCGACAGCAGAACCTGCTTTTTCTATAGGATTTTGATGAACAAGATATCCTTTAGGATTTTGAGCGGTTTTTGTATTTGAGTATGTGAAAAAATGCTCAAACAATTTTTGCTCATAAGCTTGCATATTCACGTTATTAGAGGAATTGTTTATCATTAATTCTCCACATAATCTTTTTTGTAGTCTATCTGGCTTTCTGACGGTTTTTTATCAATCTTATAGCCGCGTTTAACATTCAAAAGACCGAGCACCGTAGATGCTGCAGCGCCTATAATTAAGCCTCTGCCGACAATTTTGGATTTTACGGATGTACCGTTCCATAAAGATTTTGAAGCATCTTTTAATGTTCTTACAAAATCAACCGGCACTTTCGTTATAAATTCTTTAAACTTAGGCTTGTTCGGGAAACTTCCGAAGTTTGCAAAATCTTTCTGAGCAGCAAGCGCTACACCTGTTGCAGCCCACAGGAATGAAGAAATGCTCTTGGCTGCCATTGCTTTTGTTAAAGCTTTTTTAATCAGGGGTTGAACTACCTGATCGGGTGCATTTAAAGGTTCATCACAGCCGAGCTTTTTCTTTGCAATATCATCATAATATTGATATCTGTTGCCTTCTTCTTCACCTTTTTTATTAATTAAATCCCATCTCGGGAAATCAACGCTTTCAAATACCCTGTGGAATTCGGTTGAAGTCTTTTCTTCACCATTTTCAGGCAATTCGCTTATCACCTTTTTATAAGGCATAGCCATATCTACACCGGTTAAAGCTTCCGTGCCTTTTTCCATAACTTTTCCGCCGAGCCACTTCATAACGGCATAAAAAGCAACACCCAACGCAGCACCCTTGCCTATCATTTTAGAGGCTTTTGCATCGGACGGATTAAAGAATTTACTTGCAGCCACCGTGGTTGCAACCATCATGACAGAACCTACAATATAGGGTATCATACCAAGAGATAAGTATTCATAAAAATTACTGTTTTTTGAACCCCTCATACCTTTTGGAGCATAAGAAAAAATGCTTTTTGTAATCTTATCAGCTACAATTCTTGCGCCTGTAAGCGGGGTTTTTTTGATAATATGGTCTTCGCTTCCGTGGTTAGATTCACCCTCAATAAAATATCCGGAAGGAACAGCGCCCACACCCTCTATATAGGCAGAAGCAGGTTTTGATATTGTTTGAGCCTGTTTTAATTCCGGCGCATAACCTTGAGTTGTCTGCATAGGCTTTTGTATCTGAGTTTTAGGTGCTAAATTTTGAGAAGATTCAATATTTGCATTCTGTGCGGGTGAATTTTGCACATTAGACTCTGTCTTATTTGCACCGTTATTATTGTTTATATAAGCACCGTTTAAGGAGGAAACCCCCTTAAATGCCTGTAAATTATTAATATTCCGTTTTATGGATAATGTCATTAAACAGACTTTCCGAAACTAACACACAATTATATAAAGGAACGTAAAACTATTTTTTTGTCATCATGAATTTTAAAAAACTGAAAAAATTTACATTCTTTAACATATTAACAGGCCAACAGAATTTTATACTTCGGGCAAAAATTGTAAAAATGTTGTAAAATATTATTTATGGATGAAAATTTTACAAAATTTAACAGTAATATCCTGAATAAAATTAACGATTTTATAAATTCCCGAACCGGAGAGCCTGAGGCTGACATATTATATATATCCGGTTTTCAGGGCTCAGGAAAAAGTGAAATTGTTAATATGGCGCTGAAAAATATTGATGAAGATATTCTTTTATTCCGCCATCTGTGTTTTGAAAACAGTGTGATAGACGATTTTTTGCTCGGATTTTACGATACGCTGCGCTATTATTCGCTAAGCAAAAAAATTAATTTAAAAAAAGGTTTATCCGAAAACTTTGCACAAAAAGTAAGTTTTTATTTTAAAAATCTTGATAAAAAATGTTTAATCATTATTGATAATTTTGAAATAATATCCGCAAATTCAGAAATAGTAGATTTTTTAGCCCATCTGGCAAAGTATGAAAACGTTAAATTAATATTGATATCAAGGATTTTAAATTCGGAATTTTTTGAAAACAAAAATTTAAACTGCGAAATCGTAGAAATCCCCGTCAATGATTATTTTGTATTTAAGCTCAAAGTACAGGATGCTTTAAGCGTATATATTGAAGATGATATAGAAGCCTTTTATAATGCGACAAAAGGGTATGAATTGTATCTTAAAATGGCGCTGAGGTACATTATAACCGTAAATTCCACCCTTACAGAATTTATGGAAGAATTTAAAAAAAGAAAACTTGAATTTGAAGATTTTCTGCTGTCAAAAATTGTATCCCTTGTGCCGCCAATTTATCTGCCTTTTTTACAGAATATGTCATGCCTTAACCATTCGGTAAAAATTGCTTTTATAGAATATTACAGGCTCGGAGATATTTCTTTAATTAATTATTTATACAGAAAAATGCTGATTTCAAAATTTGATGATGAAATTTACCTTAAAGATTATTTAAAACAGTATTTTTTATCCAATCTTTCAGTTAAAGAAAAAATAGATAATTACAAAAATTTAATAAAAATTTATGAAAACGAGCTCTCAAAAAGCCCGAAAGACAGGCTTTTAAGACTATCAAGAGAAAGTATAAGAAAACAAATAGAATTTATTAAGGGCAATATCCCGAATATAAGCAGTCCGCAAGCATTTAGCGGAGGCGGTTTTTCTATAAACGGAGGCGGTTTTTACGCACAACAGGCAGAAAATGCGCCCGTTCCATGGTATGCAAGGCTTTCAAAACTGAGACAAAAAGGATTTGAAGAATCTGCAAACCGCAATGCGCTTGAAGAAACCAAACAACCCGATATACAGAAAGACCCGTTTATGGGCGAAGAAATTTTGAGTGAAGAGGAGCGCATTTTAATTGAGCAATTCAGGCAAAACAAGGCTAAAAATGCCGACATACAAGGTATTAATACGGATTATAAAAATATTCTTAATAAAGCAAAAAAATTAGAAGAAAATTTTGATTATCAAGGCGCAATTCAGGTTTTAACAAAGTTCATTGAAGGGTTTTCAGGTAATTTAAAAAATACATCTTCTGTCTTAAAGGATATTTATCTGGAATTAGCAGGAAATTACAGCAAAATCAATGATTTTGAGAACGTTTTAGATAATTTTCATAATGCACTTGAAATTTGCAAAGAAAATGATGATAAGGTCGGAATTGTTGATATAAAACTGTTAGAGGCAGATTTATATAAAAAATTATACCGTCTTGAAAAGGCAAAAAATGCTCTCAATGAAGCTGTTGAAACAGGTAAAGAAATTTCTGAAAGCAGCACTGCAAAAGCGTTTCTCACCCTCGGTGAAATTTTTGAGATGGAAAATGATTTCAAATCAGCCTTTGAAAACTATAAAAAGGCGGAAGAATTCGCACTTGCAGGCGCGCAAAACAGCGATAACAGCGAAGCTCTGCTTTCAGAAATATATTACCGCACGGCAGTTTTATACGATGACGGGCAAGATACCGAAAAATCGCTTGAATACTATCAAAAATGCATTGAAATTTCCCGTGATTCAAATAATGGAAGCGGCGGCGAGTTTTTATCGGCTTCATATGCAAACACAGGGCTTATTTACATTGAATTATGGAATGAAAGCGGAAATGAAGAATATCGTCAAAATGCCTATAACAGCTTATCTTTAGGGCTTAATGAAGATGAAAAACGAAAAAATTACAACGGAATTTACACCATCTGCAGGCAGTTAACAAGGCTTTACGAAAATTCAAACAATGAAAAACTGCTTGAATATTTAAATATGGCGCTCGAAGCATCCAAAAATATGGATGACAGCTTTAAAATTGCCATATCACACCTTGAAATCGGCGATTATTATTATAACACAAAAGAAAATTCCTTGGCATTAAGAAATTATCTTGATGCTAAAAAGGCACTTGGCGCAGGTATTTCAGAGGAAAATAAAGAACGCATTACTACAAGAATTAACGATATGAAAATAAAGATGAAAAATTTTGAATTTGAAGAAATTTTAAAAGAATATGAATGATTTTTTAGATAAAAAAAGAATAAAGATTATTGAAGAAAATTTAGGACTAAAGCTCACAGCTGAACAGGTTTCAGCTTTTAACAAATGGAGCTTGATTTTTACGGATTACAATTCTCATACAAATTTAATGAGCAGAAATGAAATTAAAAATTTATTCGAAAAACACGTCTATGACAGCCTTTCAATTGTTTTATGGAAAAATTTTGCAAGATATCAAGATGGCGGAAAGCTTCTTGATATCGGGACAGGAGGCGGTTTTCCTTCGGTTATGCTGGCGCTTTGTTTTCCTTCTTTAACAGTATTTGCAAACGATTCCAGAATTAAAAAGATTAATTTTATTAAACTTGCAAAGCGGGAACTTAATTTAACAAATCTTAATATTTTATACGGGAGAGCGGAAGAAATTTCGCCCGTAAATGCTGATATTGTTACATTTCGAGCTGTAGGAAAAATCAAGGATATTTTCCCGCTGGCTGAAAGACATACAGCACAAGGGGGCGGCATTGTTTTTTATAAAGCAAAAGACGTTGAAACAGAGATTAGAGAGGCTTCCCGCACTTTTAAAAATCTAAAACCCCCTGAAATTATACCATACACCCTTCCTTTGGATGTTGAAAACACCCGAAACCTTGTAGTATTCAGTGTTTAAACTGTTTCAGGCCTGATTAAATTCTATCAAGTGCCAGAAGCGAAGCGCCTATTAATCCGGCGAAATTGCCTGCTGATGCATGTTTTACGACAACAGGAGTCGTTACAATTTCCTTATTTACAAGGCTTTGGATATATTCAGCATCCGCAAATTCAGCCATAGAGCCACTTAGCACAACAATTTCCGTATCGAAAATATCATTTAGCCCGATAATCCCGTCAGCAATGTGTCTTTGCCATATGTCAAGCGCCAGAATGCAGCCTGCATCGTTATTTTTAGCATTTTCAACTATCTGATAGGTTGTTAATTCACGGTTTAAGATGTCTTTATAGGTTAAAGCAAGTCCCCTGCCTGAAGCATAGGCTTCGAAACAATCAAAAGTACCGCAGGTACAGGGTCTTTTGCGTTCAATTGACATTTTAAAGTGCATTTCGCCCGCTGCGCCTGACTTTCCTTTTAATAAAGAGTTGTTAATTATTATACCGCCGCCAACGCCCGTGCCAAGAGTCAGCGTAATCGAGTGTGCAGCGCCTTTTGCAGCCCCTGTGTTATGTTCAGCCCAGGCTGCACAATTGGCGTCATTCTCAATAAAGACAGGTAATTTCGGAGATAAATCCTGAAAATTAATATCTGAATATCCTTCAACCAGATTTGCAGTGGAACTTAAAATTTTTGTATTTTCATTATTAACCGCACCTGCAGTGGCTATAGCTGTAACAAAAGCGGTTTTTCCCTGATTTTCAATAATCTGCGACAGGGTTTCTTTAATGCCTTCAACTGATTTTGGGGTGGCGTATTTTATTGGAGGAGTAAGGATTTCACCGCTTTTATTAACAATAGCCGCATAAATTTTTGTTCCGCCGATATCAATTCCAAGCGCAGTTTTTTCAGTATTCATACGGCTTTTAACCCTTTCTTTATAAATCTTTTTACAATTTCATGCGGGCGGGTAACGGCAGAGCCTATTACTACCGCAAATGCACCCAGTTCGAAGGCTTTAGCCGCCTGCTCGGGCGTCCAGATACGTCCCTCAAGAATTACGGGGCATTTAATATTCTTAACAATCTCCGTAAGAAGCTTATAATCAGGTTCTTCCGGATTTTTTCCTAGAGAAGAATTTAAGGCAATACTTTCTTTCGTATATCCGCTTAATGTGGTTGAAACAATATCACAGCCTAAATTTGCAGCATTTTCTGCCTCTTCATAGGTTGAAATATCAGCCATGGTCAACTTTCCCTTAGAGTGAACAAAATCAATAATTTCAGGCAATTTTTCACCCGAGGGTCTTTGCCGCATTGTGCCGTCAAATGCCACAACATCAGCTCCCGCTTGAATTACAGCCTCACAATCCGCTGCAGATGGTGTTATATATACTAATTCTTCAAAATTTTCGGGAATAATTTTCGGTTTTGTAATTCCTATAATCGGAATTTCAGTATCAAATTTCCGCACATTTTTTATATCTCTTTCCCCTGCAAGCCTTAGAGCGGAGGCGCCTCCGGACATTACCGATTTTACCATTGCAATCATAACATTTTCATCATACAATGGTTCTCCAAAGGAACTTTGGACTGAAACAATTATTTGGTTTTTTAATTTGTTTAAAATTTTTGTATTGCTCATATTATAAAATTATACACCAAATTGACCATGATTTTTGTTTTTAAGTTATACTATTATACATAATTAGAATAATATAGGTGAATTATGACAAGTAAATGTGAAATTTTAGAAGGAAATGTTGCAAAAATTGATATGACAATTGATGCAAAAGAAGCGGAAAGCGCTTATAATAAGGCTTTTAAGAAAATAAGCCAGAATGTTAATATTGCAGGATTCAGAAAAGGCAAAGCGCCTAAAAATATCGTTGAAAAATACGTAGGGGTTGAAAGAATTAAGGCGGAAGCCATTGAAAACATCTTCCCGAAAGAGTTTTCAGCCGTTGTGGATGAACATAAATTAGACCTTGCCGTTCAGCCTTATATTGAATCTTATGAATTTGAAACGGGCAAAGACCTTACAATGGTTGTAAAAGCGGAATTAAAACCTGAAGTAAAACTTGCAAAATATAAAGACAATACGGTTGAATTTGAAGAATATAAAAATGACGCGGATGCCCTTGATAAAGAGCTTAAGACAATTCAAGAAAGATTTTCAACTCTTGAAAATGTTGAAGAAGACAGAGAAACAAAAGCGGATGATACCGTTGTATTTGATTTTGAGGGTTTTGTCGGCGATGAAGCCATTGAACATGGCGCAGGCAAAAATTATACGCTTGATTTAGCGCATTCCAATTTTATTCCGGGGTTTGCAGAAGGCCTTGTAGGGCATAAAAAAGGTGAAGAATTTACAATTGATGTAACTTTCCCTGAAAATTACCATCAGGATAAGTTGAAAGGTGCAAAAGCACAGTTTAAAATAAAATTACATGAAATTAAAACAAGAATTCTACCGGAATTAAATGATGACCTTGCTAAAAAAGCAGGTAAATTTGATTCACTGGATAAATTAAAAGAAGATATCACAAAATATCTTGAAACAACAGAAAAAAGCGAAAATGAAAGAAGAAAGGCAGAAGCCATATTTAATAAGGTTTATGAAGATACCAAAATTGATATTCAAGAAGCAATGATTGAAAGAGAAATTGAGGCTATCAAAAATGAAACCAGACAAAATGCGGAAAATCACGGCCAGAATTTTGATGAACTTGTTGAAAAAGAAGGCAAAGATGAAGTAAACAAGAAATTCAAAGAAGAAGCCGTAAAACGCATTAAAAATTCTTTGATTATTGAAAAAATAGCAAAGACAGAGGATATCAAAATCGGGCAAAATGATATACTTGAGCAGGTAACAGAGCTTGCAAAAATGTATAGAACAACAGGCGCCCAGATTTTTGAAGAATTAAGACAAAACCCTGCAGGATTCTCCGTTTTGACCCAGCAGGTTGCAACAAGAAAAGTAAACGAAACTTTACTTAACAATAATACATTCAAAGCAAAATAATAGCCCCGAAATCATTTCAGGGCAGGCGGATATCAAAATTCCGCAGCCAAAAATGCTGAAATAAGTTCAAAAATAAGTTCAGCATAACAAAAATAACAAATTTGAAAGGATAAAAATATGAGTTTTGTACCGGTAGTAATCGAACAATCATCCAGAGGCGAAAGGTCTTTTGACATATTTTCAAGACTTTTAAGAGAAAGAATTATCTTCCTCGGTACCCCGATTGATGATATGGTTGCAAACTTAATTGTAGCGCAGCTTTTACTGTTAGATTCAGAAAATCCCGAAAAAGATATTATGTTATATATAAATTCTCCGGGAGGTTCTGTTACAGCCGGTTTTGCCATATATGACACCATGCAGCACATCAGAGCAAATGTTTCAACAATTTGTCTGGGTCAGGCCGCTTCAATGGGTGCGTTCCTTTTATCATCAGGTACAAAAGGCAAAAGGCTTGCCCTGCCGCATTCAAGAGTGCTTATCCACCAGCCTTTGGGCGGTGCGCAAGGTCAGGCAACTGATATTGAAATTCAGGCCAATGAAATTTTAAGAATTAAAAAATCATTGAATTCAATTTTAGCCGCAAATACAGGTCAAGCACTCAAAAAAATCGAAAAAGATACAGACAGAGATTATATTATGACTCCTGAAGAAGCGCTTGAATACGGTATGATTGACAAAATTATCACAATGGATGAAAATAATTAAAAACATTAAGAAACCTTAATAAAACTTTATATGCCCTAAAAAGTACAGGAAACACCGGTACAACAGGGCAAGGAGAGAAAATAAATGCCTAAAAATAATGATCCGAATTTAAAATGTTCTTTCTGCGGGAAAACGCAGGATCAGGTTAAAAAGCTGATTGCAGGGCCTGATGTTTGCATTTGCGATGAGTGCATTGAGCTTTGCAACGAAATTCTTGATGAAGAACTTTTTAATATTAAGCAGGAAGAAAAAATTTCAGATTTGGACCAGCTGTTTGAAGGAATTCCAAAACCTGCCGAAATCAAGGCTTATCTTGATGAACACATTGTAGGACAGGCTGATGCCAAAAAGGTATTATCCGTTGCCGTTTACAACCATTATAAAAGAATTGCACACAATATGGATGTGGACAACGAAAAGCCCGAAGTTGAAATCCAAAAAAGCAATATTTTGCTTGTAGGACCTACAGGTTCAGGCAAAACCCTTCTTGCGCAAACTCTGGCAAAAATGTTAAACGTACCGTTTGCCGTTGCCGATGCTACAACCCTTACAGAGGCAGGATATGTGGGCGATGATGTTGAAAATATCTTATTAAGATTATATCAAGCCGCAGATTATAACGCCCAGAAAGCTGAGCGCGGGATTATCTATATAGATGAAATTGATAAAATCGCAAGAAAATCCGAAAACCCTTCAATTACAAGGGATGTATCAGGCGAAGGCGTACAGCAGGCGTTATTAAAAATGATTGAAGGCACGGTTGCAAACGTTCCTCCGCAGGGCGGAAGAAAACACCCCCATCAGGAATTTATTCAGATTGATACCTCAAATATTTTATTCATTGTGGGCGGCGCATTTGTAGGCCTTGATAAAATTGTTGAAAGACGCTGCGGAACATCAAGCACAATGGGCTTCGGCTCAAAGCCAATCAGCGCTAAAGAAAAAGAAATTCAGGCACAAAAAATGCTTAAAAAATTACAGCCTGATGATTTATTAAAGTTCGGCTTAATTCCTGAATTTATCGGCAGAATTCCCGTTTATTCAGTATTAGACCCGCTTGATGAAGAAACATTGAAAATGATTTTAACAAAACCCAAAAATGCCATTATTAAGCAGTATGCCTGCCTTATGAAAATGGACGGGGTTGATTTAACATTTGAAGATGATGCCATTGAATTAATTGCACAGGAAGCAATTAAAAGAAAAACAGGCGCAAGGGCCTTAAGGTCAATTGTTGAGGAAATTATGACGGATATTATGTATGAAGTGCCGTCAAATGAAAATATTAAAACGTATACCATCACATCTGACATTGTCAGAAAGAAACTAAATGTCGCAGAGCTTATTAAATTGCCCACCAAAAAAGAAGAAGGCGGCGACATTGAAGATATCGCATAAAGAAAGTTAAGGAAAAAGAAATGAATTGTATGAAGATGATGTTAAAAAAACTTTTGTGTTTAATCGCAATATTTTTTGCATTCAGTATCAATCAGGCTATTTGCGCACCTGCTGATGATTTTACCGATACTCATCAGGGTTACTGGTCTTATGATGCCATTATGGCTCTTAAAAAAATCGGAGTACTTGCAGGATACCCCGACGGCAGTTTCAGACCGGATGAAAAAGTTACAAGAGCTGAATTTACGGCTATGTTAACAAAAGCTTTAGGACTTAGAGATGCTAAAGATTTTTCAATCACAATTTATAAAGATTTATCCCCAAAACACTGGGCATACAGAGATATTCAAATAGCTTCGCATTACGGGGTTATGGAAGGAACACCCGAACATAACTTTATGGCAAACGGAAACGTAAAAAGAGTTGAGGTTATTGCAACAATTATGAGTGCTTTAAACCTTAAAGAATTAACACCGGATGAAGCTATGGGATATTTAAAAGCCGCATACAGCGATGTTGACGAGCTTCCCGCATGGGCATTAACCAGAACAGGTAAAGCCGAACAATTACACGCAATTGTTGTAAGACCATGGGAAGAAGGCTTGTTAATGCCGAACAGAGCTGCCACAAGGGGCGAACTTGCAGTATTTCTATACAATATGAGAGAAAGAGTAAAAATTCACCCGAGCAAAAAATTACAGGGTGCTCTTCCAAAAAGAGTGGACGGGTATGTTCTTGAAAATGCTTATCTAGACGGCAATATGGCTATAATCCCCGCAGGAACGGTTCTTCCTTTAGGCGTTATGGATTGCGTATGGTCAAAAGAAGCTAAAGTGGGCGATGAATTTATCGCAAGAACGCTTGTAAACTTCGTTACAAAAGATAAAGTTTTATTAATTCCTATCGGAAAAGAAATAAAAGGTACAATTCAAAAAGCTAAAAAAGGAACAACCTTGATTAAAAACGCTCAAATGGTATTCCAGACTCAAACCCTTCTTGATGATGATTCAAGAGATACAGGGGTTGAATTTGTAACAGTGGGCAACGCTGTTCCTAAAGTAGCAGAATTTACGCATAATCCCATCCTTCAAAAGATAGGTTTCAACGTGTTTAAAGGGCACAATTTCTACAACCACCATTCTCAACAGGTAGATTTTGTTCTTCTTGAACCGGCAAGAATTAATATTATGAATAATTGGCTTGCTGAATAAACCGGAACCGGATATAAGAATATAAAAACACCGCCTCAAGAAATTCGGGCGGTGTTTTTATATTAATTTGATTATTTATCCCCCGTGTCAGTTTCAAAATTTTTAATAATACTTTCAAGGCCTTTTTCATCAATAGAATTTATATATTTAAGAAGCTCGTCTTTATTTTGAAAAACTCTTGTGTTTAAAGCCATTTTCTGCGTTTTGGCATTTGCAAAATTTATTGAAAGCTCTTTTTTTATATCGCTTTTTTTGAGCGGCTTTACCTGAAAAACAAGAGAATTATTGTTTTTCAACACCGTATTTACGGAAACCTGTGCAAAATTGCCAAATTCAGGAATGGTTTTATCGTTTATTTTGGCCTTAACTTTATCCAAATATGCGGAATATTCATTATTTTTCATATTATCTTTCCCCGTAAAACTTGTTAGTGCAGGTTTTATGGGTAATTGTAACACATTAGGAGAATAAAAAATACCATTCATAAATTTTAGACTTTCCTTTGTGTCTTTTAAAGGATGAAAATAAATAAAATTTGCGCTTTTTTGCTATTAATATTTAAGAAATATTAAGCCGATTTAATTTTGCAATCACCGTTTACAAAATTATAAACCTGTTTTTTTGAAAGAGCTTCAAGACAATTCTTTGAAAGCAGTTCATTTTGATAAGCTGAAAGACTGTCGAGGTTCAAAACGGGCTCTGCCGGTGCTTTATCTCCAAGAATATCAAGTATGCCAAGCTCTTTTTTTCTTAAATAATTATACACTTCTTTTAAATAATTATCATATTGTCCGTAAATATTTTCATCTTCAACAATCTTTGAAACGAGATTTTGATATTCAATTAGCTGATTTGCAACATCAACATTGCCTTCTCTGGTTAATTCAACTATCTTTTTATCCACGGTGCTTTTGCCCTTTTTGATATCATAAGGAAAATGTTCGTATTCCGCAAATTGTTGAATTTCGGTTCCTCTCAGCTGACCTTCGCCAAATGCGCCGTTTTTATACACAAAATTAGTATGACAGGCCGTATAGCCTGATGGTTTAGAAGATTTTTCGCCTATACTTTTAATATATTCATCATCAAAACCAAGTTCTGCGGCAAGTTCGCTGTCTTTTGACAGTTTTGTTACAACCTTAAGCTGTGCACCATTTTCAGCATCAGAAGACTCAAGCCACGCATCACGTAATTGCTTTATCTGCCTTTCGGTAAAATATGCATAGCCGTCTTGCGCAGCATAATTATTAATTTCCGTCATTGAAATTTCATTATTTGAAAGTGCTTTAGCAAGTCTGTCAACAAATTCCTGAGTTTGCGCTTCCGCTAAAATATTATTTGCACGAATTAAAAGAGAAGTCTGCGCTTCGCTTAAAGTACTGTAATCCGTATTTGTCCAGAGGTTTTTCAGGATTTTTATATCATCTGTTGATAAGCCGCCATCTTTTAAAACTTTTAGCGCCTGATTTTTTGTTAAAGAATTAAAAACAGCCCTTGTGCCAACCCCGTCTGCAATAAATGCATTTACATCATCAAACGATGCCGCACTTTGCTTTGCAATTTTATCATTTAGTTTATCAAGGGTAGAATTAAACCCTTTCGGCCTATCGTAGTATGTAACGTCTGTACCGTTCGTAGCATTTTTAAACTGTCTGACGGCAGAATCTTCAAGATAAGCATTCCTTCGTGAAATAACCGCAGCAAGAGCGGATGCTTCATCGCTTCCTGCCTTAATACCGTTTGAAAAATCAATTGATAAGCCTTTTATAAAGTTCTCATCCGCCAAATCTTCCGCTATCTGCTTGCTTGTAAGATGTGAAATAGTCTCATTATCAAGAGAAGAATAGAACGCTTTAATCTGCGGAGTAGAATTTATGAGGCTTTTAGCTTCATCACTTAAATTTGAGAAAGCAAAACTTGTATCAAACGATTTTACAACACCGGAATCCGGTACAGACTCAGTTAAAGAGCCGAATAATCTGTTATTTAATTTTGAAGCACCTGAAAAAATAAGCCTTGTGGAGCCGCCTATTGCAAGCCCGCCGATGGCACCGCCGACAGCACCGCGCGCCATATCATCGGGTATATCTTCAATCCTGCCTTCAGCAAGCGCTCTTGCAAAAGCATCGGTAGCACCTGAAAGGGCGCCATCTATTGTCATATCGACACCGTAGGCTGCAGCTTTAGCTGCAAGCAAGGTAATACCGCCTTTTGCTCCCTCTTTTGCAACATAACTTGCACCCTGCTTTGCAAGAAGTTTTGTCAAAAAGCTTTTGCCCGCTTGTTTTATACCCGCCTCACCCGCTTCTTTAGCGGCACTTTTAGCACATGTTTCAACGGCCTCTAAGCCCAGAGCCTTTGCAACTCCGGTTCCCGCAGCACCGCCTATAGCGTTTGAAAGCGGAGCCATTAGGCCGTTTATGGAACCTGTGATTATATCGTATCCTAAATCCGTTAGTTTATATTCTCTGCCTGAAATTGCACTGTCGCCGGCTTTTATTGCGGTTTTTACAACAGCGCCCGCGCCTGCCGCAACAAGAAGTGAGGCACCGCCCGTCACAGGTGCTAAGACCGCAGCGCCAACTGCCGCAATGCCTGAAATAATATCCCCTGCTACATCAACACACATTTTCTGGCCTTCTTTGTAGGCATTCAGACGTTCACTTGCTTCATTTTGTGAAATTTCACCGTTTTGCGCCTGTTTAATGATGTTTTCGACATTATCAGAGCTGTTTTTTAAATGAAATAAATTTTTAATACCATCCCAGGCTTTCCCTATAAGCCCTTGATGTTCTTTTGTTTCAAGAAAATCATTATATAAATCTTCAACATTATTAAATTCCGAATTTTGAGTTTCAAAAGTATCCGCACCATCCGTATATTCTAAATAAGAAGGCTCCATAAATACGGAACAATCTGCAGCAGAAGAAGTATTCTGCACACCTTCATTTTCAAAGGCCGTGCATCTTTCTTTTGTATTAATATTCACGCTATACAGCGGCGATAGGGACAAAATTTTTCTCTTTCTTAATAATGTGTTAAGGAAATAAGGATAGTTCTTTTATATATAAAGTATATATTTACAAAAAAATTGCCCCACCCTGCGCAAGAAATTGCTCCCATCTACAAAATAATTAATTAAATGTTAATTTTTGTAATATTAGCAAAAAATGTGTTTATCATTAAAAATATACAGAGATTTCTCAAAGGAGGTAATCAATATGTTTGATTTTGAAAAACTCACAAAAACAGCTCAAAACGTTATGCTTGAAGCGCAAACGCTTGTTAAAACAAATAAAAATACATTTCTTGAACCCCTACATATTTTGCTTGCAATGGCAAACCTTGCAAAAACAGAGGGTGAGAGTTCCATAATTAATGAACTTTTTTTAAATTTAAAACTCGGGGGCAATATATTTAAAGATGACCTGCAAAATCTTATAAACGAACTGCCGAAGGTATCAAACGACACACCGCAGGTTTATTTTTCCTCAGACAGCTTAAAAATTATGGAAGATGCCAAAAAAATTGCAGATACAATGAAAGATAAATTCATAAGCCCTGAGCATATTTTGCTTGCCATAGTAAAAGATGCCGCGCTAAATTACAATAATCCTAATCAAGGGAAATTAAACAAACTTTTTATGAAATTTTCGCTAAATGAAGTTTCGATTTTAAATGCAATTAAAAAAATAAGGGGAAATAAACAGGTGGATTCTGCCACTGCAGATGAAGAATTCAAGATGATGGAAAAATTCTCCATTGATTTAACACAAAAGGCAAAAGAAGGCAAGCTTGACCCTGTGATAGGCAGGGATGAAGAAGTGCGGCGTATTATACAGGTATTAAACAGGCGTACAAAAAACAATCCTGTTTTAATAGGAGAAGCGGGGGTCGGTAAAACTGCAATTGTTGAAGGGCTTGCACAGAGAATTATAAGAGGCGATGTGCCCGAAAGCCTTAAAAACACAAGACTTATATCCCTTGATACGGGGGCTCTTGTTGCAGGAGCAAAATACAGAGGTGAATTTGAAGAAAGACTTAAAAAAGTTATTGCGGAAGTAACCGATTCAAACGGGGAGATTATTCTTTTTATTGATGAACTGCATACTGTTGTAGGGCTTGGCGCAACGGAAGGTTCAACCGATGCCGGCAACCTTTTGAAACCTATTCTTGCAAGAGGCGAAATGAGGATGGTAGGCGCCACAACAATTAATGAATACAGAAAACATATTGAAAAAGACCCCGCTCTTGAAAGGCGTTTTCAACCCGTCCTTGTGGATGAACCTTCCGTGGAAGATACTATTTCCATATTGAGGGGTTTAAAAGAAAAATATGAGGTGCACCACGGAGTTAGGATTAAAGATTCTGCCCTTGTTGCGGCGGCTCAGCTTTCAAACAGATATATTCAAGACAGATTTCTGCCCGATAAAGCGATAGATTTAATGGATGAAGCCGCATCACGCGTAAGGATTGAGATTGATTCAATGCCTGAAGAGCTTGATACTCTTGAAAGACAAAAACTGCAATTGCAGATAGAACTTGAATCTTTAAAAAATGATAACGATGAAGATAAAGTAAATAAGGTAAAAACCGCACTGGATGAGGTTTCAAACAGGGCAGATGAATTGAAAAGCAAATGGGAAGCACAAAAAAGCTCTATCAAAGGGGAAGCGCAGATAAAATCCGAAATTGAAAAAACAAAACTTGAAATTGAAATAGCCGAAAGAGAAGCCAATCTTGAACTTGCGGCAAAATTAAAATACGGAAAACTGCCTGAACTCAATAAGCAGCTTGAAGACTGTAAAAATACGGAGCAGCAGGATAAAACTCTCTTAAAAGAAGAAATAACGGATGAAGATATCGCGGAAGTTGTTTCAAAATGGACGGGAGTTCCCGTTTCAAAGCTTGTGGAATCAGAGTCCGAAAAATTAATTGAGATGGAAGATATCCTTCATAAAAGAGTAATCGGTCAAAATGAAGCTGTAGGCGTTGTTTCAGACAGTATCCGCCGTGCAAGAAGCGGTCTTAAAGACCCAAAAAGACCAATCGGCGTGTTTTTATTCCTCGGACCTACGGGGGTAGGTAAAACAGAACTTGCCAAAACTCTTTCAGAATTTATGTTTCAGGATGAAGACGCGCTTATACGTATTGATATGAGCGAATATATGGAAAAACATTCCGTTGCAAGACTTATAGGTGCACCTCCGGGGTATGTCGGGTATGATGAAGGGGGTCAGCTGACGGAAAAAGTAAGGCGGAAACCCTACAGTGTTGTGCTTTTTGATGAAATTGAAAAAGCACATCCCGATGTATTCAATATTATGCTGCAAATTTTTGATGACGGCAGATTGACTGATTCAAAAGGCAGGACTGTTGACTTTAAAAACACAATTATTATTTTAACCTCAAATGTGGGCTCCGATATCATTCTAGACAATGCGATAAAAGGCATGCTGTCTGAATCCGACAGAGAAAAAACCAAGGAAGAGGTAACCGAAAAACTGCGCGGGTACTTCAAGCCTGAATTTTTAAACAGGATTGATGAAACGGTATTTTTTGAAGCGCTCCGTCTTGAAGATTTAAATAAAATTGTGGATATTCAGGTTCAATATTTGAAAAAGCTTTTAGCGGAACGCAAGATTGAATTTGAAATAACGGATGATGCCAAAGAAAAGCTTGCACTTGAAGGATATAACCCGATTTACGGCGCAAGACCGCTGAAGCGCGCCATACGTTCGCAAGTGGAAAATCCGCTGTCAAAAGAATTATTGACAGGGCATTTCACGGACGGGGATAAAATTATTATCGATGTTGAAGATGATAAAATAGTGTTTAAGAAAGGATAAATAGTAAGAGCATAGGGCTCAAATTCAACAGATGGTGCATATAAAAACACAGCATTAAGCATAAGCGAATAATGATTTCTTATCGAACATATAAAGTGAGAGTGTTTGAGTCCGCATTTCCATTAGCTTAAATGCGGGCGAGTTCTCGAACAATAAAAGGTGAGATTAGAAATTATATGAGTGTTGCCAAACTGCTGTGTTTTATATATACACCATCTCCCGTTAAGCCCGCTTTCGCTTACAGCAGCAATGCCAGAATCATAAGTACAAAGGTGCCAAGCTGCATACCTGTTGCGGCGAATTTCTGAAATTTATTGCCGTCATAGTATTTTGCGGTTTTCTTAGCATTTGCGGCTGCCTGAAGTCTTTCAATTCTTGAATAGTCATCATCCGTTGCAAAATCTCTCTGGAAAATTCTTCGTTCTAAACGGTTTAAACGCACTGTCATGGGGTCATAAGAATACGTCTGGCCGAAGAGCGAATTTTCAAGCCCTGCAATTTGCAATGAAGCATCAGAGCCGCCATAGCCGTAATTATAATCATAGCCGTAATTTTGCCTGCTGCTTTGCGCTCTGTTCTGTGCATCCCGTCTTGCTTTTGCTATAACATCTTCTTCGCCCTGTGCTAAATTTTCAGGCATATCTCCATAACCGTAGCTGTCTTGATAGTCTTTCGGGTCTACTTTCCTGAAATATTCACCGGTTTGATAATTTGGAAGCGTTGAAGAGGGCTTCATCATTGAGATTTTAGCCTTAAGGGCATCCGTTCTCTGTGCTAAATCTCCTTTTTTAGCTGCGCCGAAGGTTTTTTCTTCAAGACGTTCAAGCCTTTTATAAATATTTTCATCTTTAAAATTTTTGCCGAACAGCTGCATTTCAAACATATCCACAACAGGGTAATTCACCCCTTCGGCCTCATCTTTATAAAGCTCTGAAACAGGCGCCTTGGCCTCTGCAAGGGTTTCAAGCCCTAGGGCGGAATTTAATTTATCAATTCTTTCTTGAAGAGATAATTTTGAAGAATTATAACCTGCGCCGAAAACCTCATCTTCAATGCGTTTTAGACGGTCTGAATCAGTTTCTTTTGAATAATTTAACCCTAAAACAGAATTTTCGATTTTTGAAATCTGTTCATCCAAAGGAAGATTGGCCGAGGGTGCCGCAAAAACAGATGCTGCGCCCAGAAAAACAAGCAAACAAGCTGTTATTATTAAATTTTTGAAGTTTCTTCTTTTCATAGAAACTATTATAGCAACAAAACTTTTTTAAATTACCGGAATTAAGTATAATAAATTTTATTGTACTTTAGGAGGATGAAAGCTTTGATTTAAAACTCCCGAAATCATTTTGAAATTTACTCTGAGAATTTTTCCACAAGTTTTTCCGTTAAATCGACAAGGGCGCTTTGGTAGCATTCGCATTTTTCTTTTGTTTTTGCTTCAAAACGCATTGTAAAAACAGGCTCGGTGTTTGATTGCCTTATAAGGGCAAAACCGTCTTCAAATATTATCCTCATCCCGTCAAGCGTTACTATATCTTTAATTTTAGAATTAAAAAGTTCATCGTTAACGTAATTTTTTAATTCTTCAAGCACGGTTTTTTTCAATTCATTGGGGCACTTTAAGCGTATCTCTTTTGATATAAATACTTTATTGAAGGGCTCAAGCAGGCTTTCAACTTTAAAATCTTTGTTTTGTCTTTTATGTTTTGAAACAATTTCAATCAAGCGCATGCCTGCATATATTGCATCATCAAAGCCGTAGTATCTGTCTTTAAAGAAGATGTGGCCGCTCATCTCACCCGCTAAAAGCGCGCCTGTTTCTTTCATTTTAGATTTTATATAACCATGCCCCGTTTTATACATAACAGCTTCGCCCCCGCTTTCATTGATTGTATCGTATAAAACCTGTGAACATTTTACTTCAGATACTACCGTTGGTTTTTCACCGCGGAGTTTCAGCGCGTCAATTAAATCCAGAGCATAAATTAAAAGCAATTTATCTCCTGTAATCATTTTGCCTTTTGAATCTATAACACCAATTCTGTCTGAATCGCCGTCAAATGCTATACCAAAATCAGCTTCTTCCTGAAGTACGGCATGCTTTATATCATCAAGGGTGGATTCATCGGAAGGGTTCGGGTGGTGATTCGGGAAATGGCCGTCAGGTTCAGAATATAATTCAACAACATCTGCTCCCATTTCTCTGTAAATTTTAGGAGCAACAAGACCTGCTGTCGCATTTGCACTATCTACAACTATTTTCAAGTCTGATGCACATTTTGAAAAACCATCCAGAAGTTTTTCCTGATAAACTTCAACAAGGTTAAATTCTTTTACAAAGCCTTTTTGAAGGTACGGAAGTCTGCTTTCTTTTGAAAGTTCATAAGCTTTTTCGCTTTCTTTTTTAACTTCTTTAATATCATCTTCCGTCAGGCTTGATTTATTAAAAGTCATTTTTAGGCCGTTATATTCGGCAGGATTATGAGAGGCTGTAATAATAAGCGCACCGTTTATTTTTCTTCCTTCCAAAATTTCATCGGGGATTTTTGCAAATTCGCTGAAATACCCGAGGGGAGTGGGTGCTAGGCCTATGTCTACAACATTTGCACCGTATGAAGTTAAACCGTTTATTACGGCATCTTTTAATTCTTTAGAATGAAGCCTTGCATCCATACAAATACAAAAACACAATTCATCCGCGCGTTTTACCGCTCCTTTTTCTTTAAAACGATTTAAGCAGAAACGAACATAGCCTATTGCAGCGTTATAAAAAACCTCTGAATTAACTGCTGAGGGGAAAATGCCCCTTATATCATTTTTGCCGAATGCGCTTGTGTTTAATTTTGTTTCCATACTTCCTCTTCATAAATTAAAATTCTTATCATTCAAATCTATTATATCATCATTTTTTATCGTGTGTTTTTTTGAAAAATATTGTATAATAAGAACTATGGCAAATGAAATAGTTTTAACAAAAGAACAGCTTTTTAATTTAATTAAAATTTCAGGAATAGACGCTAACCCTGATTCTGCTGATGAAAATACGGTATCAAGAGCATTAATCGCACTTGAGAGAAAATTAAACTTTTTTAATTATCCTTTAAGTTTCTTTACGGCAGAAAATTTAAACGTTTTAATTGTAGATGATATGGAATTATCAATATTCCAGCTTACTTCCATGCTGAAAAAAATCGGCATGAACGTATATGTTGCAAGAAACAAAGAGGAAGCAATTTCAGAATTTAAGAAAAAACATTTTGATTATTTAATTGTTGATTTATTTCTGCCTGATGCGGAAGACGGCTTTGCCGTTGTGGAAGAAGCAAACAAACTTAAAAATGAAGAAAACAAAAACTTTAAAATGCTTGTTGTTTCAGGAACCGATGATAAGCAGATGGTTCAAAAATGCTACTCTTTAGGGGTAGATGAATTTATACCGAAACAGCCTGACTGGCATGAAAACGTTATGAAATTTATCTCAAATTCCGTTTCAAAAACAAGCAATGAGGAATTTCAAAAATATTATATTAATGATGATATCTGCGTTTTATCTATTTATAAAATAAACCATAAAACATATATTGATAACATCGTAAAAGAAGTAAATACGGACGTTTTAACCGGAAAGCCCAATATTATATTTAATATGGAGCATGTAAAAATATTCTCTGATAATTATGCGGGGGTTTTTGCTGAAGTTTATAAAGCAACGGCGCAGAAAAACGGTACGTTTATTATCGTAAAACCGTCTGAGGATGTATTAAAAGCTTTAAACTATGTATTTTTAAACAATGTAATCCGCGTATTTGATACTATTGAAGAAGCTGTTCAATATATTGAAATGAGCAGCAAATAATATTAAGTTTTGTTATGCCTTATTTACAATGCTTAATTTATAACTGCGATTTACAGATATTTTTTTCAACTATCCAACAGGTTTAATTTTTGCAATTTTTGGATCGAGAAGCCTTTTGCCGGAATTTTCAAATTCAATTTGTAAAAGGCATCTGTTAGAATATTTTACAACTTTTAAAATACTTCCTGCACCGTATTTTTCATGGGAAACTTTCATTCCTTCCGTAAAATCATACTCAGGGGCGTCTTCATCCGTTTCATTGTTTTTAAATATGGGAAGGGAAGATTGGGTGCTTTCTTCTTTATTTTTCAAAACATCAATATCAATGGAAACATTTTCATTTATTTGAAGTTTATTTTTTTTGATTTCGGGTTTTTTTGTTTCCTCTATAACTTCATCAAACCTTGCTTCAATTGATTTTTGAGCAAGTTCTTTTAAAGATACGGAATCCTCTTCATCCTGCGCCGAATTCTCCCCTTCCGGCGCTTCCGCGGTATTTTCCGTAAAATCATCTATTAAAAGATTCGGTTTTTCTTTGACAATAATTATAGCTTCATCAGGATTAACCTTTTTAGGTGCCACAGGTGCTTCCTGCAGTGCGGATGGCGTTTGTTTCGCCTGTATTTCGGATACATTTTCCGCTGCAGTATTATCTGCATTATTTGTGTTATCCGTTGAAGCGGGGAGCTTTGTTTCGGCATCAACCGGAACAACGGTTGTATTGCTATCTGCAGGTACAATTGCGGTTTCTTCTTTATCAGCCGCATCATTAGCCGCAGCCGTCGCCTTTTGAACATTTTCCTTTTCAAGTACGTTGTGCGCTTCTTCTTTCAGGCCTTCAAGATTTTCTTTTTCAGCTTCCTCTTCAACAGGCAAAGGGGTTTCCTTTATCATTTCAGGCTCAGAGGCAACGGGATTCATGGCCTGCTGTTTGTCTAATTCCTGCTCTTGAACCGGTTCTTTTGCTGTCTGATTTAACGTTTCGTTAATATCTTCCGAATTTTTTTTTAATGCGCTGCCATTTTCAATTTTAAGACCCTTTTCAAGCTCTTTTTCAAGGTTTTCATTGTTAACGGCATCACTTATCATCTCTGATGTTATAACTTCATCATTCTGCGCTTCGGTTTCATTTATATTTTCAGCCGTTTCAGGATTTACAAAATAATCAAGCTCATCCTCATTTAAAGGAATTTCGGTTTCTTCATTGTTTTTAACTGAAATTTCTTTAATGTACTCTTCATCATTTTTCAGGCTTGCTTCAATAAGTTCTGCAACCCGCGCATCATCAGCAACAACTGATAGCTCTTCTTTTTTATCTTCCCTGTCAACTTCAACCGTTTCCGTATCTGCGGCAGGTTCATTTGCTTCCTGCTCAAAATCTTCAGCAGGTGCGATTTCTTCTTTGTTTTCCTCTTCTTCAAAAGTTTCTTCTTGGGTTTCGGGCTCAAAGACACCGGGATTCTCAGTCTCCTCATCAACAAGAGGAATATCCTGCAATTCTTCCGCATTTTCTGTGTTTTGAATATTTTCAGGCTCTTTCTGCGTTTGTATGGGTTCTTCTTTATTTTCTCCGTAACCGGGCAGTATTTCATTTATTGCAACTGCATCACCGAGGCGTTTGCGGTCATTTTGGATATGAACATTTTTAAGATCAAAATTACCCTGAGCAAGTTCAACGGGGGTCATCTCTTCCAATTCAAGATTTAAATCAATATAAATCTTTTTATCTTCAACTTTATCGATATCTTCTTCATCAAAAATATAATTTTTAAGTGTGAACATAAAGTCCATCGTATCTTTTCCGAATATCAAAAAAGATGAAGAATTCAAAGAAGCAATCTGGTAATTTGCAAAACCGAAATCACGTCTGGGGTTTAAAGTTTTATAGAGAATATAATTTCTTGCAAATTCCATAACCTGCGGCATCTTAACAAAGCCGTATGAAATACTTGAAATTATATTTAATTTAGGATTTTTAAGATATAAGTTGTTGATAAATTCGGGATTTGAATTATTTTCATTAAGCCTTAAGAGCAAATAAGCTTCATAATCTCTGATTTGTCTTATAACAAATTCTAAAAATTCTCTGTGCCATTCAAGTTTCAAATTTGAAAAATCAATAATAATAACATTTTCTTTTTGAACAGCTTTTGAAACTGCTTGAAATTCTTTTTTAGAACGGCTGAAAAGCCCTTCATACGAATACCTTTTTAATCTGGTTAAAAGCAGATGCAATTCAGGTGCAGGGGTAGCCTTATACTGCTGCTCTATAACTTTTATAAACCTCGGGAACGGAATATATTTATCTTCTGTTGAATCGGCGAATTTTTTCAACTCGAAAAACATTTCTTCAAGCTCGCCTGTTGCCTCGGGGGATACTTCTTTTAAGGCTTTTTCCTGAATGTAATCAAGAGAGAAGCTGTCAAGCGGAAGTTTAAAATCACTATGTGCTTTAATTCTTTTTGCATTTTTGATATTTAAATTTCCGGTATAATCAATAGCCACTATGGTTTTATGGGATTTTAATTTTTGAGCTATATTTTCAAATGCACAGTTTACTTCATCAAGCTTATCCGCAAAAACAACGGGATTATTATTAAAGAAATCAATATTTACTTCAACAATTTTATTATTTTTAACGGAAATTCCAAACGGAACCGTGGCTTTATCTATATTTAAGCATTTTTCAATTTCTTCGGGTTTGATTTTTGCAATTTCACACTCTCTTGAGGGGGTAAAATTATCATAAGGCACCACCTGAAAATCAGGCAGAATTCTATATACAAGCTTAATAACCGCAACATTTTCTTCCTGATTAAATTTATCATCATAAATTTCAATAATTTGCGCCAAAAAATTATCTTTGCCGTCTCTTACTATTAAAAAATCAGAGAGGCGGAGCCCGTCGGTTTTGGGGTTAAATATAAGTCTTATGGTATCGTTTTTAGTTTGAATAACTCTCATCTATTCCGTTTTAAAATCCCATTTTTCACAAATTACTAATAATATAAAAATTATTATACAACACATAAATTTATTGTAAAATATAATTCATGAATAATTTTATTTTCAGCATAATAATTCCTCTTTACAATCAGGAAAAATATATTGAAAGATGTGTTAAAAGCGCTTTAAATCAGGATTTTAAAGGCAATTTTGAAATAATTGTCGTAAATGACGGTTCAACCGATAAAAGCGAAGAGATTTTAAAAAAATTCAACGATGATAAATTAAAAATTTTTAAAAATGAAAACGGCGGGCTTGCATATTCAAGGAATTTCGGAAATTCAAAAGCAAAAGGACAATATATCATATATCTTGATGCGGATGATGAATTACACACTTTGGCATTAAAAAAATTTTATGAAACAAATAAAGGATACGATGCCGATATCATCCTTGCACCGTACTATGCCATAAGAGAACATAGGGGGGATATTAAGGAATATTTTCCTTTGAAAAAATTTAAAAATGCAAAAGGCTGCATTAATGTTCAAAATACAGGCGGAGAAATTTTAAACGTAAATTTTGAAGCATGGGGAAAAGCATATAAACGTGAATTTATTATGGAAAATAATATAGAATCACCCATAATTCATCTTGCGGAGGATATTCCGCTTTTTTATAAGGCGCTTTTAGGAACAGACAAAATACTTTTGTGCAAAGAGCCCGTTTATTATTACAGGAGAGGACATAAAAAACCTTATAAAAACGGAAAATATAATCTTGTTAGTGAAGTTATAAAAACAATCAAAGCAAGCGAAGAAATTATAAAAACATATAAAAATACCTGCACTTACAGCATTATAGAAAAATTTTACGCCAAAAATACACTTAAAATTTGTCTTTTCTGGTATAAAAAATTTAAAAATCTTGAAAACAGGAGGGATTTTTATGATTTCAGCGTTGAATATCTTGAGAAATTCAATCTTGCACGGAAATTTAAAATAAAATCTTTTATCAATAATCTGGTTGATATTTTATGAATAAATCATCTTTTAAATAAAAATAACTTGACAGTTTAGTATGTCTTGAATAACATGGTTCTATTGAAATTGTGATTTGTTATGAAATTAACAAACTGCAAAATAAAAATGCCGATGTAGCTCAATGGTAGAGCAACGGTTTTGTAAACCGTAGGTTGCGGGTTCGAGTCCCATCATCGGCTAATTTTTAAAATTGAACATTTAAAATCAAATAGATATGGGTAGATGCCCGAGTGGCTAAAGGGAGCAGACTGTAAATCTGCCGTCGCGAGACTACGGTGGTTCGAATCCACCTCTGCCCATTTTTTTAAAACTTTGCGCTAATAAAAAGCCCATGTGGCGCAGGGACTCTGCCGAATAAAAAGTTGACTAAATGTCAAGTTTTTATGAGAGGAAGCACTCCCGGAGGACGCATGGAACTTTAAAAATATGCCCATGTGGCGCAGGGGTAGCGCACTCCCTTGGTAAGGGAGAGGCCACGAGTTCAAATCTCGTCATGGGCAAATTTAAGCCACACTTATAAAAATTAACCAATTAAAAAATAAACCCTAATAAAATATTACAAAAGGAGAATCAAATCTTATGGCTAGAGAAAAATTTGAAAGAACCAAGCCGCACGTAAACGTTGGTACCATCGGTCACGTTGACCACGGTAAAACTACGTTAACAGCTGCTATTACCGGTTGTATGGCTGCAGCAGGTCAAGCGGAAGCTAAGAAATTCGATGAAATCGATGCTGCACCGGAAGAAAAAGCACGTGGTATCACCATTTCAACTGCACACGTTGAATATGAAACAGATACAAGACACTATGCACACGTTGACTGCCCGGGCCACGCCGACTACGTTAAAAACATGATTACAGGTGCTGCTCAGATGGACGGCGCTATTCTTGTAGTTGCTGCAACAGACGGTGCAATGCCTCAAACTCGTGAACACATCCTTCTTGCAAGACAGGTTGGCGTTCCTAAATTAGTTGTATTTATGAACAAATGCGATATGGTTGATGATGAAGAACTTCTTGAACTCGTTGAAATGGAAGTTCGCGAAATGTTAAGTTCTTATGAATTTGACGGCGACAACATTCCTTTCATCAAAGGTTCAGCTTTAAAAGCTTTAGAAGCAGTTCAAGCTAACGCATCAGTAAAACGCGGCGAAGACAAATGGGTTGATAAAATCTGGGAACTTATGGATGCTATCGACAGCTACATTCCTACTCCTGTTCGTGATTTAGACAAACCTTTCTTAATGCCTGTTGAAGACGTGTTCTCAATCACAGGCCGTGGTACAGTTGCTACAGGAAGAGTAGAACGCGGCGTTGTTAAAGTTGGTGATGAAGTTGAAATCGTTGGTTTCGGCGAAACTAAAAAATCAACAGTTACGGGTGTTGAAATGTTCAGAAAACTTCTTGACCAAGGTCAAGCAGGTGATAACATCGGTGCTTTACTTCGCGGTATTGATAAAAAAGATATCCAGAGAGGTCAAGTTCTTGCAAAACCCGGTTCAATCCACCCGCACACAAAATTCACCGCTAACGTTTACGTTTTAACAAAAGATGAAGGCGGACGTCACACTCCGTTCTTCCCCGGATACCGTCCTCAGTTCTACATCAGAACAACTGACGTAACCGGTTCTATCAAATTCGACGGCGAAATGGTAATGCCTGGTGATAACGTAGTTATGGACGTTGAGTTAATCGCTCCTGTAGCTATTGAACAAGGTATGAGATTCGCTATCAGAGAAGGCGGAAGAACAGTTGGCGCAGGCGTTGTAGATAAAATTACAGAATAGTAATTAAATCTATAAAGCTACCAATAATTTTAAAAACCCTTGAAGTAAATTCAAGGGTTTTTTGATGCTTATTATTATGCAATATTATAAATTTATAAACCGCAAATCTGTGCGATTGTGATGCTTATAAAAGCTTATAAATTTTAACTGCTGCTCTGTAATTTAATAAACATCAGAATTTTTTATTGCAAAATTCAAACATAAGTTTGTTCTTTTCAAAATCTACATTAAAAAATTTCTCATAAAATTTTATGGCCTCTCTATACGGCATTGAAATTCCCGCCCATCCGTCACACACCACAGCTTTGCCCCAGCTTGAAGGGTCGTTAATTTTTGCACCGTCTTTTAATCCTGCAAGTGAAAAAACATGCTCTAAAAATGATGTTCTCTCTCCTTTATCATTTACTGTATACATAAGGACATTGTCAGCCTTTATGCCTTTATTAAGAAGGGCATCCAAAGTTAAATCGGCACATTCATTACAATTAATATAAGAACCGTTTTCTTTTATCAGCTGTTTTAACCTGACAATATATTCTTCAAAACTTGCAGGCGGATTTTGTGATTTCCAGATTTTATTACGCATAGCTTTTACGTTTTTAGAATATTGCAGCCGCAACTGCTGTAATTCATTAATAATTCCGTCTTCCGCACCAGTTCTTTTTGCCTGTTTAATCTTTTCGCACATCAAAGTTGCAGATTTTACTTCTCCAAATTCCGTTTTAAAATCCGCAAGAACAGCTTGCGCTGTTTTTAATACAGAATCAGGCAAAATTTTATAATGCGGCATAAAATTGAGATTTAAAGGTTCGTTTACTATTTTACCTGCTGTTGGGGGGGGGGGTAATCTTAGATAAACCTGCAGGCGCTTTTGAAATATTTATTTTATGCAGCACAGATGCCGTTTTGTTTAAATCTATCATATTTTAATTAACAAATTTTTCACATTAAAATTGCTCCGCGTGCTGCATTTTAAAATATATTAACTTTTGTAACAAGAGTTTGTTAAATTTATCAATTATCTAAGCAATATATACTTTATATATTTAACCGGACTTTCCCGTAAACCCGATTTCAATTCTTGAGGATATTTTAAGAGAGATTTATGCATATAAACAACGAAGCAATTTTTGGTACAAAAAATACAGATTCTTTATATGGAACAAATAACAGCAAATTTTTACAAAATACTTTCGGGGATGCAAATATTTACGGAGGTCTTGACGGAAGTATTTTTGATGATGAAATAAACAAGAATAAATTCCAAACAGACACATCTTCTCAGGCAATTTTTAATGCGGCTTGCTCCGGCAGCGCCGTAGATAATGAACCCGATACAAAATTTAAAGCCCTGTTAGATTTTGTTGATAAGAATTCCGATGTAATCAATAAAAAAATTAACGGCGGAGAATCTTTCATACCGGAAGAAATTCCCGCTGACGAAGAAGAACCTGAAGAAAACCTTAAAGAGGAGCAAAAAGAAACCATACCCGAAAAGCCGTCTCTTCCTGATGATTTTGATATATCAAGGTTTTCAGAATTATTCAAGAAAACAGAACCGGAAATACCTGAACCTGAAAACACGGAGCCTGAAAATCAAATTGAAGAGGATGCAGGCAAATTTGATATAAATTCTGAAATTGAAGAATCATGTCAGGGACTTATCGGCGACTGCTGGCTTCTTGCAGGATTAAACAGTTTAAGCACTACAGAAAACGGAAAACAGATAATCAAAGATTCAATAACTAATAACGGCGACGGCACATATACCGTGCGTTTCAAAGGAATAAGCGAAATATGCGAATGTGAAGTACTTGATACAGCGCTTGAAAGCGCAGATGCCTTAGGGATATATTCAAAAGGAGACAAGGACGTACTTTTGGTTGAACTTGGTGTTGAAACACTTTTAGACGCCATTAAAAAAGGTGAAGTAACCTTGCCTGATGATGCACCGGAACTTTTATATAATAAAGAAGGGAACCCGCTAGACGGCGGCTACCCTGCTAATATGGTTTATCTTTTAACCGGTAAAAATATGGAATATAAAAATATTCTGGATAAAGATTCAAAACTTTTGAAGGAAGAAGAGCTTGAAAACTTCTACAATAATGATTTAGAAAGTTTTTATACAAGATTTGAACAAAATCCCGATAATTCCTGCGGCTGCCTCCATATTCTGGGCAATAAAAATAATGATGTAGTTGTAAAGGATATTTACGGAAATGATACAAAACTTACAAAAGCAGGAAATAATCACTCTTTCAGCGTAAAATCCGTTGATGAAAATACGGTCACACTTGTAAACCCGTGGGATTCAAGCGAAGAAGTAACTATAGAAAAGAGTGTTATTAAAGAACATGTTTTAGGATATGAATATCTTGAAGTATAATTCATCTTTTTAATGGTTTGACTTTTTAAAACTATATTCCATAATTGAAATATGAAAAATAATTTGTATGAATTTTTGCTGAACGAAAAAAGAGCCGAAATTTTTAAAGCGCTTTCAAATCCCGTAAGGCTTGAAATTATTGATTTGCTCATAAACGGCGAAAAATGCGTAAATGAAATTGTTCAGGAATTAAAAAAATATGAGCAGCCTCATATTTCAAAAAATCTTTCAAAATTAAAAAATGCAAAAATTATAAAAGAAAGAAAAAAAGGTTTAAATGTGTACTACAGCATTGCAATGCAGCCTGTTATCAATTTCATTAAGGAATTAAAAAATATTTAACTCTTCTTATGGTAAACTTATTAATATGATTTTTATACGGAGATTATATTAATGAAATTTTTACATTCAATGATAAGAGTTAAAGATATTCAAAAATCACTTGATTTTTACACAAATATTCTGGGATTAAAAATTCAGGATAAAAAAACACTTGAAGACTGCGAACTGTATTTTTTAGCCGAATATGACGGAGCGCCTGAAATAGAATTAACGAATAATTTTGAAATACCTGAGGACGGTTATGAAAACGGTAATTGCTTCGGACATTTTGCATTTGCAACAGATGATATGGAAGCTTTTTCAAAACACATTAAAGATTCAGGATATGAATTTTTGTATGAACCTTATGAACTAACTTTAAAGGCGGATAACGGCACGGTTAAAGTAAAGAAGATTGCCTTCATAAAAGATCCTGACGGAAATGAAATTGAAATTATTCAAAAATAATTCTTATTTGTAAAAAATATTTAACGCCTGAAACAAAACCCGCAAAAAGTTTTATTCAGGCGTTTTCAAATAATTACCATGAGAGCGGCAGGAATTAACAACAGCATTCCCTTCAACGGCAAAGGTGCCGCAGGCTTTCAAAAGAAGTTTGCAAATACTTTTGCAAAAATCGACGGAATAGGAGAAGGGGCAAGTATTGCTTTTGATTTTTTAGGAAAAGCACTTGTTGTTCCTGCTGTTATAATGATATCAAGCAAGGAACCAAAGGAAAAGAAAGAATACTCCGCCTTTAAAAATCCTGTGGCTGCCGTTTTGCAGCTGGCACTTGAGGTGCCCATTCTGTTTTTTGGCTCTGCAGCAATTGAAAAGGCTGCAAATACGGGAAAATTTGATACCGAAACTTCAAACCGCTACAATGAAAAACTGCACAAGGATATTTTTGTAAAAGAATTGCAAAATTCATTTACAAACGACGAAAATAATATTAAACAAATAAATGAAACCTTGAATACCGTTGATAAAAAGGGACTTTCAAGAAAAGAAATTGAAACTTTTGAAGATTTAATAAAAACCGCACCTGTTGATAAAAAAGATATCTTAGAAAAAACATTCAGCGAATACAAAAACGCACATACAAATTTATATCACCTTAAAAACAGATTATGTTTTGCTTTTGCAATAATTTTAACTCCTTTAATATGCTATCTTGAAAACAAATTGCATCCGATTATTATGGATAAAATTTACGAAGAAGAGCACAGAATAGAGGAGAAAAAACATCCTAAAGCAAAAATTATAAGCCCTGTTTCCATTGATACTTTTATACAAAATCTAAAAAACATAAATAAAGGGGGCAGAAGATGAAAATAACAAATGCCTTTACAAATGTTATGTCTAAAGCCGCCAATTCAGATTTTATGGTAAACCATATTAAAAAATGCGATAATGCAAAATTTTTAGCCAGAACCCTTCTTTTAACAAGCGTTGCAAAGGATGTATTTGCCTACGGGCTGCGCGTTCATAATACATTAACCAATGACAGCATCCCTGAGGATAAAAAACAATTTTCTGCCGATATGGATATGGCATCGGGCATCACTACAGCCATAGTGCAGATAGGAACAGGTTTTTTAGTTTCAAGTGAAAAACTGCAAAACGGGATCTCAAATAAACTTTTTAAATCCCTGAAAAATGATCCGCGCGCATTCGGCGCCGCAAAAGCCTCATTCAGCGCAATTTCTACCATGGTTTTTGCAACATTGCTTGCTAAAAGAATTCTAACCCCCTTAATTGCAACAAAGATTGTATATAGAAAAGAACATAAAAACGATAGTAAGCCTGACAAAACCACAGCTTTGAACACAAAAGCTTAAAATTACTGTCCTATTTCAAGAGCACGGCTTGCCATTGTTTTTGAAATGGAAAGCACTGCTATACTTGCTTCATAAGCCCTCTGCGCAAGAACGGCATCTGCAATATCTACCATAGGGTTAACGTTTGATGTTCTTATATAGCCGTATTCATCAGCATCAGGGTGTCCCGGGCGATAAATTCTCTCGCCTTCCGTCGGGTCTTCAACAAGCCCTGTGAACTGAACTCCGCCTGAAAGATAAGGAATTGTGCCCACGCCGAATACATCCTGTTTCATTGTATTTAAAAGCCCATGAAAAGATACATCCTCGGTTGCATTTAAAACGGGGATTTTTCTTACATAATTCGGGGTATCCATATTGGCAATGTTTTTTGCCGCGGTCTCAATTCTTTTACCGTGAGCGGCAACACCGCCTCTGCCGATTTCAAAAGAATCCATTACTCCCATTTTATATCTTGCCTTTCAAATTTATTATGTGCCTACATTTATTGCATTTTTCATCTCTGTGATGATGGATGACATCCTTCTTGAAGCTACTGAATAGAGAATTGAGTTTTGCTGCATAAGAACAAGCTCATCCACAGGTGAAAGCGTTTCTTCTTTTGCCGCAATAACACCTGACGGACCTAATTTCCGGCTCAATTTTGTTTCAAGAAGGGAATCTGAATTTAGATACTGCGCAAATTCAACATCTTTCCTTACATAGTTTGGCGTATCCATATTTGCAAGGTTTGAAGATAAAGCCTCCTGCCTTGCAGAAAGCAAATCAAGATACATATGAGTTTTTGAAATATGGTCTTTTGGTATATAGGGCATTTTTTATTCCTTCAATTAGTCTTTTATGTTTATTGCTTTTTCATACATCTGGTCAATCGCACTCATAAGAGTAGTGGACGCTAATAAACTTGCATTTACCCTCATAATATCGTTAACGTGGCCGAATATATCAACGTTTGAGCGCTCCAGTTTATACTGGCAGATTCTGTTATGTTCCGCTACAAGGGTTTCATCCCCCGAATTTTCGGTTTTTTGCCAGCGGTTATTACCTGCTTCCTTTAAGCCTTCAGGGTTCTGGAATATAACAAGCGGAATTGTACCCTGAAATTGCGCTTCCCCGGGGAGTTCATTGTAGGTGAAAACATCACCGTTTTCTTTGATTTCAACCTTAACGCTTTCAGCGGGGATTTTTATTCCGGCGCCTACAATATCGTTATTGGAATTCATTAAAATACCGTCTTTTCCCAAAGAAAATGAGCCGTCACGCGTATAATAAATTTCTCCGCTTTGAGATGTTACGGGAATAAACCCCGGGCCGTTGATTGCAACATCAAGCGGGGCTTTTGTAACATATATTGAACCGTCCTTATGGTCTGTTCTGATTACGGCTCTGGAATATCCGTTTTCGCCCATAATTTCTTCAAAACGAACGGCTTTATACCCTGTAGTAGACCAGTTTGAGATGTTTTCAGAATAATAACCGAATTTATCAAACTGGGTCAATGCATTAAGGGTGTTTCTTCTTATTAAACCTTGCAGATTATACCCTGATGTCATTTATTAACCCCCTCCAAGCTGTGATATGGCTTGAGAAAGCGCATTATTCTGCAGCATAAATAATTGCCTGTTAGCATCAAATGCTCTTCTTTTTGGCACCATTTCCAAAAATTCCTGCGCCATATTAACGTTTGAAAATTCAAGACAACCCTGCTTTACGGCGGGTTCAAGAACAGTATTTCCGTCAGATGATACAACGCCGAGCGTTGCAACATAATCCATCTTGCGCGTTTCGGGGTTAAAAATACTTAATTTACCGTTATTATCCACCTTGATATCATCATATTTTTCAGGCATAAACGGCAATATTACAGGCACACCGCCCGCACTTAAAACTTTTTGGTTTTCCAACCCGAGAAGCTCGCCCGATTCACTGAGTTTAAATCTGCCGTCACGCGAAAGTTCAACAGAGCCTGAATTATTTAAAAGCTGAAAATACCCTTTTTCGCCGAGTGCAAAATCAAGCGGTTTATCAGTTCTTGCGATACGCCCCACAGAATCATCCACAGCTTTTGAAACACCGTGAATACCTATGAATTCCGCAAAGGACGATACAACACCGTCTTTTCTTTGATATCCTATTTTATCAAAGCCGTTAACGTTTTCCTGTCCGATGCCGATTAATTCAAGCTGCATATGCATAGCGCCGATTGACTGGTTTAAGCCTCTCTGGCTTGCGCTTAAATGACCCTGTAATCTCATTAATTTTACCTTTTAGACAATACTTACAATTTTGAACGGCAAAAAACAGGCAAAATTTAACAAATATAGGAAAAATACACTAAATGAATTATTTTGGAGCCTGATTTTCACCTTCACCATCTTCTTTTTTAATGATGGTTTGTTCATAGTCAAGCTGAATTATAATTTTTATTAATATTTGAGTCATAAGCATCAATTTAGGGCTTATTGCACCTGATGACATTATTTTTACATTATCAAAAGAAGCTTCCTGCATATTATTATCCGTCTTTTTAACAGCGGAAGAAGATACGTTTGATTTAACATTATTTATGGAGGCTTCTTCTTTAATTATTTCAATCACCTTTTTATGAGGAAAATCATCTCCTGCGGCAATATCTATATCTATCTGTCCGAGGGAATTTACCTCAAGCATTACAATTACATTTGAAAAATTTTCAGTCTGAATTAAAATTTTTACATTTTCCGTACTTTCTTCGCTTTCAGGGTCAGGTCCTTGAATTTTATCAAAAATATCAATTGTAAAATCAAGGTCATTTTCGCTTCTGACAGACAGAGGCAGCCATGGTAAATATAAAAGCATAAGTGTTTTAAGAGCCTGAGTATCAGATGCAATATTTGAATTAACGGAAAAAAGCCCCATTAATTCTTTTAAATTTGAAACATCATTTGCACCGTATTTTGCAACATTTGCAATAGTCATCATTAATTTTTGCATGGCGGATTTGGAATTTTCGCTTAAAAATTCAGAAAGCTTTGAAAGGTCTACTTTTCCATCCCTCATAAGCACCATGGGAAGAATATCCGCAAGTTTTGAATTTAAAACAGAAGAAGGATTGCTTCCCGTTGTAATTTGATTTATCAGTTCCGAAAAATCTCTTGGTAAATTTAATAAATCCTTAACATAATCCGCTTTTTTCTCAACTTCAATTGTGGTTAATTTTAATTCTGATGCAAGGCTTAAAGCAAGAGGAGCAGATTTAAAAACAAGCGGGGTATTATTATTGCTTTCACTATTGTGCTGAAAATTGTTATTAAAAGTATTAAATGTTGAATTCAGGGCATTTTGAGTACTGTTTGCAACATTATTTTGAATTGCACTGCCGGCTGCAATATTTGCTGCAATTCTTGTTATCATCTGCAGAGGATTAAATTCAGACATCAAAAAGCCTTTTTGTTTTTACTTTTAAATATTAATTATTTATGGTTAAAAAGCCAATCTTTTATTCTTTCGGTTACATAGGTAAAACTATCATGGATGCCGATATTGCCCGGGGTTATATTTTTATTGTAAAGGATAACAGGCACCATTTCTCTTGTATGGTCCGAACCCTGATATGTCGGATCGCAGCCATGGTCTGCAGTTACTATTAATAAATCATCTTCTTTCATTGCATTTATAATATTTACAAGATATTTATCAATAGTTTCTATTGCTCTTGCATAGCCTTTATAATCACGCCTGTGGCCATATAGCATATCCGTATCCACAAGGTTTGTAAATATTAAGTCGGAAGTATCATGCCTTATTGCATCAAGCGTTATATCGAGCCCTTCAATATTAGAACCTGTCGGGGTAAATTTTGTAATACCCGAGCCTACAAATATATCATTGATTTTCCCTATGCCGTAAACCGATTTTCCGCTTTGTTCAATAACATTTAAAAGAGTATCCTTCGGAGGCTTTATGGAATAATCATGCCTGTATTTGCCTATTCTTGAAGGAATGCCGTTTGTAACCTTATAAGGTCTTGCTATTACTCTTGAAACGCGGTAATCGCCCTCATCAAGCAGACGCCTTGCAATTTCGCACCATTTATATAAAGTTTCAAGCTTTATTACATCTATATTTGCGGCAATTTGAAAAACACTGTCGGCACTTGTGTAGATAATCGGAAATTTTGACCTTGAATGAACCATATTGTATTCTTCAATAATTTTTGTACCCGATGCCGGTTTATTGCCTAAAATATTCCTGCAGCCTGTTTCTTCAATAAATTTATTTATCAATTCATCAGGAAATTTTTTATAGGTTTTAAAAGGCTTATCAAGAACAAGCCCCATTAATTCCCAGTGGCCTGTTGTTGTATCTTTGCCTTTTGATTTCATTTTCATTATGCCGTACTGGCCTTTCGGGGTTTTTGTTTTTGAAACACCGGCTATTTTGTGAATATTGCCAAGGCCGAGCGATTCAAGAACGGGAACATAAATTCCGCCGTTTGCCTGCGCAAGGTTGCACAGCGTGTTACATTTTAAAGAATCACCGTATTCTTCGGCATCTTTCATTGCGCCGATTCCCATAGAATCAATTACAATAACTATCGCTCTTTTTTTCATGGTTTAATTACCCCGACATCTTCTTTTAAATATTTAAGGTGTTCCTGCTGTATGGCTTCTCCGGGATAAAGTATGCCTATCCCGGGCGGGTAGGGTACAATCATTTCAGAACTCAGCATCAGCGGAGCATCTTCTTTTTGTGCGTATATATAATCCCTGTTAAAAGCCTCCCATGGTTGTAATTTAACAAGAGGGTACGGTTGAAATTCAGGAATTTTTACTTCATCTACTTTTATTTTATCAAATTTTTTATTTTTTGCACTAATAAGCGCGGATTTTAATTTATCAAGCTTGGTTTTTTTAGTGCCTATCCCCGTTAAATAAAGGCAGGAAAACGGGCTTGAAATTTCATCCTCAATATTATACTCATCAAATAAAACATCGGAAAGCTTTGAACAATCTGCATTATCAAGCCTGAGAAGAATTTTTGTAACATCTTTAAAATCCGATTTTAAAAATTCAAACCCTTCATTCTCAAGTGCTGATTGAAATTTTAAAATGTTTGAAATCAAATCATTAATTTCCTTTTTCCCTTTTTTTGAAGAAAGGAAATTAATACAGGCTTCAATATCAGCTATTAAAGGATATGACGGGCTCGATGTATGAAATAAATTTATGGAATTTTGAATTTCGCGCCAATCATAAGGGCAGTCGTTTGAAATGTGTAAAAGCGCACATTGATTAAGGGCGCCTGCATTTTTATGAAGCGAATTAACCGAAAAATCAGCGCCCTGCTCAATTGCGGTTTTCGGCAATAAATCGGAAAAATTGTATAAAGCACCGTGGGCTTCATCCACAATTAATAATACACCGTATTCTTTACATATTTTTGAAATTTCTTCAATATCGGATACTATGCCTTCATATGTCGGGCTTGTCATTATAAAAGCTTTGTATTGATTAAGTTTAAAGGTATCTTTTAATTCTTCGGGGTTAATTCTTCCCATTACACCCCATTTCAGACACATTTCAGATTTTGTATCGGGCACAAACCAGTCAACGTCCGCTCCCGTAAGCACAAGCCCCGAATATACCGATTTATGGCAGTTTCTTGCAACAAGAACCTTATCCTTGAAATTTAAAACAGTCTTTAAAACCGCTAAAATTCCTGTTGTGGAACCTTGAGTTAAAAAGAAGGTTTTTTTAGTATTAAATATATCGGAAGCCTTGCCTTCCGCCATCAATATCGGGCCTTTCGGGTCTAAAAGATTATCAAAACCTTCAATTTCGGAATAATCCCACCTGTAAAAACCCTTAAGGCGTGAAATATGTTTAAAATTTGGCGGGATTTGCCCGTGAGAAGGGGTTGTAAACAAAATTCGATTTAATTTTTTACTTAATAATTTTAACAAACTCATCCTTTTATAATAAAATATAAGGCATGGATATACAAGAAAAAATTGAAAAATTACGCAAAGAAATTGAGTTAAACAGCTATCTTTATTACGTTGAAGATAACCCCAAATTAGAAGATTACGAATACGATAAGTTATTCAGAGAATTAGAAGCTCTTGAAAAGGAGCACCCTGATTTAATTACACCGGATTCGCCGACACAGAGAGTCGGCGGGGTGAGTGAAAAATTTGAAGCCGTAGCGCACAAAAACAGGCTGTATTCTTTAGAAAACGCCAATAACGAAGATGAGCTTAAAAGGTGGTATGAGAGGATTTTAAAGGATTTAGACCCTAATGTGGGACAGATGAGCCTTTTTAGCGAAGTTGCAAAAGCGGCGGAAGATATCAAAATCCCCTTAGCCTGCGAATATAAGATTGACGGGCTTGCAATAGCTTTAACATATAAAAATGGCAGGTTTGTTCAAGGTTTAACCCGCGGGGACGGCTTTATCGGAGAAGATATTACAAATAATATTAAAACTATAAAAAGTATACCGCTAAAGCTTTTTGAGCCTGTGGACGTTGAGGTTCGGGGCGAAATTTATATGCCTGTATCATCTTTTGAAAAATTAAATAAAAAACAGGAAGAAGCAGGGCAAAAAACCTTTGCTAACCCGAGAAACGCTGCAGCAGGCTCAATCCGCCAGCTTGACCCGAAAATTACCGCAAGCAGAGATTTATCAATCTGGGTATACGGCGGGATTTTTGAAGGCAAAGACGCGCCAAAAACTCACTCGGGCACAATGAAAAAACTCAAAGAACTGGGGTTTAAAACAAATAAAATCACCGTAGTTGAAGGGGTTGAAGGCGCACTTAAATGCATTCAAAAAATTGATGAAACAAGAAAAGACCTTGATTTTGCAACGGACGGGGTTGTAATCAAAGTAGACAGTATCCACAGCCAGAACGAGCTCGGGTTTACATCCCGCGTGCCGAAATGGGCAATAGCGTATAAATTTCCGCCGGAAGCTGTCTGGACAAAGCTTTTAAGGGTAGATTTTCAAGTCGGGAGAACGGGCGTTATCACCCCTGTTGCAATTCTGGAGCCTGTAAGCCTTGCAGGAAGCGTTGTAGGACGCGCAAGCCTTTATAATTTTGATGAAATAAAAAGGCTTGATATTATGGAAGGCGACAGGGTTTTAGTTAAAAAAGCCGCTGAAATTATCCCAAAAGTGTTAAAAGCGGAAAAAACGGATGACTCAAAACCTTTCAAAATGCCCGAAAACTGCCCGTGCTGTCATACTCCGTTAATTGAAAAAGAAAATGAAGTCGGGCTCTGGTGCCCTAATCCCGAATGCACCGACATTTTAAAGGGAAAAATTGAATATTTTGTTTCAAAATACGCAATGGATATAGAAGGCTTCGGAGAGAGCATTATAGCCCAATTAATAGACAGAAATATGGTAAAAAGCTGGGCGGATCTTTATAAATTAACGCTTTTTGATTTTATGAAGCTGGATTTAATTAAAGAAAAATCAGCCACAAACCTTGTAAATGCGCTTGAAGCAAGTAAAAACTGCAAGATGAGTAAATTTTTAAATGCGCTTGGAATAAGGCTTGTAGGCAAAGAAAGCGCCGATATTTTATGCCAGTATTTTAAGACGATTGATGAATTGAAAGCGGCATCTTTAGAGGATTTAAGCGCTATTGCAGGAATCGGCGAAAAAATGGCAAAAAATATTTATGAATATTTTAAAAATGAGGATAACCTGAAAATCATTGAGCAGGGGCTTTCCTTGGGAATAAAACCTGAAAACACTTACACCATAAGCGATAACCTTAAATTAAAAGGGAAATCCTTTGTGATAACAGGAACTCTCGCTGAATTTTCGCGTGATAAAGCACAGGAAATTTTAAAATCTCTCGGTGCTAAAACACCATCTGCCGTGAGCAAAAATACGGATTATGTAATAGCGGGGGAAAACCCGGGGTCAAAACTTGATAAGGCAAAGGCTTTAGGGATTACCATACTCAATGAAGAAGAATTCAAAAATATGTTAGAAAATTAGAAAGGGGTTTTTATGAAAAAATCAATAAATACAATGGTTTTGACATCCGTAATCGCTCTAACGCTCGGCATTGCAGGGTTTGAAGCAGCTCAAGCAGCCGATGTTGAAAGAGGATATGTGTCGGTATACGCGCAAGCCAGTGAGGAAGCGGTTCCCAATATGGCAAAGATTACTTTAAGCGTTGAAACCAGCGACAAAGACATAACAAAGGTTTCAGAAGCCAATAAACAGGCTGCAAACAACTCAATTCAGGCTGTAAAGAAGCTTTTGGATACTGCAAACGGCGAAACCGTGAAAACACTTGCTTTTAACGTGAACCCCGAATACCGATACAAAGACGGGCAGAGGATTTTCGTACAATACACAGCAAGAAATTCATATGAGGTAAAAATCAAAGATATTACAAAACTCGGAAAAATTATTTCAGCAGCCCTGAGTAACGGTGCCAACGTAGTTTCCAACCTTTCTTACGCACTTGACGCGGACGAAGAAGCTTGCAACAAGCTGATTAAAACTGCATCAGGCTATGCAAAGGCAAAGGCTGAAAATGCCGCAAGCGCTCTTGGTACAAGCATTACAGGAATTAAATACGCAAATGTTCAGTGCTCCGCTAATGAAAATATTCAGCCGAGATACAATATGAGCCTGAAATCCGCAGGAAATGCCATGGCAATGGAAGATTCCGCAGCGGTACCCACGGAAGGCGGTACAATTAAATTCCGCGCCACAGTTGACGCTTCATTTTTTGTAAAATAAGCTTTAAATAAAATATTAAATTCCGCCCGAAATTTAAAAACAGGGCGGTTTTTAATACTCTCCTTCCGTCAGGGTTTTAGCTTGTTTCCAGAGGGCGTCCCATTCCTCAAAAGAAAGGCCCTCTAAGGATTTCGTGGCAATTTCTTCCATTTTTCTAAATCTGGTTTCAAACTTTTTATTGGCTTTAATCAGGCACTGTTCAGCATCAAGCTTATTCCAGCGGGCCAGATTTACCAGTGCAAAAAGGATATCGCCAAATTCAAGCTCTTTATCTTTCTCGCTTTCTGCGCGGGCAAATTCCCTGATTTCAGATTTAACACACTCTATCAGGCTTTTTTCATCAGGCCATTCAAAGCCTGCTTTTACGGCTTTTTTAGATAATTTCTGAGCGGTCATCAAGGCAGACTGCGATTTTGAAACACCATCCAAAACGCTTTTTCTGTGCGGCTTTTCTTCTTTTTTTAATTTATCCCAGTTTGCTAAAATTTCATCCGTGTTTTTAACCTTAACATCCCCGAAAACGTGCGGATGACGGTGTATAAGTTTTTCATTTATCCCTTTTGCCACATCTTCAAAGGTAAAACAGCCGTTATCATCTGCAATCTGCGAATGCAAAACCACCTGCAAAAGCACATCCCCGAGTTCTTCTTTCAAATGTTTCATATCATTTGAATTTATGGCATCCACTGCTTCATAAGCTTCTTCAAGCATATTCTGCCTTATAGTGCAGTGTGTCTGCTCTCTGTCCCATTTGCAGCCATTCTCGCCGCGCAATATCTTCATTGTTTGAAGAAGTTTTTCAATCTCGGTCATAATTCCCTCAAATTCTTAAAAAGGCAGCTGCCGCAAGGTTTAGCGCACCATCTGATCAACGGTTAAAATCAAAATGCCCTGCCCGCCAATGGCTTTAAGCTTATTGATACTGTCATAAATTTTATCTTTATCTACAACAACATGTACAACCACATTTTTATCATCACCCCAGAGCGTTGTAACAGTGGGAGAAGAAAGCCCCGGAAGAAATGTTCTTATCTCGTCCACGCGCTCTTTTGGCACATGCACCATAAGATATTTTTTTTCTTTGGCATCAAGAACCGCATCAATCGCTAAAAGCAGGCTTTTTACCTGTTCTATTTTTTCATTGTCTAAATCTTTTCTTTGAACGATAACACAGCTTGAATCCATTATTTTATCAATGATTTTGAGCCTGTTTGATTTTAATGTGGAACCTGTCGAAGTTATATCCACAACAACATCGGATAATCCTAAATTCGGCGTAATTTCAACAGCACCCGATACTTCAATAATTTTTGCGGTTTTACCTTTAGATTTAAAATAATCTTTTGCAATATTAGGGAAAGATGTTGCAACATTAATGCATTCCGGCAAATCTTCCGTTTTTGCGTATTTATCCGAATCTTTCACGGCAACCACCATATCGCAGTAGCCGAAATCAAACCGCTTGATAACATTAAGGTCAACTTTTTCTTCAACAACAACATCAAGGCCGGTAAAGCCGATATCTGCCACTTTTGCATCCAAAAATCTCGGGATATCCTGCGTGCGCACAAAAATTATCCGGCATTTGCCGTCCTGCGCTTCTATTTGAAGGCATCTTTCATCTTTTGATTCAAATGAAAGCCCCGCAGCGTTTAAAAGTTCGTATATTTTGGTCGATAATCTGCCCTTATTAGGTATTGCTATTTTTAAAATATTGTCCATTTTTACTTCCTTATTTTCAAAATAATTTTCCCAAAGACAAGCTTAAAAAGCAATATTACTTTCTATCTGCTTTTGAATTCTGAAATTCAAGCAGGGATTCAACAACACTCATCTGATTTTTTAATTTTAGGAATTCTGTTTGCAAATCTTTAGTGTTTACGGTAAGTTTTGCCGTTTCTTTTTCTTTTTTAATATCAGCGGAGATTTCACTTATAGCGTTAACTACAACCCCTACAATAACGTTCATTACAATAAATGATGATACAAGAATAAATGACACAAAATATATCCAAGCATAAGGGAATTGAGCTATAACAGGACGCGCAATACCCATAGACCAGCTTTCAAGGGTCATTACCTGAAAAAGTGTATACATCGATTTACCCAAAGTGCCGAACCAATCAGGAAAATCCGCGCTAAACATTGTTGTTCCCATAATTGAAAATATATAAAAGATAATAAGTAAAAGTGCGGAAGCCCAGCCTACATTTGGGATTGAATCAATTATAGCCTGAACAATTACTCTCAATCTTTCAAGACGGGTTATAAGCCTTAAAGCCCTCAATGCTCTTAAAATTCTAAACACGCGGAATGACGAAAAAGCGCCTGCAGAGGGTACAAGCGATATTAAAACAATTATAAAATCAAAATTATTCCAGCCGTTTTGAAAAAATTTTCTGCCGTAACAAAATAATTTAAGAGCAATTTCAACCGTAAAAATACCTATACAGATATTTGAAATTAAATTAAAGGCAAAATTAAAGCGCGATGTAAGCGCAGGATAGGTCATAACCCCGAGAAGAACGGCATTTAAAATTATTACTACAAGAATAAAATTTTGAAACAAGGAGTTTTCTACAATTTTTTTTATTTTATTCTTTAATCTTTTTTTATTTAATTCATTTGACAGCATTGATAAAGCCTTCTGAAATTCATTATCGGAAATATTTTATCATGCTGAAAAGCTGCAAAATAGTAATGTAAAATTTTATTAAACCACTTCTTCTGTCCGCAAAATACTCTGCAATTTTATACAGCAAGCCAGCTTGCTTCTTCAGCTCTTCTTGTCACAAGTCCCTGAAGAACATTGTGTTTTTTATCGCGGACATATTCTTTCATTTTATTTTGGGCACCGCTTATGTTACCTGTTTTCAGCATTTGCATAATGCCTGATTTGCGCAGGTTTCCGCCTCCGCAGTTGTATGTAAAGCTTACCAGCGCATCAAATTGCCCCTGCGTTAACTGTACACCGGTACTTTGTGCCAGAGAAGCTACATCATTTTCAAAACTTGCAAGATCCTGCCTTAAGAATTGCTCCGCCTGTGCCTGTGTTATGGTTTGCCCCTCTTGCACACCGCCTGTATGCCCGTAACCTATTGTCCATACGCCGCCTGAATCCTGATATGCCTGTAATCTGCAGCTTTCTTTTTGTTTGAGGAAATTAATTAAATTATCACTGGCCTTGCCTGTAGAAGCGCCTTTCGGTACCGCAGAATATGCAGATGAAGAATTTCCCGCTGAGGAAACTGCCGCCGCAACATTTGAAGCTCCTGTTGCACCGACGGAAGCATTCCCAGTATTTCCGGCCGGGGCGACATCAATTGATGTCCGCGAAGCATCGTATTGAGCAGCCTGCATCTGCCTGTTCACTTCGGCTTCTTTTTTGCTCTGTACAAGGCTTGCCTTTCTATAATTTGAATTTGCAGATGTATATTCACTCATTGCATTGGATTTCATTTGATTATCAATTTGAATTGTGCCGGTCGCTTTATTTATCAAAGCTTGTAAGGATGAAACATTGCCTCTAAGACTTGTCAGTCTTTTTCTTATAGATACTTTTTTCTGCGGAGTTTCAGCTTTTTGCAATTCCTTACCCAGCTTTTCTATCTCTTGTTTAACTTGTTCCAGCTGGCTTTCATACGTCTGCCTTATTTCTTCGTTTGTTTTAATTGCAGTTTGCAAATCTTCTATTTCAGATTTAAGACATAAAAGCTCCTGCTCAAGCCTTGAAGCAGTTTCCGTCACTTCTTCAAGGCTCATATCATCAAAATTTGCATCTTGATATGTATTTTCATCACTTTTCTCTAAAGCTTCGGTTTGAAGCTTATTTTCCGAAGCTTCATCTTGTTCTTTCGTTACAATCTCGTAATGATGGGCTGCATCAGGCTTTTTCACAACTGTTACATTCGGAATATTCTGCGACATTTTTCCAACCTTATCCTTTAAAAGTTATTTTATACTTATTTTATCGGCATAAAGTGAAGTTTTATTTAAAAACTTTAACAAATATTTACAAAACCGCAATTTAATTTATTGACCCCTTTTCATGCATATACACATGTTAAAAAGGTTCAATAATGCAGATAAATTCCATTAATTCAATAAAAAATATTTATAATATCCAAAACATCAATACGGTGTCTAATTCATCCCGCTCAAATTCTTTATCATTCAAGGGAGATACTTTTGAAAGAAGTTCTGTAAACAAAACAGCAGAAACAAAAGAGGCTTCGCTTGAAGGGGTATGGAATGAAGCAAGACTACAAAAACTTTATGATGAAGTTTATGAAGATACTTTAGATTTAATCAGCTTAACCAAAGATTTAAATATGGAAAAACCAAAATCAATTTTTTCATATGATAAAAATATGGGCGCAAGGATAAGATACCGTTTTACATCAAATGATCTCACTTTTAATATGAATAAAATAAAAGGCAACTACTATTTTTGTTTTATGAAAGATCAGCATGACAATATATGTGTAAGCTGCGGAATACATAATAAAAGACAAATTGAACAAGATATAGAAAAAATAAAACTGGCTAATCCTAAATATAGATTTGCAAGTATAGAATTAACCGATATTGAAAAAGAAGCCTTTATAAAATCTTTGATGGCACATGAAATAAGACACAGCATTCAGTGTCATCTTACCGCCTCAACAAAAGGATGCTCAAGAAAACATAAAGCCTTTTTAACAAAAATATTTGAACAGACAAAAAATCCAAATGATGATTATTCAGCAATTGAATATCTTGATAATTTTGTACCCAAAAAACTTATTCTTGAAGATGAAAAGCTAAAATATTCATTATCACCTGACGATAACAGATATTTATCTACAAAAAATCATATATTAGATTACACTATAAAACTTGTTTACAATATAGGAGATAATTCTCTGTATGATGCTTCACCAATGGAAGCTGATGCCAATAATTATGCTTGCGAATATTTTGAAACCCTGAAAGATAAACCACAGTATGCAGAAATAAGGCCTTTTATGGCGGATTATATCAGAAAGATGCTATCCAATGAGGCAAAATTAGGATTAAAAGCAATGGAAAAATACGGATTTCCAAAATTATCTGAAAAAACTGAATAATATAGACAAACATAATTTTTTTCTTTTAAATTATTAACTTTTGTCATAGAATATCAAACGTACGTGAATTTTTTAAGAATAGGATTTTAAACGTTATGGCAGAAGATAAAAAGGAATTTAAAGACACGCTTAATTTACCGCAGACAACTCTTGCAATGAGGGCAAATGCCACAGTCCGCGAGCTTGAAATTCAAAAATTCTGGGAAGAAAATAAAATTTATGAAAAAAATCTTTCAAACAAAGATAAGGTAAATTCCTTTATTCTTCACGACGGCCCTCCGTATTTAAGCTCCGAAAAAATCCACGTGGGAACCGCACTAAATAAAATCTTAAAAGATATTCTTATAAAATATAAATCAATGGCAGGATTTTATGCGCCTTATGTCCCCGGGTATGACGGCCACGGGCTTCCTATTGAAAATGCCGTTGTAAAAAATATTAAAGGCGGAAGAGAAGCTTTAACGCCTGCCGAATTGCGCGCAAAATGCAGAGAATTTGCTCATAAAAACCTGAAAGGGCAGGAAAAAGAATTTAAACGCCTCGGTGTTTTCGGGAACTGGGAAAATCCTTATCTTACAATCAATCCTGAATTTGAAGCTGAGCAGGTTCGCGTTTTTGGCGAAATGTATAAAAAAGGGTATATAGAAAAAGGCTTAAAACCCGTTTACTGGTGTGCTTCCTGCGAAACGGCTCTTGCAGAAGCTGAAGTTGAATATGCAGACCACACTTCAACTTCAATATATGTAAGATTTAAATTTGATGAAGATGCAATCGAAAAAATCGGCAAAATGATAGATTTGCCAAATAAGAATGTTTATGCGGTTATATGGACAACAACCCCCTGGACAATTCCCTCCAATATGGCAATAAGCTTGCACCCGAGGTTTGAATACACATTCTTTACATACAAAAATGATATTTATGTTATAGCTCAGGAATTGCTTTCCGTTTTCCTTCAAGGGGTTGACTGGAAAGAAGAAGATATTAAAGTTATCGGAAATTGCAAAGGTGCTGATTTAGAATTATTAAATACCAAGCATCCTTTATATGACAGAAAATCACCGATAATTTTAGGCGAACATGTTACGCTTGAAGCGGGTACCGGCGCGGTTCATACAGCACCGGGGCATGGTCTTGAAGACTATGAAGTGGGGTGCAAATATAATATTGAAGTATTCTCTCCGCTTGATGGCAAAGGTGTTTGGACAGATATCACAGGTGATAAGGATTTGGAAGGAATTCCTTATTACAAAGGAAATTCAATTGTAATTGAAAAATTAAAAGCAGCGGGCGCCCTTCTTGCAGCAGCTGATATCAACCATAGCTACCCGCACTGCTGGAGATGCAAAAACCCCGTTATATACAGGGCAACACCTCAATGGTTTGTAAAAGTGGATAAATTCCGCAAAGAAACACTTGAAAACATTAAAAATGTTAAATTTATCCCTGCATCAGGTGAAAAAAGAATTTCAAACATGGTTGAAAACAGAACAGACTGGTGCATTTCCCGTCAGAGAGCATGGGGCGTTCCTATTCCTGTATTTTACTGTAAGGACTGCAATGAAGTAATCGTAAACGATGAAACAATTAGCCATGTGGCTGAAATATTTGAAAAAGAAAGTTCTGACGCATGGGTTAAAAAGAACACTCAGGAGCTTCTACCTGAAGGCTTTAAGTGCCCGAAATGCGGAGGTGTTCATATTCAGCAGGAAAAAGACATTATGGATGTCTGGTTTGATTCGGGGGTAACATGGCGCGCCGTTGTTGAAAAAAGAGCGGATGAGCTCGGGCATACGCCTGTTGATATGTATCTTGAAGGCTCAGACCAGCACAGAGGGTGGTTCCAATCTTCTCTTTTAACATCAATGGCAGTACAGGGAAAAGCGCCATATAAATCAGTTTTAACCCACGGATTTGTATTCGGGGAAGACGGCAGAAAAATGTCAAAATCGCTCGGAAATTACATCCGTCCCGATGATATCATTAAAAATTACGGAGCCGATATTTTAAGATTATGGGCGGCATCCGTTGATTACAGAAATGATACCAAAATCGGCGATAATATTATAAAACAGCTGTCTGAAATATTTAAAAAGACAAGAAACACGGCAAGGTTCCTTTTAGGAAATATATTTGATTTTGACCCGAAAACTGATTATGTAAAATATGAAGATTTAAGCGATATTGATAAATTTGCGCTTCATAAACTTAATAAAGTGGTTGAAGAGGTGACAAAAGCGTTTGACAGCTATGAATTTTATAAATATTTCCAGTGTCTTCAAAATTTTGCCGCCGTGGATTTAAGCGCATTTTATCTTGATATCGTAAAAGACAGATTATATACGGCAGGAAAGAAAAGTCTTTCAAGAAGAGCATGCCAGACTGTTATGTATGAAATCCTGCAAACGCTTGCAAGGATTCTTGTTCCCGTTATGCCTCATCAGGCAGAAGATATCTGGCAAAATACGCCCGAATGCCAGAAAAACGGCATGGAGAGTATTGTTCTTGCCGATTGGCCAAAAGCAAAGCCTGAATGGGAAAATGAAGAACTTGATATTGAATTTTCAAAACTTTTAAAGGTGAGAGAAATTGTGTCAAAAGCCATTGAGCCTTTAAGGAATTCCGAAAATAAAGTAATAGGAAGCTCCCTTGAAGCGGATGTTTTAATTCAGTGCAGCAAGGGCGCCGTTGTTGAAGAAGAATTGCTTCAAAAATACGGAAACGATCTAAAGGATTTATTTATCATATCCCATGCTTATATCGGGCAGAAAGCAGACTTTAACAGCTTAAATGAATATGAAGAAGACAATATAAAAGTTTCCGTCCAAAAGGCGGAAGGCGAAAAATGCGGCAGATGCTGGAAATACAGAAAGCTTAATGAAGATGGAATCTGTGAAGACTGCAAAACGGCAATCGAAGGATAGCTTCACTGTTTAATCCGCATAAATAATAATTAAGGGATATCAATTGATATCCCTTTGAAATATATATTTATATAAAATCGTTTAAAAACCATTTAACCGGAACTATTTAACAAGCTCGGATAAATCTAAACCTGCCACTTTTGCATAAGAAACAAAATCCTCAGGAGCAATTTCTTTACCTGCCTGTTTTGCTTCCAAAGCTCTGGCATATGCAAGAACATCTTCACGGCTGTGAACCGGAGCGCCTTCTTTGAATATTTCAGGAAGCGCTTCTTCGTATTTACTTGCAACCCTTTCAGTATGACGGGTGCCGTTTTTGCCGAATTCTTCCATTAATTTGTTTTGTTCAATGGCTGTGCGTCGGCCTTCAATGGTTAATATATTTTTTGCACCTATTGTGCCGTCAAATGCTCTGTCTCTGATATCTGCTGCGGCATCTGCGGCTTTTGATGCTTTGCCTGACCTGTGGATTATTACAGCGCCCAGAGCAGCTGCACCTATTGCAGCTAAACCGAGTATCGCTTCTTTATTTTCTTCAAAAAAGTTTTCATCTTCTGCCGTCTGTGTTTCAGGGGCAGCTTTTGGAACAGGCTGAGCTGCTCTAAACATTATTTTATTTGTGTTAAATGAATTTACAGCACTGATTGCCATAGTTTATATGCCTTCCTTACTTATTTTTAATTGTAATGGTTTTATGTTTATATAATGCATGTAAATAATATTTTTTGCCATTTAATTTTTTAGCACATGAAGCTTGATTGTAAAGTTAATTGACGTTTTTTAAAAATACTTGTTTTTATTATATAATGGAGATAATCTTGTAAACTTTTGTAACGAAAATAAAAAAAATTCGCCGCATGATGTCAAAAAAAAAGTTTCAGATGCCTTATTATCCATGTATAGCAAATTAATTTTAATAGGAGACATATACAAATGGGAACTATGAACGTAGGAAAAGTATCTTTCGGTAATGCACAACCGGCTGCCGGAACTGCACAAGGAGCACAACAGCAGCAAGCTCCTGTTAAAAAAGCTGATAAAGGCGATGTTATTATTATCGGCGGAAAAGAAATCACTAAGAAACAAGCAATTGCAGGAGGCTTAGGAATTTTTGCAGCAGTTGCAGCAGTTGCAACAACAGCATTGTCAGCACACAGAGGAAAACTTTCTCTCGGTGAAGATGCTAAATTAGTTGACAAAATTAAAGAAGGTTTCCATACATTAGTAAATAAAGAAGCAAGAGCTGAATTTGCTGAAAAATTCGGCAAAAAAGCTAAGCAAGCAGCAGATGCTGCCGGTGATAAAACAAAAGATGCAGTAGCTGATGCCGGCGACAAAGCAAAAGATGCAGTAAAAGACGCAGCAAGTGATAAAGGGGCTGATGCAGCTGAAGATGCTGCAGCTAAAACAGAAGATGCAGTTAAAAAAGCAGCTCCGGATGTTAAAAAAGCAGCGGATGCAGCAACTGAAAAGGTAAGTGTTCAAGACTTAGTAAAAGCTCAAAAGCATGTAGAAGCAGCTGAAACACAAGTAAACAAACTAAAAGCAAATATGCCGGCAGATGTTGCCAAACCAACTGCTCCCACAGCTCCAATAAAACCTGTAGAACCTGCGAAAGTTAAAGAACCTAAAAATGTTGTGCAAGAGCCTGTAAGAAAAAACAAAAACGGTAAAACGGTAAAACTTTCAGTTATAGAAAAAAATAATCCCGAACAATTAAGTAAAGCCGAAAAGCAACAGTTACTAACCTTTAAGAATTATACTGAAAGGAAGGCTGCTTGGGATAAATATCAAACAGATTTAGCACAATATCAAACTGATATGGCTGCATATACAACAGCAAATACAAAATACAAAGCTGATTTGAGTACTTATAATATAGAGCTTGCTAAGTACGAAAAATATGAAAATGCAAAACAGACATTAGAAGCTGCAGAAGCCAGATTGCAAAATGCAAAAGGTAATTTAAGCGCAATGCAAAAAAATGCTTCTAAAGAAGTTAGAAAAGCAGCAGGTGGTTTGAATGGGCAAACTGAAACAACTTTAGCAAACAATGTTCAAAAAGCAATGGAAGCACATACTGATGCCATAAGTAAATATGGTAAGAATAGCAAACAAGCTCAAAAAGCATATGACAATTTTGTAAAAGCACAAGACGCTCAAACTGCTTATCTTCAAATGATTGGCAAATAATAGTTGTAGTCTGTAGGTCAGGCAGTGCCTGACAGCAAACAACCAAATTAAACTCAAAACACCGGAAATAAACCTCCGGTGTTTTATTGCGTATGAATTATTTTATTGTTATAATAATTTTAGGAGACTGAAATGGAACAGTTTTTACAAATTTTAAAAGAAATAAATATTGCACAAATAGTTATTGTTTTTGCAGGGCTATGGTTTTTCTATAATCGCTTAGATAACAAAATAGAAAAGCTTGATACCAAGATTGAAAAAACAAATGAGAAGATTGATGCTGTTGAAGAAAAGTTAAACAAACGCATGGATTTATTAGATAAGAAAATTGATGCGGTTGAAGAGAGATTAAATAAAAAAATTGACTTGCTTGATAAGAAAATTGAGGCTGTTCAGGATAAATTAACCGGCAGAATTGATAATCTTTATAATCTTTTTGCGAGTTTCTTATATAACAAAAAAGATGACAACGCAGCTTAAATAGTTCCATTATATCAATTAGTTTGCAATTGCAATTTTAATTACACAAGATAAAAACTTTTTAAAACACCGGGAATAAAATCCCGGTGTTTTTGCTTGCTCGGGTTATGGTATAATTAAATTATAAAATTTCAGAGGTTAAAAAAATGGATATAATTTTAGCGCCAAATATTGAAAGATTATTAAGAATGAAAGTTGCAGAGGGCTTGTACGATTCTTTAAATGAAGCGGTTAACGCAACTTTAAATATCGCGCTGAATAAAGGGTGTATTTCAAAAGAACAGCTTGAAGCATTAAATGCGGATATTCAAGAAGGGATTGACGACATTGAAGCAGGCAGATATACAGAAGGTTTAGACTTTTTTGATGAATTGATTGCAGATTATGAACAAGCTTAAGATAATAACAACCGATACAGCAAGAGCCGATATTAACAATATAGCCGCATACATTGCAAAGGATAATGAGTTTGCCGCAATAAGCACGATAAAACTTTTAAAGAAAACGTTTGCAATGCTCTCAAATTTTCCAAAAGCAGACTTGAAAAAGAAAGGCCTCAATGATAAAAACATATTTGTTTATACTGTCAAAAAACGGTATGCAATAGTTTACAAAACCAACAATGATGAAATATTGTTTTTAAGAGTTTTGACCAAATATCAAGATTTGTTTGCTGTTTTATAATTTATTAACTTTTGTAACAAACATGGCAAAATGCAGTCATGGCATGGCAATTCCTGAATTCAAAAATACTTTATATATATAAGGTAAGTTTTTTTAATAGGAGTTATATTTATTATGGGGATGAACGTTACAGGAGTAAACAGCTATTCAGCAAATGCGCTGCCAAGCACAGCGCCTAAGTACACAAGTCAGGTGCAATCAAGCTTGCTCTCACAGCCGGCTTATGATACGGTTTCTTTTTCAGGAAGAGCACAGCAATTGCAAACTCAAGAAAAAGAAGGTATGAGCACAGGTGCAAAAGTAGGGCTCGTTGCAGCTGCAGCTACAGCAGTGATAGGCATTTGGGCAGCATCACGCGGTAAGAAAATAAATACAAATAATGGCGAAACAACAAAATTGGTAAACAATATAAAAACAGGTTTAAAATCAATATTTACAAAAGCAGGCCGTGAATCATACAATACACTTGTTAAGAATTCAGATAAACTTGATGATGTTGCAAACGGTCTTAGAAAAGCTTCAGCATCAAATGTAACGGATGATATGGTAAAAGCTGCAGATGATAACGTTAAAAAACTAGAACAACAGGCTAAAGATTTAAGAAAAACAATAAATCAAAAACAAGGCTTCCTGGATAGCTTAACCGATAAAACAACAGAAGAAGGAACAAAGCTGGCTGATGAAATAAAAGAATTGCAAACAAAATTAGATGATTTAGTAAAAACTGGCACTGATGCTACGGGTAAGACAACGCAAAGCAAAATACAACAGGCAAAAAACCAGCTACGCGAACTTTCTTATTCTCAGTCAGTAAAGGGTGATAAAAACTTTGAACAATTGCTGGAAACACAAAGTGAAGCTGCAAAAAAACTTAGCAATCTTCAAGAGGCAAAGAAAACATTACAAAAACAAGAAACCGATTTGGTTGATACAATAAATAAATTAACCGAACAACAAAAAGGAAAACTTCTAAGTTCAGAACAAGCGGAGACACTGGCCAAAAGTAAGGAAGAACTTGGAAAAATTCAATCAAAATTAGCTGAATTTACAGCTGACACCGGTGAAAAATCAATCAAAGCAGCTCAAGCAGCTGAAAAATCCGCTACAGGCCGTGCACTCAGCTACAGACATATGGCAGGTCAATGCAATATGGCTCAATTACAATATAATGACAGTAAAACAGCATATGAAGCTTTGGAAAAAACCCTTAATGCCACTCCGATAAATTTACAATCTGCAGACGATATTAAAAAGCTTGCTGAATTAAAAACAGCTATGGAAACAAGCAAACAGGCTTTTGAAAAGGAACAGGCAAACTGGACAACATTCATCGGAAAAGTTACAGACTGGTTTAAGAAATAACATACAGTCAAAGTTTCAAGATTCACCCCTTTTAATCAAAAAGCCTCTGATTTTCAGAGGCTTTTTGCACATTAGAGATTAACATTTGTAACAAATATGCGGGGTGCTTAAAATTTAGCCTCCGCAAAAGTTTTTATTATATTATAAAGGCATTAGTATGCCTTATAAAAACATGAAGGTATAAATCAAGTGATAGAGTTAAATCTGGATTTAGCATATCTTTCATATTATTACGCGTTATCCACAAAAAGGATAAATCAGTATGCTGTGCGTGATCCTGAAAATATAATAACTCTTGAAACTATGGCAGGGGCAGTTACTCTTGATAAAGAAGAGTTTATGAAGCTTATGACCCATCCTGCCAAAGTTGCAAAAATTCTGCAATTAGAACGTCCGAAAAACAGATATTTAATTCTTAAAAATTTAAATGAAAGAGATTTGGCAAAAATTCTGCCTTATTTAAACTCAGAACAGCTTGCATGGGGGCTTCAATACTTTACATCTGAAAAACTCGAAGAATTAATAAATAAATTACCTACAGAACAGGTAGCAACTCTTGTCTTTCAGCATTTCGGAATGATGGACATCTTGAATTTGATGGAAGATGATAAGATGAATAAATTTTTAAAGAGCGATAAGCTTGAAAAAAAAGATGTAATGAAATATTTTGAACAGCTTGATGATGATAAGTTCAGAGCCATTATGATGAAGCAATTCGGTATTTCAATGCAGGATAAAGGCAAAGGCGATTACATCAAAATGATTGATGAGATGAACCCTGATAAATTCCTTGAATTTTTAATGAATTTTGAAAGAAAAGATAAAATGGAATTAATTTCAGGGCTTGTTGAGATTAATCCAAAATATATACTGGAATTTGATAATGAAGATATATCAAAACCGTTTATGCTGATGGATAAAGATAAAATACTAAAAACAATGCCTGTTTTAGATCCTGAATTTTTAGCACCGATGATTGAAGAATTGCCGCCTGAATTAATTCAGGTTGTAGCAACACAGATTGACCCTGAAATTTTTGCGGAAATTCTGGTACAGGAATTCCCTGATGTTCTAATGGAAATGCTTTTAGGGTAAGATTATAATCGCTGCAAACATACACCCAAAGGTTAATATGGATTGCCGCAGTCGTTAACACTCCTTCGCAATGACAAAAATTTATATTGTTAATACAAAAATTGTTTTTCGTGTAAAACCGTATACGGTTACCTTAATTTATATTTTTAAAAGTTAAATTTTTTGGCATGGAGGGTTTTTTATACCTGTAATAAAAAAATGTATCAATTGCAACAAGAAACAGGTTCAGCGCATAAAGGTAAATTACCCAGTCATTATTATGTAAAACTTTATGAATCATGCCCGAAACATACCCTATCATCACAAGCCATAAAAATAAAATGCTTTTCCCTTCAACATTTTTTGTTCTGTATGTTTTTGCAACCTGAAAAGGCCAGCTGGCGCCAAAGCACAGCATCATAATTGCTTCGAATATGCTCATAAATCCTCTTTTCCTCTTTTTTAGGGCATTTTATTGAGGTAAACTTTTTCCGCCCAAAAATTATACCATAAAAAATTTAAGGTGTTAATTTTTATATTTAATACACCCGTATATGGCAAAAATGAAGATTATATGTTATAAAGCTTGATATAATGGAAAATCTGGTTGAAATAAAAAACGTATTTAAAACATATGAAACAAAGGGTGCATTTTTAGGGCAAAAAACAGAGCCTGTGCACACTCTGCGTGATGTGAGCCTTGATATAAAAAGAGGTGAAATCATAGGTCTTGTCGGGGAATCAGGAAGCGGAAAATCAACTCTCGGCAATTGCATTTTAAAACTTTTAGATATAAATTGCGGCGAAATTTTATATGACGGGAAAAATATTAAAGATTTTTCAAAAGCGGAAACAAAAGAATTCAGAAAAAAAACAGGATTAATTTTTCAAAATCCCTATTCAAGCTTGAATCCAAAGATGAAAATTAAAGAAATCTTAATGGAGCCTTTAATTGTTCACAATATTCAAAATAAAAAAAGAAGAATAGTTATGCTGAATAATATTGTAAATCTTACAGGGCTGAATGCGGACGATCTGGAAAGATATCCTCACGAATTTTCAGGCGGGCAAAGGCAGAGGATTGCAATTGCAAGAGCTTTAATATTAAAACCGGAGTTTGTTGTGGCGGATGAACCTATTTCAGCGCTTGATGTGAGTATTCAAGCCCAGATAATCAATCTTTTAATTGAATTAAAGGATAAATTCAACCTGACATATCTTTTTATATCCCACGATTTAAACGTTGTAAAATATTTATGTTCAAAAATTGCAATAATGTACAGGGGCGAGATTGTGGAAACAGGCACCACGGAAGAAATTTTCAACAGCCCGAAACATAAATATACAAAACTTCTTTTAGACTCCATCCCGGAGATTGTATAAAAAACCGGCATTTAATAACTCATGCCGGTAATTGTGTCGTATTTGAAATTTAATACTATTTTATCCCAAAAACCACATTTGATACTGCGGTGATTTTCTTTTCAATTGAAGTTGTATCATTTATACCCCAGTCTGATACTTCGTTTGAATCCGGAGGGGTAATTTGAAATACGCCCATTCTAACGGAGCGGATTTTACCGACCCTGTTATTTGTAGCTTTAAGCATTTCTTTTGCTCTGAATTTTGCATCAGCAGTTGCTTTTTGCAACAATTCGGCTTTTTTATCGGAGAGTCCTGAATACAGATAATTCGGTTCAAATGAATTTATCACAATGCCTTTTTCAATCAATGAAGGAATTTCAAGATGAAGCTTTTTAATTAATTCAACATCTTTAGAATTAATTTTTACAGTCTGTTCGTATGTATATCCTGAAATTTCCTGCGTTGAATAACCGTTTGGAGATGTTTTATATTTTGCATAATCATTTATGCCCAAAAAATCTATTTCATTATCCTTTATGCCTTTTGATTTTAAAAACTGAACAACAACGGGCTTCTGATTTGATAACATTCTGTAAGCTTCACTTCTTGAAGGGGATTCTGTTTTTATTTGAAATTTCCAAACTCCTGAATCAGATGTTACAATTTCACTGGCTGAGCCGGTTACCGTTATTTCATCTTTTGAAAAATTATTTGATATTAATTTTGCGCCGAAAACAAATGCAAAAATTAAGCTTAATCCCAAAATAACAGCAAATACAACTATTTGTATCCTTGCAACCTTCTCAAACATCATCTCTCCTTTTATTTATCTATATAAATTTCTTCAATATTATGAACCGTGCCCCCTAATTGCGTCGGATAAATATTTTTAAATTTATTCCTTATAGCAACAATATTTACAGGGCTGTAAAGATATATTACGGGATTATGCTCCGCTACTATCTTTTGATATTCATTATACAACTCTTTTCTTTTTTGTACATCGGTTTGAACTTTTGCTTCATCAAAAATTCTGTTCAATTCGGCTTCAAAAGGAAGGAGCCTGTCGGTTGATTTCATGTCATTTTCAGAGCGCTGATTAAAAAGGTGAAGCGTACCGTTTGAATGCCATACATTATTCCCCGAATGCGGCTCCAGAGGGTTTCCTGTTAACGACATAATGGCTGCTTCGTAATCAAGAGTATTTGTCATTCTGTTTACAAGGGTATTGAATTCAACAGGTTTAAAATTTACTTTCATACCGAGTTTTGACAAATCTTCTTTGATACTTACGCCCGTTGCCTCTCTTTGAGTGTTTCCCGCGTTTGTTGAAAGCTCAAATTCAACCTTGTTTCCGTATTTATCGTATAAAACTCCGTCTTTCAGCACAAAGCCTGACTGTTTTAATAACTCACGCGCATATTCAATATCCTGCGGGTGGCCTTTTGCAACTTCATCATTTATAAAAATACTTGAAATACTCTCTGCCGTATAAAGGGGCTGACCTACACCCGATAAAACATTCAATACAAGGCTTTCTCTATCTATTGCCCAGTCAACCGCTTTTCTAAAATTTTCATCGTTAAACCACATCTGCTTTTTGGGGTCAATATAAAATTCTCCCTTATTATTTTTTCTTGTATTCATATTGAATACAATAAAGGAAGTGTTTGTTGTGGGACCTAAATTATAGAGAGTGTAATCGGAATTTTTTTCAAATTCACGGTATCTTGAAGCCATAGACCCGGGGATTGTTGTTGTATCTGTTTCTTTCGCTTCAAATTTTATAATGTCATTATTTAAATCGCCCACAATAAGCATTATCCACCTATCAAGATATGGCAGTTTATGTCCTTCTTTATCAATAACGTAATAATCAGGATTGCGTTCAAACACAACTCTTTGTGCGGGGATATATTCTTTCAATTTAAAAGCACCCGAAACTACAAAATCAGCGGGTTTTGTTGTTGTGGAATAAAAACTTCTGAAATATTCTTTACCTTTATCTACAGCGGGTTTAAAGATATGTCTTGGGGCAATTGAAAGAGATAAATTCCTTAAAAACGGTGCAAAAGGAACGGGGGTTTTAAATTTTACCGTGTATTTATCAATTTTTTCAACCACAGGAAGCTTTCCTTCAACATAAAGCATATCCCTTATGCTTGTATCACCAAAGCCTGCAAATATTATATTATTATAGGTAAATATAACGTCATCCGCGGTTATTTCCTTGCCGTCAGACCATTTCAGCCCGTGCCTGAGTTCTATTATATAGGTTAAATTGTCAGGCAGCATTTCCAGTCTTTTTGCCATACGAAGACTTACATCCCCCGTATAAGCATCCGTGGATAAAAGCCCGTCATACATTAATCCCGCCATCTGTGCCGATGTTGCATCGTTTGTATTAAAGGGGTTAAAGGTTTTCGGGCCTTCGCCTATTGTAGATGTGACAAAATCTCCTCCGAATTTGCCGACTTCACCGCGTGACACAAGATAATCAACACCGTCAATTGTTTTTGTTTCAGCCGGCGGAAAGCTGTATTCTATAATATCAAGCGGTCTTGCATTTGAAAATTTCGGTTCTTCATCATACCCTGTATCCTGCTTCAGACAGCCTTTTAACATAAGGGCAAATAAAAATAATATAAATATTATGTAAAGTATTTTTTTCATAGTATTGATTTTACCATAATTTTCTGTTACAAAAATACTAAACAAAAAGGCAAGTTTAGATGGATAATTTTTCCCATTAATAAAAATTTTTTAAATTTGCTTATAAAAAAAGGAATGGCAATTTATTTATGAGAATACTGGTAACCGGAGCAACGGGCTTATTAGGGCAGGAACTATGTCCCATTTTAGAAAAAGAAGGACATCAATTCTGGGCAACAAACTCTAAGATTTTTGATATAACAAATAAAAAGCTCGCATCTGAAATTATGGATAAGGTAAGCCTTGATTTAATTATCCACCTTGCCGCTTATACAAATATTGATCAGGCAGAAGTTTCAAAAAAAGAGGCAATGAATGTTAATCATTTAGGAACAAAAAATATGGCACAGATAGCAAAGAAACTCGATGTTCCTATTATTTATATAAGTTCCGATTCCGTTTTTGATGGAAATAAAAATTCTCCTTATAAGACAACAGATGAAACAAACCCTGTTAATATTTACGGACTTTCAAAATTAAAGGGTGAAGAAGAAATAAGAAAACTTAAAAAACACTATATTTTAAGAACAAGCACGCTTTACGGCAAAGGCGGAAAAAATTATGTAGACACAATGATTACATTTTCAATGCTTTCAAATTCCATAAGTGTTGTAGATGATCAAATTTTAGCCCCCACGTGGACAAAAGATTTAGCTGATGAAATTATAAAAATAATAAACGAAAGACCAAATTACGGCACCTATCATATGACATCAGCGGGTGAAGCGAAATGGTCTGATTTTACAAGGAAGATTTTTGAAATTAAAAAAAGAAATATAAATGTATCATCGATTGAAAAAAGTGATTTTCCGCGTCCTGCAAAACGCCCGAAATACAGCATACTTGATAGCTCTAATGCACTTCCGAACTGGGAAGAATCACTTGAGAAATATTTACTCAGCAGATAGAAGGCAGGGTTGAAAAATTACCAAAACAGGTTATAATTATATTAAAGAAGCGGCAAGGCTTTTGCCTCACCGCTCTTGCCCTAGAAAATTGTCAAAACTAGGTCAATTAGTAGCCTTACATAAAGTAAGGCTATTTTAATGAACACTATTTTGTTCATTTTTCCTTTTCCTTTCTACCTCGCTTTTCAACTAATATTCTGTCGGGTAGATGTCGAGGGCGGAATTATTTATTTTTCAAACTACAATATAATTCAATGTAAATATTTTATAATATTTTATACTTCCTTGCATCATTCAATTATTTTAGAAACTTTTTAAAAAATTTGTGCGGGCAGGGGTTTTATTGTATAATTAACTAACGGGATTTAGAATTTTAAGAGGAAGAGTTTTATGTACGGCATTATTCTAGCAGGCGGCAGCGGTTCAAGATTATGGCCCTTATCCAGAGAATTATACCCGAAACAGCTTTTAAAAATTAATACCGATAAAAGCCTTCTTGAGATGACTTATTTAAGGCTTTTAAATATGATGGATGAAAAGAATATTTTAAGCATCACAAATACCAAGCATTTCAGCGATGTTAAAACTCAGCTTTCATCCATATCAAAAGACCCTCTTTTGCTTTCCGAGCCCGCACAAAAAAACACAGCACCCGCTATAAGCGTTTCGGTTAAGTATTTGCTTGATAAGGGTAAAGACGATGTCATCCTTGTGGTTCCGTCCGATCATCTTATTAAGGATGAAAAAGCTTTTAAAAAAAGTGTTGAAAATGCTAAAAAACTCGCAGAAGAAGGATATATTGTAACATTCGGCATAAAACCCGCAGCTGCCGAAACAGGATATGGTTATATAAAATCTTCAAAGAAAAATAATGATTTTTCATATAAGGTGGAAGAATTCAAAGAAAAACCGGATAAAAAAACAGCTGAAAAATATGTTAAGAGCGGTAAATATTACTGGAATTCAGGTATTTTTATGTTCAAAGCTTCCGTTTTTATGGAAACATTGAAAGAATTTGCGCCTGAAATTTATAAAATTACACAGGAATTCAACTTTACAAAAAATGAGCAGATTGAATTTACAAAATTTGATAAAATGCCTTCAATTTCCGTTGACTATGCTGTTATGGAAAAGGCCAAAAACATTATAAATGTTCCCGTTGATTGCGGCTGGAGCGACCTTGGCAGCTGGGATGCAATTTATGATATTAATTCAAAAGATAAAGAAGGAAACGTAAAAATCGGAACCGTACAGACCGAAAACTGCAAGAATTCTCTTCTTTTCAGCTCAAACAGGCTTATTGCAGGGGTGGGCCTTGATGATATTATTCTTGTTGAAACATCTGATGCAATTTTAGCCTGCAAAAAGGATAAAACGCAGGATGTTAAGAAAGTTTTCGATAAGTTAAAAGAAATTAAGGATGAAACCCACCTTGTACACACAACGGTTTACCGCCCATGGGGATACTATACGGTTTTAAATCAGGGCGAAGGATATTTAACAAAAATGATATGCGTATCAAGCCATGGACAGTTGAGCCTGCAATCACACAATTTCAGAAGCGAACACTGGGTTGTATTATCGGGCACGGCAAGAGTTACTCTTGATAACAAAAATTACATTTTAAAACCGGGTTCAAGCATTGATATTCCGGTAAAAGTAAAACATTCTTTAGGAAACCCTTACAAAGAAGAATTAAAAATTATTGAAGTTCAAAAGGGCAATAAGCTTGTTGAGGATGATATTATAAGATACAAAGATATCTACGGCAGAGTTAAAGCTTAAAATTTAAATGCAACTTTTATTATTCAGAGGCTTTTAATAATATACAGATAAAAGTCTTATGAAGATAACTTGCTTAAATAATGACCTTATAAACCATAATATATTCAAACAACCAAAAGGCGGCATCAATAATAATGCTGCGCTTTTACATCTGCAAACAAAGGATACGTTTACATTTGGACAGGCTTTGCTTAAAACAACTCCCGCAAGACAAACTTGCGGCAGAGTTTCAGATTTAAATTTTGTCGAATACAATGAAGACGATATTCAAAAACTGGAACATCTTGCAAAAGAATGGGATTTAGATTATCTTTCAAACATTACAAAAACCTTTGAAAACGAAGATGGAATTCATAAAATTTTTCCACTTGTTGATGCAAAAGAACGTATTGTCGGGCTTGAAAATAAAAACGGCAAAATAATTGCAATTGCACAAATAATAGAAATTGAAGATATAATTGAAGATAAATTTGAAAATTTTATCGGAATTATAGATATTCAGGCCGATCCAAAAGAAATGTACAAAAGTAAAGAAAAACATTACAGAGGGCTTGGAGAAACTCTGGCTGCCGAGATAGTGAAAATTGCAAAAACGCAAAACAGAGAATGTGTGAATTTAATTTCCGCAAATAACGAATTTTGGGATTCAAGCGGATTTTTTAAAGACCCGAATCCCTGCCCTTCTTTTGCAAGAACCCTTGCGGAAGATGATTTTGACAATTATATTAATTTTGTTAAAAACAAATTAAAAATCTTTAAAGATTTTTAATTATTTCATCCCTGAATTCCGTTGTTCTGGCGCTGCCGCCTAAATCCTGCGTTAAAACTCTGCCTTCTTTTATGGTTTTAAACAAAGCTTTTTCAATTTTTTGCGCCGCGTCAAATTCATCAATATTTTTTAACATTTCAACCGCACATAATAAAAGCGCGGAAGGGTTTGCAAGATTCTGTCCTTTAATATCAGGAGCCGAACCGTGCACAGGTTCAAATACGGAAGCTTCAAGTCCGATATTTGCACCCTGGGCCACACCAAGACCTCCTATGAGTCCTGCCGTTAAATCCGAAACTATATCACCGTATAAATTCGGAAGCACCAGCACATCAAATTTTGAAGGATTTTGTACAAGCTGCATGCAAAGCGCATCCACAAGGATTTCTTTGTATTCAATTTCAGGATAATTTTTTGCAACTTCGCGCGCACAATCAAGGAATAAGCCATCCGTTAATTTGCAGATATTGGCCTTGGTTACCGCATGAACGGTTTTTCTGCCCATTTTTTTTGCATATTCAAAAGCATATTTTACAATACGTGTGCTTGCTTTGCGGGTTATTAATTTAATACCTTCTGCAGTATCATCATCCACTTTACGCTCAATTCCTGCGTAAAGATCTTCCGTATTTTCTCTTATTACAACTAAATCAACATTATCAAAAGGGGTTTTGATGCCTTCTATATTTTTGCAAGGGCGCACATTTGCATATAAATCAAGCTCTCTTCTCAATTGAACATTAACGGAGCGGAAGCCCTTGCCTATGGGCGTTGTAACCGGCGCTTTCAGAGCAATTTTATTTTTCTTGATGCTTTCTATAACTCTATCAGGCAAAGGTACGCCTTCTTTTTCAATTACATCAAGCCCTGCAGTCTGCCTGTCCCAGTTGATTTTAACCCCTGCAGCATCTATTATTTTTACAACCGCATCAGCTATTTCAGGTCCTATGCCGTCTCCTTCAATTAAAGTTATGTTATGCATTTTACTCCCCTATTTATTTTTGATATGCCATTTTTGGAATTTAATCTATCGAAATTTAGTTATCTGAAAATCAGGCAAAATCAATTTTATACAAGACTGAAATCACCGTGTTTTTTAAGATGTTCAATCAGTCCGCCGTCTCCCAAAAGCTTAATCATAACATCAGGAAGAGGGGTAATTTTAATTTCAATATTTTTTGTCACATCTTTTAATATGCCGTTTTTGACATCAAGTTCAAGCTCATCCCCTGCATCAATTTCATCCGTATCGCATTCAATCAGCAAAAGACCTATATTTATAGCATTTCTGTAAAAAATTCTTGCAAAACTTTTAGCAATAACAGCACCAACCCCTGCAATTTTAATAATCTGCGGAGCATGCTCGCGGCTGGAGCCAAGTCCGAAATTTGACCCTGCAACAACAAAATCTCCTTTTTGCATTTTGCTTGCAAATTCAGGGTCTGCATCTTCCAGAACGTGTTTTGAAAATTCTTCCAGGTTACTTCTTAAATGAAAAAGTCTGCCCGGCGCAATATGGTCTGTTGAAATACCATCACCGAATTTAAATGCTTTTCCTCTTTTGATTTCCATAAAAATATAGCTCCTTAATAGTTCTTTAGGCTTAAAATTATAATTTCTTCGGGTTTAAATCTTTTGTTTCAATTATAATATAAATTATGGAAAATATGAATTTAAAAGTTGGAGCAAGGGTTGGAATAATCGGCTTAGGTTTAATCGGAGGCTCTATTTTAAAGGCGTTGAGCGCCTTAAAAGAATATGAGCTTATCGGAATTTCAAAAAGCAGCTATAAAAAAGCGGCTGAATTCTGCATATTATCAAGCCCCGATATTAATGATGCCAAAGATTGCGATATTGTTTTTGTATGCGCCAGAATGTCTGAAACCCCTGATATACTTGATAAACTTCAAGATATAGTGCACCCCTCCTGTATTATCTGTGATGTTTCATCTTTGAAAAGATTTGTAAACAAAAAGCAATATTCCTTCAACTTTATAGGCTCTCATCCTATGGCAGGAACAGAATTTTCAGGTTTTGACGCCTCATTTGCAGAACTTTTTCACGGCGCAAAATGGATTTTAAACAAAGAAAACACACTGCTTGAAGATTTAATTAAAAAAATGGGCGCAAAACCTGTAATAATAGATGAAAACACCCATGATAAACAAACCTGTTTAATTTCTCATCTTCCTATGCTTATTTCGGCGGCTCTTTTAAACACCGTAATAAAAGAAGATAAAAACGCGCTGAATATAGCATCAAGCGGATTTCGCGATACAACAAGGCTTTCGCTTACAGATACCGCCCTTGCACTTGATATGCTTGAATTAAACGGGGATAATTTTGATATTTATATTGATAAATTTATTGAAAATTTAAAAGAATTGAAAAATATGCCAAAAACGGAATTTATAAATACTTTAAAATCTATTCAAAAAATAAGAAAAACAATGTATGATAATAACGGAAAAAATATACTTTAAGCCGGTTTTAAAATAAAAATTCAACAGGAACAAATGATAAAGAAAAAGATTGAAAAATATATAAGATTTACAAGGTTCAAATATGCAGCCGCAAGCATGCTTGATAAGTATATTTTAAAGCAGCTTATCGAGGTTTTTATCCTCGGGGTTATAATTTTTACATCCATCATTTTTGCCTCAGAAACCTTCACCCAGCTTATAAAACAGATTACACAGTTTGGAATTCCTTTTAACATAGCAATTATGATGATTATATTAAACCTGCCGCAGGTTTTTGTAATGACAATACCCATTTCAACCCTTTTTGCAACGGTTATGACCGTTAACAAATTAAGTTTGAATTCAGAAATAACGGTGCTTCGTGCCTGCGGGATAGGTATTTCAAGGATTTCAAGACCCATTTTTGCTTTTGCTATTGTGATGACTATTGTTAGTTTTCTTATAAATGAATTTATAGTTCCAGCAACAAGTATGCAGGCAAAGCATTTGGCGGTCTATTCCCTTCAAAGCAAGCATGTGCCCGACGGCAGAATGAATTTCACGCTGAATGAAAATGATAAAGACGGCAAATTAAAAAGGCTTTTTTACGTTCAAAAATGCGAGGATAAAACCCTTAATAATATTACTGTTTTAGACCTTTCAAACCCGAAAACGGTGCAGATTATTCAGGCAAAATTCGGCAAAACCGATAAAGCAGGCTGGATATTTGACGGCGGCGTAATGTATACTTTATCCACGACCGAAAAGGTTTTAAACACAACGCTTTTCGATAAATCAACAATAAATTTCGGACTTGATAATATTGAAAGTTTTGTAAAAGAGGAAGCAAATCAGTATAATTTCTTTAAATTAATGAAATTTATAAATAAAAATAAGAAAAATCCTGACTTTTTAGAAAAATTAAAGCTTGAATTACAGGTACAGTTATATGATAAGCTGGCACTTCCCGTTACAACGTTTGCACTTGCGCTTGTAGGCATTCCTCTTGCAATAACGCCGCCCAGAGTAAGATACAACAGAGGCTTTTTATTCAGCGTAATGATTATTTTTGTATATTATGTAATACGCGCATTCTCCCTTAACTTGGGCGAAACAAAAGCCATAAGCCCGTTCCTTGCAGCGTGGCTTCCCGTTATATCAATTGCTTTGATAGGAGGAATTCTGTATTACAGAAAGGCGCATAAAATTACATAATTTCTGCACTTGCTATTGTGCGTAAATATGTATCTGCAAAGCACTTTTAAATATGTCTGATTAAATATGCCCAAAACGGCATTTATTTGCTTTTCTTTTGATAAGCCCACGCATTATGATTATGGATACTTTCCTGTGCTTCAATTTCAACTTCAAAAAAGTTAATAATTTTATTATCTTCAAGCTTTAGAACAATATCCCTGAGAACATCTTCGACAAATTTCGGATTCTCGTATGCACGCTCTGTTACAGCCTTTTCATCTTCTCTTTTTAAAAGGGAGTAAACCTCTGATGAACCTGCTTCTTCAATTGTTTTAATTAAATCTTCAAGCCAGATATGCTCATTTTCGGGATATGAAATTTTAACTTTTACGATTGCCCGCTGATTATGAGCACCATAGTCCGAAATCTCCTTAGAACAGGGGCAAAGCGTTGTAACAGGCACTTTTGCACCCAGGAAAAATTTATATTCATCCCCGTCCAGCTTCCCTTCAAAATAGCAATCGTAGCACATTAAGGCTTCAAGTTCGCTTTTTGGCGCGGTTTTTTTAATAAAATATTTGAAATCAAACTTCACATAAGCATTTTCAGCACTGAGCCTGTCTTTCATATCAAGCAGCATTTTTTTGATATCAACACCTACAAGATTTTTTTTCCTGTAATCGTTTAAAATTTCAATAAAACGGCTCATATGAGTGCCTTTAAACTGTCTGTTTAAAGAAACGCTCATTTTTGCTCTGGCATAAACCCTCTGTGTATCAACAGCGCCATTTTTAAGTTTGCGCTGAATTACAAGCGGGATTTCAACATCTTTTACGCCTACTTTTTGTATATCAATATTTCTCTCATCCGATTGGTTTTGAACATCATTCATATTTTTTATTCCGCACTATGTGCCAAATTTGTCATACAGAATTTAAAATTCCACAAAGAAAATTAATCGCCGAAACTTTTTTCTTCAAGCGCAAGCAGAAGTTTTAAAGCCGCATGTCTTTGGGTTTTGGGGTCTGCATGCCTCAATATTTCAATAGCTTTAATCATAACAGGATCATTGTCATACCAGCGGTTGCCCTTGCCTTCATATCTGGTAATAATCTCATAAATGCGCTCTATTACTTCTCCTGCAACCTGCTCCTGCAATTGCAAAATAAAATCTTTAGCATGCTCTTTTTCATCCGGAGTGGATAATCTTAACAATTCAAGAGCTTCTTTTAAAATAGGGTCTTTATCGTACCAGCGCTTGTTATCGGGCGTATTATTCATATTATCTTCCATCTGTTTAATCCTTTTTGAATAAGTATACCATAAAACAGCTATTTATATCTATACTTCAGCCATATTAACATATCCATAAGGGCTTTTCCTCTGTGGGAATGAAGGTTTTTCTCATCTTCGCTCAATTCTGCCATAGTTTTTCCTAATTTATCAAGGATAAAAACCGGATCATACCCGAAGCCGCCTGTGCCTTTCTTTTCAAGGGCAATTTTTCCTTTACAGATTCCTGCAGTTTTATGCAGAATTTCCCCTTTTTCATCCAGCAAAACAAGATGGCATTCAAAATGCGCGGTTCTGTTTTTAGCATCTTTCATTGCCTCAAGAAGCTTTTCAATCCTGTGTTCTGCGGTATCAGCGTATCTTGCGGACTTTATACCGGGACCGCCGTCCAAAAAATCCACACACAAGCCTGAATCATCCGCCAGAAAAAGCTTTGGCGCATTTTTAGAAGAAATTTCCGTTTCGGAATTTTCTTCTGTTTTTTGTATTTGTATGCCATTATCGGCATTTAGTTTTGATTTATTCAAAACACTGTCACAGCTTAGCTGATAGGCAGAAAATGCTTTAATATAAGCATTTTCTTCAAAAGTTGCCCCCGTTTCATCAGGATTAAAGTCGGATTTTTCAAACGCTGTATAAAATTCCACCCCGAAAGGCTTTGATATCAGGTTCATTTCGTGAATTTTATGTTCATTTCCCGTTCCCAAGACGATTTTCAGCATATCGTTCCCCTTGTATTTCCACAATAGCAAAAAGTTACGGCTTTTTTTAACTTCCATACCTTCTTTGTCTTTTTGCAAATTCTTCAACAGAGTCAAAAAGCGCTTCTTCATTGAATTCCGGCCAGTACCTCGGCGTAATATACAGTTCAGCATAGGCAATCTGCCATAAAAGATAATTGCTGATACGCATCTCGCCGCCCGTTCTTATTAATAAATCAGGGTCAGGGATGTTTTTTGTATAAAGATAATCCTGTATAAGTTCCTCTGTTACTTCATTTGCAGGAATACCGTTCTCTATAATCCTTTTCACAGCGTAAGTTAGCTCGTTTCTTGCCCCGTAATTAATTGCTATCTGGAGGTTTACACCATTATTATTTTTTGTCGTATTTTCAGCATCAGCTAAAATGTTCTGCAATTCAGCGTTAAGCCCTTTAATATCTCCTATAAACCTTAACTTGACGTCGTTTTCGTGAAGTTCCTTTAATTCATTTTTTATCGTGCTTGCTAAAAGCCCCATCAAAAAATCAACTTCTTCCTGTTTGCGGTTCCAGTTTTCGGTTGAAAACGCATACAGAGTAAGGTATTTCACCCCGAATTTATGCGCCGCTTTTACAACATTTTTAAGCGCATCAACGCCTTTTTTATGCCCCATAGCCGAGGGCAGACAGTGCTCCTTTGCCCAGCGCCTGTTTCCGTCCATTATAATTGCGATATGTTTTAAATTTGTTTCTTTTACAATTTTTTTAGCAGTTTCAGCTTTATTTTCGACAGTCAGCAAAATTTCTTCCTTAAATTTTTTACCCAAAATAAATTATAAATTAAATAAAGAATTTCACAATATTTACACCTTTATGCTAGAATAGATTAGGTTTTGGAGTATCGAAAATGACAGAAATCCTTATTTTATACATTTTAATTAAATATGATGCCACAATTTACAAAATTAAAAAATTAATTGAAGAGAAATTTTTCATGTACGCATCTCCCAGCCTCGGCACAATTAATCCGGCTTTAAAAAAGCTTGAAAGCCTCTCCTGTGTTGAATTTGAATCAAAAATGTCGGATGGCGGAATGCTCACAAAAACCTATAAAATTACGCCTTTCGGGCAAAAATATTTAAAAAGCTTAATTTCAGCCTTTAAATTTAAAAATAAAGCGCATATTTTAAACAGCGCTTCAATTTTAATCTGCATTTCAGATATTTTGGAAGAGGAAGAAAAAAAAGAGCTTTTTAAAAACTGCCTGAACAATCTACAAATCCTTAAAACGCAGATACTTTCGGCACTTGAAAACCCTTATAATCTTTACGGCGAAATACAGAAAAACACCATAAAATCCAATATTCCGGTGATTGAAAGCTTAATTGAGGAAATTCAATGAAAAAAGGAATGGTAATTTTCGGAACAAAAGAAGGCTCCATAGCAGAAGAGCTCGGACTTCAAAAAGGGGATGAAATCCTTACCGTAAACGGAATTCAGCCAAAAGATATTATTGAATTAAGTTTTATTATTCAGGAAGAAAATATCAGCCTTGCAGTCAAAAAAGCACCGCAAATGCAGGAAGACGGGAGCTTTTTGCCGGGGGAACTTGAGCTTTTTGAAATTGAAAAAGATGAAGATGAAGATCTCGGTATAGACTTTGAATGCGCTGTTTTTGACGGCATTAAGCCCTGTTTGAATAAATGTATATTTTGTTTTGTAGACCAGCAGCCAAAAGGCTTAAGAGAGAGCCTGTATGTCAAAGATGACGATTGGCGCACATCCTACCTGCAAGGGACTTATATAACAGGCACAAACCTTAAAGAAGCAGACTGGGAAAGAATAGAAGCCTTAAGGCTTTCACCTTTATACGTTTCAATCCACACCACAAACCCCGATTTAAGGGTAAAAATGCTTAGAAATAAAAGAGCGGGCGAGATTTTAACCATCTTAGACAGATTTAAAAAAACAGGAATTGAAATTCACGGACAGATTGTTTTATGCCCTGAAATTAATGACGGAGAAGAATTAAAACATACATTAAATAACCTTAAAAAATATAAAAAAATATTAAAATCCCTTGCCGTGGTGCCTGTCGGGGTCAGCAAATACAGAGAAGGCGACATTTTAAAACCGCTTACAAAGGAAAATGCCAATAATATCATAGATTTGCTGGATGAATTTAATGCATGCCAGAAAAGGCATATGGCAATGGCTTCCGATGAAATATTTCTCACAGCGCAGAGGGAAATCCCTGATAAAAAATACTACGGTGATTTTGTGCAGATTGAAGACGGTGTCGGCGCTATAAGGCTTATGGCCGATAGTTTTAAAAAATGCAAAAAAAAATTAAAGAAAAAATTAAAAAATAAAAAAAAGGTTTCAATTTTAACGGGAAGCATTGCAGCAGAGCTATTTAAAGGATTTGGCAGAGAAATTGAGGTTAAAAATCTTGATTTTGAAGTAATTGAAATTAAGAATGAATTTTTCGGGGATAAAATAAGCGTTGCAGGGCTTATTACGGGAATCGACATTTTAAAAGCCATACGGGGCAAGGATTTTCAGCATATTATAATCCCCTCTGTTATGCTAAAAGACGGTACGGATGAATTCTTAGACGGAATTAAAATATCAGATATTGAAACGAAAGTTAAAAAGACTAATCCGGATGCCGTTATTCATATCAATAAAGATTGTTACAATTTTGATGAAATCTTAACAATTATTAACCTTGAATAACAATTATTTTCCTTCATACCCGTTATATTTGTATCAAAATAAGGTATTTTAAAATGCAGCAAGCAGAGATGACAAATTTCATACACTCCACAATAAATGCAAATGCTAAGGCAAATCAAGCCAAAACACAACATCCGCAGACAAATACCGGAACAGCTAAAAAAGGAAACGGTCTTTTAAATGCTGCAAAAGAAGTGGGTATTACGGCAGGAATGGGCTTAACTGGAGGTCTTCTTGCAGGCGGAATTACAGCCTTAATCCCTACAAAAAATATTGAAGGGGTAAGCGATACACTCTGTGATACATTTGTCAGAAGCACCATGAATACAATGGGGCTTGCAGAAGAAAAATTACCCGAAGTAAGTTTTGAAAATGCAAAGGAACAGCTTGAAAAAGCGGCAGACTATGTGAAAACAGGCCAGCTGCTTGAAAATAAAGATTTAAGCGATGATGAAATAAAAACAATAGGGCAAAAATTCTCTGATGCAGCATGGGCTTTAAAACAGAGCGCCATAGATTATATAAATAAAGCCGCAAAAGAAGACGGGCTTTTAAATTTTGCCAAAAAAGAAGCAAGAAAAGACAGGACTGTAAGCGTTATGAAAAACTCAATATCAATAGGCATAGGTGCTGCTTTTTGTCTTCTTTTATTTAATATGATAGGCGGGGCCTTCAGCAAAAAAGGCAATAAAAACGGCGAAAATACACAAAAATAATTTTTTATTTTGCTGATTTAATTTTATGGTTTTATTGTGTATAATAGCTTTATGTTCGATAATTTATCAGAAAGATTACAGGAAATTATACATAAAACCTCTTCAAACAGCACCCTGACAGAAGAGAATATGGCTGATGCCTTAAGAGAAATCCGCCGCGCATTAATCGCATCGGATGTTTCTTTGAATGTTGTTAAATCTTTTATTTCAAATATTAAAGAAAAAGCGGAAGGGGCAGATGTTTTAAGAAGCGTGAAGCCTTCCGAGATGCTTATAAAGATAGTTTCCGATGAATTAACGGAACTTCTCGGCAAAGAAAATTCGCCTTTAAAACTTGATACCAACCCCAGTATTATAATGATGCTCGGGCTTCAGGGAAGCGGAAAAACAACAGCAAGTGCAAAACTGGCATTAAGATTAAAAAAAGAGGGTAAAAAACCGCTCCTTGTCGCAATGGATGTATACAGACCCGCCGCAATTGAGCAATTAAAAACACTTGCAAAATCAATTGAAGTTGATTTTTTCAGTTTGGAAGGATCAAAAGATGTAACCGAAATTGCCAAAAAAGCTTTAGAATACGCCAAAGAAAACAACAATACGGTTTTAATTTTTGATACCGCAGGAAGACTCCAGATTGACACGGATATGATGGCAGAATTGCTTATCATAGACAAACTTTACCCTTTAAATGAAAAACTCCTTGTCGTAGATTCAATGACAGGGCAGGAAGCCATTGATATTGCCAAAAACTTTGATGAGCAGCTTAATATTACGGGAGTAATTTTAACAAAACTGGACGGTGATACAAGAGGCGGCTGCGCCTTAAGTATCGTATATTCAACAGGAAAACCCGTTAAGCTGATAGGTACAGGCGAAAAAATTGTTCCGCTTGAAGATTTTTACCCCGACAGAATGGCGGGCAGAATTCTTGGAATGGGAGATATTGTAAGCCTTGTAGAAAAAGCACAGAATGCATTTAATGAAAAAGAATCAAAAGAGCTTGAGCTCAGTATTTTAAAAAACAAATTTTCCTTTGACGATTTTTTAAAATTTCAAAAACAGATGAAAAGTTTAGGCTCAATTGAAGGCATACTCGGACTTTTACCCATACCCGGGCTGAATAAAGATGTAAAACAGAAAATTTCTTTTGAAGGCGAAAAACAATTTAAAAAAATTGAAGTCATAATAAGCTCTATGACGCCAAAGGAGCGTTCAAATCCTGATTTATTGAATGCAAGCAGGAAAAGAAGGATTGCAAAAGGCGCCGGCGTTGATATAAACGAGCTAAACGCATTTATGACGCAATTTGAGACTATGAGAAAGATGATGAAAGGCTTTGGCGACTTAAAGAGCAGCTTAAAAGGCTCTAAAGCAAAGCAAAAAGCAAATTTAATGGCAAAAATGAAGAATAGAGGAGGGTTTCCCTTTTGAGCATGAACAGAAATAAAAAAGACCATTTTAAAAAAGTCAGAAATATAATAAGAAGAATTCTTCCTATTGAAACAATTAAGCTTTTGATATTTGTACTTATTGCGGTCAGCATATATGCGGTAATTCATGTTTCAGGTTTTGATATGGATATGGATTGCGATAAAAATACACACACATGTACGATAAGCAAAACAAGCCCAAATGACCCGACTTCAATAGTTATCAGCCGTTTTGACACAACAAGAATTTACGATATCGCTGTTGACAAAAGAAAACTTAAAGACGGTAAAGTTATTTATGATATTTTGCTAAACTACGGTGCCGATAACGGTCAGGCATTTATTGATTACGGTTTTACAAATCCAATTAATGCAAATACGGTTATGGTACAGTTCGGCAAATATTTAGAATCAGGTATGAATACAATAAAAATAACCAAACATTGTTATTTTAACGAATATTTCTGCTTTGTAAGAGGTAAGCAAGATTAAGTCAAAATTTTAAAAAAATTTCAAAAACAGGATAAAACGCTTGATTTTAAAATATCTTTGTGTTTTTATGTTGATTAGGTAAATAG
>CAJUKY010000002.1 GCA_910587055.1 Candidatus Gastranaerophilales bacterium
AATTATTTAATTTTATAATGTTTGTTATACAATAAGAAACGGACTTGACGAATTACTAAAAAGGAAAAATAAAATGAAATACAATGCAGCTATAGTCGGTGCAGGCCCTGCCGGTATTTTTACGGCTCTTGAACTTGTTAAATTAAAACCCGATTGGAAAATTGTTTTAATAGAAAAAGGAAATAAAATTGAAAAAAGAGTCTGTCTTTTAAGAAACGGCTATAAAAATTGCCCGAGCTGCAAAACCTGCGGTCTTTTATGCGGATGGGGCGGTGCCGGAGCGTTTTCTGACGGTAAATTAACTTTAACCCCTGAAGTTGGCGGACATTTGCCCGAATATATGCCGTATAAAGATGTGGAAGATTTAATTAAATACTGCGACGATATTTATTTGGAACACGGTGCAACCGATGTTGTATACGGTGTAAACAGAAGTGAATTTGCCGATATTGAACGCGCGGCATCGCTTGCCGAGCTAAAGCTTGTGCACTCTCCCGTGCGTCATTTGGGGACGGAGCGTTCTCTTGATGTTTTAAAACACATGCAGGATTATCTCTCTGACAAAATTGAAATTGTAAATAATGTTCCAGTAGACAGCCTTATTATTGAAAATAATCAAATTAAAGGTTTAAATCTTTCTGACGGAAATGCCGTTATGGCAGATTATGTTGTAGTGGCTCCGGGCAGGGAAGGTGCAGACTGGCTTGCAAAAGAATTCGAAAAAAATAAAATTTCAATGATAAATAATGCGGTTGATGTTGGTGTTCGTGTGGAATTGCCGGCTGATGTTATGGAGCCCATAACATCCCGTCTTTATGAATCAAAACTAATTTACTATTCTCCGACTTTTGGGGATGAAGTAAGAACCTTCTGTATGAATCCTAACGGTGAAGTGGTTTCCGAAAACTATAACGGAATTCAAACGGTAAACGGCCACAGCTACGCAAACAAAAAAACACCGAATACAAACTTTGCGCTTCTTGTATCTAAAAAATTCACGGAACCCTTTAAAGAGCCCATTAAATACGGCCAGCATGTTGCAAGTCTTGCAAATATGCTCTCAGGCGGTGTTCTTGTTCAAAGATTTGGAGATTTGCTGGATGGCAAACGTTCCACTCCTCAAAGAATTAAAGAAAGCATCATAAAACCGACACTTGAATGTGCCACCCCCGGTGATTTAAGTCTTGTTTTACCTTACAGGCAATTGTTATCTATAATAGAAATGCTTTATGCTCTTGATAAAATCGCTCCGGGTGTTGCTTCAAGATATACGCTTCTTTACGGCGTTGAAGTTAAATTCTACTCTGCAAGGGTAAAATTAACCAATGAGCTTGAAACTGAAGGTATTAAAAACCTCTTTACAATAGGCGACGGTGCCGGTGTAACAAGAGGTTTAATGCAGGCCTCTGCTTCAGGTGTATTCTGTGCAAGGGTAATGGCTAACAGGTAATAATGCACGACGGCAATAAGGATATAAAATTAATCACCTGTATAATTTAAAATCAGGTGATTAATTTGTATAAAATATTTAGTAATAATCTGTTGACATGTTTATTTTAAACCCTTACGATACTTATATCGGGAGATAATTAAAAGAGGTTTAACTATATGCAAATCTGGCAGCTGTGGGCAATAATAGGCTTTATATTTTTATTTATTGAAATGATGACTCCTGTTTTATTTTTCTTAACTCTTGCCGGAGCTTCATTTTTCGCCGGAATCGCAGCTTATAAATGGCCTGATAATACCGGTGCGCAGGTAGCGGCTTTTGTGATATTTCTGCCCGTTTTTTATTTTTCGGTTCGACCGTTTATGAGAAAAAATGACAGAGAACCGCAAAGCACGGGTATTGACGGTAAGTATATAAATCAAACCGCACTTGTTACAAAACCTATAGGTAAGAAAGAAACAAACGGGGTTGGTGAAATAAAAATATACGGTGAAGTATGGCAGGCAAAAAGCTGTGACGGCGGCGAAATCCCTTGTGATTTAATCGTAAAAATAATCAAAAATGAAAGCTTGATTATGTTTGTTGAAAAATGTGAATAAAATTAAATAGTTTAAAGAGGAGTATAATAAATGGGAGTTTTATTTTTTGTAATCATAGTTGTTGCGGCAGTTTTTGCAATAACAGGTTTTAAAATTATTAATCAGGCGCAGGTTATGATTATAGAAAGACTCGGCCGCTTTAACAGGCTTCTTGGCCCGGGACTTCAATTTATTGTTCCTTTTATAGATACTCCCCGCGGAGTTCATTCTAAAAAAACGGTAAGAACCGCAATGGGTGAAGTTTATTCAATGTATTCCACCGTTGAAAAAATTGATTTAAGAGAAAGTGTTTTTGATTTCCCGAGGCAGAATGTTATTACAAAAGATAACGTAACAATTTCAATCAATGCTCTTTTGTATTTCCAGATTGTTGAACCCAAAAGTGCTGTGTATGAAATTGAAAATCTTCCCGAAGCTATTGAAAAATTAACCCAGACCACTTTAAGAAACGTTATTGGTGAAATGGATTTAGATACAACCTTTACATCCCGTGACATTATTAATGAAAAATTAAGAACTATTCTTGATGAAGCTACAAATAAATGGGGTGTAAAAATTAACCGCGTTGAATTGCAGGATATTATTCCTCCAAAAGAAATTCAAAACGCCATGGAAAAACAAATGAAAGCTGAGCGTGACAGACGTGCGGCAATCCTTGAAGCAGAAGGTCTAAAAAGAGCTGCAATCCTTGAAGCGGAAGGCGTTAAAGAATCTCAAATTAATAAAGCCGAAGGTGAAAGACAGGCTGCCGTTCTTGTTGCAGAAGGTAACAAAGAGGCAAGAATTAAAGAGGCTGCAGGTGAAGCGGAAGCTATTAAAATGGTAATTGATGCACTTTCAAATTCAGGGGCTCCGGATAAATACCTTATTGCAATGAAATATCTTGAAACTCTAAAAACAATGACTGAGGGTAAAGATAATAAGGTTGTTTATATGCCCTATGAAGCAACAGGTATATTGTCTTCCGTAGACGGCATTAAGCAGATGTTCGACGGTGCAAAACACTAATTTTAAGAGGTTAAATGGCAAATACAAACAGACGTTTATTAATTGTTGATGATGATAAAGATATAAGAGAACTTCTTGTATACGATATTAAATCATCGGGATATATGGTAGATTCAGCGATTGATGGCGAAGAGGGTCTTAAAAAAGCTGTTCAGAATAATTATGACCTGATTTTACTTGATGTTATGATGCCGAAAATGAACGGATATGATGTTTGTAAAAATATCCGCCTTGTAAAACCCAAGGTGCCTATTTTAATGCTTACGGCAAAAGGTGCCATAGATGATAAAACGGAAGGTTTTGATGTAGGTGCGGATGATTATCTTGTAAAACCCTTTGATATTCAGGAGGTTCTCCTTAGGATAAGGGCATTGCTCAGAAGAAACGATGAAAGCGATGTTCAAAACCCGAAAGAAGTCTTAAGGGCGGGGGATATTGAAATTCTGCCGGATTCCCTTGAGGCTGTAGTATTGGATAAAAAGGTAAAACTTACCCCGACCGAATTTGAGATTTTATACTGTCTTTTGCAGCATTTAAATAAGGCAGTTACCCTTGCCACCTTGCTTGATGAAGTCTGGGGATACGACAGTGATGAAGATGTCCGCATGGTAAGAGTGCATATGGGCGGATTGAGACAAAAAATCGAAACGGATACAAGAAGGCCGAAATATTTGCACACGGTAACAAATGTCGGTTATAAATTAACACCATTCGGCGTTTTAGAGGAGTAAAATTTTATCGGAATGAAAAGATTAAAGATAGCTGAACAAATAGCAATAGTGTTATTTTTTGCGGTATTAATTCCGTTTATTACAATAGGACTTATTATTTCAAATATCTCCCAGCAATCCGTGAGAAAAGAATTAAGCTATTCGGCTAAAATGATTTCAGGATTTGTGGGTGACAGTGTAAATGGCTATTTGAAATATGCAAATGAAGAATTAAAACAGATAGCTTCAGCCATAGGCTTTTTTTACTACGAAGAGGATAAAAACGATTTTCTTTATGAAATTCAGCAAAAATATGGCAAGTTTAATAATTTTCAATTTATTGACACATATACTTTAAAACAGAGAGAAACTGTTTTTAACCCTAAAAAATCCACTGTAAAATTATACGCAAATGTTGACGACAATGATGTAATCAGTGCTGATTTAAAAATGACGTTTCTGCAAAATGTCCTTGATAATAATTTTACGGATGTTAAATACGATGTTTATATTCTGGATGATGCAGGAAATATTATTGCAACAAACGATCACGATAATAAAGGCTATAATGATATAGTTGATAATCTTCCGAAAGAAAGGCAGTATTCAACTCCCGTACTTTTTTCAAAAGAAAAAAACCGTCCGCTCTCTTATTATCAGATGGAAAACCCTAACTGGACAATTGTTGTAAAGACAACCCCGAATGTTACCAGAAAAACAATAGATATACCAAGGCTTAGAATAATTTTATCCCTTGTTTTTGCGGCGCTTTTTATATTTATTGTTGCAGGAATTTATACATATTACCTTTATTTAAACATAAGACAGTTATTTAAGGGGATAATTGCAATATCAAAAGGCAGTTATAACAGGAAAATCCGTCTTTTAAAAAGCGTATTTACTCCGCATGAGATTGTATTTCTTGAAAAAGAATTCAATTATATGACAAAAAAGGTGGCAAGTTCATACGCCGAACTTTCTGAAAAAAATCTTGAATTAAAACGTCTTGACGAATTCAGGGCAAGTCTTGTATCAGCTATAAGCCACGAATTTAGAACACCTTTGACCAGCATTATAGGTTATTCAAGCCGTCTTTTAAGATCGGATATCAAGGTGGATGAGGAAACAAGATTAAAAAGCTTAAGGGTGATAAAACAACAGGCACAAAGATTATCCGGCATGGTGGATGATTTGCTTGTTATACCTGAAATTGAAAGTTTTAATCTGCATTTAAACATTCAGCCTCTTGATTTAACAAAAGTTCTTGAAACTTCTCTTGCGTATGCAAATTATAATGATACAAAATTTAATGTAAATATTGCAAATGATATTCTTCCTGTTATCGGCGATAACGGCAGGCTTATTCAGGTTCTTGTTAATTTATTGGATAATGCAGTTAAATACAATAAAGACAACGCGCCGATTTTTGTATCTGCCGCAAATATTGAAGGTAAGCCCTGCCTTTCAATTTTAAACAAATCAGAAATTATTCCCGAAGAAAAACTTGAAACGCTTTTTGATAAGTTTGTGCGTCTTGATTCTGAACTGACAAGAACTACAAGGGGAACAGGGCTCGGGCTCTATATTGTAAAAGGCCTTTGCGAGGCTATGAATATTAATATTGATATTTCAAGCACGGAAGACGGTTTTGAAGTTGTTTTAATGTTTAATAACAGCACCAAGCAGGATGAGAAAATTGCGGATGATGCAGCCCAAACAGTGCTTGAAGACAGAACTTTGCTTGAATCTCAAAAGCAAATAAAGCTCAATCAGGATAAAATTGACAGTGTGAATAATTTGTTTTCATAAAGCCGTTTTAAGAATTATCCGAAAATATCAGCAAAAAATGACCGTAAATTTTTATATGCAAAAATGTATAGATTTAGCAAAACAATCCTCGGGAGATATTCCCGTAGGCGCTATTGTAGTAAAGGACGGAGAAATAATAGCCGAATCCTGCAACAAAAAAGAAGCTCTGAAAGAAGTAACGGCACATGCTGAAATTCTTGCATTAAATAATGCCGCAAAAAAGCTTAATAACTGGCGGCTTTTAGATTGCGATTTATATGTTACTCTTGAACCATGCCCTATGTGTGCATGGGCAATTTTAAATTCAGGTATAAAAAATGTTTATTTTGGTGCAGGTGATACAAAATACGGTGCTTTTGGCGGGGCTTTGAATTTAACCTGCTATGGAGGCTTTAAAACGAAAATTTTTGGCGGTATTATGGAAGAAGAATGCGAAGAACTGTTAAAAGCATATTTTAGAAGTATAAGAAAATGACACCGCAGATTAAAGAAAAAAACAGCATAAAAGAAGAGCTGGACATACTTTGTAAACAGTATGAAACCGTTGATTTTATAAAAGACGATCCTGTTCAATTTATTCATCTTTTTAAAAACTCAAATAATAAAGATATTGAAATTGCAGGCTTTATCTCATCCCTTTTTGCCTTTGGCAAGCGCGAAATGTTTATCAAAAAGCTTTTCTCTCTTTTTAATTATATGGAAATGTCTCCGTATAATTTTATTGTAAATTTTGATAAAAATACTTATGCATCAGATTTTAATTACAGATTTATAAAACCTGATGACCTTACGGTATTTTTTGAAGTTTTAAAAAAACTTTACGTAAAAGATAAAATGACACTGGAAGAGCTTTTTGAAAACGGCATAAAAACAGGTGCTAAAAATTCCCTTAAGGGTCAAAACAAAGTATTTGCAGCACTGCAGCATGTCTGTGATTATTTTTATGACAATGCTTCAAAAATTGGCGGCGGTTATAAATTCATGCTCTCAAATCCTGAAAACAAAGGCGCAATGAAGAGAATGAATATGTTTTTAAGATGGATGATAAGAAAAAATTCCCCTGTGGATTTAGGCATATGGAATTTTTTAAGTCCTTCCGAATTATTAATTCCGCTTGATGTTCATGTTGGCAATATTTCCCGCTCGCAAGGTTTATTAAAAAGGAAGCAGAATGATTTTAAATCAGTCCTTGAATTAACGGATGTTTTAAAAGAATTTGACCCCGAAGACCCTGTAAAATACGATTTTGCTCTTTTTGGATATGGTGTGAATAAAAAGAATTAAAAATCCATGCAATTTTACTGTTGAGGTTGTTTATAAATTGCCAAGAAATGAGGTGTTAAAATGAGAAAAATCATCCTGTTTATTGCAATGAGCATTGATGGATATATTGCAGATAAAAATGGCAATGTTGATTGGCTGAGCGGCGAGAATGATGATAATAAAGAAATGGATGCCTATTCCGAATTTATTAAAGGTATTGATACAGTCATAATGGGGTGGAACACATATTATCAGATTATCACAAAACTTTCTCCTGCAGAATGGATATATGATGGCCTTAATGCTTATGTGTTTACGCATAATAATCTTAAATCTACGGAACAAATTAATTTTACGGATGAGTCCCCAATAACTTTATTGAGGCAATTAAAGGAGCAGAAAGGCAAAGATATTTGGATTTGCGGCGGTGCTAACCTTATTCGGCAGTTAATGCAAGCTGAACTAATTGATAAATACTATATTTCGGTTATTCCAACTCTTTTAGGCAGCGGTATTCGTCTTTTTGGAGAGTTTTTAAAGGAACAGAAACTGTCATTGGTTCAAACGCGCAATTATAACGGAATTGTCGAATTAATTTATGAGCACAGATAGTATTAAGCCGGATGCTGCCGGCAATGCTTGCTGTTATAGTTAAAAGTTTACTTATTATCTTCTTAAAAAACGCAATGTTTTTTGTAATATATTGGCAACAAAAAAGAATTATAGGGTTTATAAAATTGTAAAAACCTCTTTTTGTATTAAAATATTATATGGACAAAGTCACTAAAACTTATACAGGGGCTTTAATCCTAAAAACAGCGAATACGATAAAAATAAAATGAAGCATTCAAAATATTCAATTGTAATAATAGGTTCAGGTGCAGCAGGCTTGTATTTAGCTCTTAGTGCACAGAGAAAATGCCGCACAAAAGACGGTATTCTTGTTGTTACAAAATCAAAGCTTGATGAATGCAACTCCGCTCTTGCTCAAGGCGGCATAGTATCAGTTATGCCCGAAATAAACACCCGCGATAATACAACATCGCACATTATGGATACAATTAAAGCAGGCTGCGGGCTTAATGATTTTAATATTGTAAAGTTTATTTCCGAAAATTCATCCTGTGTGATAAATGACCTTATTAATCTAGGGGTGGAATTTGATAAAAAAGAAGATGGCAGCTTGAGTTTCACGCTTGAAGCGGCTCATTCAATGCCGAGAATTTTACACGCAGGCGGTGATTATACGGGAAGAGTTATAGAAGATAAGCTTGCGCATCTTGTTAAAAAATCTGATTCTATTGAAGTATATGAAGATGCCATGGCGGTAGAATTATTGTGTGACAATAAAAAAGCCTGCCGCGGAGTTTTAATCTATAACCCTGCTCTTGATACTTATGAAGCCGTTTATTCAAATGCAGTGGTTCTTGCGACAGGCGGTATAGGACAGGTTTATGAATATACTACAAATCCTGTTGTTGCAACTGCAGACGGTATAGCGCTTGCAAAACTTGCAGGAGCTGAAGTTTCGGATATGGAATTTGTACAGTTCCACCCGACAGCCCTCAGTGTTTCCCCGCTTGGAGGCGAAAGGCCAAAAAATATGCCGCTGGTATCTGAAGCCGTCAGGGGTGAAGGTGCAAAGCTTTTAAATATAGACAAAAAACCTTTTATGGAAAAATATCACCCGAAAGCAGAGCTTGCCCCGAGGGATGTTGTTGCGCGCGCTATTTTTAATGAAATGGAAACATCCAAATCGAAAAATGTTTACCTTGATATAACGCCGATTGGTTTAGACAGGTTTAAAAGGAGGTTTCCTGCAATTACAAATATTTGTAATGATGCAAATATAGATTTAAGCACGGGGTTAATCCCCGTATCCCCTGCAGCTCATTATTTTATGGGCGGTGTTAAGGTAAATTATAATATGGAAACTACCGTTGAAAATCTTTATGCAATAGGTGAAGTTTCAAGAACAGGCTTACACGGGGCGAACAGACTTGCGTCAAATTCCCTTCTTGAATGTGTTGTGTGTGCATATAAACTTGCGGATGTCTTATCACACAGGAACCTCGATGCGCCAAAAGGTTTTGATTCGGGTGTAAAATCCATACTTGAGATATATGAAGCAAACCTTGCCAATGAAATTCTTGAAACCGGTATTTTAAGGCGTATGCTGAAAAAAGCCATGTGGCAGAATGCAGGAATTGTAAGAACCAAAGAAGGCTTAAATAATGCATTGCGTGTTATTGAAGATATAAAATTAATTTCAAAACATTCAAGGGTTTATTCAACAAAAGAAGGTTATGAACTTAGAAATTCAATCATAGCTGCGCAATTAATAACGGAGGCTGCAATTAACAGAGAAAATTCTATAGGTGCTCATTATAGGGAAGACGCTAAAGAGCCGCCAAAAATGCAGCCCGAGATTGAAACTGTTTTAATGTCAAAAAAGTAACAAAAAGGTGATTTTAACCTGATAATACTAAAAGTTTTAAATAAAAGAGAGAGTAAAATATGGCAAAATTTTTATTACACGATTTTATGATAAAAGATTATATTGTATCTGCCCTAAAAGAAGATATAGGCTACGGCGATATTTCAACCGATTTTATAACGGCGGATATTGATAAAAATAAAAAGTTTGAAATCCTTCTTAAAACAAGAGAAGAAGGAATTTTATGCGGGTGTGATCCGTTTCGTCTCGTATTTGAAATTCTTGCAAAAGATGATGTTAAAGTTGATTTTTATAAAGAAGACGGTGATAAAATTACCCCTGATGAACCTGTTGCAAGAATTACAGGTTCTCCAAGATATATTTTAACAGGCGAAAGGCTCTCTTTGAACTTTATTCAAAGAATGTCAGGTATTGCAACCTTCACGAAAAAATTTCAGGATATCGCATCGCCGTATGGTGTAAAAGTAGTGGACACAAGGAAAAACACCCCGAATTTCAGGCTTTTTGAAAAGTATGCGGTAAAAGTTGGCGGCGGGCACCTGCACAGATTTAATCTTTGTGATTGTGTTATGCTGAAAGATAATCATATTGCACTTATGGGTGGTTCTATTGAAGAGGCTGTAAAAAAAGTGCGCGGCAATATTTCGCATGCACACAAAATTGAAGTTGAATGCGATACGATAGAACAGGTAAAACAATGCTTAAAAGCCGGTGCCGATATTATTATGCTTGATAATATGAAGCCTGATATGATAAAAGAATGTGTCGCACTTATAAATAAACGTGCAATTGTTGAAATCAGCGGCAGTGTTAATTTAAACAATCTTGAAGAACTTGCAAAAACAGGTGCTGATATTATCTCAACAAGTGCAATTGTAGCAAAAGCGCCCACTCTCGACCTTGCTTTCGATTATGCAGGGTAAAAATAATTATATCATTCGTTCTCAAGCAAATATATAATTTTATTACACAAAGTATAACCTTCTTGAATAAGCTCTTCGGTTATGTCAGGCGGCATTAATGAAGCCGATTCATTAATGCGTTCCATTCCTTCCTTTATGTTGCATATAAAACTTTTTAATTCATTTTCATCACTGGTTTGAATTATTTCCTGAGCCTGCTGTTGCGCAATTTCATCTATGGAAAGTTCATCTCCTCTGCATCCGTTAAAGTACAACTGGTGTAAAAGAGAATTGACATATCCTATTGTGCGCATATCATGTAAAATCTCCTCTTCTTCGGAACTTAAGGGTTCATCCTCATCTACAGTATAGTATTCATCGCTTTCAGTACTATCTGCAGTGATATCTATGGTTGAATTTTGACCGCCGATAAAAGCCGCTTTTATTGCATCAGCTTCATTTTTTGAACAAATAGCTTCTTCTGCAGGTTTTTTATCTGAAACGGGTTCCTTACTCTCTTTGCTTTTGTTTTTGCTTGTTTTGCTTGTCAGATTTGCTGTTATTGAACTAATTTTTTTTAATATCATATTTATCCCATAAAATTAATCTATATCGGGATTAAAAATTGTGAAGTTTAAAAATTGCCATTAATCAAAAAATTGCTGGAAAACCTGAAATAAATTTATTTATCAATCTGTTCTTTTAATTTATAAGCAGCGGTTAAAAGCGGATCAATAGTTGAGGAAAACGCAGGGGAATATGTTAAGTCAAGGTGTAAGAATTCCTGCACGGTTAAATTTGCCTTTAAAGCTGAGGTTACGGTATAAATTCTTTTATCCGCATCGCCTACACCTACCGCCTGAGCTCCTAAAAGCTCCCCTGTTCTTTTATCTGCTATAAGTTTTACCGTAATACTGTTTGAATCCGGCATATATCCTGCTTTATCGTGTTTTGTGACGGTTGCTGTGACAGGTTCTATGTTTGTATGCTGTGCAAAAATTTTTGCTTTGGTTTCCGTGAGTCCTGTTGTGGACATTGAAAAATTAAAGTAGCTTGTAACGGCTGACCCTAAAATTCCGTCAAATGCTTCATAAACGCCGTTTGTATCCGTATTAACATTAATGCCTACGACGCGCCCCTGCTTATTTGCAATTGTTCCAAGCGCCGCATACATTGGTTTTTTGGTGATAAGACAGGTTTCCTCGGTGCAGTCGCCCGCAGCCCAGATGTGTTCAATGTTTGTCCTCATTCTGTTGTCTGTCTTTATTCCGCCCGTAATGCCTATTTCTATCCCTGCTTCTTTTGCAAGTTCAACATTTGGCACTACTCCTGCAGCTATTACGCAAAAATCTGCATGCAGGGTTTTTCCGTTTCTTGTAATTGCGCCTGTAAATTCTTTTGTACCGGTAAACTCTATAATTTCATCATCCATTATAAAGTGCACCTGTTTGCTGTCCCTTTTTGTAATGTAATCTTTGATTAAAGTACTTATTTCAGGGTCAAATTGTGTCATAATTTCTTTGTTACGTTCAATAACGGTTACATCAAGCCCGTTTTTTACAAACGCTTCAAGAATTTCAATTGCAATATATCCTCCGCCCATAATTATTGCACTTTTTGATTTTTCCATCTTCTCTTTAATTTTTATACCATCGTCTAAAACTTTCAGATGGAAGATGTTTTCTAAATTTATATTTTTTATCTTTGGAGTATACGGCCTTGAACCTATGCATAAAACAAGCTCGTCATACTGCACTTTCTTTGTTTCAAAAACCCCGTTTACTGTAGTGTTAAATACAACACTTTTTTCTTCGGGCAGAATTTGTGTGCATTTATGATTTAAAAACACATCTATTCCCTGCTTTTTGAAGTCTTCAGGCTTTCTTATAATTAAATTTTCATAAGAAGGCACGGCACCTTTTATATAATACGGCATTCCGCAGGCAGAATAAGATACTATATTTTCCATTGTGTAAAGTTCAACAGTATTTTCAGGGTTTACCCTTTTTGTTTTTGCGGCAGTTTTCGGCCCTGCGGCACATCCGCCTATAATAACAATTCTTTTCATGATAGTATTAGAATAATAAAGGAGGTCGCATTTTGCATTTGACAGGCGGGCTATTTAAAGGAAGAATAATTTCAGCTCCAAAAGGCGAAGGGGTTGAAGTGCGCCCCACCTTATCAAAAGTCCGCGAAAGCGTTTTTAATATTCTCTTTTCGCACTTTGGAGATTTTTCAAACCTTTCCTTTTTTGATATGTTTACTGGTTCCGGCATTATGGCGCTTGAAGCCTATTCAAGAGGCTTTAGAAAGGTAGCCGCTGTTGAGAAAAACTCAAAAACCTTTATTATGGCAAAGAAAACTTATTCTTCTTTTGAAAATGCGGATGCTGAAATCAACCTTATAAAGGGTGATACGCTAAAAATTTTGTCCAAGCTTGAAGAATTTGATGTAATTTATATTGACCCCCCGTGGGATTTTGATTATACGCCTATTATTTCTGCCGCACTTGAAAAAATCACGCAAAACGGCATAATTGTTGTTGAATATGATAAAAAATTCTCTGATTTATCTTCCGTGCCTGCTCCGTTTAAAGAAAAAATCTACGGCAGAACAGGAATTAATTTTTATAAAAAATAACCCCGCACAGCCTGCTTTTTAGCCGGTGTTTATAAACTGTTTACAAACCTTTTGCAATTGAAATTAAATGTATATCTGTGTAAAATCATATAATGGTTAAAAATATGATGAAGTATAAAAATGAAAAAGCAAGCAAATATAATAATAAAAACAGAGTGTTTTGAAAAAAATTACAAAACAATGAAAAACATTTATAATATTGCAGAAACTCTGGATTGCTTCTGCAAATTTCATGATGGTATTGAAGAAATAATGAATATTGCTCCGATTATTGAATATTTAAAAAACGAAAGTGACAAGCTTTATTTTGATTTTTCAAATATTAGGCAAGAATGCGAAACCCGAAATCATGATTGAAAAAACCTGAAAATGGTTTATAATATAAATAAGATTATCTTGATACGGTAAATCTCCCTACCGGGCCATTAAGGCGACAGAGGGGTGCGGGAGTCCTCATAGTCAGGATAATCTTTTTTAGTGCTCAGCAAGTCTGAATGATGTTAAAAAATTCTCACTTTTATTTATAGTGGTTTTTACAACTGCTTGATAAGTTTTATTGTATTTTTTAAACAGTAAGACGCAATTCTTTTTATTTTTGGAAAATTTTATTGCATCCGGTTTTAGTATAATATTATAAATTTTCTCATAATCGCTAAAGTTAATATCAGGATGACGGATCATATTTTTTAACAAACTATCCATTGAAAATTTTACCATATTGCTTTTTGCACCTGATATTTTCAGGCATTCAGGATTTAATTCTCCAACTTCGCAATAACTGTTTAGTATATTTTTATTAAAATTGCTGCGCATATAAGCAATTGCTTCTTTATGCTTTATTTTCTTTATAAAAACTAAATATTTTTCAGCTTCGCCATAAAAATCCGGAAGATTTTTATAGCATTTATTAATATTCTTTTCCATGTGGCAGTTTTATAAAATTTCTATGAATTCTCTGTTTCTATTTCTTTATCGGCGGAAGTTTCATAGAAAATACTCATCCCTTTTGCCGTATGTTTGGGGTATTTATCTTTTATTTCTTCAATTTCTTTATCTATGCCGTATGCCGCAATTTCTTCATTTGTCACCCGCCCGTCCCCGTTTGCATCAATTTCTGAAAAATTATTTAAAACGGTTTCTAAAAGCGTGCTTGAAGAATTAGAGCTGTAGCATAATTCGCAAAGCTGTTGATATGTTAACCCGCTTCTTGACATATTCGTTGTGTAGTTTTGTAATTCATCTTTTGAAATTATCCCGTCGCCGTCTTTATCGATTTTCCCGAAATTATTCGTTAAATAGTTTACAAATGTATAGTTTAATTGTTTTTTATCCACATCTTCAGACGGGTTTGTTATATTTTCAAGACTTAATCCGTTGCCGTTTACCCCTGTCATAAGCTGGGCATAATTTCCGACAAGGCCGTTTATTGCCTGTAAAAATAAGCTTGAACCGTTTAATCTGTTTGCCATTTTATTAAATTCCTAAAATTCTAACCATATTAACAGTTTAATGTTTTTTATAAAAAATCAACACCACTAAATAAATGACTCCCGATTATTAAAACGGGAGTCAAATTTGATAGATGTATTAAATATTTTTACAATTGTGCTAATTTTGTATGAAAATCAGTCTGCGATTCGAAATTGTATGCTGCTCTTAAAAGCGGTTCTTCCTGCAGCACCTGTGAGATTAGCTGCATACCGATTGGCATACCGTCTTTGTCAAACCCTGCAGGGATGCTTATTGCAGGAGCCCCGATTAAATTAGCACAAATTGTTCCGATATCCGTTAAATACATTGCAAGCGGGTCTTCATTTCTGGAACCTATATCAAATGCCGTTGTGGGGCATGTGGGGCTCATCAAAACGTCAACCTCTTTAAATACACGGTCAAAATCATCTTTAATTAAACGTCTTAATTGCTGTGCTTTTTTATAATAAGCATCGTAATATCCGCTTGAAAGAGCATATGTGCCAAGCATTATGCGCCTTTTAACCTCATCGCCGAAACCTTCTTTTCTTGTTTTTGTATACATTTCCATAAGGTTTTTGGCATCAGGAGTTCTGTGGCCGTATTTTACGCCGTCAAAACGTGCAAGATTAGAGCTTGCTTCAGCCGTTGCAATAATGTAATAAACACCTATAGAATGTTTTAAAAGAGGCAATGACACTTCTTTGATTTCGGCACCCAGTTTTTCATAAATTTTAACGGCATCTTCCACCGCTTTTTTAACTTCATCGTTAACGCCTTCTGCCATTAATTCTTTAATTACACCGAATTTCATCCCTTTAACATCATTTTTAAAGGTTTTTGAAATATCGCCCACAGGCATATTTAATGATGTTGAATCCTTCGGGTCGTATCCTGCAATTGTTTCATATAAATCAACAACATCCTCAATGCATCTGCCGAATGGGCCTATCTGATCCAGTGATGATGCAAAGGCAATAAGTCCGTATCTTGAAACCCTGCCGTATGTCGGTTTAAAGCCTGAAATTCCGCAGAAGCTTGCAGGAAGCCTGATTGAGCCTCCGGTATCAGACCCGAGAGCCACCGCTGCTTCAAGCGCTGAAACGGAAGCTGCCGAACCGCCTGATGAACCTCCGGGTACTTTATTTAAATTGTAAGGATTATGAACCTTGTTAAATGCTGAATTTTCATTTGATGAACCCATTGCAAATTCATCAAGGTTTGCTTTTCCTATAACGGGAACAAAATTTTCTCTTAATTTTTTGCTTACCGTTGCATCATAGGGTGATACAAAATTTTCTAAAATCTTGCTTGATGCCGTTGTTTTATACCCCTTTAAATTTATATTATCTTTTAGTGCAAGAGGAATACCTGCCATCTTTGACAATGTTTCCCCTGCTGCTATTTTCTTATCCACTTCTTTTGCAGTATTAAGCGCATATTCTTTTGTCAAAGAATTATATGCGCCGATTTTATTTTCAACTTCATCCACTCTTTTATAAACAGCTTCCGTTAATTCAACCGCGGAAACCTCCTTTTTTAAAAGTGCTTCTCTCATTTGAGCCGCTGTTTTTTTCAATAATTCCATTTAAAAACTCCCGTTTTAATTTTTTTCTCGGTTTAGTGTAAGATTATTTTATGTCAAACAAAATTAAAGGTAAATACGGGGAAGATATCGCCGTAAATTTCTTAATAAAAAACGGTTATAAAATTTTAGAGCGCAACTATCATTTTTCAAGATATGGTGAAATTGATATTATTGCGCTGGATAAAAATACATTGTGTTTTGTTGAAGTAAAAACACGCTCATCAAATCGTTTCGGCACGCCGCTTGAAGCAATCACAAAAACAAAGCTTGATAAAATCAAAAAGTCCGCATATTCTTATCTTCAAAACATTACTGGTTATAAAAGTTTTAGAATTGATGCAATATCCGTGCTTTTAACATCAAATGATAATACGGCCGAACCTGTTATTAACCATATTAAAAATATTGAGTTTTAGTTACAAAACTTAAATTTGACTATATAATGGGGCAATATTAAAGCTTTACATGTTTTATTTAGTTTGCAAAGACGGGTGAATGCCATAAAGAATAATGTCGGAAAAAATAAATGTTAGAATTACAAGATTTATATTCAAAATTTTCAAATATCTCATTCAAAAACAGGCTAAAGCCGTCCTGCAACGCATTGTCGACCCCCCCCTCACCGTTTTTAGGCAAAATCAACACATCAAACCTTGCACCTTTAAGCGCTGATACGGTTTCCTTTACGGGAAAAGGACAGCTGCAAAAAATTGCTTCTTCAACTGCCGAGAGCCTGTCTGCTAAAGCATCCGAAGCAGCTAATGAAATTTTTGATAATGCATCTAAAGGTATGAACCATAGAGCATATGGTGTCTATAGGGAATTAATTCCCATCGCAGGTGAAGTAAATAGGCAGGCAAAAAAACTGCAGAACAGTTTTGAAATAACAATGTGCATTTTTGACAGTCTTGTTGATGAAGGTTCAAAATCTTGCAAAAAATACAAACCTCTTGTTAAGAAAACAATCAGAGCTAAATCCCCTCAGTCAATTGCAAAAAAGATGTCCGTAAAAGTGGCTGAGCTTCAAAAGAAAAATAACGGGTACAATGTCCCCGTGAGTGAGGCCTTCATAAAATCAGAGCTGCACGATCTCCTCGGAGCGAGATTAATTCTTGCAAACGGTACAAGAGCCGAAACCAATTCCGTTGTAAATCGTCTTATTGAATCAATTGAAAGCGGTCATGGTCCGAAAGTTAAATTTATAAAAAACTACGGTGCCGGTCATAAATATCTTACCGCTTCTAAATCTGATGCACTTGAGCTTGCCAGCTATAAAGCATATGGGCATTATCCTGAAGTAATAAGTAAAAAGAAAACATCAGGATACACTGCAACACACATTATTATTGATGTAGGTAACGGTGTTGATGCTGAAATTCAAATATTGGGCAGAGGCGTTGAAAAAGTAAAAGAAATTGATGATATTTGCTATAAAGGACTGCAAGGTAAAGCTCTATCAGGAATGCCAGATGTTTCAAAAGCGCTTAAGGCTGTAAGCCGTGACCCTGAATTAAAAAGAGAATTTGATAAATATATAACATCAGCTTATGAACTTGCAAGAACTGAATGGGATAAAATGCCCGATGAAGAGCTTGTAAAACAGAAATTTCCGAAGATTGATACGGATATCTTCCCGTCATGCCTTGATTTCAATAATATTGCAGCCCTGCTTGAAGAAAAATCTTTAAAAAAGCATAAATAGAACAGATTTTAAATATCTTAAAAAACTTGAAACCATCCTTTCTTTGTAGTACAAATTTTATTGTACTTAGTTCACAAAGTAAGGAATTAATATGGTTAAAAAACTTATCACTGAAGACACGAGAATGTTCTTAACCGGAAATGAAACCATTGCTTATGCTGCAAATGCTGCAGAGGCTGAGTTTATGTACGGTTACCCTATTACACCTCAAAACGAAATTATGCACACCTGGTGTAAATTACTTCCGAAAACTGAAGCCGGTTTCCTTCAAACAGAAGATGAAATTTCAGCAGGTTTTTCTACAATCGGCGGTATTTTAGCAGGTAAAAGAGCTTTTACTGCAACAGCAGGCCCCGGTAACGTTATCATGCAGGATGCGCAAAGCATGGCTGAAATGATGAGAATACCTTTTGTTTGCGCTGTTATGCAAAGAGGCGGCCCGTCAACGGCTACAGTTATTTATGCTCAACAGGAAACAAGATTAACATGCTTCGGCGGTAACGGCGAAGGCTTTAGAATTGTTTATTCAACTGCCGGCCACCAGGATTTATACGATTATATGATTAAAGCATTTAATACGGCATGGAAATACAGATTCCCTACTTTTATGCTTGCTGACGGTTATCAAGGTAAGATGAGAGAGCCTGTAACATTATATGATCCTGCTTCACGCGGAATTAAAATGGAACCGACTCCTGCATTCTTAAGAGCTGAAGGCAGAATTGATGTAGACAGAAAAGCAAACCATATGAGAAACACATTCAACCTTGAAGAAGAATTAATGGAAGTTCTTGATTCTTATCAGGCTGAATTTGACAGAATTTCTCCCGAAATTGAAGAATATCTTGAATATAAAGCAGAAGATGCTGAAATTCTTATCATTGCTCACGGTATTGTTGCAAGATCTGCAATGACGGCTGTTGATGAATTAAGAGCAAAAGGCATTAAAGCAGGTTTATTCAGACCTATCACATTAAGACCGCTTGCCGTTAAACCTTTAAGAGCAGCAGTTCAAAGAGCAAAACAAGTACTGTTTACAGAATCTGCAAACGGCCAGCTGGCTCAAATGGTATTAGAAAAAATCTACGGTCTTCAAACTCCGTACTCAACACTATTTAAAATGGGTGTTGGCGTAACAGGCGACGACATTGTTCAAAAAGTTGAACAAATGGTAAAAACTCCTGCCACAGTGTAGTTTTTAGCTAAGAATAATATAAGTAAAAAGAATAAAAGAGGATAAATAAATGGTTCAAACACTTGATGTTACTCCGGATTTAGCGAAAGCGCAAAACGCCGAAGCAGGTGCAAGCAAATTTTGCCCCGGATGTGGTCATGGTATGATTCTAAAAACTTTAGCTCATACTATTGATGATTTAAACCTCCAGGAAAAAGCGGTTTTTGGCTGTGATATCGGCTGTTCATTGCTTTCTTGGAATTATATGAATGTTGATTCTGTTCAAACTCACCACGGAAGAACAACACCTGTTATCTACGGTGTTACCCGTGCTAACCCGGGAACTGTAGGTATCGCTTATATGGGCGACGGCGGTGGTCTTGCAATCGGTTCACAGCACCTTGTAAACGCTGCGGTTCGTGCAGAAAATATGCTTATCGTGCTTGCAAACAATACAAACTACGGTATGACAGGCGGACAGATGGCACCTACCACAATGCCCGGTCAGAAAACGGAAACTACTCCTTACGGACGTGATTGTGAAGTTACAGGTAAACCTGCACGCGGTGCTGAAATGGTTGCTTCAATCGTTGATCCTGAAAAAGGCTATGTTGCAAGAGCTTCAGTTTCAAATTTAAGAAGCCTTAGAAAAACATTTACAAAGGCTCTTAAAAATGTTGAAAAAGGCGGATTTTCATTTGTTGAAGTGCTTTCAGTTTGCCCGCTCAACTGGAGAACTAATAACGAAGGCACTTGGGACAGATTAAAAACTATGGAATCATTCTTTGAAGTTAAAGAGTTTGTTTCAAGAGAAGGATTGGAGTAAAAATTATGGCAAGAACAAGAATAGTATTAGCCGGTGAAGGCGGACAGGGTGTTCAATCTATCGCGAAAATCCTTGTTGAAGCAGGGTATGAAGCCGGTAAAGAAATTTTATACATCCCGAATTTTGGTGTAGAACAAAGAGGTGGCGTTTCAATCGCTTTCTGTCAGGTTGCTGATGAAAAAATCGGTGAGCCGAGATTTTCGAAAGGTGACATTGTAATTATGTTATCAGACAGAGCAATTGACAGATGTTCAGATTACGCAAGCGAAAATTCTACCGTGATTTATGATTCGTCAGTTTGTTCCAAAAAGCCGACCTGCAAAGCTAAAGAAATAATTGCAGTTGAAGCAAACAGAATTGCAAACGAACAATTAAGCGCAAGAGTATTTAATATCATTGTTTTAGGCGTATTGCTTGCTGCAACTAACGTTTTAAAACTTGACGATATTAAAAATGCTATGGAAATGGCACTCGGCAAGAAATTTGATGCTAAGCCCGAATTACGCGAACTTAACTACAAAGCGCTTGAAATGGGTATGAATATGATACAGAAAGCAGGTGTATAAGATGGCAACAATTGAACATAAAGGTTTTAAAGTAGAAAATGTAGCCAAAGGAAAAGCAGACTGGTATTGTTTTACTGATTTATGCAAAGGCTGCGGTCTTTGTATCGTAAAATGCCCTAAAAAATGCTTAAACTGGTCAAAAGAAGTTGGTATTTACCAGACTCCTGCGGTTGAACCAAACCCTGAAGAATGCATTGCTTGCGGTACATGTGCTCTGGTTTGTCCTGACAGCGCTATTAAAGTAAATAAAAAATAGGCCTGAAATTTTAAAGGCTGCTAAAAGCCTTAAAGGCTGATTTTATAAATCTTTAAAACAAAAATTCCTCCTTATTTTAAAAGGAGGAATTTTTTGTTACTACTTTTATATGCAAAATGCATTTTATTTATTATTTCGCTGCGGCAAAAAACGCTGCCGCTTTTTTGAGGAAACCTATTTTAGCGGGTTTAATTTTTTCTTCACCTTCTGTTTCATAAAAGCTGTCGTCAGCAAGTATATAATCATCTTCCTCTGTATCTTGAATTCCTTCAAATGTGTCGGTTTCTGCTATTTCTTCAGCTTGTGTTTCTTCTTCGCTTTCTATGGGATTGGAAAGTTCTATTAATATTCTGTGTACATTTTCATTTTTTCCGTTATTAAAAGCGGGCAATTGTGTAAGCTCTTCCGCATCATATCTCGCATTGTCGCTGATGACGTCAGGAAGCATCATAAGCTCCAGAAATCTTTCCGTAAGGCTTTTCTTTGGTTTTGTATGCCTGTCTTTTCCTTCGATTTTATCTATCCTGTCAAGTATTGCACAATATCTTTCTTCATCATCCATAAGACAATAGTAAATAGACTCTCTGCTTTCTTCGGGAAGTCCGTAATAAAATTGTACAAATTTATTGACCGCATTTCGGGTAATCGGGTTTCTATGCAGTTCTCCTGTTTTGTTTTTCCTATCTTCTATTGTGATTTCAATTGTGTCTTCAACCGCTTCTTCTTTTGATTGGGTTTGAATTTTTGATGCGCCGCAATGCGAAATATTTTTTGTAAATGCATTGCAGTAACCGGTATTAAAGCCTATTCTCATATTCCATTCCTGTGGTTTTGCCCTGAGATAATTTTTCCTGAGGGTTTATAAATTAATTTTTTATTATTCCTGTTCTTCAAGCAGTTCTGCTTTTACCTGCTCAACTATTTCCTGTTTTTCTGCTTCCTTTTTGTCGTTATGTCCTTTAACAAGAAGCCCTAAGCCTCCCCCTGCAGCTGCAGCAAGCCCTGTTGTAGCCAATAATTTAAGAGCTGCTAGACCTATGACAGATATAATCATTGCCGCTTTTGTTTTTTTATCCCCGCCGCAATATTCAGCGGCGATATTCGCTTCTCTGTTTAATGTTTTAAAAAATCCGTCTCCGGTTACTTTTTTTAATTCGTGCGAGTAATTTAAAAATTTAGCTCCTGCAAGCCCCAGCACCATGCCTGCGCCGATTTTTGCACCTTTTGTAACGGGATTATTTCTTTTATTTGTTTGATTATTATCTGTAGAATTAACTCTGATTGACATTTTATATTCCTCAAGTAAAGCGTCTGTGTTTTTTATAAATCATGTGAAAAAAAATTTTTGCCACTTAATACTTATCGACAATAAAAATGCATCCATACATATAAATGGTGTTTTTATCAAACTATTTATTTTCCAAGTTTGTTTGTACTTGTTTAATAATTTCCTGTTTTTCAGCTTCTTTTTTATTGTTTAATATTTCAACAATTTTTCCGACGCCGGCACCGATTAAACTGCCAATTCCTGCATTAATTAATGCAAATGCTCCAAGAAGAACGGCGCAATATAAAAATTTTGCTGATTTGCTTGTATGTATGGCTTCTGCATTTATACCCAGTTCTTTTGCTTTTGCAACAAGAGTTTCGGTATTTGCTTTATTAAGCATATCATCCGTATTATTAATCATAAATTTGAGCGTGCTTTGTTTCATCATATTTTCAAGTGTTCCGTCGCTCTTTACATTGCTTAATGCACTGTTGATTTTGCTTGCGGTGGCAATTTCATCCAGCTTTAACCCCAGTTGTTTAAAAAGCCCGTTACCCGTGGCGTTATAAATGCGATTTGAAACTCTGAAAGTGTCTATTCCTAGTTTTCCGATACCAATAGCAGCACCAATCTGCGCGCCCGTTCTAACCGGATTATTTTCTCTTTTTTTAGTTCCGTTAACATTTACTGTCTGCATTGTAATTGGCATTTTATTATTCTCTTATAAAATTCTGATATTCAATAATAATACCCGTAAAGAAAAATATTTGCTATATTAAAAAATAAAAAAACATCCCCGTTTTAAGCAGGGATGTTTTAATTAATTCTTCTTTTATCCTTTTTTACGCATTGAATGCTGATACAATCGGTGCATTCATATTATTATTGCTTAGTGTTTTGTTAATGTACATAAACGTCCATGTAAACATAATAATTGTCATAATCAGCAAACCGGCAAGAAGAAAATTTACCACTTTTGCTTCGCTCATAAAATCTCCATCTTTAAACTTTAACTTAAAAAAGCTTGTTTTTGTCGAGAGAAAGCCTCCTTAAGTTTTCAACCACAATAATACTGTTTTAGGTTTAACCTAAACCGAGTTCTCTGCATCCTTCAGGAAGCTGTTGTGCTTTTGAAATATCAATATTGCTTCCAAATAAGCCCTGATTGTTGTGTGCAGCTGTTCCTGCAGTTTCGTTTAAATCTCTTTCTTTTACATGTCCCACATTACTTGATGATGAAACACCTGATACGCTGAATGGATTGCTCATTTTACTACTCCTTTGTTCTTACAAAATAAGTTAATTCTGAAATGCTCCTCACTTATATAAAAACTATATATTTTATGCAATTTCAGCATATACTTTTTTTGTTACATTACTTAACAAATACTAAAGATAAAATATCTAAAAAGCCCTTATCAAAGGCTTTTTACAACCATTTCACAATTTTTACAATCAAATTCAAGTGCGTATTTTTCCCCGAATTCATCCCTTAAAAATAATTTTTCTTTATATGTTTCTTTGCGCGGGGGATTATTTTTTAAACACATATTTAGAGCATGTCTTATGCAGTGTTTTGTTCTCATTAATTCTTTATTTTTAACAGGCGTACCTGATTCCGGCGAATATTCTTCCACTGCGCATCCGCATTTCTTATAAAATTCTTCCGCTTTTTTGTTATGTACATTTAATCTGTAATCCCCGCTTTCTGTAGGGAATTTTGCGGGTTTAATTTTTTCCTGTGCTTCAGGTGTATAATTTTCTATTATCTTTTGTGAAAGTTTTTCTAAAACCTCTCTTCTGAGCTCATTAAGCCTTGAAATCGGAAGAAAATATATTTTATCCGATAAAAATTCAACCTGCCCTGTATAAAAAATTGAATTTCCGGTTTTATTAAAAGAATTTATCCAGCTTTTTTTAGCATTATCAATATTTTCTGCCTCTTCTTTTTGTGAAAAAATAATTTTTGCGCAGATTCCTGATTCTTCAACAGCTTCTATATACCCGTCAGATATTTTAAAATCAACCTTGAGTCTTCTTTTAATTTCTGCTGTTTTTAATGCGTTTTCAAAATATGCATCTTTATTTCTGTATATTTTCACCCCTTTTAAAATTTTTGGCATAATATTTGGGAAAATTTTTTCGTCCTCCGTTTTATTTACAAGAAAACCGCATAATTCTCCGTTTTTATCTATATAGCAAAGCCCGTCCTGCGGGTTAATTTTGATTTTATTTGTCAGGCTGAGTGTAAAATAATTTTTCTCTGCTTCCTTTATTGTGCCGATAAATTCACCCTTTGAATTCGGTGTATCCATATTGCAGATATTTTCTCTTTTTCCGCTTAAAAAATATTCGCAAAAGTCCCTGTTAAAACTTTTTTTCAAATCAGGTTCAAAACAGGAAAATGTTTTACCGCGGCTCAAACGTCTGAAGCCTTCGCCTGAGCGCTTTTCTATGATTTTATCAAGAAGGTTTCTGTAATATAAAACGGTATTTTTTATATAATTAACATCTTTTAATCTGCCTTCAATTTTAAAAGATGTAACTCCTGCACTGATAAGCTCATCCAGTCTTTTTGCTGCCATAAAATCTTTCATACTGAGCAGATATTTATCTTTTGCTATAATTTTTTCGTTTTTATCAAGCAGGCTGTATTTTTTTCTGCAGGCCTGCGCGCATTCGCCCCTGTTTGCGGAACGGCCGCCTATTTTATAGCTTAAATAACACTGGCCTGAATATGAAACACAAAGTGCTCCGTGGATAAATGTTTCTATTTCAATATCCGTATTTTTTGAAATTTCTTTTATTTTATTAATGCTTAATTCTCTGGCAAGAATCACCCTTTTTATGCCTGCATTTTCAAAAAATTTTACTTTTTCAATATCCCTTATATCGCATTGCGTGCTTGCAATAAGCTTGATATCAGGCAGTTTGCCGCAATGTGCTTCATGAAGAATTCCAAAATCCTGAATAATTACCCCGTCAGCTTTTATTTTGTATAGCTCATGGAAGATTTCAACCGCACCGCTCAATTCTTCATTGCTAAGGATTGTATTTAACGTAACATACACTTTTACACCGAATTTGTGTGCATAATTTATGACATCTTTAATATCCGAAAGCGAGTTTCCTGCATTTTTCCTTGCGCCGTATGCTTTTGCGCCGATATAAACACTGTCTGCGCCGCAATCAATCGCAGCAATTGCGCATTCTTTATTTTGTGCGGGTGCCAGTAATTCAAGGTATTTTATTTTTTTCATATTTCCTGTTTTTATAAAGTTTTTTAACAAAAAAGTTATAAAACTTATGCTTTCTTTAATTTAGTTATAAAACTTGCACAATATAGAGTTTCTAATTAAAATGAAATTATGTCAATTTTAGATTTTAAATCGGATAATCAAATGCTTTTTGACCCCGGGTATTCTGCTTCTGTTGCAAGGGTTTCAGGGAATATTGAATATATGTATTCGGCATTTTCTTCCATTCCTTCGGTTAAGCAGAAAAGATTTCAATTCTCTGTTTTATATCCTAAATTTTTAAAAGCCATAGATTTAAATGCGGCATTTTACCTTGGCTGTATGCTCTGGGGAGTATATTTAAAAAGTAATCCCGGTAAAGAAATTATAAATAATCCGTGTCTTGATACGGAATTTGATGACGATTCTTTTTATGAGATTGATTTTCTTTATAATTTTATAAAAGAAGGCTTCAACCGTGACTGTAAATATTATTTGAATAAAACTTGCACCATAAACCCTTTATATTTAAAGATTTTAGAAATTTACAGAGAATTTTTATCCCTAAATAAAGGTTTTATAAATGTTAAAAAAACGGATGATATTCTTTTGCCTCAAAAACTGAAAAGCCCTGCAGGGAAGGATTTAACCCTTATTTATGACACAATTGTTAAAGCGGTAAAAGAAGATGATTTGAAGATTTTATTTGAAGTTTCGGATAAGATAATATAATTTTTATGAAAAAACAAAATAAAACTAAAAAATTCACAATTGATATAAAAAATATGGGTGTTGATATTGATAAAAACGAATACAGGCAAATTGTTTTATCAGCTGAAAACAGACCTGAAACTGCTTTTTTAAAACAGTACAAAAATAACAAAAAATAGTCTTTACAGACTTGTAAATAATTGTAAAATAATGCTATACTTTGTGTAAAACGACAGTTTGGAGTCTTCATTTGGAAAGCAAAAAAGAACAATTTGAAAGCTTATCTAAAGAGCTGCTTGGCAGGCTGAATGATGCCAATCGTATGTCAGCGCTTGAATTTCCTTTTGGATATCAGATTTCCGATGAAGTTGAAAAGCGGTTTTTTGATAAAGGTTCAAAATTGCGTCTTGTTACAATACGTAATATGATTTTAATTGATAATTCTTTTAAAAAATTTAAAATCTTCCCGACCCATGATATTATGCAAACCTACATACAAACTCAAAAAGAACTGCTTTATGATTGGAAAAAGGAGATTGAAGAAGCATACTTAAGTGTGCGCTCTAAAAAAGATATTGACAGCGAAGAATTTAAAGAACTTAAAAAAACAATCGCAGAAATAGAGCATGATATAAATAAGCTTTCTATGTCTGCAATTAAAGAAGTGGCAAGCTCAAATGAGGCTAAAATGCTTGATGATGAGTATAACAATATTTCCCATGGCGGGTTTACCGAATTTATTCATAATACCATTACAAATCTTTTTAAATAAGCTGAATTGATGATTTTCTAACTATTTTTAGAGTTTTTTTAAATTTAATTTATACAAGTTTTATCACCATGCTTATTCTGTTTGTAGTTTTGTTTTCTTTTCTGTATGAAAAGAAAAATTCGTTATTGCTTGTTGTCTTAAAAGTGCATATATCAATGGTTTTCACCCCTTCTTCTTCCAGCTGGCGGGCATTTATTTTTGCCAGATCGGGATAGGCTTTTTCACCTTTAAATTTAAACAATTCACTGCCGTTTGAATTTTTTACCGTCTTTCTCAGCATTTCATAAACTTCTTTTCCGGTTTCAAAATCCTCCTGCGCAATACAGGGGCCGATTGCAGCCATTATTTTTTCGGGTTTGGAATTGAATTTTTCCTTCATTAATTTTATACAGCTTTTGCAAATTTCGCCCGCAGTGCCCCTCCAGCCCGCATGAATACCGGCTGCAATATTATTTTCGGGGTCATATAAAATTATCGGAGTACAGTCTGCAAAGTTTAAAATTGTTGCACTGCCTGAATTTTGAAGGATTACGCCGTCTGTTTCGCCTTTTAAATCAGGGGTTTTAGCGCAAATTTCAATATTCGTTGTGTGGGTTTGTTTAATTTCAAATAAATCTTCATTCTTTATTTTAAAATAGTCTAAAATAGCCTTCTTGTTTGAATTTGCAGTATTTATTAAATTTTCTTCTTTTGTTTTTATAAAACTTTCTTTTGTTGTAAAAAGGTGCTTAAATTTGCCTTCAAACTCTTTAAATATGCTGCTTTTCAGGATTTTTTTATTTTCTGAGCCATTTTGTATTATATCAAAATAAAACATCTAAAACCCTCTTAAATGGTGTTTTTTAGTATTCTAAGATTATTTTCTCAAATTTTCAAAAATATTTAAAAAATTCGGAAAAGAAGTTTCAACCCACTCAAAACCATTGATTTTGCAGGGTTTTTCGCTAATGAGACCCGCAATATATCCTGTCATTGCAATTCTGTGGTCATGATAGCTTTCAACCTCTGTATTCCCTTCGAATAAAGCGTTTCCGCCATTTTTTCCTTCAATTATAAAGCCGTCATCCGTACCTTGAATTTTTGCTCCGAATTTTCTTAATTCGCGCTCTACACAGGCAATTCGGTCTGATTCTTTATTTTTTAAATCTCTTGCATCCTTAATAACGGTTACCCCTTTTGCCTGTGTTGCAAGCAATGCGATAATCGGAATTTCATCAATCAGCCTCGGGATAATATCTCCGCCGATTTCACATCCTTCCATATCGGGTGAATATTTAATTCTGATATCTCCCGTTTCTTCGTTTGAAACTAAATCGCAATTCAGCACTTCAATATTGGCTTTCATACGTTTCATAACGTCGATAAGCCCTGTACGCGTGGGATTTAAACCTATATTCTTTATAATAACATCGGAATTTTTAATGATTGCCGCCGCAATCATAATAAAGGCGGCGCTTGAGATATCTCCTGTTACGTTCAAATCCTTTGGTGTTAAGGATGAATGCCTTGTTGTCACTCCAAAAAGCCCGTCTTTTGTAAATGTTTCAATGTCTGCATCAAAAAATTGAAGCATTTTTTCTGTATGGTTGCGCGAAAGGTGGGGTTCAAGCACTGTAGTTGTGCCATCAGGAGTCTGCAATCCCGCAAGAAGCAATGCAGACTTAACCTGTGCGGATGCTATGGGGCTTTTATATTCAATTCCTTTGAGTTTTCCACGTTCAATGACAAGCGGAGCCTTATTGTCATTGCTTTTTATGTTTGCACCCATAAGGCTTAAGGGTTCGATGATTCTTTTCATCGGACGCTTTGACAGGCTGACATCCCCTGATAGCGTGCTTTTAAAATTTTGCGCACAAAGCAGTCCCGTCATAAGCCGCATGGTTGTGCCGGAATTGCCGCAATAAAGCTCTTTTTTGGGTGCCATATAAGCATTTTTGGCGTTCAAGACTACCGTATTTTTATCTAAAAAATTAATTTCGCAGCCCAGCTCTTTTAAAATTTCAAGCGTAGCAAGGCAATCCGCCCCTGTTAAAAAATTTGAAATCTTAATTTTGCCTTTTGTGAGCGAACCTATTATAAGACTCCTATGAGACATTGATTTATCAGGCGGAGTCAGGATTTCACCTTTTAACGGTGCTGAAAAGCCTTGTGTTACAATACTTCTACACATCCTGTGCTATTTTCCTTACAAAATTCGGAACCTTAAAAACACCTTCGTGCAAATCCGTATTATACAATTTTGAATTTTTTTCGATTTCTTTTGCCCGCTGAATATCCTTAATTACAGGTGTATCAACGGTTTCAGAGCAAAATGCCCAGCTCCAGTATCCGCCCGGATACGTTGGAATCGGCCCTGCATAAGGCTTTACGTGCTTAAATACCTTATTCAGCAGTCTGTACATCATCCGCATTTCTTTTGGCTGTGCAAATGGCGATTCTGACTGTGCCACAACGATTCCGCCCTCTCTCAGGCTATTTTTTATGTTTGTATAAAATTCATCCGTAAAAAGTCCTTCCCCCGGGCCCATCGGGTCTGTTGAATCGATTAAAACCACGTCATAGCAAGCTTTTTTATCTTTTATATATTCAATGGCATCTTCTACATATATTGAAACTCTTTCATCATCAAGCTTTCCGGCAATTGAGGGTAAAAATTTTCTGCTTGCCTCAATAACCAGTCCGTCAATCTCGCACAGCTCAACGCTTTTTACGGTTTTGTGCCGTAAAACTTCACGTACTGTGCCACCGTCTCCTCCGCCTATGACTAAAACCCGCTCGGGGCAAGGATGTGAGCATAAAGGAATATGTGATATCATTTCATGATAGAAAAATTCGTCCTCAACTGTTGTCATCATAAGCCCGTCCAAGGTTAAAATATTACCTAATCCTTTAGAAGAGAGGATTTCCACCTTTTGAAAATCGCTTTGCGCGCTGTATAAAGGTTTTTCATCTGTTTCTATTGCTATTCCGTATCCGTTTGGTGTTATTTCTTTGTACATATTCCTCTTAAATCCTTTATTTATAATACTTATGTCCGATTTACAAAACTTTACATGATTGTTTTTAAATTTGTAAATTTCACCTAAAGATATTATACAAAAAACTTTATTTTTTGCTATAATTTAGTTGAATTTCAGGAAAATTTTAAATGAGAAACATAATTTTAAAATCGTTTGAAACCTTTATAGCGCAGCCCCTTTCGCTTCTTAAAAATAAAATTATCAGAATTACTAACCTGAAAAGCGATTTTTTGAGCTCAAATGCAATAAATGTGAGCCTTTTTGATGATACTGTGCAAATTGATGTTGTAAACTCCGAACACGCTTATAATCTGCTTTCTGCCGTGGTTTACAAAAGAAAAATGAATGAATTGAGGCAGGTTAAAGTAAATGAAAATCAAACAAGCACAATTCTTAATTAGTGCGCCGAATCTGGCTCAATGCCCTTCTCTGGCTCTTAATGAATTTGCACTTCTGGGGCGTTCAAATGTCGGAAAATCCAGTTTTATAAATTCCCTTGTTAATAATTCTAAACTTGCCAAAACCTCCAATACACCCGGAAAAACACGCCTTATCAATCTTTTTAAAATAATTTCCGATAAAGGCGATTTTGTAATTGCGGATTTACCCGGATACGGATATGCAAAAGTATCCAAAACCGAGCAGGAGCGCTGGCAGAAGAGCCTTGAAGAATATCTTTTAAAGCGTGATATGCTGAAATACTGTATTCAATTTATTGATGCAAGGCATCCTGTTCAAAATAATGATTTTCAAATGTACGACTGGCTTAAAATCAAGAATATACCCGTGATTGCAGTTTTGAACAAATGTGATTTCGTGTCAAAAAATGAAGTTTTCAAAAAAATAAAAGAAACCGAAAAACTGCTTAATATCCCCGTATATCCTTTTTCTGCAAAGGTTTCAATCTATAAAGACGGAATTATAAAGTTTTTTGAAGAAAATGTTACATAAAATTGTATAAAATTTGCCCTGCCGTGTCTTCAAATGCTAATATTTTCCTATGGAATTTTACAGCCCTGTATCGGATATTTTTGCGGAAAAGAAAGAGCTTGGTTCTATAATCAGGCAGGCAAAGGGCGCCCAGCTCAGCTATTCTTTAAAAAAAATTAATGAGTTTAATTTTTTTGATGAAGTTTTAGATGAAACAATGCCTGACGATACACCTGAAATTCTTCTGAAAAAACGCCGTGACGGCAATTCTGAAGCTTTAAATAATTATAAAAATGGACAAAAAAGAGTTTAGATATCAGCTAAAATTAACAAAACTTAATGAACTAAAATTTTTATCCCACCTTGACTGGCAAAATTTAATTTTAAAGTCCTTGAGGCGTACAGGGGTTGCATTTGCGCTAACGGAAGGATTTAATAAGGTTCCAAAAATCTCGTTTTCTCCGGCGCTCCCTATTTTTATTGAATCTGAGTGCGAGCTGGTTAATTTTGTTACGCTTTCGCCGCTTGATAATGATTTTATTGAAAAATTTCATAATTCCACTTCTAAGAATTTAAAAATATTAAATATTATGGAATTACCGGATGACGGCAGGCGCATGCCCTCTCTTGATACTATGATGCAATGGGCGCGCTATAAGGCTTCTTTGCCCCCGGGGAATGTGGTGAACAAAACGTTGGGTATTTTAAATTTTGAAGATTTAAGATATACTGTAGAAAAATGTTTATCTTCCAATGATTTATTCATAGAGAAGAAAACAAAAAAAGGTATAACAAAACAAATCAATTACAGGAATTCAATTAAAGATGCCAAAATTATCGGTGGCAATTTTGAATTTATTCTAAAAACTGGGCAGAACAGTGACTTGCCCGCGTTTCGTGCTGATGAGTTTTTGAAATATCTTGCCTGTGCGGCAAAAAAGGATGATTTAATTTTTGATATTAAAAGGCTGTCATTTTTTGATGAGAATATGACAGAAATCAAATAAGGATTTAAAGGAAGAAATTTATGGCAAAAAAAATTGTAATATCTGAAAAAGATAATATCGGTGCTGTTCTTGAGGATAATAAAGTCAGCGAATTTTTTGTATCAAAGGGAGATGTGCTTTTAGGAGATGTTTATTTATCTGTTGTGGATAATATTCTCCCTTCAATTGATGCGGCGTTTGTAGATGTCGGAATGCCTGATAAAATGGGTTTTATCCATACTGATGATATTATTGGAAAAGGTACCTTAAAAGAAAAAGTAAAACCCAAGCAAAAATTAATAGTTCAGGTTATAAAAGAACCCACCGGTCATAAAGGCCCGAGAGTAACAACAGCACTTAGTCTTCCGGGAAGATTTCTTGTGCTTTTACCCGATGAAAAAGGGGTAAATGTTTCAAGGAAAATTGTTTCAAGCAAAGAAAGAGCAAGGCTTAAATCGATTGTAAGCCTTTTAAAGCCTGTTGGTGTCGGTGTTATAGTAAGAACAGAGGCCGAAGGGCAGTCTGAAGCTGAAATTCAGGAAGATTTAGAAATTCTTCTGGAAAAGTGGAATTCCATAGTAAATGCGGCTGATACTGCAAATCCGCCCTGTCTGCTTCATAGGGATCAGGAATTATTATATAAGGTTATCCGCGAAGCTTGTACGGAAGATGTGGATGAAATTATTGTGGATACCGCTTTTGCGCTTCATCGCACAACGCAGTTATTGCAGCACTGGAATATGAAGGTAAAAGTATCTATGCATAAAGGTACCGAGCCTCTGCTTGTTGCAACAGGTATTAATAAAGAAATTCAAAATGCACTTCAAACCAAAGTAAACCTTCCTCTGGGCGGGTATTTATTTATTCAGCAGACAGAAGCTTTAACTGTTGTGGATGTTAACTCCGGCAAATTTACAAGCTCATCTTCTCAGGCTGAAACTATTTTAAAAACAAATCTTGAGGCGGCGGATGAAATTGCCCGCCAGCTTAAGCTTAGAAACATAGGCGGTATGGTTATTGTAGACTTTATTGATATGATAACCCGCGTGGATAAATTAAAAGTTCTTGAATATTTTGAACTTGCACTTGAAAAAGATAAAGCAAAACCGCAAATCGGCCAACTGTCTGATCTGGGACTTGTTGAATTAACCCGTCACAGACAGGGGCAGAGCCTCTCTGAAATTTTCACAAAAAAATGCGACAAATGTCAGGGGCAAGGCTTTATTATTGAAGATATGAAGTTTTTAAGCTCTAATGCTCAGGGTGAAATAAGGGCAAAAATTAATAAAATTAAAGGCCCGTTTGGCGGCGGCCAGTTTAGCGGCGGCCCAAATCAAAATAATCAAAATAATCAAAATAATCAAAATAACCGCGGCGATAACAATGAAAACAGGCAGAGAGAAAATTCTCAAGGCGGGCAAAATAATAACGGGCAGAACCGTAATAATTTTAAAAACAAAAAGCGTTTCAACAGAAATGAAAATCAGCAGAATCATTCTGATGTAAAAGAAAATCAAACGCAAAATTCCGAAATTGAAAATACTAAAAATGTTCAAAATGTTGAAATTTCTAAAGAACCCGCAAAAGAAAACAACAAACCTGAAATTAAAAATAACGCAGAAGAGCTTGTAAATAATATTGTGGACAGTATTTTTGAAGATACTAAATCTGATGCCAAAAAAGAACAGCAGACTGAAGAAAAGCCTAAAAAAGTTTCAAGAAAAACTAAAAAAACAATGAAAAAACTTGAAGCGGAGGCAAATAACGAAGCTGCCCCAAGTGTTCAAAAGGAAGAACAAAAAGCAGACAGTAAAGAATCTAAAGCGGTTCAAGCTCCAGAAATCCCTGAAGAAAAACCCAAAAAAAGAGGAAGAAAACCTTCTGCTAAGGCAGCAACAGCTTCTGCAGGAACTGCAAAGAAGACTTCAAAGGCAAAAGCTGCTTCCAAAGAAGAAACAAAGGAGTAGAATATGAAAATTTACAGCACCGTTTTGCGGTTGTTAATTATTTTTACAATATTTTTTAGCTTGAATTCGCTTGTTTTTGCTGAAAATCCGCCGATACCCTCGCAGATTGATATTCAAAGAGAAAGTAATATTGATGCTTCAAAAAAAATTCAATTAAAGGCGCCTGTGGAACAGGAATTAACAGAAGAAGAAAAATTGCAGGCTGAAAAAGAAGCTAAAATTAAAGATGAACTTAACGAAGAGCAGAAACAGCTTGGCGAAGCAATGCCTTTGCATGTGGAAGACAGTGATTTTGACCCTAATGCAAATGAGGAGCTTACAAAAGATGTAATCCCGAATACCGGAAGTGAACTTATCAAGCTAATCTCTATGTTTGCAAGAGTAATGCTCGGTGTTATTGTTGCAACGGGTATTATTTATTTTCTGCTTCTTTGTACAAGAAACTATTTTCACCCCAAACTTCCCAAAAGAAGCGAAGAGGATTTTGATATAAGAGATTTAAATTCTCCAAAAACAACGGATGAAGCACTGAGGTCATTTTTAGACAGAACAGGCGAATAACGGGGCAGCGGCGCTGTATAAAATATTTAAAAAGCAGGCTTTAATTATGCCTGCTTTTAGTTATGCAATAAGGCTTTGGGGCTGAATTTGCGCTTGCGCCTGAATTAATTTTATATCCGGTTTTCCCTGTTTTTTAAGAAGAACTTTTATAATTTTTGGCATCTGGCACACAAAAGAATAATGTCCTCTGCTTATTGAACATTTTTTACAGTCGCAATGCAGGCAGTAGCATTCATATGCCTGCAGTGTCCAGTTTTGTACAATTGAATCGGATATTTCGCCGTTAGTCTGGGGTAAAAATATCTCGCTGCCTTTAAAATCGTTTCTGAATTCTTTTTTCAGACCTGAATTTCTAAACATAATACACCTTGCCCGACACCTTTTACACAAAAACCTATTATCATTTTAGCACCCCGTTTTTACCTTTTTTATCCGTTAAACAGTTTACTTTTTTCATATTTCTTAAAATTTTTATTTTTTAAATTATTTATGCTAATATAGCTTTAGTTGAGTGGCATTGCGCATGCAATAAAGCTTTGAGGGGGTAATGAAAGATAGAGTTTTTCTGCTTTTAATAATGTGCTTTCTGTTAGCATTTTTAATTATTTTCCAGAATTATTTTGATACTTTCTGGGCAATAGTATTTTTGATTGCTTTCATGTCGCTTTATATGCTTTATATGTATATAGCGGTAAAACATCAGAGAAGAAAATTAAGAAAAAATCCGAATCCTCCGGAAACAGGCTACAGGCCGTTTATTTCAATTATGGTTCCATGTCATAATGAGGAAGATGTTATTGAGGATACGGTTAAAAATATTCTTGAGGTTGACTATTCGGACTATGAAATTATTTTAATAGATGACAGATCATCCGATTCCACTCCTGAAATAATTGCAAAACTGCAGGAAAAATACGAAAAAGTAAAAATATTATTAAGAAAAGACGGTGATTTTCCCGGTAAATCGGCAGTTTTAAACGATGCTATGAAAATAGCAAAAGGTGAAGCCATTCTTGTTTTTGATGCAGATGCCAAAATTAAACCCGATTTTATTAAAAAGATTTTAATAAAACTGGAACCCGATGATGTCGGAGCAGTTCAGGCAAGAAAAACCATTATTAATGCAAAACAGAATTTTTTGACCGCCTGTCAGTATAATGAATATGTTATGGATACCCATCTGCAGATAGGAAGGGATGCGGTAAGAGGCGCCGTTGAACTTCGCGGAAACGGTGAAATCATCAAAAGAGAAGCGCTTGTTGATATAAACGGCTGGAATAACGAAACAATAACGGATGACCTTGATATGTCCACAAGACTTCATATTAAAGGCTGGGATATCAGATTTGCTCCTGATGCCGTTGTATATGAAGAGGGGGTTGTTACATTCCCTGCAGTTATTAAGCAGAGAAGAAGATGGGTGGAAGGCTCTATCAGGCGCTATCTTGAATATGCTCCCGATATTCTTTTTACAAAAGATATGACATTAAGAGTCGGGTTTGATTTAATAGCCTATATTTCAGAATTCTTACTGCCGTTTTCTCTTGTGTCTGAAATTACAATTCAAGCCTTCCGATTTGTAAAAGGGTATTCTAATGATATTTTATCTTCGCTTGTTCTTGTTATCTGCACGGCTGTTTTCTTTGCATCGGGCATGATATACAGCCTTAGAAAATACAGCCACTACGGGTTTTTCAGGGCAATTTATGAAGCTCTTATAACGGCGGTTTATGTGGTAACAATATGGTTTCCTATTGTATTATTTATAATTTTAAAGATAGTTTTTACAAAAAAAACTATGGACTGGGGAAAAACAGTTCATGGTGTATCAAATGTCACCCTTAAGGAGACCGTTTAATGTCTGCGCTTTTGGATTTATTTAAATCGTTTAACAAACACCATACCTGCAAGAGAAGCTTTGATGGCATCAAAAAAGGTGATAAATTCCATTTTATTGCAATGGGCGGTGTGGGGCAGAGTGCTCTTGCAAAAATTCTTGTTAAATCTGGTTATGAAGTCTCAGGCTCCGATATCAATGATTCAAAATATTTAAAAGAACTAAAAGCCCTCGGTGCAAAGGTTTATATAGGTCATAATGCCGCTAATGTGCCGGATGATTGCTTTGTTGTTTTATCATCTGCCATAAAAGAAAACAATCCGGAGCTTATAAAGGCAAGGGAACTCGGGTTAACCGTTATTCACCGTTCGGATTTACTGCTTGCCCTCACACATGAATTTGCACTTACAATAGGTTTTGCAGGCACTCACGGTAAAACTACAACATCGGGTCTTGCTTCATACCTGCTTGAAAAAGCGGATAAAAAACCGGCATATGCGGTAGGCGGCATTATCCCTGAAATTAATACCAATGCAAATGCTTATAAGAATTCTTCAATGTTTATTGCAGAGCTTGATGAAAGCGATGGTACAATTGTTAAGTATTCTCCGGAAATTCTTGTTATAAATAATCTGGAGGCTGACCATCTTGATTTTTATAAAAACGGGCTGTCTGATGTTCTTGACACTTTTGAAAAATTGATTTTATCAGAGCCGGATGATGTTAAGATTGTTGCTAATCTTGATGATGCAGGGGTTACAGAGCTTCTTCAAAGGCTTAAAAATACAAAGTACATTAAAAATATTACAGGCTTTTCTATTGAAAATAACATTGCGGATTTTACGCCTGATATTATTGCTAAAGATATTATTTTTAACGAAACTGGTGCCGAGTTTGAAGTTATTTATAAAAAGCAGCCGCTCGGGAAAATAAAAACCTCGCTGAAAGGTATTCATAACGTATATAATACCCTTGCGGTCACGGCGGCACTTCTTGAGGCAGGGTGCAAGTTTGATGATTTTTCAAAATATGTTTCGGGTTTTACCGGCATGGGGCGCAGGTTTCAAACGGTATTTAAAAATGAAAATTTTGAAATAATTGATGATTACGCTCACCACCCGAGTGAAATAAAGGCCACTTTAAATGCGGCCTGTGAATACAGGGTAAAGTCCGGGAAAGACAGGGTAACGGCTGTTTTTCAGCCGCACAGATACACAAGGCTTAAAGCGCTCTGGGAAGAATTTTTGGAATGCTTTGATAATTGCGATACTCTTGTTGTTCTTGATGTTTTTAACGCAGGGGATGAATTTGACCCTGAATTTAATTCTGAAAACTTTACAAGGCTTTATAAAGAAAAACACCCTTCAAAAAATGTTTTCTATATTAAAGGAAAAATTGCAGATATTACCCTTGAATTAAAAGAAAAAATTAAAGATAATAATTCAAAAGATTTAATATTAACACTTGGAGCAGGTGATATTACAAAGCTCGGTGCTCCTCTCGGAAAAGAGTTATCAAAAGGGAATTAAAGGAAATTAAAAGGAAGATTTATGAAAGAAATTGAACACAGAATAAATTATAATTTAAAGCCCTTTAATACGCTTAGAATCTCCTCTGTAGCAGATGATGTTTACTTGCCGAAGACTATGGATGAAATCAAGCTTTTGCTTGCAAATCTCAGCAATCCCGTAATTGTCGGCAACGGTTCAAATATTCTTTTTTCATCCTCAGGGGTTAAAAGGCCGGTAATTGTTACCAGACATCTTGATAAAGTTATTGTAAACCCCCCTTGTATTGAAGTGCAGGCCGGTGTTTCCACAATTAAACTCTCAAATATGGCTTTTGAATTAAGATTATCCGGGTTTGAGTTTTTATCAGGACTTCCCGCCACCCTCGGCGGTGCGGTTGCAATGAATGCAGGGGCTAATGCTCAGGCGATTTCGGATTATTTTGTATCTGCCAAGGTGTATGATACAAATGAGGATAAAATTATTGAGTTGTCGCGCGATGAAATGGAATTTTCTTACAGAAGTTCACTTTTAAAAAGAAATCCCGACAGATATGTGCTTCTTTCGGCTAAATTTGAACTTGTTCAATCAGACAGCTATACTGCAATTAAACAGTTAATGGATGAAGCCGTTGAAAAGCGTAAAAAAAGCCAGCCCGGTTTAAATGAACCCAATATAGGATGTGCTTTTAAAAATCCTGTTAAAGACGGTCAGACGCTTTCAGCCGGAAAATTGATTGATGAAACAGGTTTAAAAGGACATCTTGTAGGCGGTGCAATGGTTTATTTTAATCACGCAAATTTTATTATTAATTTTAATGAAGCAACAAGTATGGATTATATAAACCTTATGCGCGAAATGCAAAGGCTTGTTTTTGATAAATTTGATATTATGCTGGAGCCTGAAGTTGTATATATAGGCTCTGATAAAAAGGAAACCGAATTATGGAATACACTTGTAAAGGGTTAATAAATAAAAACGCTAAAATTGCCGTGCTTTGCGGAGGTATGTCAAATGAGAGAGAAGTTTCTCTTCGAAGCGGCGTAAATGTTTTAAATGCATTGAAGAATTTAGGGTATCATAACTCGGAAATTGTTGATGTTGATAAAAATATCGCACAGACACTGAAAAACGGTGCTTATGAATATGCCTATAATACACTCCATGGAAAATACGGTGAAGACGGCTGTATTCAGGGTGTACTTGAAATTCTCGGCATTAAATACACAGGCTGCAAAGTAAAATCAAGCGCCATTTGTATGGATAAAGAGATGACGAAAAATATCCTTGATAAAGCGGGGCTTAATATTATAAAATCCGCCTGCATCCGCTACAGCGAAAATCTTGATATTGAAAAGGCTGTTGAGGGGCTGAATTTTCCACTTATGGTAAAACCTTCCGCAGAAGGTTCAAGTATCGGCATGAGCAAGGTTGATAACATTGAAGAATTAAAGGAAGCACTTAAAGTTGCTCAAAAATCCGATAAAAAAATTCTTCTTGAAGAATATTTGCAAGGAACCAGTATAACCGTAGGTGTTTTAGAGGATGTTGAAAAAAATGAAATTTTTGCAACACCTATTCTTGAATTTAAAACAAAAACCCTCTGGTATGATTTTGAGGCAAAATATACAGAAGGTATGACGGAATTTATCCTCCCTGCCAATTTAAATGAAAAACTTACAAAAGAAATTCAAAAGATGGCTGTAGATGCACATAAAGCCTGTGACTGCACGGGTGTATCCAGGGTTGATTTTTTGGTTTATAATGATATTCCGTATGTTTTAGAGATAAATACAAACCCCGGCATGACCGATTTATCGGATCTTCCTGCTCAGGCACGTGCTATGGGTATAGATTATGATAATCTTGTTCAGCTTGTTTTAAATACCGCTCTTATTGAATCATAAAACAATAAATGATAAATAATAATAACGAACAACAGCAATATTATTACAGAAGAAAGCTCCGCGCCAATAAAATGCGGCGCAGAATTATTTCGACAAAAAATTTAATCAGAAATTTTAGAGCCCTTCTTCGTGTAAGTTTAATTTTTGCCTTTATTTATTTTGGCATCTGGGTTTTAAAACTTCCTCAATGGTTTGTGGATAGAGATTTGCTCAGGGTTGTGGATGAATCTGTCGTAAAAATTGAGGGCAATTTGATTGCGCCGAAATATAAAATCGTTGATCTTATAAAACAGACAGAACTTCCCAATACTCAGGTATTTAGGCTTGATACAAGAGAATTGGAAAAAAATATAGCGCAACTGCAGCCTATTAAAAAGGTTTATGTCAGAAGATACTGGTTCCCGGGGCGTCTGAATATTCTTGTGGAAGAGCGCACACCCGTTTTTTTAATAGCGCCTAATCTGCAAACAGAGCCGATTTCGGCCATAACCGAAGACGGTGTTTTTATAGACAGAGAATACATGCCGATTCCCGCAAAATTCGGTGCGACAAAAATCTTAACATACGGACTTGCAGGAGATGATTATGAACATTGGGATAAAAAGCGTGTTGATGAAATTTTAAAATTAATAAAAACCATTGAAGCTTATTCAAAACAGGATGTTAAATATGTCGATTTAAGAAACCCTAAAGATGTCTATGTTCAAATCGGCGACAGAGGTTATAATATAATGCTCCGTCTCGGTGAAATAAATGAATCAATTTATAACAGAACCAAATGGATTGCGACAATTCTTCCCGAAGCGCAGAGCAAATACGGTACAAAAATTAAATATATTGATTTAAGATGGGAAGATGCCCGTTATATCAAGCTTGATAACAATAAAAAACACGTTGAAGGAAATTCAAAGCGCGATTTTTCGGAAGGTGAAGAAAGCCTTAATGAAGAAACAAAACCGAATGGTGATACAAAACCTGATGATGGTACCGGCGCAGATGAGAATAATCCGCCGCAATAGCGGCTAAATATTAATTAAAGGCGCTTAATACCATAGCTCTAATATTTTCATTTTGTAATTTGTCTAAAATTTCATCCCTGTTAAGTTTTTGAAGTTCGCCAAATACCTTTAAAACCTTTACCCCTTCTGCAACAACATCCTCATACTCTGCTGTATTAACAATATTTATAATGTCTTGTGCGAATTCCTTTTTGCCGTAATTCAATATAACATCGTATGCTTCAAGCACTCTTTCTTTATCATCAGACTTTAATTCTTCTTCAAGATTTTTAAATAAATCAGTCTGTAATGTGTTTAAAAATTCGCTGATTGCTGCTATTTCTTTTTTAACATCTTTGCTTAAATCAAACGTGTAGATATCTTCTTTTGAAATTAAATTAAACTTGCATTTTGCTTTTAAAAGAAGCCTTTTTATGTATGATTCCGGCAAATTATTGTCTGCAGTTTCTTTTGATAAAAATTTTATAAATTTAAAAATTTCAAAATCAAAAACGGTATCAAGAGAAATTTCTTCAGGATATGCACTCAAAATGATGTCAAAAATTTTTGCAGCCTTATCGGGTGCGCTATCTTCAATAATTTCATCAAAACTTTTTAAATATAAAATGTTTGATGCCGCAAACCCTTTCATATATGTATTTTCAAGGTAATCATAAAGCGCATTAAAAGCCTTTTTATTTCCGTATGAAACAAGAAAATTTACATATTTATATTTTTCAAAATCATCGCAATCACTTTGGATTACCACAACTGCCTTATTATAAACCTCTCTGTCGTGAAATTTTGCAAGCGTCCTTGCAGCGTTTTGTGCGAGCGGTTCAAAATCCGAAAAAGCATATTTCCTTAAGTTTTCAAGTGCAAGCGGGTCATTAATATAGTAAAAATATCCTGCGGAATATGTTTTTTCTTCATTAGTTCCTGTTTCAAGAATTTCTAAAATTCTGTCGGTTAAATCTTCATCTGCAAATTTTATCCATGTCCTTATTATAAAATCTTCAAAATCAGAATTGTAAATTTTTATGAATTTAAATATATTCTCAAAATTTTCAAAATTAACGGCATTATGCAATCTTTCGTTGATTTTTTCTTTAATAAAATCAAATAAAAATTCTGATTTATCGCATAATTTTATGAAAGATTCAATCTCTGCGCCGTTTATAATTCTCTGCGCCGCAACGTTTGCAGTGTTATTATCTTTTGATATTAAATCATTTAAATTTTTGTTTCCTAAATCCATAATTATATTATACAAAATATTATGCAAGGCGGCTATTTTTTAGTATAATAAACATAAATTGAGTTTGAATAAAGTGTTATGGTATGAAAAAAGAATTAAAATATAAAAAGATTTTACTCAAAATCAGCGGAGAAGCGCTTTTAGGGGAACAGGAATTTGGAATTGATCCAAAACCCGTTGAAATGATAGCAAATGAGATTAAAAAAGCGCATGATTTAGGGGTGCAGATTGCTATAGTTGTCGGCGGCGGAAATATTTTCAGAGGAATGAAAAATTCTTCAAAGCTTGGAATGGACAGGGCCTCAGGTGATTACGTGGGCATGCTTGCAACGGTTATGAATGCTATCGCTCTTCAATCGGAATTGAGAAAAATCGGTGTATCCTGCCGTGTTCAATCCGCTATTACAATGAATAAAATAGCTGAACCGTATATCAGGTTTAAAGCTATCCGTCACCTTGAAAAAAACCGCGTGGTTATTTTTGCGGCAGGTACGGGAAACCCGTTCTTTACAACGGATACTGCAGCAGCTTTAAGGGCAGCTGAAATCGGCGCTGAAGCAATGCTTATGGCAAAAAATGGTGTGGACGGTGTTTATTCCGATGACCCGAGAACCAACCCTGAAGCTGTTAAATACGATAAAATATCTTATGATGATGTGATTATAAAAGGCTTAAAGGTAATGGATCAAACCAGCTGTTCATTATGTAAGCAAAATAAAATACCCATTGTGGTATTTGATTTTGCGCTTAAAGACAGCATAATAAAAATCTTAGATAATGAAAAAGTCGGCACACTGGTAGATTAATTAAAATAAATTTAAGGAGAATATAAATGAGTACAGACGAAATCAAAAAACAGGGCGCGGAAAAAATGGAAAAATGCATTTCCCAGCTTAAAAAAGAACTTACTACGATAAGAACAGGCAGAGCAAATCCGCTTATTTTGGATAAAGTTCTTGTTGATTATTACGGTGCGCCTACAAAATTAAACCAGTTATCACAGGTGTCTGTACAGGATGGTACAACCCTTGTTATCACTCCTTTTGATAAAACCATTGTAAAAGAAATTGAAAAAGCTTTAATTAAAGCTGATTTAGGAATTACTCCAAATTCCGACGGTATTGTTGTTCGTCTTATCTTCCCGCCTTTGACGGCAGACAGAAGAAAAGAACTGTCAAAAGAAGTTAAGGCAATCGGTGAAACTGCAAAAGTTGCAATAAGAAATGTACGCCGCGATCTGGGCGATGAAGTTAAAAAAGCCGAAAAGGCTGAAAATCTTCCGGAAGATGCGGTGCGTGATGCACAGGATTCTGTTCAAAAATTAACCGATAAATATATTAAAATTATTGATGAAACAGTGTCTGAAAAAGAAAAAGAGGTTATGACCGTTTAATTATGGAAAATTCAAATGATGAATTTAATAAGAAAAACAGGCTTACAAGATTTGTAACCGGTTTTATAATCTCTATGGTGGCGCTTGTTTGCTTTTTATCGGGCGGCATACCCCTGTTTTGTTTTTTGATGGTTGTACTGTTTCTTGCTTCAAGAGAGTATGTGCAGATTTTAAGAAACAAAGGTTTTCATCCGAGCCTTTCTTTAATATGTGCAACAAGTCTTGTATTCGGGCTCTTAATATTCTTTAGAAGATTTGACCTTGTACCGTGCGTATTGTCTTTTGCAATTATGGCGTCATTTTTAATCGTACTCTTTATGGGCAGACAGCCTTATATTGCAAATGTTGCGACAACGGCGCTCGGGTTTATGTACGGAGGCTGGCTCCCCTGCCATATTCTTTTATTGAGGCAGATGGGCTCGGATAGCGTTAATTTGTTTATTTCGGGGGTAGATGACGGCCTTTATCTTCTTTTATATGTATTTTTAATTGTTGTTGCAACGGATATAGGCGCCTATTATTTCGGTTCAAAATTCGGAAAAACCCAGCTTTCAAAGGTTATAAGCCCTAAAAAAACCGTTGAAGGAGCAATCGGCGGCGGAATTTTTGCCGTATTTGTCGCAGGTGTATTTTCTGTATTTTATTCTAATCTAACCTTATTTGAAGCACTTGTGGGTGGTATTTTAATTACTGTTTTTGCACAGCTCGGTGATTTATCCGAATCCTTGATTAAAAGAGATGCAGGCGTAAAAGATTCCAGTAATATTCTGCCCGGACACGGCGGCTTATTGGATAGAACAGATTCTTACGTGTTTGCTCTTCCTGTTGCTTATTATTATCTGGCCTGTTTTACGGGCGGAAATAATATAATTGTTGATTTTATAACATACATTGCAAAGGGTGTATAAGATAATGAATATTTCACCCGAAAGAAGAGAAGAATTAAGCTGTTTTTTGAAGAAATTCGGCCTCTGTTTTGATGATTATGAAATTTTAAACCGTGCTTTTGTGCATACATCTTACACAAATGAAAATAATTTAAATGTATCCGAATCGTATGAAAGACTTGAATTTCTCGGAGATGCCGTTTTAAAAATTGCAATCAGCGATTTTTTATTTAAAAAATTTCCGGAACAAAATGAAGGCGAACTTACAAAACAAAGAGCATGGATAGTTTCGGATAAAGAACTTGCAGTGCTTGCCAGAAAATGCAATATGGATAAGCTTGTTATCCTGGGGAAAAATGAAGAGTCTTTAAACGGCAGACAGAAATCTTCAATTTTGGCATGTGCTTTTGAGGCCTTTTTGGGTGCGATTTATCTTGAGTATAAACAGCTCGGGCTAAAGGCTGTGTATGATTTTTTAATTGATAATTTTGAAGATGATATACTGAATTCAAAATTTAATAATTATAAGGCAATTTTACAGGAATACACCCAGAGTCAAAACCATAAACTGCCTGTTTATAAAATTCTGGATGAATTCGGCATGGCACATGATAAAACATATGTGATGGGTGTTTATTACAACGATGTTTTAATGGCGCAGGGTGAAGGCAAATCCAAAAAAGATGCCGAGCAGATTGCAGCAAAGCTTGCGCTGGAATTTTTAAAAGTGGAGATAAGTTAATGTCCGGCAGTCTTTTTTGTTCAAAAAACGGTGAAATACATAAATACATTGTATCGCCCTCAATTTTATCTTCCGATTTTTCAAATTTAAAATCCGAAATTTTAAAAACAGAAGATGCAGGCGCTCAATGGTGCCACATAGATGTTATGGACGGGCATTTTGTACCCAATATTACAATCGGCGCCCCTGTTGTAAAATCATTAAAAACGGCCGTAAATGCAAAGCTTGATTCCCATCTTATGATTGAAAATCCGCTTAAATATATACCTGATTTTATTGAAGCAGGTTCTGATATTATAACATTTCATATTGAATCGGCTGAAAACGATGCTGCAGAGTGTATTCGCCTTATTAAAGAATCAGGAAGACTTGCAGGGATTTCAATTAAGCCGAAAACGCCCGTAAGTACCATTGCTCCGTATATTGATAAAGTGGATATGGTGCTTGTAATGACGGTTGAGCCGGGATTTTCGGGGCAAAAATTTATGAGCGATGCGGCAGAAAAAATAAAAACAGTAAAAGAACTGGCGCCATCCGGTTTAATAATTCAGGTGGACGGCGGCATAAACGATAAAACTGCAGGAATTTGCGCCGAATATGGTGCAAATTGTTTTGTTGCGGGAAATTATATTTATAAAAGCCCAGATATAGAAAAAGCTGTCGCATCTTTATTGGATTGATTTCGTAAAATCAAAGATTTAAAATACAAGCTTTAAACCTCTTGCGGAGGTTTTCTTATTGAAAATTCGCATCCGCAGTAATTTTGTTTATACATATTATTATATGCGGCAATTTTTTGTGTTACGTTAAAACCGTTATTTTTCTTAAAATCGAAATCTATAAATTTAACCCCGTATATTTTTTCAGCCTTCCGCCCTGCTTCAAAAATATTTTTTGAAACCTTATGCGGGCTCACGCTCAGTGTTGTTGTAAATTGTTTAAACCCGAGCTCTTTTGCTTTTTTTGCCGCTTGATTAAGTCTTAATTCAAAGCATTTATTGCACCTTAAGCCTTTTTCAGGTTCATTTTCAAGACCTTTTACGGTTTCATAAAACACGCTTGCTTCCGCTGTTTCATAGATGAGTTCAAAGTTATATTTTTCACAATATTTTTTTAATTCTTCATATCGCCTTATTTGTTCATTTTCAGGATAAATATTCGGATTAAAAAAATATGCAGTGGGAATATACCCGAGCATTTTTAAATACTGGGAAGGATATCCGAAACACACAGCACAGCAGCAATGGACAAAAATCTTTCTGTCTTCTTCCTTTAAATCTTCCTTATCATATAAGGTTTTTATTTTTTTATAAAATTCTGTCAAAATTTTGCCTGCATTCTATTTTGCGTGCCTATGCCTTGCTTTTGCCTGTTTTGTATACTCTTTAAGTTTATTATAAGGAAGCGCTGTTTTATGTTCAATATCATCTATAACGATTGTCGGCGTACCTTTTATGCCAAAATTTATTGCTTTTTGAATTTGTTTATCAAGATTGGATTGAATTTCTTCACTGTATGCATCTTTTTTAAGCTGTTCTTTGTCTATGCCTATAACATCGGCAAGGTTTATAATATCCTCCTCATTATTTGATGGCATGATATCATATATTGCACTTGCCATATCCCAGTATGCTCCCTGTTTTTCGGCTGCAAGCGCATATCTTGCAAGCATGCAGGCGCCGGGGTGAACGTCGTTTGTTAATGCGGGGTTGCATTTGGTATCAAGCGGGAAATTAATATGGTAAACAACAACATCTTTTTCTTCTTTAATAAGTTTGTGAAGCATTATGTTTGAAAGTTTGCAGAAGGGACAAAGAAAATCACTGTATATATAAATAACTATTTCAGAATCTGGATTACCCAGAGTGTTCCCTTTGACAGCATATGGATTTTTCTTCATGTTTTGAAATTCAAGGAAGGATTTTTCTATTTCCTTATTTGCCCTTTGCTCTTTCAAGGCGGGTGACATTACAAGTGAAACCGTTGTGTATGTTAAAACCCCTATTCCTGCTATAAGTACTATAAAAAATAATATTAAATATTTTTTAACGCCTGCAATAAAATCCGCAAATGTATTTTTGATATCTGAAATAAAGAACCCTTTATCTTTTGCGGTGAGCGCCACGGCTAAATCAATAAAATAGGTTATAAAACACAGTATGCAGACCTTTTTAATTACAAAAAATGAAATCGATGCAAGAATCATGGAACAGCAGAATGAAAAAAGCCCTATGCTTGCAATATAGCTTGAAGGGTTTTTGAAAACCTTTAATATTTCAATATTGAATTTTTCGTTAATTTTATCGACATATGTTAAGAAAAGCAGAATTGAATATAAAATTACGCCCCATATTGCAAGGGGAATGCCCAAAAACAGGGCGTATTCGGTTTTTGCAACACCATCGCAGTCAATAACACTGTTTATGGCGCAAAAGCTGGGGTCTGCTCCTGTTAAAAAATTTTCTTTAAAGTATATATAAACAAGGTCAAATGTTAAAATAAGAGCTATTATTAAAAGTATAGTTAATATTATTCTTTTATTTTTTGTCATAATTTATTTTCTCTCCAATCACTCCAAACCATTATAGTATATCGCTATATGGCATTTTTTAATATTGTATAGCTTATTATAAAAACGGGCAATTTTGTGTAGCTTTTTTAGTTTTTGTAAACTAATGTAAATTTTTAAAACAATTTTCTAAAGTATTATCCCCCTCTTACCGACACATATAGTGTGAAAACCTTCGGTGTATTGGTAAATTAAAATAAAAGGTTAAGAAATGTAACATTATATACTTTTTATGAATTCAGTATATACTTTTTGTTTTTATTAATATGTCGATAGTGAAACCAACAAATACAAAGGTGGTATAAAAAATGGGACTAGCAGCAAGTCAAGGTAGATTATTGTTATTGACTGCACGTAAGAGCGATTTAGAATTACAGGCACAGTGTATTACTCAGCAGCGTCTTTTACTTGCAACGCAACAAGAAACTATCGCTGATGAATATGCAGATGCAACAAATAACCAGCTTTACCAGGTAAGATTGCCAGGTTCTAGCGAATACACTCCTTTGACGGTTTATTCACTGAACGAGCTTTTTTACGGTACAGATGCAACAACCGATGCTCAAAGAGAAGAGGCAAGAAAAGAATTCCACACACCAAAAGGAAATGATCGAAATGGTGCAGCATACGGTATCTGGGATAAAGGTAAACAAGAATGGATTGACCCAAAAAAACTGCAGGATGATGCGGGTGATACACCTGATACAAGAATGCAGCAAAACCTTTTATATGGTTCATGGGTAATTAGAACTCCCGATGAAGAATCAAGCTCAGGCTGGTCCGATGTTATGATTGGTGCTGATGCAAGATTTAGACAATCATACTATACGGCAGATGATAACGCTGCAAAAGCAAAATATGATTCAGCCATGGCTCGTGTACAGCGTCTTGATAAACAGCTTGAATTAAAATTAAATCAGGTTGAAACCCAGCATAAGGCTGTTGAAACCGAAATTGAATCTGTTGATAAAGTTATTTCAAACAATATCGAAAGCTCATTCAAATACTTCAGCTAATCAAAAAAGATATAATATTAAAAAACCGGCTCAAATTAAAAGCCGGTTTTTTAATACTTTGCTTATACTTTTCTTGTTTCTATTCCTGCTTTTAAAAGCTCGGTTTTTAGCTTTTTTACGGGTAATGTATCAAAATGAAAAATAGAGGCTGCAAGTGCGGCATCAACATTTGTTTTATTAAATACATCAATAAAATGAGCACTGTCAGGGCCTGCACCGCCCGAAGCTATGACCGGAATTTGCACATTTTTTGATACAAGATTATTCATATCGATATCAAATCCTTTTTGTGTACCGTCATAATCCATTGAAGTTAAAAGTATTTCGCCTGCACCGCGCTTCTCAGCTTCTTTTGCCCAATCTAAAAGCTTAATACCCGTATTTTTTTGCCCTGCATGTATAAAGACATAATATTCATCATCAATTTTTTTAGCATCAATTGCAACAACAATGCATTGTGAACCAAAATATTCCGCACAATTATTTATGATATCAGGATTTTTTACTGCAGCGGAATTAAACGAAATTTTATCGGCTCCTGCCGCAAGAATTGCCCTGATATCTTCAATATCCGAAATTCCGCCGCCGACGGTAAAGGGAATAAAAACTTCTTTTGCAACATGCTCTACAAGCTCTATTATTGTTTTTCTTTTTTCATTTGTTGCCGTTATATCAAGAAAAACAAGTTCATCTGCGCCTTCATTTGAATATTTTTTAGCAAGAGCAACCGGGTCGCCTGCGTATCTCAAGTTCTCAAAATTTACGCCTTTAACGGTTTTTCCGTCTTTAACATCAAGGCATGGAATTATTCTTTTAGTTAACATTAAAAATTTGCCTTTTATTAAAAATCAAGGTTTAATTTTGAAAATTGTACAATCTGGTTTTTACCGCGTTTTTTGGCGCTGTATAAGGCATGTTCTGCGTATCTTATAATTGTATTTGAATTTTCTTCAACATTTTCTAAGAAAGGATATGCTGAAATGCCGCCTGATATTGTAATTGGATGTCTTTCTTCTTCTGAAGCGGGAATAAATTCCATTTTTTCTATATCGCGGCGGAAACGTTCGGCGAAAATAAATGCCTGATCTTCAGATGTGTTTGGAAGAACAAGAATAAATTCTTCATCGCCGTAACGTGTTAATATATCTTCCTTTCTAATCAGCGCTTCAAGCATTTGGGCAACTTTTTTCAGCAAAACATCGCCCCAATCATAACCGTACATATCATTTACGGTTTTAAAGAAATCAATATCGATTAAAACGCAGGAAAGGCTTGTACCATACCTTTTTGCACGTGAAATTTCAGCATCAAGTCTTGAGTGAAGATATTTTCTGTTATACAGGCCTGTTAATTCATCGGTAACTGCAATAGTTTTCAAACTGTTTTTATACTTCATAACCTTTCCCAATGAATTAATCCTTGTGGTCAATTCTGTGTTGTTGACGGGGCGTTTGATATAATCAAAACTTTCTGCATGTATAACTAAATCTTCGGGGATTTCATCCGTTACAATTAAAACTCCTGCGTCAAATTTTGTTACGGCGCATACCTCTCTCACTTTATCTAGAGGCATATCAAATACCATAACCGTAGGGTTTACTTCTTTATAATTTTCAATATCGGAAACCCCGAAGCTTCTTACCATGTAATCACCGCTCATCATAAGAGTTTCTTCAAGGCTGCTTTGAGAATTGTCGCTGTAAATAATTACGTTCATTTATTTTTCCTTTATTATTTTATTTAATATTAATTTCTAAATCTTTGACGCGATATCTTGGTATTTCAATGCTGCTTGAATTCGGCAGTTTAATTTTTAAATTAAAAGTATCAAGAAAAATTACCTTGCACGGGCCGCTTTGCAATTCTTTTGAAAATGGCGACACTGTGTATGATATATAGTCGGCATAGATATCAAAAGGGTTATCCTTTCTTATATATGTTTTGCTGACACCTTTTTGTTTAATCTGTATTAAACCGTCAGACACCGCTTCAAACTTGCCTTTTATACTTTGATTAGGCAAATTAAGAACATCAGCTGCAAAAGACGGCATATTTGCAATTGTTAACACAAACAAACATATATAAATTTTTAAAAATGTTTTTATTATTTTCAAAATAAATTCCCTGTTGAATTATGTTGAAAACAGTATATCATATTTTCCATCATTTGGCTTATATTTTACAATCCTTTTTCATACGTTTGAATTATTAAATTTTGTTAATTTTTTTATAAACTGTAAATATAATTAAGGAGTTTCTGGCATTGCCCCGGCCGTTAAGAAAAACAGATTACTATAGTGGAAATTCTCCTGCGTATTTAAATTCATATGGTATGCAGAGAAATTCGGCACAGCCTGCTTATATGCATAGTATGCAAAATTGCAGGCATAATTTGGCATATGCAAATTTGAATACTGCCGCATATCCTGAAATAAGAGAAAAAAGCAGAAAATTAAAACCTGCTCCGCGCAAAAGGGCAAAGAAGAAGGAGAATTCTTTTATAGCCTTATTTAAAGCACTTTTTAAGCTTACTTTTGTATTATCTTTTTTTGCGGCCTTTGTATATTATGTTCTTCCTTATAATTTTGCAAATTATTTTGAACCTATGATATTAAACAGGTTTTTAAACAGAAATATTAATTTTAATGCAAAAGAATTTGCTGTGCCGACTGCCTCATATCTTGCAAATTCTCACTTTATGGGTGAAAGATTAATTGTCCCTATTAGGCATAATAAAGCGCAAATGGTTCCCCTTGCCCCCGCTTCAAGGTTCTATTCTCTTGAAGATAAATTAACAATGCTTTCCGTTAAATATCCGCAGATTGAGCCTGCTATTTATGTTTGGGATTATTCAAAATCCAGAAGTGTGGAAATTAATGCAAACGAAATTTATTCATCGGCAAGTATTATAAAACTTCCTGTTCTTGTTGAACTTTTAAGATATTCTGAATCCCTTAAAAAAGCAGGATATAAACCTGTAGAATTTAATAAAAAGTTACAGTTTAACGAAATTTACAGAACTTCCGGTTCCGGTTCTCTTCAATATGAAAGGGCGGGAAATTACTATTCAATCAATCATCTTGCAACTATTATGATACAAAATTCCGATAATTCTGCCACAAATATGCTTCTTGAGCAGATTAGCGGCATGGAAGGCTTAAATTCTGCCATAAGAAAATGGGGTTTAGAATCTACTCAAATTTCAAACTGGCTTCCGGATTTAAAAGGGACAAACACAATCAGCGCAAAAGATATGGCAACTCTTTTGTATAACATTGATAATCCTAAATTTTTAAACAATGATTCAAAATATTTAATTCAACAGTATATGTCAAATGTTAAGAATAATACGCTGATTCATGCGGGGCTTCCAAAGGAAGCTGAATTTCTCCATAAAACAGGCGATATCGGAACAATGCTTGGCGATGCGGGAATTGTCTATGCGCCGAACGGCAGGAAATATATTGTTGTTATTTTAACTAAGCGCAAATTTAATGATTATTCCGCGCGTGATTTTATTCAGCAAGCTTCAAGAATAATTTATCAATCGGTTATAGAAAACGCAGATGTATATTAATTTTTGCGTTTTTAAATTTTAGCGTAAAAAATCCGCCGAAAAATAATGCCGGCGGATTTTAATTACTGAGATTATTAATTTATTATATCTTTACGGGGTTTCTGAGCCTTATGTGCAGTTCTCTAAGTTGTTCTTCGCTGGCAATACCCGGAGCATTGGTCATTAAATCCTTCGCTTGGGAGTTTTTCGGGAATGCAATAACATCTCTTATTGAATTTGACCTTGTTAAAAGCGCAACAAGCCTGTCTAAACCAAGTGCTAAACCGCCATGCGGAGGTGTTCCGTATTGAAATGCCGTAACAAGAAATTCAAATTTTTCTTGAATATCTTCTTCGGTAAGCCCGAGAGCCTTGAAAGCCTTTTGCTGGATTTCAGCATCATGAATTCTGATTGACCCGCCGCCAAGCTCGTTTCCGTTGTAAACAACATCATAGGCAATTGATTTAACATTTCCTTTGTCGTTTTCAAGCTTGTCAATATCTTCTTTCGCAGGCATTGTAAATGGGTGATGCATTGAAACAAATCTTTCATCTTCTTCCGAATATTCAAACAGAGGAAAATCAACTACCCACAGAAGGTCATGCCGGTCTTTGTCTATTAAACCGAGCCTGTCGCCAAAGTATAATCTGAATCGTCCTAAAACATCAAATACAACTTTTGGTTTATCTGCTACAAAGAATACTATGTCGCCTTTTTCAGCCCCTGCTCTTTTTTGAATTTCATTAATCTGTTCTTCGTTTAAAAATTTAAACACGGGAGATTTTACGGAGCCGTCTTCAAGATAAGTTACCCATGCAAGGCCTTTTGCACCAAATTTTATTGCAAGATTTCGAACATCGTCCATCTCTTTTCTTGAATATCCTGCAATACCCGGGATTTTAATTGCGCGAACCGTTCCGCCTGCACTGATTACATTTTTAAATGCTTCAAAAGTTGATGCTTCCATAATGTCCGTTACATCAAATAATTCTAAGCCAAATCTTGTATCAGGCTTATCGGAGCCGTATTTTTCCATAGCTTCTTTCCAAGTTAAACGCTTAAAGGGAGTTTGAATTTCAACTCCTGCAGCTTTGAAAGCATCTTTCAGCAGACCTTCTGTCATTTTCAGGATATCTTCCTGTTCAACAAAGCTCATTTCGATATCCACCTGCGTAAATTCAGGCTGTCTGTCTGCCCTTAAATCTTCATCCCTGAAGCATTTTGCAATTTGATAGTATTTTTCAATTCCGCCTACCATTAAAAGCTGTTTAAAAATTTGCGGAGATTGAGGCAGCGCAAAGAATTTTCCGTCAAAAACGCGGCTCGGTACAAGATAATCTCTTGCACCTTCCGGTGTTGTTTTAATTAAAATCGGAGTTTCCACTTCCATAAAATCTAAATTGTTTAAATAATTTCTGATTGAAGTTACGATTTTATGTCTCAATTTAAGATTATTAAGCATTTTTTCGTTTCTTAAATCGAGATATCTGTATTTTAATCTTATATCTTCCGAAACATTGTCATCTTCTAGCACGAAAGGAAGTGTTTTTGCGGCTGATAAAATCGTTATTTCATCAGGATAAATTTCAATTGTTCCTGTTTTCAATTTTTCATTTATAGTGTCATCAGGTCTTTTTGAAACTTTGCCTTTAACCTGTACAACAAATTCACTTCTTAATTTCTGGAAAGTTTCATAAACATTGGGGTTGATTTTCGGGTCTGCAACTACTTGAAAAAGCCCGCTTCTGTCTCTTATTTCAACGAAAATAATGCCGCCTAAATCGCGCACCGTTGAAACCCAGCCTGCAAGCGTACATTCTTTTCCGATAAATTCTTCGGTTATTTCCGTACAATTTTGTTTTTTATAGGTTAATTCCATAAAACTCTGTCCTCTTTGTATATTCTTTAGCTTGATTATAAAATAAAAATATTAAAATAGGCAATTTTTATTTATGCCTAACTAATAATTCAAAACTTAATATGATTGTTTAATTTATCAAGAGGCTATATGTACCTGTAATAAAAATGACAAATATATAGACGACAGCAATTATTTTTATAAAAATAAAGATTTTGCTGCCATTTGAATATTTTTCTATATTATTTTTTATTTTGTGAATAATTTATTTTACATCTTTTCCTTGTTTTCTTTTAGCTTTGTAATACAATATTTTTGATAATATATTTTTTGCCGGGTCGGAATTAAAAACCTTACCGGCTGAATAGAAATTAAGGAGAAAAAGATGACACTGAAAAACTTTTTATTTACGTCTGAATCCGTAACGGAAGGGCACCCCGATAAGGTTTGCGACCAGATTTCAGATGCTATTCTTGATGAATTTTTAACCCGTGACCCGAATTCAAGAGTTGCCGCAGAGACTACCGTTACAACAGGTATGGCACTTGTTTGCGGAGAAATTTCATCTAATTGTTATGTTGATATTCCATCCGTTGTAAGAAACACAATTAAATCCATCGGCTATAAAGGCGAAGAAGGCGGCGGATTTGACTATAAAACATGTGCGGTTTTAACAAGCATTGATGAGCAGTCAACAGATATTGCAGGCGGTGTTAATAAGGCACTTGAAACAAGAAGCGATAATTCTGATGTTTCAACAACCGAAACCGATGACATTGGTGCAGGCGATCAGGGGATTATGTTCGGTTATGCATGCAACGAAACCCCCGAATTAATGCCTCTTCCTATTTCTTTGGCTCACAGATTATCTTTCAGGCTTGCTGAAATCAGAAAACAACATATTGTAAATTATTTAAGACCCGACGGTAAATCTCAGGTAACTGTTGAATACAGAGAAGGAAAACCGTACAGAATTGACACAATTGTTTTATCAACCCAGCATGACCCTGAAATCAACGGTATTTCCGATAATAAAAAGGTTCAGGAAATTATAAGGGAAGATTTAATTAAATATGTTATTGATTATGTTTTCCAAAATGAAAAAATCAAGCCGGATTCAACCACAAAATATTTAATTAATCCGTCAGGAAGATTTGTAATAGGCGGCCCTCAGGGTGACGCCGGCTTAACCGGAAGAAAAATTATTGTTGATACTTATGGCGGATACGCCCGTCATGGCGGCGGCGCATTTTCAGGAAAAGACCCCACCAAAGTTGACAGAAGTGCTGCATATGCTGCAAGATGGGTTGCAAAAAACATTGTTGCTGCAGGTTTAGCCGAAAAATGCGAAATAGAGCTTGCATACGCAATCGGTGTAAGCCGCCCCGTTTCTGTTCTTGTGGATACCTTTGGTACGGGAAAAGTTTCCGATGAAACACTTTCTGAAATTGTTCAAAGAAACTTTGATTTAAGACCTAATGCAATTATTAAACAATTTGATTTAAGAAATCTTCCTGCTAAAAACGGCGGAAAATTCTATTCAAGACTTGCTGCATACGGACATATCGGAAGAACTGATTTTCCTGTTCCGTGGGAAGAAACTCAAATGGCGAAAAAACTTGAATCAGAAGCGCTTGCTGTTAAAGCCTAGCATAGCCAAGGTAAAGATAACCTTATAAAATAGGGCTTATAAAATTCAATATGAAAGATGAATTTTCAAAAATTTCAGATATTTTAGATACTTCTGTCCGAACCTTTAACAGGTTCGGACAGGCTTTTGAAAAAAGTAAAACCTGCAGCATGTTTTTTTCTTTCTGGAAAGATGTTGTAGGAAAAAAGTTTGAAAAATTATCAATTCCCTATGAATTAAAAGGCTCAATTCTCTTTGTATCTGCGGCAAGTCCCGCTGTTATTCAGGAATTAAATTTTTTTAAAAAAGAAATAATAGAAAAATATACACCCTATGCCGAAGGGCTGAATTTAAAATTAACCGATATAAGATTTGATTATAAAAATTGGGCATCAATTAAATCTCAAATGTCAGATGGTGAAAAATCCCAAAAATCCTTTGATACTGATACTCCTGATTATTATACCAAAAAAGATTACGAAACGATTGGTTTAGATAACAGCGAAGAAGCTGATTTTGAAAAATTAAAAAATACTCTGGAAAATGTTAAATCTCTGCCTCTCCATCTTAAAGAAAAAATGTTTAACAATGCTCTAAATCAATACAAAGCTAAAAAATTAAGGCAAAAACCCTGATTTGTTATATTTTGGTAACATTTATGGAAAAATTTTCAAAAATTTATTAAAATAGTCTTAAATATTGTTAATAATTGAGCGGAGAAAATAAATTGGCCGGTGATAAAAAAGTAGTTTCTTTTGGGAAAAAACAGAAACAGGAAAAAAAAGAACCGATAAATCTTGAGTATTGCAGTTTTTGCAAACGTCCTAATACGGAAGTGCCCAAAATGGTGAAAGGGCCTGATGTAAATATATGCTCCGAATGTGTTCTTATTGCTGTTCAGTATTTAATTTTGAAGGATGGTGCAATGTCTGCTGAAGCACAGAAAGTTTTAAATCTTCTGTGGGATATCAAGGATAAATAGGATATCAAAGATAAATAACTATGGAAGATTCTAAAATCCGCCAGCGTGCTTATATTTTACATGAAATATCAAAATTGAGGCAGCTTTCAAATGTGTCTGATTCTGATGTTGAATCTGCCATATCGGAATTATCAAAAATTAAAGACAGAGTTTTTTTATGCACCACCATTTTAAAAGAAATAAACGGCTCCATTGCTTATTTTGACGGTGTTCTTGCGCTTTTAGCCATTAATCTTGCGCGCGATGTGCTTGAAAAATGCGTATTTGTTTTTCTTGAAAAGCCTTCCGTATCTGATGAAAAAAAACTTTTTTTAATTAATATCCTAAATCAGGCAGGAATTCCTGTTGATATGAATATGATTCATTCATATGTTGAAAACCCGGATGCGGCAATTGATTCTGAAACTGAAAAATTTTTAAAACTGGCAGAAGTAAATCCTGAAGCACAGATTGATTTTCTTGATTTTTATTTTGGGATAAATGAGGGCGACAGAGCTATTTTGCTTGATACAATTATAAAAGATTATACATCTGATCACCTTGCAAATATTTTAATTCCGCTTATTTATTCCGTGACGGATACCGATGCGCTTAAGACCTGCATAAAAGGACTTTTAAAATCAAAGTCTTATTTAAGTTTTGCTCCGCTTGACTGGCTTATAAAATCGTCAAATGACCCCCTTATAATTTCTCTTTCAAAAAAAATTAAAAATGAATTAAGAATAGCGGGTCTTAGAAAAAACATAACAACGCTTGAATATTACAAAGAACTTTTTAAAACTTCGCGTCCTTTTGAATTTCTTGTTTCATCAATTGACGGAGAATCAAATTTTTCGCTTATTTTTTCAAGACTGTATGACAACGGCGCAATTTCAACATTTTTTGCGGTTTTTAATCTTGAAACGGGTCCTGTATCCTGTTTCGGGCTTTCAAATATCACGAGAGCGGAATACGATAAAATTATATTAAGATTTTTTAAGGATTCTGAAAAAGTTCCGCTTGATTTACATTTCGCAAAGTCTTTAATTGACGAATCAATTGATTTTGCACTTCAAAATAAAAGTTATATCCCGTATGAGCTTCTTTGCTGGCGCCAGCTGACATATGACATCGAGTCGCTGGATATTCCCGTTGAAGAATTTATTAAGAATAATCTTACGCCGTTTAATTTATCAAATGCAAATTTGAAATACGCTACAGGATCAGAATATACTTCAAAATGGTTTTTTAAATATTCTTCAAAATACCCTGAATTAACGGATTTAATTGATAAAATCTGCATGCTTAAAGAAGAAAATTTTGAAGATTTTGATAAATTAACATCTGATTTTATTTTAAATTACAAAAATACTTCTCTTTATAAAATTTTAAAGAAACGTTTTTTGTACCAAAGTTTTTTCTTTAAATCTCTCGGGTTTAAAAATTTAACCTCGCTTTTTTCTTCCATATATCTTGAAGATGAGCTATTAAAGGGTTTTTTCGAGTTTTCAATTCAAAGAAGTGTTTATGAATTTTTCCTTGAACTTGAGGAATTAAAAGAAAGCAAAGATAAAAGAAATATATTTTTTGAAAGAAAAAAGTTTAAATATTTTGATTTTAATTCAAAAAAAATGTTAGAATTAATTGAGAAAAAATGGACAAATTAAATAGAATTATGGCGCTTGATATCGGTGATAAAAGAATAGGGGCAGCATTTTCCGATCCCTTCGGTATTTTTGTGTCAAAAACGGAGCTTATTTTAAGAGAAAACGATAAAAAAGCGCTTGATGCTATTGAAGAATACTGTAAAATCTATAATGTGCAAAAAATTGTTGTCGGAGTTCCTTATAATATGGATGGAACATTCGGTTTTCAGGCGCAGAAAAATATGGATTTTATTGAGCCCTTAAAAGAAAAATATGAGATAATATACTGGGATGAAAGACTCACATCTTTTCAGGCGGAAGAAATGCTGAAAAAAGAAAAAGTGAAATTTACAAAAAACAAAGGGCTTGTCGATATGAGAAGCGCTGCTATAATTTTAGAAGATTATTTAGGAGATTAATATGGGCAGATTTGACGATATGGATAAAAGGGAGCTGCAGGTAATTAAAACTATTGGTGAAGACGGTGAAGAAGTAAGTTTAAAGCTTCTTGATATTGTAACCGTAAATGATTTTGATTATGCGCTTTTGCTTCCCGTTGATGAAGATTTAGAGGAAGAAGAATGCGAAGTTATCCTGATGAGATTAAAACAGGATGCTTCCGAATATGTTTTTGAAACAATTGAAGATGATGAAGAATTTAACCTTGTATCTCAAGCCATTCTTGAAGAAGAAGGCTATGAGGACATTGAAGAAGAATAAGCAAATTCTTTTTTATCTTTTTTACTGCCGAGCGTACGCTTTTTGCGGTAAAGCATATCGCAAAAAGCTTCTAAGCGTGTAACAAAGCCTGCTTCGCCTGTATGCTCGTCTATTGTTAAGTTAAGTAAAGGTTTATTAAAATTCTTAGCCTTTCTTTTAATGTCTTCAATCATTAAAGAATCAGGCCCGCAGCCAAAGGCTGTGATTGTAATAAGTCCGTCAATTGAGTCTTTCTTTAAATAATGCCCCGCAGCTCCTGTCATTTCAAGCTGGTTTGCCCAGTACATTTCAGCTTCAAGAGTGTTAATTCCGTCTTTTAATTCTTCATCTGTTAATTGAAGCGCACTGAAAACATTTACGCCGAGATCTTTTAATTTTTTGAATATGTCCATACATACTCTTTTATCGTAGATATTGTACCCGTGCGCTACAAGAGCTACATTTATACCCTTATTTTCATCCCGGTTTGAATTAATCACAACTTTGCCGTCTTTTGCATTTTTTAATGCCTCATCATAGGTCAGGTTGTGCTGCATCATTACTCTGAAATTATTGTGAAGTACAAAGCCTGCTCTTAAGGCAGCCCTTATTTGCTCTTCATTATTTATTCCGAAAGGCTCAACTGCCTGTTTTAAAAATTCAAACAATCCGAGATTTTTTTCTGATTTATCAAGGGTAGCCTCAATCAAATTATAATCTCCTTTAACAACGTTTCTTATTAAATCGGGAAGCCCTCTTATTTTGGAGCAATTGTAAATTTTTGGCGCCACCGATTGAATAGACGGTACAAAAATATTTTTAACCCCTTTTTCAAGCAGGTTTAACACATGACCTACATAAACTTTTATCGGAAGGCATGTTTCTGTTACAACGAGACCCGCTCCTTCTACAAGGGTCTTTTTTGTTGTCGGGTTTGATAATATAATTTCAAAACCCAGTTTCGTAAAAAATCCGTATAAAAAAGGGAAATAATTATAATAAGTTAATGCTCTGGGCATTCCCAGTATTTTTTCTTTTATCACCATAGCTTATCCTTTAATCTTTTTGCTTTTTATTTTATAAGCAAAGATACCTAAATAATACTTTAAACAATAAAAAATTGCACTTCCTTGCAGTTTTATTTATAAAATTTTTACTTAAAAAAGCTTAATATAATTCTTTAAATTTATGCAATATTTTTATTTTCAGAGTTTTAATTATAATAAGTAAAGTGTTTTTTATGAATAATTATATTAATAATCAGCCGTATATTTTACAAAATGGTCAGGGGGGCTACGGCGCTCCGTATGCTTATGCACCGCAAAACGGAGGATATCCTCAGGCATATCCTGCAAACTCTGCAAATAATTCTTATGTACAGCCTGCGGGTTATTATTATGCTCAGGCTCCGCAGAATTCTGCTTCTAATCCGATTTTAGGGCTTTATAATAATGTTGTAAATCCGAATTTGCCGGTCTCATACACTGCTCTGGGTACTCAAAAAACACCGTACGGCGATGATATACATCTTTACATGCTGCAAAACGGGCAAAAAGTTGCAATCATGCCAAAAAAAGGCTCCACAATCGTTAAAACCTTTGTAAATTCTGGCTCAATGAATGAAACTGACCCCATTAGAGGCATAAGCCATTTTATTGAACACAATCTTTTTAACGGCAGTGAAAATCTTGCCCCGGGGCAATTCTTTAAAGAAGTTGCAAAAATGGGCTCATCCACAAATGCTTCTACTGACTACGCACAGACGGATTATTATATTGAATCGGCACTGATGTCTGATGAAGATTTAAAGAAAACCATTGAAATGCATGCAGATATGATAGCGCGTCCGCTTTTCCCTGAAGATATGATAGAAAAGGAAAAAGGGCCTGTTACATCTGAAATAAGCATGGTAAATGACAGTATGCTGACGGTTGCCGCAAACGATGTTATAAGAAATCTTTTTCAGATTAAATCAGATTCAAGCAACCTTGTAGCAGGTTCAATTTCTACCGTTAATTCTCTTGATAAACAAAAAGTAACCGATTATTATCAAAGGCATTATACGCCGGATAACCTTACAACGGTTGTTGTGGGTGATGTTGACCCTGTGCAGACAATGGAATTAATTTCTAAAAACTTTACGCAAAAAGCTGTGCCGAATGCCTCCGAGCTCAGGACAACGGAAACTCTTACCCCGATAACTTCTTCCGTGCGCGCGGATTATAAATCTCCGACGGATAATTTTACATCAATTCTTGCAGCTTTTGCAGGGCCTGTAGCAGGCGATTTTAAATCAAATATTGCAACTTCGGCTCTGGGGTGTCTTTTAACAGGAAGCGTGAATTCAAGGCTTACAACGGCGCTTGAACCGCTTAATGCCTATGCTGATTTTCAAATGCAAAAAGTGGGCTTGAAGCCCGAAGACCCGCAGGCATTTTTATTCCAGATAATTGCTCCGCCAAAAAAAGAACAGGAAGCACTTGATGCATTTTATTCAACTATTGAGGATTTAAGTGTTAATCCTCCGACTGATCGCGAAATGCAGGTAATCAAAAATAATCTGCTAAAATCTTCCGCAACCTTATTTCAAAATTCTTCTTCAATATGCGATACAATCGGCACAAGTCTTATAGACGGTGATTTTAATTCAATCTCCGATTATAAAAATGCAATTAATGCACTAACCCCGTATGACATTCAAATGGCGGCAAAGAATTTTGTGGATTTAAACAGGGCATCAATTGCCGTGGTTCACCCCATGAATGTTTCGCAGAATGACATTATGGCAAATTATAAAAACAGCAAATATTCTCTATATAACTACAATGCAAGAAATGCGGCGCAAAATGACCCGGCAAAAACTTATAATCCGATAAATAAAACCGTAAATTCAAATAATATTGCGGCTTCTCAGATATCTTTCGGTTCAAAACAGATAACAACAACCGATGTTAAGGAAGCTATTCTGCCCGATAACACACATGTTGTTTTAAATGATTATCCGACAGAACCCTGCTATCTTCAGTGGGTTTTAACTTCAAAAACATCTGTACCTAAAAACCCTGCGACATCTTATGTTTTAACGGAACTTTTAAATAACGGTACGAAAACAAAAAGCAGAGATGAATTTATATCCGATGCAGAATTAAACGGCATATCTTTTGCTGCCGATGCTAACGGTTTTCAGATTACATTGAGCGCCGATTGTCTTGAAGACGGTGTGCCAAATGCTATAAGCACTATGAAAGATGCGCTTTTTAATCCTCGTTTTACGGAAGAGGATTTTCAAAAGGTAAAGAATGATTTAATTGCGCTTATTTCTTCTTTAAATAAAGACACATCAGACAGTATCCTTGATGAATTATTCGGCGATTATTTTGCAAAACCCGAAATAATTCTTGAAGGTCTTCAAACGTTGACTTTAAATGATGTAATTGAGCATTACAACAGTATGATGCAAAATTCAACTTCTGCTTTTGTTGCAAGCGCTCCTTTTAAGAGTAATCAGCTGCTTGAAAAACAGGTATTTTCGGCGGTTAACACAAACGGTAAGAAATTTCAAAAATTATTCCCTGCCTATGTACCCATTTATAACCGTTTTCAGGCAAATACAACTTCAAAAGTGCTTATAGATACGGAAGAAAGAAATCAGGCACAGATTGATAAAACTTATTCTTTTAAAATGAGCGGTAATATTCAGGATGAAGTAAAATTTGAACTTTTGAATACAATTCTCGGCGGTTCACCTTCTTCAAGACTGTTTCAGGATTTAAGGGAAAAACAAAAACTTGCCTACCGTGTTTCAAGCTCTGTTCAGTCTTTTGAAGATACGGGCGTTTTGACGCTTTCAATTTTATCCACAACGGATGATAAAAAGCAAAATGATGTAAAATATGATAATCTTCAAAAATCGCTTGACGGTTTTGAAGCTCATGTGCAAAAGCTTATGAATGAGCCTGTAAGTGCAGAGGAGCTTGAAAGTGCTAAAATGCTTTTAAAACAAAAATATGCAAGGCAGACAGAGCTTCCGTATTCAAAAACCGCGCTTCTTGCAATGAATATAAATCAGCCATACGGTATCAAAAGAATGGATGAATACGTAAAGGCTATTGATAATATGACCCCTGCAGATATTCAGGCTGCAGCACGTCATGTATTCTCCAATAAGCCTGTTTATGCAATTCTTGCAAGCGAAGATACCATTAATAACCAGATGCCTTATCTTTCAACTCTCGGACAGGTTTCATATACAAACAGTCAGCAAAAGGCGGCGTAAACTATTGAATTGATTCGGCATTTGTTTCGCTGCTTATGCTGTTATCCGGTTGGAATTTTAGTGATTTTATTGATTTCGGGTTTGTTATAAGCCCGTTTATTATAACCTGAAAATTCTTTGTATTTTCGCTTTCATTTGTTGAAAGAGCAGGAATATTTGCTATGTCGGCTGCAGAAATTGTTCCGAATAAAGGATTTACTTTTTCTTTTATCATTGAAGTGACAATCTGGCCTGCAGTTTTTGGCTGAGCTGTTTCAGAGGTATTTTCAGATGCAGTATTTGTTTGTGCTCCCCCTGTTCCTGCTGAATTTTTTAAGCCCCCTAAAATTGCAAGTCCTGCTTGAACCGCTTTATTTTCTCTGTATTTTTCGGTTAATGTATCCACAGCTTTATTGATGGTTTTTTCTGCAGCAGCTGCAGCTTTTTCTACCGTGCTTTGAAGCTTGTTTGTTCCTAAATTGCCAAGCGCATCTGCTACTTTTGAAGATACCTTTCCTGTTATCTTTAAATTTGCATAGTTATTTAAAAGATTGTAGGTACCGTTTGCAGCAAGGCTCATATTCGGCCCCTGGGATTTAAAGCTTGAAACGCTTGCAACACCGTTATTAAAGTTCAAAAGCCCGTCGATATTTTTAAATTCCTGTGTATTAAAGGAATTTACCTTTGCCGTTATTGTATTTAAAATTGAGCTGAATGTTCCGAGATTTAAAACATTTGCAGCGTTTATAAACCTGGCAAAACTTATGCTCTCGCCGTATTCACCGTCGCGTACTTCAAATTTAACGGTTCCGTTTAATGTTCTTATCTGCTCTTCCAAAGTAGCGCCTGACAGAGTTACTTTGGCATTTCCCTGCAATGTTCCGCTTCTGACTAAGTCTATCCCGATAAATTGTTTTGCCGCTTCTTTTAGTGAAATGTTTTCAGCCCCCATATCAGCTGCAATTTTTCCGTTCATAATATTGTATGAAACATTTCCGGATGCTGTCCCTTGTGCAAAAGCGGCATTTAAATTATTCAAATAGTAAACATTATCCGTGAGTTTGTGGTCGTAATTTATGTTCTCGATTATCAGAGTGCCGGATTTTAACTTTGCAATTTTTCCGCCGCCGTTTTTAATAACAATTCCTAAATCAGCTGAAGAAGCATTATTTGCGCTTGAAACAGCGGGCGCCGGTGCGGGCATGGATTTCATAACCTTATCGGCAAGTGCAATCAGGGCATCTGTATCCATATAACCTGAATTGTAATTTAAACTGTTTATAAAAACGCCCTTTAAGAAATTGGTTGAAATATCCGCATCTCCTGAAAAATCAGAATTTGCAACCTTTATATTATTTGCTTTTGCGGTAATTATGGTTTTATTAAAATTTAAAGCAAGTGTTTCAAGCGTGAGTCCGTAATCAGGGTATTTTAAATTATCAATATTGGCATATCCTGTAATATCGGGCGAAAAAGCTTTGCCCTGCAGAGAAATATCTCCTATGATATTTAAACTTGTATCAAACAAGGGCGGGATAATAACAGTCAGCTTGTTTGGAATATTTATATTTAAATTTGAAAGCACAGGCTCTGCTGCATAAATATTTTTTATCTGCCCCTTTATTGTTGCAAGCTTGCCATGCGGCGATTTTGCGCTTATTTCCGTTAAATCCAGAATGTCATTTTTCAGCGCCATATCAATACTCAGAGTATTTTCCTGACCGGTTGTTGAAGGGATATTTATTATGCTTATATAATTTGAGGCATTTGTTTTTAAATTTCCTGCTATTTTTATATTATCAATTCCGCCTGAAATTAAAGCCTCATAGGGCATTAAACCCTTATGGGTTATGCCTGTTCTCATTTCATCGGGTATAAAGGCATAAACCGTATTCGGGTGTACATTTCCGTTAATCTTTATATTTAATTCAGGGGATTTCATATAATTTTTTATACCGCCCGATACGTTAACCGATGTTCCCTCTAAAAGTGCAGAAGCAGGCTTGATTTCAATATTTGTCATATCCGCGGTAATTTTTACATTCGGCGCATTGAAATTGATTTTTGGCTCTTCCATGGAAGCCTTTATGTTTGAAACAGCTATGACAGCATCCATATCATCTTTATCTTTAGGCCTTGCCGTAATATTAATATCATCAATACTTATGGGCATTTTGGCGCTTTTTACAAGCATTTTGAAATTATTTAAATTGACATCGGCTTTCGGCTTAATATTTTTAAAATCACCAATAACATTTAATGCAACGGTTAAAGCGCCGTCTTTAAATTCAAAGTCTGCAATATCTTTTTTATTAACAAGTTTGAATTCGCTTGCAAGGTTAATTAAATCTTTGATTTTTAACGGGTCTGATTTTACGGTTAAATTAATATCCGCATTCTGGGCAATTTCACCTTTTATATCAAATTTTGCACCGTTTACAAAAGCGCTTGTATCCTTGATATTTAAGGCATTATCGGAAAAGTCAAGGAAAGCCTTCATTCCGCTCAAAACAAAACCTGCCTTTGAATAGGCTATGTTTCCGTCTATGAGTCTGAATTCACCGTTTGATTTTATTCTTTTAAAATCTGTGTTTAAATCAAAATTACCATTGATATATCCGCCTGCTGTCATATTTTTTATATCATTTTCAATACAGCAGATATCTAAAATAGCGCCAATCAGGTCTTTCAGGCTTTTTAACGTAATTTTTTCCGTATTTAAATTTAAATCCAATTTTGATTTTTTACCTGTTGCAATGCTGCTTTTTGTTTGTAAAAATTCTTTATCCGAAACATATGCTTTTGAATCTAAATTTATAGTTCTGTCCTTAAAATTAATATTTAAATAACTTTCAGGAAGCTGGATATTGCCTAATTTCAGGCTGAATTTACCGATATTAACATCCCCGTTTGCTCTGAAATTTTCAATATCTTTAATATTCAAGTGTGCAAAAATATCCGTTCTTAAATTAAAGTCTTCAAGTGTTTTAAACGGGTTAAAGTTAAGTTCAAATTCCTGAGTTTCTGCGGTTTGAGCAGGCTGAACAGTGTTTGCGGCATCAATTTTCGGCAGTTTTGTTTTAATATCTATGTCAAAATTTGCAAAATGAATATTGCTGTCTTCAATTCCCGTAAACCCTTCCGTTTTAATTCTTAAAGGTCCTTGAAGGGATTTCATTGTTAAAATTGAATTATTTAACTGTGTAAGATAGGTTTTATTAACATTTTCGTCTTTTAGGTGAAGTGCAATTTTTCCTGCTTTAATGTTAATATTTCTGATTTCAATAGGGAAATTAAAATCCGCCTCATCTTTTTTTACGTTAGTTTCTTCATCAGGAACAGTATTTTTAATAATATTGTCAATATATTCCATCACTGTATATTGTTTATTTTTATTAAATGTGAGATATATATTGAATTCATCGGCTTTAATTTTATCTAAATTAATGTGCCCGATTAAAATAGAAGGCAGATTTATTTCAATTTCAGGTTTTTTTAGAACTGCAAGCGGAGTATCATCTTTATAATTCAAAATCACATTCTCTGCTTTGATTTTTACCCCCAGTTTCAGCGTTGTAGATAATTTGGGCTTTTCCGTTGAAAGCTTGAAGCCGCTGAGTTTTTCAACCTCGCTGCTTATCATCGGCATAAAGTTATTAAGATTTATAAAATGAGGCACAATTAAAAATGCAAGGTATAATACTGCAATGATTGAGCCTGTAATTATTCCCGCCTTTTTGAATGTTTTTAATTTTTCAGGGTTGGTATTATTTAAAAAATTCTTAAAATTCATACTCACTTTTTGCTTCTTTCTTCCAAATAGTTTAAAACCTTACTTTTAAATTTCCGTTATGGATATACTGTTTATACCTGTATTTCTTGCGGTATCCATCAATTTAACAACCGCACCGTGGTCGCTGTTTCCGTCAGCCTGTATCATAAGCCCCGCGCTGAATATTTTTGATTGCTCTTTTAATACTTTTGCAAGCATTTTTTCGGGCACCTCATCTTCCCCTATAATATATCTGTTATCATCCGTTACAGTTACGGTTAAAACCTTATTTTCATCCGGCATATCATCTGTTTTTTCAACATACTCGGGAATTGAAAGATTCAGCCCCTGCTGGTCAAGCATCGGTGCAATTACCATCATAATAATTAACAAAACAAGGAAAATATCCGTCAAAGGTGTTATGTTTATTTCATTAAAGGTCTGTCTTTTCATTATCGTATTATCCTTGATTTTCTAAATCTTCAGTATTGTCCTGTCTGAGTTTTTCCTGCTCTTTTTTAGACAGAGGCTCGCCTGCAACAATCAGTTTTTCAAAACCTGCCGCCTGTGCCGCTCTCATTATTTTCATAATTTCAGAGCTTTTTGCCTGTGTATCCGCTTTTACAACGACTTCTTTTTTATCATCGGCCGCCGCATTATCGGCAATATAAACAAGTTTTTCGGTTAAAATGTCTTCATCATCCACTTTTTCGCCGTTTAAGAAGAATTTCCCCTCCTTTGTTAAGGAAACTGTTGCATTTTTTTCTTCAACAGCAACTCCTGAATTAACTTCGGGCATTTTAATATTGTTATCCATTGATTGAAAACTCGGTGCAATTACCATCATAATAATTAACAATACAAGGAAAATATCCGTCAAAGGTGTTATGTTTATTTCATTAAAGGTTGAACGTTTTTCGTCTTCCCCTCTGCCTGTGGTTCTGATTGCCATTTTGTGTCCTTTTTAAATTTATAGTGATAATGAACCCGCATCTGACATTTTTACTTCTTCATCAGAATCAATAAAGCTTAAAAATACGAGTTTAATTAATTTAAAGTCTGATTCAAAGCGGGTAACAACGCTCTGGAAGTAGTTGTATAAAACAACCGCAATAATTGCAACGCCAAGACCGAAGGCTGTAGCTATAAGGGCGGATGCAATACCTGTTGCAACGGCTGCAGACTGGTTTCCCTGCACTGCTAAATCCTGAAATGTATAAAGAATTCTTACAACCGTTCCGAATAACCCCAGAAACGGAGCTACACCGCCGATTGTACCTAAGATATTTAAGCCTTTTTCAAGTTTTCTTGTAGCTAAAGAGCTTGATATATCGTAAGCTCTTGAAAAGCCTGATCTTTGTTCGGTATAAATTCTCAAACCTTCATCTACCATCTCTGAAATTATTCCGCCGAGCTGTACGGAAATTCTTTGTGCGGCACCTATATTGTTTTTTGCAAGTGCTTTTTGAAGGCTCTGAATGAATTCGCCTATATTTCTTTCATTCTGCTTGTAGTAAATAATTTTGTTAATTGCAACCGCAACCACCAGAATTGAACATATAAATATTGGTGTTAAAACCGGCCAATCCATCTTAATTGATTCAAAAAGTAAATCCATAATTTTATCCTTTATTTTCTAATTGTTATCTGTAACTTGCGCCGAGCACGTTATAATCAAACGTAAACTCGATATCTATACTGTTTCCTTTAAATTCGGGAGGAAGAGGCTTAAAAGGAGCGGTGAGCTCAATTGCAGCTTTTGCGGCATCATCATTTGAAACGGAACCTGAACTTCTTCCTATTCTGATGGATAAAAGTCTGCCGTCTCGTCCTATCCTGAATAATACTACTACACGTTTTGAAGCATCTCCCTTCGGCGGGTTCCAATTTTGTTTGATTCTGCGTTCTAAATCTCTCATATAAGGACCCCAGTTTGGAGATTTTATAGCATCTATACCGGGAGGGCCTGAAGGATTACCGGGGCCCGGATTTCCCATATTGCCCGTACCGTATCCGCCTGTTCCTCTTGCGGCATTTGAGCTTGTACCTCTTGAACCGCTTCCGGAGCCGCTGCCTCTTGAAGGAGATAGCTGCGGAGAAGGCATATAGCTTCCTGAACCTGTGCCGCCGGTTTTGCCTCTGCCTGAAGACGGAGTGCCAGCCGTAGTGCCGCTTCCTGCCATAGGTCTCGGTCCGACGGGAGCATTTGTTTTTGGAACAGCAACGCTAAAAGGACTTTTTGGTGCTGTTGCAAGTTTTGGCATAGATGGTTTTGGAGGCTCTGCTGTCGGTTTATAAACAGGTCTTTGAACGGGCGCCTGTGCCTGCGACGGTTTTGCCGGAGCAGGTTTTGGTTTTTGCACCGGTTTTTGAACAGGCTGGGGAGCGGGTTTAGGCTGCGCCTTCTGTACGGGTTTTTGCGGAGCAGGTGCCGGAGCCGGAGCGGGAGTTGCCGCTTTTGGTGCCGGACTTGGAGAAGGAGAAGGCTCGGATACTTTTTTATTCGGGTCGTGCTTTCCGCCTGCTCTTGAATTTCTGTCCGATCTGTATTTTGTGTTTTTATTGATGGGCTCAGCTTCATTTGTTACAATAACAAATTCCAAGTCCTTCTTTTTCCAATCCGGTCTGTCAGCTTGCGGAATAATAAGCCCGAGGAATGTAAGCCCTATTACGATAAGCCAGATTAAAAATACACACAGAGGATGTAATATTAAAGATATAATTAAAGATTTTATGAATGACATTTCATCCTTTGAATCATCAAAGGTATTCGGCAGGGTTTTTAACCCCGTTTCCGTTGAATTGTCTAAATCCTCAAAATCAAATTTACTGCTAATTTGTGTCATATTGTTCCGTTAATTTATGTGTTTGATTATTTTTTATTACACATTCTTAATAAATAAAATACCCGAGTCTACTAATCTTTTTTCTTATCTTTAATAGTTGTATACATTAGGTGCGGAAACAGTTATAGGCTGTGTAAAATATACATCAAGCATTACGTTTGCAGGGATGCTCACATTCTCTCCCTTTTGTCTTGCGGCATTTGCAACGCCGATTCCTGCACCTACCGCAGTTCCGTATACAGCGCCTCTGCCTACGGAACCGCCTGATAATGCGCCCATTGCAGTGCCCAATGCGGCTCCGGCACCTGCACCTACGGCTGTATTTTTAGCATAATCTTTTGTGCTGTCGAGCTTTGTTCCGCCTTTTAAGATTCCTGAGTTATCTTCTGTTTTAAATACGGCATTTATTGCGATATTATACCCTTGAGGGGTTCTTAAGTTATTGAAAATAACCTGCACCTGTCCGTTTCTGTTTCCTATTCCGGCTTTTTTGCATTTTACGACAGTTCCTGAAAGCACGCTTCCTTTTTGTGCGATGGTTTTTCCGTTATATGTAATTGCATTCGGAAGAGTGACGCTTACGGGCGAACCTACACTCATTGTTTCGGAATTTATGGGTGCGGATAAAATTGCGGGGGCTGTAATTCCTGCAGGAACATATACAACCTGTCCTTGAAGCGCTCCGGTGCTGTTTCCTGTGTTTTGAGAGTAAGAATAATTTGCAGCGTAAACACATCCTGTATTTGCAAGAACTGCAATGAGTGCTGCTATAACAAAATTATTTAAATTTGTCTTCATAAAAATTGTCCTCCTCTTTAATAAATAGCGTTATTTTCCCAGAATTTAACAATTATAAGTATAATACAAATTTTTAAATTACGAATAATTGTTACAATTTATCAACCTTGAAACATTTCATCTCTTGAAATACCTTCCTGTGTGCAGTCAAAATCTTCATCAAGTATGATAAAAACAGCCTCGTTTGTCGGAAGCGTAATGTGAATACCCATTTCATAATCTCCGCTCGGTACGTATTGCAGTACTCCGGCACCTTTCCAGTATTGCCCTTTTCTCGGGTGTATTATTTTATTATATGAGGCAGGGGGAGTTAAATTTCCCCCGATTTGCCTTGAATTGTTGTGCATTACCGTTGCATTCATTCTTCTTATTGTGCCGTCAGGATAAATTGCTTCTTTTATTTTTATAACCATGGCAGCGTTTATGCCTTTAACGGGCATTTTTAACATTTCTACATAACCCCTGAGTTTTGTATTTTTTGGAAGAATATTAACTTCATAGCCCCAAAAATCGCTCGGTACAATAAAATATACAAAGTCCCCTTCATTTAATGCGGCGGTTGAGATTGTTTTAACGGGATATGCCTGTATTAAAACATCTTTTGAAATTACGGAACTGTTCTCGAAATGTACGGCAGCAAAAGCTTTTTTACCGTATTGTAAAAACATGAATATTGTTAAAAAGAATATAAAAATATTAATTAAAATTTTCTTTGTCATAATATATATTTTAAGCTATTTTTCATTTTTTGCAAAAAAAGCTCTGCATGTTTTATAATTTTTTTATGGAAAAAGACAACAAAGAAATTATACCGTCAAAAATAAAAACCGTATTAAGAGTTATGAATATTCTGTTTTGCGTACTCTTTGTTTTTTGTGTGCTTTTTTATGTGCATTTAGGGCAGGTTATTTCTCCGTTTTTAAATCCTGAAAAATTACAGGAAAATTTAAACAAAACAACAGGGCTTATTTTAAATCTTGATGAGCCTGAAATTACAAGCACTTTTGATTTATGCCTAAATATAAAATCAAATTTAATTAACCTTAAAGCGCCTGATAACAAAGAACTTTTATCTGTTAAAGATGCTGATGTAAAAATAAAAATCATTCCTCTTGTTTTTAAAAAAATTGAATTTAAAAAAGTGGAATCGTCTGATTTTAAGCTGAATATTGAACGTTATAAAGACGGAAGTTTTAATTTTGAAAAATATTTTAAAAATGATTCAAAATTTCCTTTTGTATTTGCCGCAAAAAGTGCTGTGGTTTTGATTGATAAGTATGATATCAACTGCATTGATAATATTAATCTAACGGTCGCTGAAATTTCGGGTGAGGATTTGGTTTCTACGGAATTTAATCTTAATTCATACGCCGATATTAAAACAAAAGGTATAATAAAGCTTTCCCGCAGAGGAAAAACCGTCGTATCACCTTATGCTTTTGATATAAAATTAAAATTCCCGCTTAATAAAAATCTTGATTTTAAAGATTATAAACTTGAGCTTGCTTTAAAAAACATTGATTTTTCAATGTTTCACCCTTATATTTTTGAATTTGTTTCAAAAGACATAAGGTCTGTAAAAGGCACGGGTAGTCTTATCATAACACCGGCATTAGCTGCGGAGGATACCCGAAATCCACTCAATTTCAATCTTTCCATGGAAAATCTCTTTATACAAATTTTTAAAAACAATCACGATAACTATATTGATATTAAGGGAAAAAGCACTCTTTTAAGCACACTGAGCTTTAAAAAGGATGAAGTTTTTATTGATAAATTTAATTTTATAAAGCCTGATATCAATATTGAAGCACATGGAACATTAAAAAATGTTTCAAATTTATCAAATATTAACCCCGATATTACCTTTAAAATTAAAAACTCATCCCTGAATGAGCTTTTAAAAGCAGCGCCCGATTATTTAATCAAAATGCAGCAGGATTATATTCCGAATTTAAAAAAATATAATGCCAATGCTCTCGTAAATGCTGAATTTCAACTAAAAGACCGTTTCAGATACCCTAATATGTACGGTTTTGTTCTTTTTGAAGATATTTATATATCGGAAAGACCTAAAAATTCTAAAACTTCAACTGCTGAAATTAAATTCAACGGCTCAGATGTTAATATTAAGGTGAATGCAAATTGTCCCAATGATGAAAAGCTTGTTGTGCTCGGGCAGACGGAGATTAAAGAACTGCCTGTTGCAAAATTTGATATACAGTCTACTTCTTCTGTTGATATTGAATTTGCTCACAAGCTTTTAATCCCTATTCATAAAATTTTTGGTTTTCAATTGGGACCTCTGCCTTTAATGAAGGTTAAAGGCAACGGACAGATATCTCTTAAAACTGAGGGTACAAGGGAAAGTGCAAAATTAAACGGCTTTTTTAGAACAAAAAACGGCATCGCATCTCTAAACGGCCTGAATACAACACTTTATAACGGCAATTTAAATCTTATTTTTGATGATAAAAATATAATTTTTGATAATACTACAGGTATTGTTGAAGGCGCAAAAATAAAAATAGACGGCAAATCAAATGTGGACGGCAATCTGGATTTATATGTCAGAATTTTTGATGTTAACTCGCTTAAAGCTTTAAATGTTGTAAAAACGAGCCCTCTTATTTTAAATTTGCTGAACGGCGGCTCCTTTTTGGATGCCTATCAAAACCCGAAGGGTAATATTGATTTTAATATGCGCTTGTGGGGAAAAACATCTAATATGGGAGATATTGAAGATTTAAGCAGTCTTGAGCCTTCTGATGATATGAAGGCCAAAGGCACGATAACGTTTAAAAATAACACTATTGATATTTTTCCTGAAATTAAAGCTTCAAAAGTTAACGGCACTCTTGATTTTGAAGATTTTGTAACATTAAACCTTAATGCAGATCTTTATTCTTCGCCATTTACAATGCAGGGTACGGTTACTCCCGATTTTAAGGCCTCAAAAATACGTTCCGAGCAGCCGCAAATTGTAGATTTAACCTTTAAAACAAAATCAGCATCTTCACATGATTTATACAGATTTTTCTATGATAATCAGGAAGGTTTTCAATCTAAAAATAAAATCACTCCTGAATTGTATGAATTTTTAAACAGAATAAACTTTAAATTTGCAGCAAACATTAGAGCAAAAGGCAGAATTAACCCCGGTGATACCGTTATTGATATGAAAAAATTTACTCTTGAGGGCTGGGCTGTAGGTTTAAACCACAAGGCTTCCGATATATTTTTCCATTCGGGCGATATAAAATTTAAAGAACAAAAAATTATATTCAACAAATTGAAAACCTCTCTCTGGGATGCTGATATTATTACAGGCGGGGATATAGATAAAATTTTTGATGATGTTTTTATTCCGAATCTTAATTTTAAGCTCCTCTCCTTCCCGTTTGCTAAAATTACAGGGATTGGGGAGCTTATTAATAATAAAAACCTGAAAAAGGTACTAAATGATTTTGATGAATTTAAGGGATACTTTAACGGTGATTTTTTCTATAACAAAACAGGTTTTAGAGGAAATGCTTATTTTAATAATATTTCCGTGTTTGATAAAAAAAGAGACCTGCCCGTAAATTTAAACAGCGGAGATATAAGATTTTCAGATAACGATCTTAAATTAAATGCCTTAAATATGAGCTGGGGGCATACCCCGATTCTTCTTGATGCTGCACTTGATGATTATGATACAAAAGAGCCGAAATTTGATGTATTTTTATCTACCAATCTGAATGAAGAAAGCCTTGATAAGCTGCTTAATCCTATGCTGCAATTTCCTCTTAAAACAAAAGGAGAATTTACCTTAAAAGCAAGATTGCGCGGGATGCCTGATGATTATACTCTTTTTGCAAATGCCGTTTTAAACCCGGGAGTTGATTTGTATTATATGGGCTCTGATATCGGAGATATTGACAGCAAAAGAGAAATAATATCCAGAATTGATTTTGATGATGATGAAATAAATATTAAAAATATACAGTATCAGAAATATATTCTTTCTTTAAATAAGAAAGAAACCCCGTATCAGATGCTAAAAATTTCGGGCAGAGTTAAGAGTTTAAAAGACAGTCTTTATTTGAATAATTTAAAAATTTATACTCCAAATCCTGCTCCAGCAAGGCTTTTGAATATATGTTTTAAAAAATCCATTTTAAAACATGGTACATTTATTTCGGATATGACCGTAAACGGTATAGTTACCAAGCCAAAAGCCAGAGGAAAACTGAAATTTTCAAATATCGATGTTCCGCTTTATGAATCACAAATTAAGGATATTGACCTTACATTTGATGAAAATATAGTCACCGCTGTTTTTGATGCAGTCGGAATGGGTTCTGATTTAAAAGTGGCTGCGGAAATTGTAAATAAAACCAATCTGCCGCTTGTTATAAATAATGCGCAGCTAAGTTCAAAAACTCTTAATTTGAATAATTTTATAACAGGTTTGTCAAAATTTTCAAAAGCAAACAAGTCAACAGATCCTACGGCGAAACAGGAAATACTTCTCACCCCGCTTGATTTTGAAATTAAAAACGGCAGATTCAGTGCGGATGAAATTGTCTACAATAACATTAAAGCATACAACTTTAAGGGCAATTTTAAGCATACGCAAGACGGCATTTTTATTTTTAACGATATACTTTTTGATATTGCAGGCGGAAAAATCAAATCAAACGGCAGTTACGAATTCAATACAACACAATTCAGCATAAATTCAGAGATTGAAAACTGTGATGCAAACACCCTCGTGACAGATATTTTAGGCACAAAAAACCAGATTTTCGGCAAGACAAACGGCAAAATTAACCTCACAGGCAGACAGTTAAATACGGCAGGCGGCATAAATACGGTTAAGGCAAATGTTGATTTTGCAATATATGACGGCAAAATGCCGAAACTGGGTTCTCTTGAATATCTCTTAAGGGCGGGCAACCTTGTAAAAAGCGGAATTTTGGGCTTTACCATAAATAATGTTATAGAAGTTTTAATTCCTTATAAGACTGGAGAATTTAAGAAAATTTCCGGTGATTTTATTGTTGAGGACGGTAAAATTGACAAATTAAATATTTATTCTCAAGGGGATAATTTAAGTATTTATACCACGGGAAACTATGATATAGCAACAAACGTCGGCGATTTTGAGGTTTTAGGAAAATTATCCACAAAAATATCCAATCTTCTGGGGCCAATCGGAAATGCTTCCGTACATTCGCTTTTAAACCTTTTTGCGGATAATAAAATTGATAAAAACGTGAAAGAAAATATAGTTCAAAACGCAGAAAAAATTCCCGAAATATCTGCTTCATCGTCTGATTTCAGGTTGTTTGCGGTAAAAATCCTCGGAGATTTGAACGCAGATAGTTTTGTAAAAAGCTTTAACTGGCTGAATTAATATTTTAGCTATTCTAGCCTGTAAGATAGTTGCACTTCATTTTATTTGCGGGTAAAATAGGTTTAAAACAGCCTAAGGCAAACAGGGGAGAATTTATACTTATGAAAAAACTTTTAGTATTTTTTGCGGTTTTATTTGTAAGCGTTATGTCCAGCGCCTGTATTAATAATTTTGCAATTCAGGAATTAAATATAAAAGCAAAAGAATACCTTGATAAGGGCGATTATGATGAGGCGATAAAACGCTTAGAATCAAGTGTTGACCTTGACGGAACAGTATTTGAGACAAGATATAATCTGGCTGTTGCCTATGTGAATAAAGAAGAATTTGAAAAAGCTGTTAACCAGCTTAAAGAAGCAATTGTAATAAATCCTTCAAATCCTGATGCATATTATACTCTGGGGGTTGCATATGAAGGAGAAGCTTCTAACAGGGTTATAAATAAATTTCCAGAAGAAGATATAGAAACGGAAGGCGAAAACGAAAAATCTGCAGAAACTTTCGGCACGGGTATATTTAAAACTCTTGAAGATGCGCAGTTTGCAGTTCAAAAAATTGATGAAGCAATTGAGGCTTATAAAAAATATCTTGAATTATCAAAAATCCCCAAGGATTCAGAAAAGGTTCAGGAACATATAAACGACCTCGAGCAGGATAAAAACACCTATTTAAAAGAAATTGAATCTGCTTCCGTCTCAAATCCCGCGCAGGGAAATTCCATACAGGGGGAATGAAGGTGATATTCAAACCCCCGTCGTCTGTTGCATTCAGCGTATTTGGCTATGATATTAAATTCTACGGCATCATGCTTTTTCTGGGGATGGTTTTCGGGATTTTTACAACTTATGTAATTTCAAAAAAGTATTATAAAAATGTGAATTTGGATGTACTGATTGATTTTTTGCCGTTTTTGATTATTTTTTCAATCATAGGTGCCAGAATTTATTACGTTTTATTAAGCTATAGTTACTATGTAAGATTTCCTCAAGAAATTTTTGCTGTCTGGCATGGCGGAATTTCAATCCACGGTGCTATTTTGGGTGGTTTAATTACGGGAATTATTTATTTTAAATATATTAAGAAAATACCTCTTTTGCCTTATGCTGATGTTGTTTCGTACGGTTTAGCAATCGGGCAGGCAATAGGCCGCTGGGGTAATTTTTTCAATCAGGAGGCATTCGGGCTTCCCTGTAATTTCCCGTGGAAACTTTATATAGAGCCCGTTTACAGGCCGGCAGAGCTTGCACAATATGCTTATTTTCACCCTGCATTTTTATATGAATCAATCTGGGATATTTTTGTTTTTATGATATTGTTTTTTGTGGTGCGAAAATGGGCTAAAAACCGCCCGGGGATTATATTTTTCTCTTATCTTCCATTGTATTCCATTGGAAGAATTTTTATTGAAAATATAAGAACAGACAGTGTTTTGAATGTTCAGAATGTTCCAATTGCACTTATAGTAAGTATTTTGACTATTTTTATTTCGATTTTTGCACTTATTTTTATAACATTTAAAAATAAAAAGCCTGCAAATTAAATACCAGCAGGCTTTTTTAGTATTTAATTATGTTATCTAGTGCTCTATCATTGATTTTCCGGTCATTTCAGCAGGCTGCTTAATTTCCATTAAATCAAGTACTGTGGGTGCAATATCGCACAGGGCGCCTGTTTTGCGCAGGTTATATTTTTTATTATCCACTATGATAAACGGCACAATGTTTGTCGTATGGGCAGTTTGAGGCGTTTTTGCGGCCTCATTGTACATCCATTCCGCATTTCCGTGATCTGCGGTGATAATCATCTTAACCCCTTGTGCGAGAGCTTTTTTGGCGATTTTACCCACGCACTCATCAACTGCTTCACATGCCTTAACTGCGGCATCCATAACGCCTGTATGTCCCACCATATCAGGATTTGCGAAGTTTACCAGAATAAATCCGTAATCTTTATTGTCAAGTGCCTCTAAAACATTGTCGCAGACTTCATATGCACTCATTTCAGGCTTCAAGTCATAGGTTGCAACCTTTGGAGAGGCTACAAGCTTACGGGTTTCAAGCTTTCCGGGTTCTTCAACCCCGCCGTTAAAGAAAAATGTAATGTGTGCGTACTTTTCGGTTTCGGCAGTTCTGAATTGTTTTATATTATTATCGTCAAACACCTGCCCCAGAATGTTTTCAAGCTTTTGAGGCTTAAATGCAACAGCTAAATTAAAATTTTCATCGTATTGAGTCATACAAACATAAAAAATATTTTTTAAAACTTTCTTACGCTCAAAACCGTTGAAATCACTGAATGTTAACGCTCTTGTTATCTCTCTTGCCCTATCAGGCCTGTAATTGAAGAATATTATAGAATCGCCGTCAGAAATTCTTTCTCCGCCAATTACCGCAGGTTCAACAAATTCGTCGCTTACATCCTTTTTATACGAGTCTTGTATAGCTTCTAAGGCGCTTTCAGCTTTGTTGCCTTCCCCTAAAACCAGACAGTCATAGGCTCTTGACACTCTCTCCCACCTTGTATCCCTGTCCATAGCATAGTATCGGCCTATCACACTTGCAACGGGGGGCAGGTTTCTGCTTTTTAACATATCTTCCACCTGCGCCACAAAGGTTTCGGCACTTCTCGGAGGTGTATCGCGCCCGTCTAAGAAGGTGTGAACATATACGCGCTTTACTCCGTTGTCCGCAGCAAGCTTAATTAAGGCCTCTAAATGCTTCATAGAACTATGCACGCCGCCTGATGAAGTAAGCCCCATAATATGTAAAGCCCCGCCTGTAGCTTTTATGTGGTCTATCGCACGCTTGAATTCCTCATTTTTAAAGAATTCCCCCTCATCAATAGCTTTATTAATCCTTGTAAGTTCTTGATACACAACCCTTCCGGCGCCTATATTCAAGTGACCTACTTCGGAATTTCCCATCTGACCCTCCGGCAGACCGACATTCAGCCCGTCAGCATGAATTGTTGTGTTTGACATGTTTTGTAAAAAACTGTCGTAATTCGGTGTGTGTGCGGTTTTTACGGCGTTATATTTTTCTTCTTTTGAAACTCCCCATCCGTCTAAAATGCACAACAGAACTCTATTTTGACTCATTTTATCCTTCCTTAAATTAAATAATGTCTTTTTATAGCCAATATACCATAAAAATGTTAGAATATTACTATGCAAAATCATGTACTAAACAATAATGTGAATATTAAAAATTTGCATTTTCCTTCAAACTCAATTATAAAAGATGCCCTGGGGGTTACCAGCCCCTATGGTGCGGATTCCGATATAGCAATTTCTCAAAAACAGATTTCAATTCTGGAGGATGCAATCCGCCAGTATGAGCGCCTTGAGGATGTTAGAAAATTTACATGCCTTGCACTTGATGATATAGAAACCGTTACCGAAGAAGATATTAAAAGGGCAATTGAGCTCGAAAATACCGTATCTATCGATAATGAACAGGCTGTATTGAATTTAATTCAAAATGAAGGTTTTTTAAAAGACCTTGAAAGTGCTGATTTTTCTGAAATTTTGGCTTCCGCGTCCGATACTTTAAATAAGCCTGAGAATGATGAAAAAAGCTTATATAATGCTGACAAAGAAGATATTTTTGACCCTTTGGATTTTGATATAACCGATGATTTGGAACATTATTAGGCTTAATAAATGTTTACAAAATCCCTTAAATCCCTTAAAGAAAAATTTAAAAAATTTGTCTATCTTTATATCCTGAAAAGGAAATATTACAGGGTTGGAAACTGCGCTAAATGCGGCAGATGCTGTAAAAATATCTATGTAAAACACGGTAAAAAATTTATTTCAGAGCCTGAATTGTTTAACAGGTTAAAACCCTTGCATCCCTTTTATTTTGACCTTGAAATTATAGGAAAAGATGAAGTAGGATTGCTTTTTGCTTGCAAAAATCTGGATGAAACAACAAAAACCTGTAAAATTCATAATAAACGCGCAAAAATTTGCCGCGATTATCCTATGGAAGAAATCTTGAAAATGGGCGGAACGCTTGCGGAGGGCTGCGGATACAGGTTTGAACCCATTGAAAAATTTTCTGAAATTTTAGATAAAATGGCACGCTGAGTTAAAAAGTTCTGTTTAGTTAAGATATTCCTAAGCTAAGATGTCCTGCTAAATCAAGCGCCTGCTTTGTTTTTAAAACATTATGCACGCGGATAATATTTACTCCCTTAATTGCAAAATAAAAACTTAATTGTGCCGTCAAATCGTCCAAGGTGTCATTATCAGGCCTTTTTAACCTGCTGTCTGCGATATTCTCCAGTATGCTTTTTACAAATCTTTTTCTTGATAATCCTGCAAGTATAGGAAAACCAAGGCTTTTGAACTCTTCTATCTTTTTTAAAATTTCAAAATTTTGTTTATTGTTTTTTGCAAAGCCAAATCCTGGGTCTATTATTATCTTATCCTGCTGGATACCGCTGTTTAAAGCCGTTTGCACCCTGTCTTGAAGTTCAAAGTAAACTTCCTCTGTTGTATCTTTATAATTACAGAGTGTGTCCATATCTTTAGGTGTACCTCTTGAGTGCATTATTACTATATTGGCGCCCGTTTCTTTTAATACGGCAATCATATTTTTGTCATATGTTAACCCTGAAACATCATTTATGATATCAGCTCCTAAATTTGTCATAGCTCTTGCAGTACCTGCATTTCTGGTATCTATGCTTATTTTTATATTTTTGCAGGCTGAATTTTGTTTTAATTCCTTTACAACAGGCGTAAGTCTTTCTGTTTCAATATCAGGCGGTATTGCTTCCGCACCGGGACGCGTGCTTTCAGCTCCTGTGTCAATTATATCCGCGCCGTCTTCAATCATTTTATAGGCGTGTTCTATGGCGCTTTTCGGGTTCAAAAACCTGCCGCCGTCTGAAAAAGAATCCTCTGTTATATTTAAAATTCCCATAATTTCAGGGCGGGAGCAGTATACAAAATTTGATATTTCAAGCTGTTTTAAAATTTCATCTGCAATTTTTTGCATAGAAAACTGCTGGTTTTTTAATTTTTCGCATACTATTTCAAGCTGTGCTGCGGTGCCCGATAAAACAAGATTTGAAGATTTAATACTGTGGTCTAAAACTCCTCTGTGCACTGCAGCATCGCAATTTGAGGATAAAGCGGTTTCTTTAATAATAGTCGCAGCTTCAGGTTTCAGGTTATAAATTTTAATATTTAAAAATTTATGTTTATTCACCCCGTAATCAAGATATGACGGGCTGAAACCGATTTTTTCAATTTCATTTTTTATATCGTCTGAAAAAATTCTTCTTACTTTAAATTGCATTTTCCTATTTTACAAATATAATAGAAATAATTCAATAATTATAATTATTTAGGAGATATAAAAATGGAACAAACAATTGTAAAAATCAACGCTGATGTGCGCGAAGCCGATAAAAATCCCCGCCAGTTAAGAGCAGCAGGTCTTCTTCCTGCAACCGTTTACGGCAAGGGCATGGAATCAAAAAGTATTCAAATGAATGCACATGAATTTAATATGGCTTATAAAAACGCTCCTGAAGCTGTTTATGAAGTTACCGTCGGTAAAGAAACTTTTAAAACAACTGTTCAGGAAGCGCAGATTCAATATTCTGACAACACAATTTTAAATGTTGAATTCAAAACAGTTTAAGTAAGATTTTAAACAAAAATATTTTAAATATATCGGGATGAATACCTTTGACGGCAGACTTATCCCGATATATTATTATTCATTATTTTCATCAATGCTGGATGAATAAAATTCCGCATATTCATTTAATGAATTTACAAAATGGTCATACCTTTCCATTCTAAGTTTTAACCATCCGAGCATTGTGTTTGCACCCATAATTTTTACAATTCTTGTTTGCGCAAAACATTTTCTTGCGGCGTTGTATTTTTCCTCAAAAAATGTCTGGCACCTGCAGTTTAATTCGTCTGCAAGGTCGTAAAGTGTCTGCAGCCAGGCGCTTTGTACGCTTGATTCATCAATTCTGAATTCTAAAACTGTGTTTTTTGCCATAATATATGCCTCTTTTGTTTTGTAAATTGCAAATTTAACGGGTTGAATATTAACAGGGATGGGCTTTTTGGCTTAAAATCCGATTACTGCTTGTTTTTTAATACTTGCCTAATACGACAGTTATAGTATGATTTAATTATATCAGAGTTTTAAGCTTTTTAAAGGGATAGCAATGAGGTTTTGTAAAGTTTTGTTAAACGGTGAGGTTCTTTTTTTAAAAGCAAGGGTGATGAATTCTTTTTTTGAACGTTTATCAGGACTTATGTTTAAAAAAGATATTCGCTGTGATGCCCTTGTATTCAAAAATTGCGGGTCTATTCATTCCTTTTTTTGCTTTATTGTCTTTAATGCTTTATTTATCGGCAAAGATGGAAAAATCTTGAATCATTTTACAAATATTAAACAAAATAAGATTTTGCCGCCCGTTTTCAAAACAAAGTTTTTGATTGAATATCAGGGCGAGCCCCTAAAATTTTCTGAAAATGATATTATAGAAATAGTTGAAATTTAGATGTGCCGTAAGCTAAAATGCATGCGGTAAAAATGGAGCAAAATAAGAATTGCCAAAAGAAAATGTTTCAAAATATGTGCTTGAACAGGTAAAATTGATGCCTAAATTGCCCGGGTGTTATCAATATTATGATGCAAAGGGTGAAGTTATATATGTTGGCAAGGCAAAAAATCTTTTTAACCGTGTAAAAAGCTATTTTACATCAAATGATTCAATTAAAGTGAATGTTATGGTGCCAAAGATAGCTAAAATTGAATGCATTGTTGTGGATAGCGAAGTTGAGGCTTTAATTTTAGAGGCTGAATTAATTAAAAAATATAAGCCCAGATATAACATTTTACTTAAAGATGATAAAAAATTTCCGTATTTTCTTGTAACCGATGAAGACTATCCGAGAATTACCGTCGTAAGAAAAGCAAATAAAAACCCGCAGAAAGGCAAGTATTTCGGCCCCTATACGGATTCAAGAGCCATGTGGGCAACGCTTGAATTAATCGGAAAAATTTTTCCTTTAAAAAAATGCAAAACTCCAAAATTTAACTCCCGCCCCTGTCTTTATTATGATATCGGACAGTGCACGGCACCCTGCCAGAAAATGATATCAAGCGAAGATTATAAAAAAATTTTAAAAGAAGCCGAGATGTTTTTATCCGGCAGACAGAATGAACTTTTAACCGCACTTGAAAACGAGATGAAAAAATATTCCAAAAATCTTGAATTTGAAAAGGCGGCAAGATATAGAAACTCTTATCTTGATGTTAAAAAAACAATGGAAAAACAAAAAATCGTTTCTGAAAATACAAAGGTTAATCAGGATTTTATTGGAATTGTACATGAACACAATCTGTATTCTGTCAGCATTCTTGAAATCAGGGAAGGGCGTCTTATAAATAAGAAAGATTTTGATTTTTCGCAGTATGCATCAACGCCTAGGGAAGATGTTTTGGAAGAAGATGACAAACCATTGCAGCAGAATGATTTTTCGGAAGTTTCAAAAGCTGTAATGAGAGAATATTATTCAATTTTAAATGATAATGATATTCCGAAGAACATAATTTTAAACACGCTTCCTGATGATAAAAATATTTATGAAAACTGGCTTTCAGCGCGCTCAGGCAAAAAAGTTGTTTTGCAGCTGCCAAAAAATAGAAAAGAGGAAGAAATTTTAGCACTTGCGCAAAAAAATGCCGAATTTAATATCGAACAGCTTAAATTAAAGGAATTTGCCGCTCTTCAAAATGATTACAATGAAGTAGGCGCCTACATTCAAGAAAAACTTAATCTTAAAAAATTCCCGTATACTATTGAATGTTATGATATTTCGCATATTCAAGGCACTAATACCGTTGCAAGCCGCGTATTTTTTGAAAACGGTATGCCTAAAAAATCTCAATACCGCCGTTATAAGCTCCGCACAATTAAAAAAGGCGAAGTGGATGATTTTAAAAGCATGAGAGAAGTTTTATCCCGCAGGTTTAAAAGGATTGTAAACGGCGATGATACAGCGCCTGATTTAATTATAATAGATGGCGGTAAAGGCCAGCTATCAAGCGTTTATGAAATTATGAAAGAATTTAATCTAAATATTGACCTTGTTTCTCTGGCAAAAAGAGAGGAAGAGGTATTCAAACCAAATATTTCCGAACCTGTAATTTTTCCGATAAAATCTCCTGCACTCCATCTTTTTCAGCGTGTCAGGGATGAGGCTCACCGCTTTGCTGTTACTTATCATAAAAAACTCAGAAGCAAAAATATGCTGAAATAGGCTAATCAAATTGGTTTATCAGGTTTTCAATTAAAAACAACAGTTTTGAATTTTTAGTATTTTTAATTTTTGATACCAGTTCTTTTTTGTGCTCGGCGGTTACGTTTTCATCATAAATAAAAAATTCATAAGGCTGAACCTCAAGAATTTCAGGTAATTTTTGAAATACTTTAAATGACATAAAACTTTTGCCCGTTTCAATGTTGCTTAATGTATTTGTTTCTATGCCTATTTTTTCTGCAAGCTGTTCCTGAGTCAGCCCCTTTTGCTTTCTATAGAATCTTATTTTATTGCCGAGCGGTTTTCGTAAGTCCATATCTTAATAATAAACATTACTCTGAATTAAATAACCATTTATATTGTGATAAAAATATTTGAATTATCATAATATAAATGGTATTATTAATGTAATTAGTAAATCGGGTAAAAAATATTTATTATGATGTTCAAATCTGATGACCTGCTGTATTTTATTTTTGCGATAACAGTTGTTGCTGTTGTTTTATATATTGGTATTGTTTTTGGAGCAATTCCGGATAATTCTTGCAAAAAAGAGAATTCAAATATTTTTAAAAAAACCTTTCAAGACAGATATAAAGAAAAATAGATTTATTTTTCGGTCAAAAAAATATTTTATGTGTTTTATCTAAAATATCAGGAAAGGTGTAATATATGATTTCATTCGGTGCAAGATGCCATGGTTTTTCAACCATTCAAAAGAACAATCATTATGCTGGGGCAAAAGATGAATCTGAGCCGGTATACCTTATTGAACTTGACCCTGCGTGTGCGGAAGACATTAAAGCTGTTAAAGATGTAAATTATATCTGGCATGCTAAAGAAGGCTACCCGGCCTGTATTTTTAATTGTATGAAATATGCCTTAACACAAGAGCAAATGGGTGAAGATTCAAATTTAAAATTTTATGCTATGACAACTCAAGAAGATGATTTTGAAAATCCGCAAGCTGAGGCTATACTCGCGCTGGCACAGGTGCGCACCGAAGACAGCGGTGATAAAACGGTAGAATATATGCAGGTTAATCCTAAAAACAGTTACGAATCAAAAGATAAATCAAAATATAAACATACAGGCAGTACCATGATGAATTTTTTAAAGGAACTTTTTTCAAACAGAAAAATAATACTATTCCCCTGCGATACAAAATCTGCCAAATTTTATAATGCTAATGGCTTTAAGGTATCTGATAAGCGAAGCGGAGAAATGACTTATATTGCTTAATTGCCGGAAGCAATTTTAAAAAACTTTTCAAAATAAATATAAAGAAAAACAGATTTATTTTTCGGTCAAAAAAATGTATCACGGGTTTTATTTAAAATGTCAGCGAAGGTGAAATATATGATTTCGTTCCGTGCAAAATATATAAGTTCTGTAAATATTCAAAAAATTAACCCTAAGAACGACAAGAAGGAACCATGTGAGGCTTCGTTTGTTGAACTTGACCCGTTAAATCTATATGATACCGATGCGATAGCTTCGGCATCCATTCGCTGGGGAAAACCTGAATATTCGGAATTGATTGCCAATAATATGGAAATGCGCAAGAAATATCCTGAAAAGTATCGTTTCGATACTAACAAATTTTATGCCATAACGACACAAAAGAAATATTTTAATGTTCCTGAACCATCTGAAATACTTGCGGTTTGTAAAGCGGAGGAAGATACGGATGGTGTGATAACAGTCAAGGCTTTACAGGTAAAACCTGATAAGTATATTTATAAAGAGCCGTTTTATTACAACCATGTTGGAATGGGCATATTGCAAAGTTTGAAAAAACTTTTTAGCGGAAAGGATATAAAATTATTCTCAACACCAAATGCTAAACCTTTTTATCTTGCTAACGGTTTTATGGAAAATAAAGAATGTGAAACCGAAATGTATTATGAGGCCTGAAATTTTTTATACTTAAAATATAGTTAACTTTTGTTAAAATTTCACCGCCTTTGGAACAAAATTCCGCTTTTAATTTTTTTCATAAGTGTTATAATAGTAGTAATAAAATCATGCAGTAGAAAATTGTATCTAAAAAGGACTTTGGCAAATGAATTTAAAACATGGATCTCTTGAAAGTGTAATTTTAAACTCTTTATGGGAGCTTGAAAAATGCGGTATATATAAAAATTCCGTTAAAGATGTTTATGAATATATTAATAATACAAATTCAACTAAAAGAGCCTACACCACAATTAAAACCGTTATGGACAGGCTTTATGAAAAGGAAGTTCTTTTAAGATTAAAGCAGGGTAAGAAGTTTTACTACAGAACCGCATATTCAAGCAATGATATAATCACAACCTCTCTGCAAAAAATTGCTACACAGTATTGCGGCGGTGATATTTCAAAACTGGCATCCATTGCAAGCTCTATCGCAAATGCTCAAACTTCAGCCAAGGTTTAAAATTTGAATTTTTTAAGCGATATAGTTTCGGGGATTGTTGAAAAAATAAACAGGCTGTTGTATATAAAGCCTGTAGTTTCTGTACCGCAGATTTCCGTAGAAAATAAAATTAAACTCAGAAAAGAAGTTTCAAATACTCTTTTTTCGGTATTATCAGGCGAAAAGACTGTCCTATCCGCGCTCTCCGGTTTCCCCAAAAATACTTATGATGAAAGTGTTGATGTCTGTTTTCATATTTTAATGCACCTCGAAGCCGATGAAGATATCAGAAAAAAAGATAATGATTACAGAGAAGAACAGGATGATTTTATTTTAAACATTGCGCAAATTCTGCAGGAAGGCGGAGATGTTCCAATTAATATAATAAAAGAGTATAATGATTTTTATAAAGAAACATTGATTTATCCTGAAATTAATAAAAAAACAATAATTTCAAGGCTTAAAAAATTTATAAATATTTAAAACATGTCTAAAACATTCAAAAAACAGATAAAGCTTAAAGCGCAGGCAATTATTGAGGGCTCTGCGGCCTTCCTTCTTGTTTTTTTAATTTTTATGTTTATAGCGGAATTTGCACTGTATTTTCAAAGCATTCACTCTAATCAAACTTTATCGGATGATATAAATGCAAACATTTCTTCCTACGCTGAAAACCTGTCTGATGAAGAAAGTTTTTGCGCAGAGCCTGATAGTGATGTTATTGCAAGGATTGAAAACAGGGCAAAAAAATATCTTGATAATAATATTGAGCTTGATATTGATATTAAAAATAATGATATTTTAATTTTGAAATCTAAAAAAAATAATTTGACGATAAATATTCTCTGCTCAAGAGATGAAGGGTATATAGTAAGAAGCGAATACTTATTCAGGGGTTTCTTCTTATTTCGCTTCGGAAGTTTAATTTCGGGCATATCAAGCGTTCAAACTCCGAAATTTTAATTATGTTAAGAAATTGTATTAAATTGTCACAGGGCTTTGGTATCTGATATTCTTTTATTGTTAAAAACTTAAAAAAGGAATATAAAATTGCAAAGTGTCGATATAATTATACCTGTTTATAATGAAGAAAAAACTATTGAAAATATCTTAGAAATCATTGAAAATACCGATTTTTGCAATTTGGAAAAAAATCTTATAATTGTTGATGATTATTCCACTGATGCCACCAGAGAGATATTAAAAAGGTATGAAGACAAATATACCGTAATATACAAAGAAAAAAACGGCGGAAAAGGCTCTGCCGTAAATGTCGGGTTTGAAAATGCAAAAAGCGATATTGTTATTATTCAAGATGCTGATTTAGAGTATAATCCGTCCGATTACGCTTCGCTTTTAAAATTAATAATAGATGGCGAGGCCGATGTTGTATACGGTTCAAGGTTTTTAGGCACACCGTTTAAAGATTTTATGTTCTTGAGCTTTGTTGCAAATAAATTTTTAACTCTTTTAACAAATATCCTGTACGGTACAAAATTGACCGATATGGAAACTTGCTATAAGGCAATGAAAAAAGAATACGTCAAAGATATGAATATAAAATCAAACAAATTTGATCTTGAGCCCGAAATAACGGCAAAGCTTGTGAAAAAAGGCGCAAAAATCAAAGAGGTGCCGATTAAATATAATGCAAGAAGTTATCAAGACGGTAAGAAAATTACCTATAAAGACGGTCTGATGGCAATTAGGGCATTATTTTATTTCAGATTTTTTAATTAACTTCACATTAGCTTTACATATACTAAAATGCAAAAAATGTTTGTTGTATTATTTTTGCTATGAAAACTTCCCCTGAAAAAAATAATACAGAGTCTGATTTTAAGCACTATACCGTTATGCTGAATGAAGCAGCAGGTGCACTTATCCCCGAAGGTAGAACATCCGATAAAATATTTGTGGATGCAACTTTGGGCGGCGGCGGCCATAGCGCGCTTATAGCTTCAAGGCTTTCCGATAAAGGGCGTTTGATCTCTTTTGATGTGGATATTGATGCCATAAATGCTGCAAAAAAGAAGCTTGAGTCATATAAAAATGTGACAATTATAAAAGATTCCTATGTAAACATCAAAGAAAATCTTGAAAAACTCGGCATTGAAAAAATTACGGGCGGAATAATTTTTGACCTTGGCGCTTCATATCATCAATTAACAAAAGCCGAGCGGGGCTTCAGCTTTATGAAAGATGCTCCGCTTGATATGCGTTTTGATATGGAGCAGGAATTTAGGGCATGGGATGTTGTTAATAAATACACGCTGGAAAATCTTGTTGAAATATTTTCTAAATACGGCGAAGAACGCTTTTCTAAAAGAATTGCAAAGGCTATAACGGAAAACAGGCCGCTTAATACAACTTTACAATTAAGTGAATTGATTGTAAAATCCACACCAAAAATAAAATCTAAAATTCACCCTGCTACAAGGGTTTTTCAAGCTTTAAGGATAGAAGTTAACAAAGAGTTGTTAAATTTTGAAAATACATTGAACGAAGTGGTTACTTTATTAGATTCAGGTGCTATAATTAGTGTTATAAGTTTTCATTCTCTTGAAGACAGATTGACCAAAAACGCGCTTAAAAAGTTTTCATCAGAATGCAGATGTGATAGAGCAAAGCCCGTATGTGACTGCGGCGGCAAGCTTATTGATATCATCACAAAAAAGCCGATTTTAGCAAGTGATGATGAAGTAAAAATAAATCCTCCGTCAAGAAGCGCTAAACTAAGGATAGCAAAGAGGGTTTAATTATGGGCAGACAAGGAGAGAAGATTTTGAGTTTGTTGACATTTAAAAACAGCAATATTCAAGATGCCATGCAGGAAACTCCGTCGAGAAATCAAAGAGGTTCCTACAGATCATCCGGCATGAATGCAAACTCTGCACTTGGTAAATCTCCCGTTACGAGTCCTGTTGCCGGCACTGCCGCAGGTGATAAGATTTCCAGCAATAAAAAGCAGGATAGCCGGAATGTACAGCAAAATCAAATTATAAGCGGTTATTTTATTAAGGAAAAGTCTTACAAAGAAATGGTTATAGCAAGAATTAACAATTTTTTATGTGGCGTTTTAGCTCTTCTTGTAATGGTTTGTCTGGTCAGCTATTATTATGTTATTAATGGTGAAATTCAGTTAAATCAGATAAGAAAAGAAACTCTTGCAATTAATTATGAAAATGAGGATATGCAGCATAAATTAGATATTCTTCAATCATTTTCCAATGTTGATAAACAGGTTGCAAGAACAAAAATTCTCCAAACCGCAAAACAAGTTATGGAATTATCTGCAGCTAATGTTCCCAGTATTAAGTATGAAAATAAAAATACACCCCCTGCACCCGGCTGGTCTATGGGCTATTAATTTTTAGTTGGGGGTTGTTTTGGATAAGGACAAATACAGAGATTTTGATAAAAGAATCGGCTGTCTGCAGTTTTGCTTCCTTGCTTTTTTAGTACTTTTTTTGACATATCTCTTTTTGTTGCAGATTTTTGATATAAGACATTACAGAGAAAAAGCTAAAACCCAGCGCGAATCCAAACTTTTTGTATTGAGGGGTGAAATTCTTGACAGGAACGGTTTTAAGCTTGCTGTTGATGAAACATCTTTTGATGTATATGCACACAAAAAATATTACGATTATACACCGCAGGAGCTTGCTGATAAGTTGTATCCATATATAGGAGGCAGCAAGGATGTGCTTATACAAAAACTGTCATCTAATGAAGGAGTTATTCTTCTTAAAAAATCTATTCCGAGAAAAACCGCAGAAGCCATAAGGGCTCTAAGGCTCAGGGAAATTTCTCTCGAAGTTAAAAATAAACGTGCATATCCTCAAGGGAGTCTTGCTTCTCATGTTTTGGGATATTATAACTCGGATGCTGATGTTGCAGCAGGTATTGAATACATTGCAAAGGGCTATCTTGAATATGTTGATAAAAATATTACCCATGAAAAAACCCCTAATGGCGATTTGATTTATAATCTTTCAACAAATCCTGAGGATGTTACTGCTCCGATTAAAGGTAAAACCCTCACTCTCACAATCGATTCTGCCGTACAGCACATATGTGAAAAATATCTTTATAAATCTATGCAAAATACCCATGCCATAAGAGGAGCTGTTATTGTAATGGATCCAAATAACGGTGAAGTGCTGGCTCTTGCTGCGTATCCTTATTATGACCCCAATCATTATCAGAAGTATTCCCTTCTTGAGATGAAAAACTGGGCATTAACGGATGTTTATCCTCCGGGTTCTACATTTAAAATAATTACCGTGGCTTCCGCCTTCATTAACGGAAAAATCAATAAAAACACGAGAATTTTAGATACAGGTAAAATAAAAATCGGCTGGTGGGAAATTCAAAACCACGATTATGTAGAAGGCAAAGCCCCCGGCCTTATTGATTTAGTTTATCTTTTCCAGCATTCAAGCAATGTTGCCAGTGTAAAAGTTGCTCAAAAAATGGATGACCAAGAATTTTACGATACACTTGAAATGTTCAATTTCGGTCAAAAAACAGGAATTGATTTGCCCGCAGAATCTGCAGGCATTCTTCCGAAACCTAAAAATTGGGATGCCGCAACCCATGGCTCAATGGGATACGGATACGGAACTTCCGTTACCGCAATTCAAATGGCGGCAGCAGTTTCAGCTATTGCAAACGGCGGTGAGTGGATAACCCCGCATGTTATAAAATATGATAAAAAAGAGGCTGAGGAAAAAATTATAAGAAGGCGGATAATGACCCCTGAAATGTCTAAAGATTTAACGGATATTCTTGTTGAATCAATAGACAGAAGTAAATCCGTTGTAAGAATGAAAGATTTCAGGCTTGCCGCAAAAACCGGAACATCAAGGCGCCCTAAGGATAACGGCGTCGGCTATACAAATAAAATGTATACTTCCATGGTCGGGTACTTGCCTGCATCTGATCCTAAAATTTTAATTTATATTGTAATTGACAGCGCGCAGGGTGATGTTTGGGGTTCCACCGTTGCAGCGCCTATTTTTAGAGATATTTCAACAGAGCTTGCAAAAATAATGAATTTAACGCCCGACAGAAAAGTTCCGCTTGATATAAAGTAGCTTAATATAAAATAAATCATCCTCCGATATTAAGAATTATCAAAAATTTAACAAAAAACTCCTTTTGGGTTTAGAATATTATTGAAAAATTATTTTTGAGGAAAAACTGATGGAACTCGGTAAAATTATTAAAGCAATTAACTGCGATGAAGTTTTAAATTATAAAGATGTTGATATAAAAGGAATTTCATATAATTCTAAAACAATAAACAGCCATGAAATTTTTGTCTGCTTGAAAGGCGAGCATGTTGACGGTCATGACTTTGCCCAGATGGCCTTTGAAAAAGGCGCGGTTGCTCTTATGGTTGAGAAGCCTTTAAATATTGAAATTCCCCAGCTTGTTGTTAAATCCTGTCAGGAAAAAATTGCGGATTTAGCATGCTGTTTTTATCACAATCCTTCTTGCGAGCTGAATTTAATAGGTATAACGGGTACTAACGGAAAAACTACCGTGACTCATCTTATTCAAAAAATAGTTGAGGAAGATCAGAAAAAATGTGCTCTTATAGGAACTTTAGGATATAAATTATCATCTTCGGATGATTATCTTGAAGCAAAGCATACTACCCCGCAGGCGCCCGAACTGCAAAAAACGCTGTCTAAAATTTTAAAAAAAGATATTTTAAACGTTGTAACGGAAGTATCTTCTCATGCGCTTGAGCAGTCAAGAGTGAGAGGCTGTAAATTTTCAGGCGCTGTTTTAACAAATTTAACCCAGGACCACCTTGATTTTCATATTACGATGGAAAATTATTTCAAAGCAAAAGCAAAATTATTCTCAGGGCTTCAAAAAGGTTCGTATGCCGTTATTAATAACGATGATAAATGGGCGGAAAGATTTTTGTCTGAAGTTCCTGAAGGTGTGAATATTCTAACATACGGTGTTAAGAAAAATTCTGATCTTAAAGCTGTTGATATTGAATTTACATCCCGCGGGGTTAATTTCTTATGCGTTTGCGGCGATGAGAAGGAAGAAATTAAACTCCATTTAAACGGAATGTTCAGTGTTTACAATGCACTTGCAGCAATAGGCGTCGGGCTTTCCATGGGTATCAGTATGAAAACCTGCAAGAGTGCGCTTGAACGCACCCGTTCTGTTGCCGGACGTTTTGAAATCGTGAATTCAGACCCTATGGTGATTGTTGATTATGCACATACTCCCGACGGTCTGGAAAATATCCTGCGCGCGGCACGTGAATTAACGCCGAAAAACGGTAATTTAATATGCCTTTTTGGCTGCGGCGGAGACAGAGATGCTACAAAGCGCCCCAAAATGGGAAAAATTGCGCAGGATTTATCCGATAAAATAGTGATAACTTCTGATAATCCGCGTTCTGAAGACCCCCAGCAAATTATAACAGATATTTTATCCGGCTTAAAACTGATAAATTCAAAAACCGTTTTTGTTGAGCCCGACCGTCATCTTGCAATTGAGCTTCTGGCTAAAATTTCAAACAGCAATGATGTTGTTATTGTTGCAGGAAAAGGTCATGAAGACTATCAGATTTTAGCTGACAGAACAATACATTTTGATGACAGAGAAGAAGTTCAAAAAGTATTTGCACCCGCAAATATCTCAAAATAATTTGTCTAAAATTGTTTTTAATCTATAATTAACCTGTTATGATTACTTTAGAAAAAAATAAACAGGTTATATTGCCTGAAATCAAACCTCCTGAAAATAAGACGGACAGTCCGTATCAAGGAATTATATTCTGTGCATTCTTTGCTCTCATTTCATATTTTGTTTGTAAAATTGATGTTTTTATTAGATATAATATTAACTCTTTAACTTTTGCAATTATTTTAGGAATGGTTATCGGGAATTGTTTAAATAAATATATCCCGGATACCTTTAGATGCGGCATTGTTTTTTCGGGTAAAAAGATTTTAAGACTGGCAATAATTCTGTATGGTTTCAGGATTACTTTTGCTCAGATTGCAAGCGTAGGACTGTCAGGACTTGCCGCAGATATTATAATGCTTGTTTCCACATATTTGATCGGCTATTATATCGGCACAAGATTTTTTAAGCTGGATAAAGATTTATGTATGCTGACTGCAATCGGTTCATCTGTTTGCGGTGCGGCGGCGGTTTTAGGGACAGATTCAGTGCTCAAGGCTAAAAGCCATAAAGTTTCGCTTGCGGTTGCAACGGTTGTTTTGTTTGGTACCGCATCAATGCTTTTATATCCCTTTATATACAAGCTCGGTCTTTTGAGTGCAAATGCTTTTGGTATCTACATAGGTTCAACTATTCATGAAGTAGCACAGGTTGTAGCGGCAGGTTCCGCCGTATCTAAATCTGCCATGGATACGGCTGTAATAGTTAAATTGACAAGGGTTATGATGCTGGTCCCCTATTTATTTTTGCTTAGTATGTATCTTGCTAAAAAATCCGGAACCGGGATGAGTAAAATTCAAATTCCGTGGTTTGCAATATTATTTGTTGTTGTCTGCGGTATAAATTCAACTGGTTTTATCCCCAGGAATATTGTTTTATATATTACGGAATTCGATATTTTTCTTTTAACGCTTGCCATGTTTGCTCTCGGGCTTGAAACGAATTTCAAAAAAATCAAAGGACTCGGTATAAAACCTCTTCTGCTTGCTTTTATAATGTTTATATGGCTTATTTTTGCAGGTTTTGCCGTTTCAAAATACGTAACATTATAAAACAATTTTGAGATAATGTTTTTTATATTTACATTAATTAAATTAGTGTAAATTAATCTGTTCTTGTATTAAAATAGTATTTACAGAAAGCATGTAAGACAATTATTTATGACAAAACCTCAAGAAAAATTAATTATACAGGGCGGAAATCCTTTACATGGTGAAGTTGCGGTTGGCGGGGCAAAAAACGCAGTTTTGAAGCTTATGGCGGCAGCTCTTCTTTGCGAGGATGTTTCGGTTATAAGAAATGTGCCGGAGCTTTCGGATGTTGAGATTATGCTTGATGTCTTAAAAGAGCTCGGTGCAAAAGTTACTTATAATAAGGATGAGAAATTTTTAACAATTGATGCAACGCATCTTACGGGTGTGTGTGCTTCCGAAGCCTTTGTTTCAAAGATGCGTGCATCCTTTGTTGTTCTGGGGCCTCTTGTGGGGAGAATGAAAGAAGCTCTCGTTGCTCTTCCGGGCGGCTGTCAGATTGGAGAAAGACGCGTTAATTTCCATATAAAAGGCTTGCAGACATTAGGCTGTGAATGTAATCTTGATAACGGTTACGTTCATGCGAAGGCTTCAAAACTTATAGGGGATGATATCTGCTTTGATATACCGTCTGTAGGTGCTACCGAAAATATTATGATGGCATCGGTTCTGGCTGAAGGTACTACAAGAATTCAAAATGCGGCACAGGAGCCTGAAATTGTTGATTTGGCTAATTTTTTAATTGCTATGGGTGCTGATATTGATGGCGCAGGTACAAGCGAAATAACTGTAAGGGGTGTAAAACAAAGCGACCTGCACGGGGTTGAATATACTACAATTCCGGATAGAATTGAAGCGGGAACTTTTATGTCAGCTATTATTGCATCCCGCGGCAAAGGTATAATCAGAAATGTTTACCCTAATCACCTGACTATTTTTACAGGCAAACTTTTAGAAATGGGTGCTAAGATAAGGCTTGTTGAACCCTATGCAATGGAGGTTTCAGCCGACAGACGAATGGAAGCCATGAATTTTATTACCCAGCCGTACCCGGGTTTTCCTACAGATTTACAGGCGCTTGCCATGACTCTTTTATCAACGGCAAACGGTGTATCTGTTGTGACGGAAAGCTTATACGAAAACAGATTTATGCATATATCCGAACTCTGGAGAATGGGTGCCAATATAAGACAGTCTAAAAACCATGCAATAATCAAAGGGGTTGAAACCCTTGTGGGAACATCTGTCCAATCAACAGATTTAAGAGCCGGAGCTGCTCTTGTTGTTGCGGCCATTATGGCAAAAGGGGAAAGCGAAGTTAAAAAGCTTCATCATATAGACAGAGGCTATGAAAAATTTACTGAAAAGCTTCAGGGGCTTGGCGTAAATGTTCAAAGGGTTCCTTATGATGCAAAAGATTATGAAACTCTTGACAATAATGAGGTATCTGCATCAAAATAGTAATATAGATTTGAAAGGAAATTATGGCGCACACATATAAAAGATGGTATGACCATGACCCTCTGTTGATGCAGGTAATAGATTTATTAAAAGCATATCCTAATGAATTGAAATCTCAGGCTGAAATTTTTCTGAAAAAAGTTGAAGAAGAGGTTTCAAAAGAGGCTGTGGATAGATTTTATGAGATGGTAAAGCCTATGATTTTAGGAAACAGATGGTATGATTCCGATCCCATTCTTTCTAAAACGGTTGAACTGCTGCGTGTTGTGCCTCAGGAAATTCAAAAACTTGCTGCCGATAATTTCATAAACACATTGAAAGAAAGCGGCGTCACTATTGAAGAAAACAGTTAAAAAATCTTTTTATGGCATTTTTTATGCCGCCCGTTTTCAATTTTTCCATCACTTTGTGTGATAAATTTATATCAATGTTATATTTTGTTTTATAAAAAGAATTATTTAATGTTCTTTTTAATTTGCTGATGTTTAAAAGCGCTTCTTCGTAGTCTTTTCTTTTAGATAAGATTGATTCAAAAACGTTTATTTTCTCTTTATCCATCTCGCCGTCAATGTAGAGTGAAATTTCTTCATACATTGTTTCTTTTTCTCTGATAAGCCTGCGCTTTTTTTCCGCCTCATTAAAAAGTTTCTTTACAACGGAATATTTTTCCATGCACATCGGGCAGTTTCTAAGGTGGATACTCACCATTTCTCTGCATTTTTTATCAAGATTATCTTCTACGTAATGGGTCAAAATTTTCCCGACTATCGTACAGGTTAAATTTCCTTTTAACATTTTTATATTCCTTGCTTAAATTAACTTTTTAGCACATATAAGGTTTAATATATTCCTGCAGTTTGCATCTTGCCCGTGCTATACGTGATTTTACCGTTCCTATGCTTGAATTTGTGGCCTGTGCAATTTCATCATAGCTTAATCCCTGCAGCTCGCGCATAACAATTGTCATTTTGAACGGCTCTTTTAATTTATCTATTGATTTTTTAATAACAAGGTCAAGCTCGTCATTTAATATGCATTCATGCGGAGTGACGGAGCTGTCGGGTATTTCAAGCTCTTTGTTTTTATCTTCATAATCATTTTCAAGAGTAATTTTTATGGGCATTCTTTGTTTTTTTCTTAAAGAATCATAAAATTGCCTTATTGTTATTTGATTAAGCCAGGCTCTGAAAGTTTTCGGGTTTTTTAATTTTTTTATATTTTTTGCAACCTTAAATAAAATTTCCTGCACAAGGTCTGAAATTTCGTCACACTTTGCATTCATATAATAAAGCGTTGCGTAAATATTTTTTTCTTCACGCCTTATTAATTCTTCAAGTGCTTCAAAATCATCATTTTGAGCTTTATGAATTAAAGTTTCGGTATTATCATTTTTGAATTTTAATTTCATAAGGTTATAAATAAACAATTTTTGCTTAATTAACCACATTCTTTGTTATATAATCACATTGGCAATTATTAAGGGGTTTTTAATTTGAAAAGAATAATTGATGCAAATATAAATAGAACCACCGAAGCACTAAGAGCGCTTGAAGAAATTGCAAGGTTTTATCTTGATGATAAAAAAATGTGTGAAAAATTAAAAAACATGCGTCATTTTGTGTGCCGGTTTTTTGATAAAAATTATTCAGATCTTTTAAAATCAAGAGATACTGAAAACGATGTGGGTACCGGTATTGAAAATCCTACAAAAAAAGAGCGTGCGATAAATATTGAAAATGTTTTTAAATCAAATATAAAAAGACTTCAACAGTCTTTACGAATGTTAACTGAATACGGCGGCTTGACCGATAGTTTGAGGTATGAAAGCTATACAATTGAAAAAGAGATTTTTGAAAGGCTTAAAATGAATATTAAAAAATATTTACTTGATAAAAGAAAATTATACCTTGTAACAAATTCCGATGCTTTTAAAAGCGATAATGAATTTTTGGATAGAGTTGCGCTTGCATTGAAAAGCGGGGTTGATATTATTCAGCTTAGAGAAAAAAATCGTCCTGCAAAAGAAATTATTGAATTAGGATATAAAATTCGCGAGCTTGCAAGTAATTTTAATGCTCTTTTTATAGTAAATGACAGAATTGACATAGCAAAAATTGTTAAAGCAGACGGCGTGCACCTCGGGCAGGATGATATTAGCTTAAAAACCGCGCGTGAAATATTGGGGGATGAATCTATAATAGGAATTTCAACTCACTGCCCCGATGATGCCATAAAAGCTCAGGATGGCGGCGCGGATTATATAGGAGTGGGCCCTGTGTTTAAAACCCCTACAAAACCGGGAAGAATTCCTGTCGGCTTGGAATATGTTAAATGGGCGGCAGAAAATGTCAATATTCCGTTTTTTGCAATAGGTTCAATTGAGCCCGATAATATTAATGATGTTATAAAAGCGGGTGCTTCAAGAGTTGCCGTGGTTCGCGCCATAATGAACAGCGAAGACCCTGAAAAAAATATTGAAAAATTCTTGAAGAAGTTACAATAATCGTTGTCATTGCGAGGGAGTCCTAAGACGACCGCGGCAATCCGGTATTCATACTGTGTGAGTTTTTCTGGATTGCTTCGTAGCTTCGCTTCTCGCAATGACAATTAATTATATTCTTTTGCAAGTTTTTTTATTTTTCTGATTAGTATGGTATTTGAAATTATACAGGCAAAAATTATCCCCAGAGCTAATCCTGCCCAGAAACCGTTTAATACAATATTATATTTATAGGCTAAAAAACATCCCGTTGGAATGCTTATAATTAAATATGCAAATGCCATTGTCCACATAATGGGCTTGGTCTCCTTTAATCCCTTAAGTGCGCCGACGCAGGCACATTGAAGGCCGTCAAACAATAAAAAGCATAAAACGATCCCAAATACGGGAAGACATGTTTGAACAACAACGGGGTCTTTTGTAAAAATTCTTAAGAGCTGTTTCGGAAAAACCCCGTACATTACCATATTTAACAGCATATATCCTATGATTATAATGTATCCGGTCAGTGCATATTTTTTAATATCCTTCATATTCCTTTCACCGTTTGCAAAGCCTACTTTTATGGCTGCTGCGTTTGAAATAGATAAAGGTATCATATAAGTAGTTCCTGTCATGGTAACTATAATATTATGGCAGGCAGCATATACGGCTGAAAATTTTCCTACAAGCACAGCTGTTATATTAAATCCTAAAAATTCAAAAAACATTGCAAGCGATATAGGCCAGCCTGTTTTTATTAAATCTTTTATATAACTTTTGTATTTATTTGTTTTGCCTCTTAAAAACGGTATGCAGTATATAAATAATAAAATTGCCATGAGCCATCTTACTATAAGACTTGCAATTGCAAGGCCTTTAACGCCGAGCTCGGGAAAACCCCAGAAGCCGAAAACAAGTACAATGTTTAAAAATACATTTAAAAATATTGCCCCTACAACGATTAAATTCGGAAAAACTACAATTTCATATGCCTGCAGAAATTCTTTAAAAGCTACGAATAAAAGCCCTGCAAATGTTCCCCAGCTTGAAATTTCAAGATATTCAACAACATAAAAACTAAGATTATCTGCTAAACCCGCATAAGGCACAAGCGGTATAATGAGCCTTATTAAAATAAAAAACAGCAGCCCGATTAAAAGGGAATATACGGTTGTAACACGGAATAAATTTTTAGATGGTATACGCATACCGCGAAGATTTGATACAACGGGTGATATGCTTGCCATAAAACCTATTCCCGCTATTAAAAATGTCATAAAAATAGCACTTGCAATACTTATTGCAGCAAGCGTTACCGTGCTGTGCTGTCCTGCAATTATTACATCGCCGACGCCTATCAGCATATTTCCCACATTCCCGAGTATTATCGGGATGGAAAGTTCCACAAGCTGTTTTGCATATTCTTTATATTCTCTTAATTTATTAATTATTGTATCCATTTTGAAATATCTCTTAAAAATTTAAAACGCCTGAAAATCTTAAAACATTTTATTCGGGTTCATAATATTATCAGGGTCAAAAAGCTGTTTGATTTTTTCCATATATTTTATTGCAGCAGGTTCAAGCGCCATTTCAAGATAAGGTTTTTTTTCTGACCCTATGCCATGCTCTCCTGATAAACTGCCGCCTAAATCTATTGCAAGCTGAAACAACTCTTTTTTTACAAGTTCAAAATTCTTTTTCTCTTCTTCATTGCTTAAATCAAGTGCAAAATTAGGATGTATGTTGCCGTCTCCGGCATGGCCCATTATACATACTGTTATATTGTATTTGGCGCAGATTTTTTGTATTCCTTCAACAAGCGGTACAATTTTGCTTCTGTTTACAACCACATCTTCTGTTGCAGCATTCGGTTTTAGCTTTGTAACGCAGGCGTAAGCACTCCTTCTTGCTTTCCAGATATTCTCGTTTTCTTCTTCATTTTTGCTCTGAATAATTTTTACGCTGCCTGAATTTAAAAGTACGTTATAAAGTTTTTCATTGTCTTCTTTGATTTTGGCTTCACCGCCGTCTATTTCAATTAAAAGTGCAGCCTCTCTTTCTTCAATAAGCCCTGTCGGGTTGAATTTTTCAATTGTTGAAAGAGTATTCTTGTCTAATAAATCAAGAGTGGAGGGCACAATAAGTGCATTTATAATATTATTCACGGCTTTTGTTGCATCTATTATGCTGTCAAAATAACAAAGTGTTACGAGCCTTTTATCGGGTTTTGGGATAAGTTTAAATGTTATTTTTGTAATTATCCCAAGTGTCCCTTCGGAGCCCGTAAAAAGCTGTGTTAAATTGTATCCTGTGACATTTTTTGCAACATTTGATCCCGTATGTAAAATTTCTCCTGAAGGTAAAACAACTTCCAGATTTATAACATAATCTTTGGCGGTGCCGTATTTAAAGGCCCTGGGGCCGCCTGATGACAAAGCTACAGCGCCTCCCGCGGTTGAAACCGCAAGATTTGAGGGATCCGGCGGAAAAAACAACCCTGTTTCTTCTGCTTTTTTTTGTAATTCTTTAACAGTAACATACGGCTCGACTATTGCGGTCAAATCTTCTTTATTTATTTCAATTATTTTATTCATCAAAGACAGATGCACAACAATTGAATTTTTATTTGGCTTACAGCCTGATGTATGGCAGGTGGCAGCTCCTCTCGGGATAATATTTAAGCCGAATTTGCCCGCAAATTGTACAATTTTTTGAACCTCTTCCGTTGATTTTGGAAAAACAACACACAAAGGCAGTTCTACTTCTTTTTTTAAAGGTGCTGTATCAAAAGCGTAAGGGTAGATATCTTCTTTTTTATCCAGAATTTTTATGTTTAGTTTTTTGATTTTTTCCGTAAAGTTTTGCATAAGCATTATTATACTTTAAACAAAAAACTCTATATTAAAATGTTTTGATGGGAAACTTTTTTAAAATTTCATCGTCTGATTGGATAATACCGTATTTGCTACTGTATATATTGCTATTAGCCCGGAAGACAGAATAAAAGGTCATCTTTCCTCCGGGTTTTATTTTTGCCTGAATGTGTATTTAAAATAAAAAGCCTGATTATTGAGATACAGAAAGTATCTTAATAATCAGGTGTAACTATAAACCTATTTCCCTATCCTTATTTTTCTTGTTTAATTTTTATACTTATTTTATGAAGTCAGCTTGATTGCTCCGTTTTTAATGTCACTACTTATTGCTGAATCAAGGCTTTCTAATTCTGCCTGAGCTGCCTGCAATTGTGTTTGAATTTGTTCCTGTTCAAGTTCAAGCTGCTGCTGTTGTGCATTTATTTCTTGAAGCATAGAATCTTCCTGTGCCTGGAATACTGATTCCATGTTCATTTGACCAAACTGATAACTCAAATTTATATTATCTAAAGCTGATTGAAGATTTAGTTGAGATTCATAGTTGGAGCCATCTTGAGAGAAGTCCGCTCTTGCTTGCTGTAAATCATTCAGGCGGTTAACATTTAATTGCATCATGCTTTGATTTTGCATCATACCCATATATCTTTGTGCGTATGATGATTGATTAGCAAGTGTTTGCTGCTGTTGGCTTATCTGAACCAGACGGTATTCAAGGTTTGATACCCTTTGTTTCAGGGCCATTTTCCTGAGTGATAATGTTACCCAGCCCATAGTCGTACTCTCCTAAAATTTGTTTTTTAAATCTCTCGTGTGGTTTTTAAAATCTCTACACTTTAATAAAGAATTTCTGTTTTTAAAAATTGCCTTTTTCTTTCCATTTTGTTAAGTTTTGTAACAGTATATACTTTCTATGCAATTTGTATATACTAAATGTTTTTATAGAAGTGTAACAGGTGAATGAACAAGTTAGTGTTGTTAAACAAGGTATTTGGCTTAATGGCTACGGACTTTATGGAGAAAATTTATCTATCCGCAAAGGTATATTTTTGCGGATTTTTACTTTGTGTACTATAATACCGGTATGAAAAAACTAATTGTATTATCCGGAAAACAATATTCAGGCAAGGATACTGTTGCAAAACTTTTGCTTGAAGAATTTAAAAGTTTTAAAAGAATAGGCATTGGTGATGCCATAAAAATTATGTATGGCAAGAAAAACGGTCTTACATATGAAGAAATTGAAGCGGATAAATCAAAATACAGAACAGGTTTAATTGAGCTTGGCGACTGGGGAAGACAACAAGACCCCGATTTTTGGCTTAATGAAATTTTGAATATGAAAGAAGATACGATTGTTCCGGATTTAAGACTTGAACATGAGCTGGATATTTTCAAAGCCAATAATGCCTATATGATAAGAGTTGAAGCCTCTTTAGATGCCCGCAGAGCCCGCGGAATTATTACAAATGAAGATGATTTAACAGAAATCGCCCTTGACGGATATACCGGCTGGAATTACAAAATAGATAACAGTTCCGACCTTCCCACCCTTCGTACCAACCTCAAACCATTGATTGAAGATATTAAAGAATATTTTGCGTAGCGGATTTGGATACAATTTGTTAAAATTAATTCTCTTCCAAAAAACTGTTTGTTGCAAGGTTCATATATTCAAGAAGCTTTGAAAAATACTCTAAATCACACTCGCCGCTTGCAATAATGTCGCATTCATCTTTAGCAGGCTGAACATATTTTTGTCCTGCTCTTAAAACATATTCCCAGTGCTTTTGCGCGTTATCTTTATCCTGATTTCTGTCCTTTGCGCGGCCTATAAAGCGTTTTTTCCTTATTCTGTCATCAATCTCAACATATATTTTAATATCAAATAAATTCTTTACAGGTTCAAGCATTGTTGCCATGCCTTCAACCACGATGATTTTATTGCTTTTAACAGGCAATCCTGCGGGAATGCTTACCCCTGTGCCGTTTACAAGATATTTTGGAGCCAGAATATCGCATCCGCTTTTTAATTCCGCAAGATTTTTTGCCATTAAATCAAGCTGGAAGTTTTCGGGTGCATCAACATCATAGCCTGCATCTCTTAATTTATCAAAATCGCCGTATTTTTTAATTAAATGGGAAATATCATTAAAATAATTATCCGAACTTAAAATCGTAACGGGGAGGTTCAATCTTTCGACATTTTGGGAAATTTCTTTACAGATTGTAGATTTACCGGAGGCTGATTCACCTGTAATGCCGATTAGAATTCTTTCTTTGGGGTGATTGATTAATCTGTCCAAAAATCTTTCAATGAAGTCATCTTTTATTGAAAGAAACAGGTTTTGGCCTGTTTTTTTATCCCAGTTTATTATTTGTTTAAACCTTGTTTTTAAATAAAACGCAAGAAACTCTCTGCCCATGCGGGTATCAAAATTTGGTTTTTGAATTTTGTCGTCTTTATGCGCTGCAAAATCTTCAAGTAAACTATTCATGATGAATTTATAATACTCCTAAATAAATTTTCTTGCTAATTTATTTATAAGTTTTGTAACACTTAACTGCGCCTTGTTAAAATCAAGCTCAAGCGCACCGTCTTTTGCCATATATATTAAACTTTGAAATTTATTAAACTCTGCTTCATTATTCTTAATATTAAGTCTTACCGCTTCTCTTGCAAGTCTTTTTATTCTGTTTCTTTTAACTGCGCGTTTATGAATTTTCTTGCTTACAACAAAACCTATTTTTGTCGGAAATTCGGGGTTTTCTTTATTTTTTCCGCCGTATAATACAAAAAACTCATCCGAGACAATCCTTTTCTGTGAATAAGTTGCCTTAAATGATGAGTTCTTTTTTAATCTAAAATCTTTATTAAGCACGTTTTTTTGCTGTGATTGCGATAGTGTGACGGCCTTTTGCACGTCTTCTGTTGAGAGTTTTTTGTCCTTGAGGTGTTGCCATTCTTGCTCTAAAACCGCTTACTCTTTGTCTTTTTCTTTTTGTGCCTTCAAGTGTGCGACGCATTATTTTCTCCTTGACATTTTTCTATTATCAGTATGAAATATAATAGTTTAGACATATTCAAGTGTCAAGTTTAGTAGGAGATTAATGTAAAATTATGAACGAGATGACGGAACAAAAAATAGGCTTTATCGGGCTTGGCAAGATGGCTTCGGCTATTATTAAGGGAATTATCTCATCAGGCTTTATGAAAAAGGAAAATATCCTCGGATATGATGTTAATCAGGAAGCTTTAAAAATTGCTTCAAAAAATTTAGATATTACACCTGTATCAACCCTTGAAGAGCTGACTGCAAAAACCTCTATAATTTTAATTGCAACAAAGCCCTTTGTGATTAAAAATGTAATTGATGAAATTAAGGATAAAATCAGAAATCACCTTGTAATTTCAATTTTAGCCGGTGTTTCTTTAAAATTTTATGAGCAAAATCTGCCGAATACGCGCATTGTAAGGGTTATGCCAAATACCCCGGCTCTTGTTGAAGAAGGCATGAGCGCTGTATGCAAGGGTTCTTTTGCTTATGACTATGATGCTGAGTTTGTTTATAATATGTTTTCAAAACTCGGCCGTGCAATATATATTGATGAAAAAGATATAGATATTGTAACTGCTATATCAGGTTCAGGGCCGGCATTTTATTATTACATTATAGAAAAAATTGCTGCTGCGGGAAAAACTCTCGGACTTGATTATAAAACCGCACTTGAACTTTCGGCACAAACTGCTCTGGGTGCTGCCAAAATGATGTTTAAAACACCAGACACTCCGGAAGAATTAATTAGAGCAGTAACGACACCAGGCGGCTGTACGGAAGTAGGTAATAATGTTCTGGCTAATTCAAACATTGAAGAAACTCTTTTTAAAACCATAAAAAGAACAATGGAAAAAGCAAGAAAGCTCGGCGGATAAACTTTGAATTTAAAATAATCAAAATATTTCTTGAAAAAAAATTTTTGATTGTTATAATACTATTGAAGGTACCGGTTACCACCGCCAATGCCTAACCGGTGTCTTTAAGTTTTAGGGAGAGTACACTCTGGCACCTCCACCACCCCGTCAGAGTCTACAATTAATCCCTGAGACATATAGCAAGAAGGCGCTTCACCCCACCACCCGAGGCGCCTTTTTGCTGTGCAAATTTTATTAATAAAAAAAGAGGCTTATTAAAGGCCTCTTTTAAAAACTTATGAATTTAACTTTATCTTTTAGATCTTGACAATGCAAAATCAACATTATCCAGTTTTTTTCTTTTACTTTCATCCAGAAGCATTTCTTCCGCATCTTCTAAAATTTTTGTTATGGTGTAGCCGTTTTCTCCGTCAGAGCGCGGTTGTTTCCCTGTTTCAACAGAGTGTATAAAGTGCTGGCATTCAAGCTTTAAAGGCTCAATTTCAAGGTAATCAAATATTTCAATACTTTTTTGTGCAGGCGTTTTATTGTCAAATACTTGCAGTTTATTTTCCATTAAAGTATCATCCAAAATTGCCGTAGCCTTTTCGCCTCTCACAAGCAAACTTACTCTTTTTTGAGGATGAATCCAGCTGTCTGAAACATGTCCTATTACCCCGTCTTCAAATTCAATGGTAAGATGAGTAATATCGTAGATATTATCCCCTTCCGAGCAGCAGCCTGTTGCATTTAATACTTTAACGGGTTTTTTACCGAGCACATGGGATATCATTGAAACATCATGCGGTGCTAAATCCCACATAACGCTTCTGTCGTTTTTAAAATAGTTTATATTTAATCTGTCGCTTTGCGCGTATTTGATTTTTCCTAAAACCCCTTCAGCTATAAGCATCTGGAGTCTGTTAACGGCAGGGTGGTACAATAAAAGATGCCCCACCATTAAAATCAACCCTTTTGAATCGGCAATTTCTTTTAATTTACGGGCTTCGTCCGCCACTGTTGAAATCGGTTTTTCAACATAAACATGTTTTCCTGCTTCAAGTACTTTCTGCACAATTCCAAAATGGGTGTGGCTTGGAGTTACAACGCATATTGCTTCAATTTCTTTATTATTCAGCAAGTCTTCAAAATTATTTGTGACATTTATTGAAGGATAATTTTTTTTAATCATCTCAATATTGTCTTTATCAATGTCGCAAACGGTATTCAGGGCATTAAGATTGTAAAAATTTCTTACAATATTTCTTCCCCATATACCGCATCCGATAACTCCAATGTTTCTTTTTTCATTTTTCATAATAATTCTGCCTTGAATTTTATTAGTATTCTCAATGGTTTTAACCGTTTTTTATATAATTCAATTGTATAAAATAATGAATTAAAGTCAATCTGTGAAATTTTTATGTTATTATAAAAAATATGATAAATACAGCTTATGTTCAGGGTTTTAAAGTTAACCTTTTAAAGTATAATGAAGCACTTGATTTTGTTAAAACTTCGCTTGATAACGGGGAGAATGTTCAAATTGTTACAATTAACCCGGAATTTATTGAAGCTGCAAAGAAAAATCCCGCTTTTGCAAATATAATTAAATACGCAGAGCTCGTAGTTCCGGATGGTGTAGGTATTAAAATTGCTTTGAAATTTAAAGGAATTAATCAGGAGCAAATCAGAGGTGTTGATTTTGCGCAAAGTTTAATTGAACTGGCGCGGGATAACGGTTATAAACTTGCGCTCATCGGTGCAAAACCTGAAATTAATCAAAAGCTTGTTGAAATTTTAAAGGGCAAATATCCTGAATTGAACATTGTTTACCACCATGACGGTTATTTTCAAAATGAAGATGAAATAATTGAAAACATTAAAAATTCCGGTGCTAATCTTGTTTTTACAGCCCTTGGCGCACCGAAACAAGAATTTTTTAATGCAAAATTAAAAGCGGTGTCTCAAGGAGTGGTATCAATCGGGCTCGGGGGCACATTTGATGTTTTATCGGGTTCTGTTGCTCTTGCGCCTCCAGTATACAGAAAGCTCGGGCTCGAGTGGCTGTATCGTACAATAAAACAGCCCGAGAGATTTAAAAGAATATTTCCTACTTTGCCATTATTCCTTTTTCACAGTATAATGGATGGTGTGAAAGACAATACTAAAAAATAACCTTGTTAAAAGCCGGTTATTTTACAGATTCAGGGAAATGAACTGATTATGATTAAGAATTGCGGATTTGAAGATTTTACAAAAACTGTAAGACAGGATATTTTAAAGATGATTTGCGCTGCAAAATCGGGTCATCCGGGCGGCTCTCTGTCATGTGTTGAAATATTATCTGTTCTTTACCGCGAAATTTTAAATGTTCCCGTGGAATGGAAAAAATCACCTGATTTTAATAAAAGAGACAGATTTATTTTATCAAAGGGTCATGCCAGCGCATGTCTTTACAGTGTACTTGCACGGTGCGGTTTTTTTGATTCAAATGAACTTTTAACATTTAGAAAGTTCGGCTCACGCCTTCAAGGACACCCTTCCGTGCGATACGGTTTAGAAGGTATTGAAGCATCAACGGGGTCTTTAGGGCAGGGGCTTTCAATGGCGGCAGGTGTTGCTCTTGCTTTAAAATTGGATAAAAATCCTGCATCTGTTTATGTTCTTATGGGTGATGGCGAGATGCAGGAAGGCAGTGTTTGGGAAGCTTTTATGTCAATTGCACATAAAAAACTTGATAATATTATTGCTATTGTTGATAAAAATAATCTTCAAATTGACGGTTGCTGCGATGATGTAAAATCTCTCGGAGATTTGGATAAAAAGTTTGAGGCCTTCGGTTTTTATGTTCAATCCGTTGACGGGCATTCTGAGGATGAGTTGACAAATGCGCTTCTAAATGCAAAAAAATCATCTAAACCGAGTGCAATTATTGCAAATACAATCAAGGGCAAAGGTGTTTCCTTTATGGAAAATAATGCAGGCTGGCATGGCAAAGCACCCAAAGAAGAGGAACTTCAGGCTGCTATGGAGGAGCTTAAATAATGAGTCTTAATAATTCAATTTTTAAAACAGACGGTGAAGTTAAATCTCCAAGAAATGCATACGGCGAAACCCTTGTGGAACTCGGCGAAAAAAATAAGGATATAGTGGTTCTGGATGCTGATTTAAGCTGTTCAACCCAGACATGTAAATTTGCATCAAAATTTCCCGAAAGATTTTTTAATTCAGGAATCGCAGAACAGGATATGATGACAACTGCGGCAGGGCTTGCAATTGCCGGAAAAATTCCATATGTAAGCACATTTGCAATGTTTGCAACGGCAAGGTGCCTTGATCAGATTAGAAATTCAATCTGCTATCCTAAATTAAACGTAAAAATAGTTGCAACCCATGGCGGCATTACGGTAGGTGAAGACGGGGCTTCTCATCAGGCACTTGAAGATGTTTCGTTTATGCGTTCTTTGCCTGATATGACGGTTATAATTCCTTCCGATTACAATGAGGTAAAACAGGCTGTCAGATATGCTCTTGAGGTTGATGGCCCCTGTTATATCAGAGTTTCAAGAACAAATTTAAAAACAATTTTTGATGAGAATAATTATAAATTTACTCCCAAAAAAGCGGTGAAATTAACTGAAGGCTCTGATGTTACCGTTGTAACAAACGGAGAAACGTTAATTGAAGCCCTGAATGCTGCTAAAATGCTCGAAAAAGACGGTATAAAAGCAGAAGTCCTTCATATACCGGTAATTAAGCCTTTCTTTGCCAAGGAAGATTTAATTAATTCCGTTAAGAAAACAAAAAAAGCTGTGACTGTTGAAAACCACAGTATTATTGGCGGAGTAGGTTCACTTGTATGTGAAACTCTCTCTGAAAACTATCCTGCGCCCGTTCTTCGTATCGGTACGAATGATTGTTTCGGCCAGAGCGGAGAGCAGAGAGTTTTAATGGAACATTACGGCCTTACGGCAGAAAAATTGTATGAAAAAATTAAAAATTTTTTAAATAAGTAGAATTCGGAAAAAATTATGATTGTTTTAAAAGACGTAATTAAACAGTATAAAAATAAATTTGCATTGTACAATGTAACATCGCATATCAGTCCCGGGGAGTTTGTATTCCTTGTGGGTTCATCCGGTGCAGGCAAATCAACTTTGATGAAGCTTTTATATATGGAGGAAAAACCCACAAGAGGACAGGTTCTGGTTGGTGGTATTAATATTGCCAATCTGCATCCGAATAAAATTCCAAATCTCAGACGCTGTATGGGGATTGTTTTTCAGGACTACAAACTTCTTCAAAGCCACACTGTGTATGATAATATTGCATACGTTATAAGAACCATGGGCATATCTTCAAAAGAAATTGAAGCCCGCGTATTTGGCGCGCTGAAGGTTGTAGGACTTGAAGATAAGGCAAAATCAAGACCTTCTGAATTATCGGGCGGTGAACAGCAGAGAGTTTCTATTGCCCGTGCCATTGTAAACGGCCCTCCGCTTTTAATTGCGGATGAACCGACAGGAAACCTTGACCCTAAAAACTCTATGGAAGTTATGCAGATATTGGAGCAGGTAAACCAGAGGGGGATTACAATTCTTGTATCTACCCATGATCATGCTATAGTAAATCATTTTAGAAAACGTGTAATTACTTTGGAAAAAGGCCAAATAATTAAAGACGTGCAGGCAGGTACTTATGACTAACGGCTCAACCAGAAACAGATTAAAACAAAAAGTTAAATCTCATATCCCGAAAGATTGGCTTACTGAAATTAGAATTGCATACAGAATTTTAATTGAAACAATCAAGGGAATAGCACAGACAGGTTTCGTGATAAATATTGCCATTATTACAACCATGGCTGCTATATTAATGATATTTGGCACCGTTTTTAGGACCACTCTTTCTCTTTCAAGCATAGTTGATGAGATGGGCGGTTCGCTTGAGATCAGTGTATATCTTGAGCCGCAGGCAGATGTTAATGCTACTATTAAACAAATTAAGTCAATTAAGAATGTAAAAAGGGTTACATTTATTTCCAAGGATAAATCCTGGGCGGATATGAAACGTGAAATTGATATGCCTGATGTTGATAATCCGCTCCCGGATGTTTTAAGAATTAAGGTTAATAATGTAAAAAACATTGATCCCATTATGGCGGAAATTAAAAAGCTCCCCGATATTCAAGATACAGGTTATGTGAAAGATCTGGTGCAAAAGGTTGAGGTTGTAAATAAAATAAGCCATACGGTTACTCTTGTTGTTATGGTTGTGGCTTCACTTTTAACAATTACAATTATTAATAATACTATTCAGCTGGTTATTCAATCAAGGAAAGAAGAAATTGAAATAATGCGCCTTATGGGTGTAAGCAACTGGTATATTAAATGCCCGCTTGTGCTTCAGGGGGCGATATATGGATTTGCCGGTGCTTTAATTGCTATTGTACCTATTAATGTGGTTCAAAAATATCTTCAAATGGTACATGAACATTTTTCAATTCCGGTTTTTGCCTTTGCGCAGGGGCTTGTGGTCTTGTCGGTAATTCTTGTCGGTGTCATTTTCTCTGCAGGCGGCAGCTTAATGAGTATCAAAAAACATTTACAGGTGTAGTTTATGCCGGATGATGATTCAAATGAAATAATAAAAGAATTTGAACGGTATATGCCGCCATTATCTGAGCCCATGGCGCGTGCACTTGAGGCTATCCGAGCTCCGCAGGTGGATACACGAGCTCTTTCAAGACTTTTAATGCAGGATACAATTTTAGCAAGCAAAACTTTCAAGCTTGTTAATTCGCCTTATTTCAGCTCATCTTCAAAACAGCTGGCCTCAATTAATAAGGCTCTTATTTCGCTTGGAGCAATGAAAGTTAAAAATATTATCATAGCTCTTGTTTTGCAAAAGTTATATGAAAACGACGGTCCTGCCGATTTATTTGAACATTCTATACGCTGCGCTACGGCATGTGAATTTCTGGCTGAAGAGTATAAAAGTATAAATCCTGATGATGCTTTTATACTGGGCTTTTTGCATGATATGGGGCAGGTTATTTTAAAATCAAAATACGGGGATGAATATATCAAAGTGTATAATGAAGCCAAAGGAAATTATGACGTGCTTGTGGCTTCCGAAATAAAGAATTTTGGTGTAACACATTCCGTTTTGGGTGCGAAGTTGTCTGAAAAGTGGCATCTTCCGGCAATTTTATCTGATACGCTTTATTATCACCATGCTCCAAAAATGGCTAAAATTCCTTTTGCTGCAGGCATTGTTTATATTGCGGACAGATTAATTTCAAGAAACTACGAAACAACGGAAATTGATCAGAGTATTCTGGATTATCTGCAGGTTTCATTTAGTGATGCTGCTGCTTCAAGGGAAAATATTCTTGCAAAATCTCAAATCTTTCTGGACCAGCTTTCCGATTTTTAATCAAACAGCCCCATCTGTCCGTTATCAAGCCCTGCGGGGGTTTTATAGCCAAGATGTTTATATGCTTCTTTTGTAACGGTTCTGCCGCGCTGCGTGCGCATTAAAAGCCCCGATTGCAGCAAATAAGGCTCGTATACATCTTCAATCGTGCGGATATCCTCACCGAGGGCTACCGCAAGTGTCTCAATTCCTACAGGACCTCCATTATATTTTTCTATTATAAGTTTTAATAAGGCTCTGTCGGTGTTATCAAGCCCTAACGGGTCAATGTTTAAATTATTTAGTGCTAAATCCGCAATCTCTTTTGTGATTTTGCCATCTCCTTTAACAATAGCATAATCTCCCGCCCTTTTAATCAAACGGTTTGCAATTCTCGGTGTAGCGCGTGACCTTAAGGCAATTTCAGCTGCTCCCCTTTCATCAATTTCAACATTTAAAATTTTGGCGCTTCTTTTGGCAATTTGTGTTAATTCTTCAGCTGTATAAAATTCTAAGCGGTGGATGATGCCAAACCTGTCTCTTAAAGGGCCTGAAAGTGCACCTGCTTTTGTTGTGGCGCCAATCAGCGTAAATTTTTGAACAGGTACCCTCATTGTTTTAACTGTTTGACTTTTGCCTGTTGTAAGGTCGATAAAAAAATCCTCCATAGCGGGATATAAAATCTCTTCAGCTACCTTATTTAAACGGTGGATTTCATCTATAAATAAAATTTCTCCCGCTTTAAGCGTCATTAAAATTCCTATAATATCCCTCGGGCGTTCAAGCGCAGGTGCTGATGTTATTTTTATTTCAACTCCGCATTCATTTGCAATGATGTTTGCAAGGGTTGTTTTACCGAGCCCTGGAGGACCGTAAAATAAAAGATGGTCAAGCGGCACATTTCTTCGCTTTGAAGCTTCAATTGAAATTTTTAAAGTTTCTTTTAATGAGGATTGCCCGATATATTCATTAAAGCTTTTGGGACGTATGGTTTTTTCATAAGTTTCATCAAACTCATTCGAAACTGCCTCTAAATTTTTTGATTTCGGAGGCAGTTTTTGAATTTTATTTCCCCCGTCGGGGGAGTTATTTTTTTTATTATCGTCGTCTGAAATTATCATCTTATCTTAAAAATCTAAGCCAGATGTAGGCTGTGCTTATTAAGAGTGCAAGCATTGTTATAGAAAAACCGTATTTTAAAAATCTTAAGAAAGAAATCGGATATCCGTTTTTATGCGCAGTTTCTGATACTATAACGTTTGCTGCAGCGCCTATAATTGTCATGTTTCCGCCAAGGCAGGCGCCAAGCGATAAACACCACCATAACGGATGAGCATATTCAACGCCTTCAATAGATTGAATTGTGGCGAGCATAGGCGCCATTGTAGCAGTATAAGGGATATTATCAATAATACCTGACAGGATACCTGATGCCCATAAAATAATCATTGAAGTAGCGGCCTGTGAACCTTCCGTTACCCTTAAAAGCCATTTTGCCATAAGGTCAATTCCGCCCGCAGCTTCTAATCCGCCGATTATAATAAATAAGCCGATAAAGAAGAAAATTGTATTCCATTCAACGCTTATTAATAACTTTGCGGGTTTTTCAAATACCATAAGTATTGAAGCACCAATCATAGCGATTAAATAGGTTGGAATATGTGTAATATCATGTGTTACAAAGCCCAGGATTACAAGAGCCAAAACAATGCCTGAGCGGATTGCAAGACCTTTATGAAGAATTGTTCTTGAATTATCAATTTCAGCCACCATTGCCATCTTTTCAGGAGTACTTTTTAATTGTTTTCTGAATAAGAAAATCAAAATTCCTATTGTAACGAGCAAGATTAATGAAACAATATCCGTTAATTCTTTTACAAAATCCATAAAGCTAAATCCTGCGGCAGAACCTATAATGATATTCGGCGGGTCGCCGATTAGAGTTGCCGTTCCACCTATATTTGAACATAAAATTTCTGTTATTAAAAAGGGAATCGGGTCAAGTTCAAGTTTTTTACAGGCAACAAAAGTAATCGGCATAACGAGGATTACCGTTGTTACGTTATCTAAAAATGCACTTGCAACCGCAGTAAATAAGGCAAGAGCAAATAATACAAGCTTAGGCTTACCTTTTGTAAGTTTCAGCATTTCATTTGCCATCCATTTAAACATGCCGGAGCGGGCACAAATGTGCACAATCAGCATCATTGAAACAAGCAGGAATATTACGTTAAAATCAATAAAATTAATGAAATATTCACCGAGCGTTTCGGGTGTTTTATCAGAGCTTAAAAGCCCCAGAAATAAAGTAGCGCACGCGCCGAGAAGTGCTACGGTTACTTTTGAAATCTTTTCCCATGCAATAAAAATATACGCTATGATTAAGATTGCTGCACTTATCATAACGGCATTTTGCTGCACTAATTCATGCAAATGTTCCAAAATATCCTCCTCAAAATAAATACTAATCTTCTTAATTTTACCTAATCATAAAATATAGTCAATTTTAATACAAATTTATTGAAAAGCAGCATCAGAAATACCATAATAAGGTGAGTTATTATTCATATCTGATAAGTCAATAAGTTTATCTATAATTAATTCACCCTCATCTTGCGGAAGCATTGTACCTGTTTTTGAATCTACGGCTGCTAATTTATATGAACCTGACATTGGTAGTTCATGACCGTACTTGTTAAGATTGCTTCCATGTTTAATTTCGACAGCCTTTGGTTTGCCGTTTATAAAAACAGTACCTTTCTTCTTGCTATCCGTAAAATGCAAATTTGATTTATCAGGAAAAATAACTGTTTTTGCAGTGGTTAACTCAAATGGGGATGAACATCCTTCAAATTCACACACTTCTTTTTGAATGATTATTTTTCTTCCATCGGGCTTGTACGAATATTCTTTTAGATTGTGTGTATTTATTTTGTCTTGATTATTTATTAAAGATTGTGTGATTTTTCCTTTATCATATATAAGTGTTGCGGCATTACCCTCGTCACTGTTTATAGTGATGATTCCTGTAAAAAGCTTACCTTTTAACTTTGCAATACCATCTTCAAAACACCCATTTTGTTTAAATTCTTTAAGGCTTAAATTAGCTACTGTTTCGCTGACTTTTTTAGATTTGCCGTTTTTTATAAGTAGCATTGCTCCTAAAACTAAAGCTGTTGCACCTGCTATAATTGGAGTTTTTTCTTTTAATTTCTTCTCAAAACTGTCGCCAGTTTCTTTTTTAGGCATATTTGCTTGCCGTTTTTCTTGTTTGTTATTTGTTCCAAAATATGTTTTTTGCATTATTTGCGTGTTAAAAATTTTTATTCCGTTCATAAATCTTTTCTAATTAATTACCTATCTTTTACTATAAAACTTGTGCATAATATTTTTTGCGTTCTATTGATAAAACACTCAGGTGGTTAATCATATTAATTTGTTTGTGGTAATATATTTATAAATAACACATATTAGGGGAGAAATTTATAAATGGGCATTATAGATGTATTGCTTAAAGTTTTTAAAGATCCAAACGACAGAAAAATTTCAAAAATCATGCCTGTTGTAGAACATATTAATCATTTTGAAGAAGAATTTTCAAAATTAACTGATGACGAACTGAAAGCAAAAACAACTGAATTTAAAGAAATTTTATCTAAAAGAGAAACTTCCCCTGATTATAAAACAGACCGCGCTCTTGAAAAAGAAGCGCTTGATAAAATTCTTCCCGAAGCATTTGCCGTTGTGCGCGAAGCGGGAAAACGCGTTTTAAATATGCGCCATTTTGATGTGCAGCTGATAGGCGGAATTTTTCTTCATGAAGGCCACATTGCAGAAATGAGAACAGGGGAAGGTAAAACCCTTGTTGCAACTCTGCCTGCTTACTTAAATGCGCTGACAGGTAAAGGTGTGCATATAATCACCGTAAACGATTATCTTGCCCAGCGCGACCGCGATTGGATGGGAAAAATATTTGAATTTTTAGGCTTAACAGTCGGTGTAATTTTATCAACCGACAGTTTTGATTTTGCTAAGAAAAAAGCCGCATACGCCTGCGATATTACATACGGTACAAATAACGAATTCGGGTTTGATTACCTTCGCGACAATATGGCAACAAGTACGCAGGCGCTTGTTCAAAGACCCTATAACTATGCCATAATCGATGAAGTCGACAGTATTTTAATTGATGAGGCAAGAACCCCTTTGATTATTTCAGGCCGTCTTGAAAAATCCGCAGCTACCTACCAATTAATGGCAAAAATCGCTCCGCAGCTTGAAAAAATTACCCATTATGAAGTTGATGAAAAAAATAAAAACATAATCTTTACGGAAGATGGTATTGATAAAGCGCAGGAATTACTCGGTGTGGATGATTTGTTTGATATCCAGACTCAATACGCACATCACCTTCTGCAGGCTCTAAAGGCTAAAGAATTGTTTATAAAAGACACGGATTACGTTGTGCGTGATAATGAAGTAATGATTGTGGATGAATTTACAGGCCGATTGATGCAGGGCAGACGCTGGTCTGACGGGCTGCATCAGGCAATTGAAGCAAAAGAAGGCGTACCTATTCAGGATGAAACTCAAACCCTCGCAAGTATTACATTCCAGAATTTATTCAGGCTCTATCCTAAATTATCAGGCATGACAGGTACTGCAATGACTGAAGAAGCTGAATTTGGCAAAATTTATAATCTGCCGGTTACTGCAATTCCTACCAATAAACCTGATATCAGGATAAATGAGCCCGATGCAATCTTCAATAAAACGGTTGTAAAGTATAAAGAAGTGGTTGAAGAAATCATAAAAATGTCAAAAATCGGAAGACCCGTGCTTGTAGGTACAATAAGCATTGAAAGGTCTGAATTAATTTCCGCGCTTTTAAAACAGGCCGGTGTAAAACACAATGTGTTAAATGCAAAACACCACCAGAAAGAGGCTTATATAATCGCTCAGGCAGGGCGTGTGGGTGCTGTTACCATTGCAACAAATATGGCTGGGCGCGGAACGGATATTCTTCTTGGCGGAAACCCCGAATACCTTGCAAAAGAGGAGCTTGATTCAAAAGGGATAACTCCTGATAATCCAAAATATGAAGAATTAAAAGAAGAAGCACTTCAAAATGCTCGCCGTATAACGGAAGAAGAGCATAAAAAAGTAATAGAACTGGGCGGCTTGCATGTTATAGGTACGGAACGCCATGAATCACGCCGTATTGATAACCAGCTCAGAGGGCGTGCAGCAAGACAGGGAGACCCGGGGTCTACTAAATTCTTCTTATCTCTTGAAGATGATTTGATGAGGAAATTCGGCGGAAATGTCATAGCGCAATTTATGAGCGATGATATGGTGATAAACTCGCCGCTTATTTCCCGCCAGATAGAATCCGCTCAGAAAAAAGTTGAAACACATTATTTTGATATAAGAAAATCAGTGCTTGAATACGATGATGTTATAAATATTCAAAGGGAAAAGTTCTACGCGCAGAGGAAAAAGGTTTTAAATTCAAAAAACCTTAATTCCGATATTGTTTATATGATAGAAAAAGAAGTTGATAAGATTTTAAGACAGTATATATCTCCGGATATGTCCCCGAGCGAGTATGTACCCGATGAATTAAATATGCTTGTGAACGAGATGAAATCCGTTTTTCCGCAGTTAACAACGCTTTCTGTTGATGATATTAAAAATTTCAGATACAATGATATGTCAAACCATCTGAAAAACCTTACAAAAACAGCCTATAAAAACCATGAAAAATTAACGATTGATAATTTTAATTCAGTAATTGACAGATATCAGATTAATGAAGAAAAACAGGAAGCCTTTTCTGATAATAACGTTATAAGGCAGTTAGAACGTGATATTTTGTTACAGGTGATTGATGCGAAATGGATTGATCACCTTGCAAATATTGATGATTTAAAAGACGGCATAGGCCTTGTTGCATACGGACAGAAAGACCCGCTTCTTGAATATAAAAAAGGTGCATTTAACCTGTTTAATTCTATGATGTCTGATATTCAATCCGAAACGGTAAGACACTTAATGAGAACAAAATTCGGCATTCAAATAGTTAGCCCCGAAAATGAAGAAGTGGCGGATTTAGCATTGAGTGATGTGCCAATCCAGTCTGCAGGACAATATTTGGGGCAAAACAGAGAAATTGAAACCGAATTAACTAAGGCTCTTAAAAATTCCGTTAATAATGAAGCTGACATTCAAGATAATATTGAAGGAATGGAGCCTGAAAAAAACACCCCTTTTGTAAATGATGATAAAATAGGCAGGAATGACAAATGCCCCTGCGGCAGCGGGCAAAAATATAAAAATTGCTGCGGAAAGGACAAATAATAAAAGAACGGTATTTATACTTCGCTTATCAAAATTCAAACAGTTTACAAAGATGAGAATAACAAATATTCAAAACAGGGTTATATGGTGCAATAATGCCTTAAATAATGCTTTTGCGGAGCAATTCTTTCGCGGAGCGAAAGCATCATATGGTAAAATGAAAAATAATGAAACCCCTTCTGCTTGTTGTACATCCGGTACATGTTTTGATTTTAATACCGCAAAAGCATATTATATGCTTAAGCTATCAAAAATAACAAAGCCGCAATATATAGTGCCTGAAGAGTATAAACCTGTTGTGAAAAAATCGGAAGAAATACTTGAATCGGTTCCGATTGTTTTAGATAAATTTAATGAAGCTTATTTTTATGCTGAAAATATAATTCATAAAGTCGAAGTGCTTTGTGATGCAGCTGAACTTAAAGCAGGAAGAGAATTCATAGAAGAGCTTGATGATGGCAATGAACTTAAAAATAAAGTCATTTTTGACAGAAACGGCAAGCTGAAGTTAATAAAAGACTATAAAAATAATAGCGTAATTCTTTTTGATAATTCTAAAAACGGTGCAGGCAAAAAATATACTCTTTTTATAAATTGCAAAGATATTGATAATCCCGAAAGTATAACTGCAGAAGAAAGCTTTACTTTTAAATCCGGTTTGCCGTATTGCTATGCTGCTTTTTGTAAGGCTGGCATAGATACGGACAGATTTATTGCAGACAGAGTTTTTAATTTCAGAAATCATACATTTAAAAGTTATGATGAAATTTTAACTGTTGCTGCCGGCACGGAATATTCTAAAGAATATTATGAATTTGAGTCATATGCGGAAAATCTTTTTGATTTTGACCCCATGAAATGTAATTTCAAACGTTTTGTAAGCGGCAAGGTATCTGCGGATGATAAAATATACTATTCATCTGACGATTTTTTAATCTCACAATGCAAACGCCTCAAGGATTAGTTTTAAAACATTCCTTTTTTGTTGAAATATATTGCGGCTCCTGCTGCTGCTACTATTGATAAAATTACTATTATCAAAAATCCCCATGTATTCTCCCTGAAAGGCGCAGGAACGTTCATTCCCCAGAAAGTGCCTATCATTGTGGGTATAGAGAGAATAATTGTAATTGCAGCCAAAAATTTCATAATAACGTTTACATTATTATTAATAATTGAAGCAAAACCGTCCATCATACTTTCTAAAATGGTTCTGTGCATCTCAACCATTTCAACAGCCTGTTTATTTTCAATAATTACATCTTCAAGCAGGTCGATATCATCTTCATTAAATTTTAAAGCACCCTGTATACTGTTTGAATTCGCAAGCCTTAAAAGCTTTTGCAGTACTATTTGATTATCCTTAAGTGCCGTTGTAAAGTATACTAAAGATTTCTGTACTTCCATCAGCTGAAAAAGCGCTTTGTTATTTGTCGTTTTTTTAAGCGAATCTTCAATGCGTTCTGAATGTTTATTTATTATATTTAAATATCTTAAATAAAATTTTGCCGCACGGAATAATATATTCAGCATAAAATTTGTTTTATTTCTTGTATCAAAATACATAGAGGTTTCATGGGAAAATGAACCTATAATTTTATTTTCCATAGATGAAACCGTAATGATACTTTCAGGGGTATAAATTATACCCAGAGGCAATGTGTCAAAATTCCCTTCATCATCCATAAAAGGTACATTTGTAATTACAAGAAGGTTCCCGTCCTCATATTCAATACGCGACCTTTCGTCCATATCCAGAGAATTTTTCAAAAAACTTTCATCTAAATCCAAAACAAGGGAAACTTTTTGAATTTCTTCAAAGCTGGGGTCAATCATATTAAACCAGGAGCCCGATTTTGCATCGTTTAAATTTAAGGTTTTAAGGGTTTTATCATCCTGTGTTTTAAAAATTTCCAGCATATCGGCCTCTCTTTGATTAACCCTGCGACATTTTTATTACACCATACATATAAAAATTGCGCAATCAAATTATTTTGAAAATTTTTCCAGCATGTTTTTTAATTTTTCTAAGGAAATGCCCATAACGTTATAATAATCACCTTCGATTTTTGATATAAAACTTTTGCTCTCAGACATTAATGTTTGAAATTTTTCAGAATCGGTATATATGCCGTTATTATAGTTTAAAAAATCCTGCACACCGTAGCTTCCTGCTTTATCCAGCGGGTTAAATTTTTCTATATATTCTTTAATTTCTTTATCTGAAAGCGTGCGGAATGTTACAAAAGTTTCTTCAATTTCCGTTAAGCTTTTTATTTTAGATGTTTCAGGCCATATCGGCGCTTTTACAATAGAAATAGAAGTAACTACTTTGTGTGTTTTTCCTGATAAATTTTTAAGCATAGAAAAAGCCTGAGAATTATTTTCAGGCTTTAATAAACACACACTACTATTACCTTCTTCGAGGATTACCATTGTATCTGCTCCTATTACAAATGCATCATATTCTATGCTTTTTGCAACATCCAGAGCTTTATTTAATGAATTCTTTTTTATGAAGCTTTCGTTATAAAACTTAAACGATTCTTCCTTATAGTTTGATTTTACAATCGTAAAATCGATATTTCCTTTTGTTAAAATTTCTTTTCTTCTCGGGGAATTTGAAGCTAAAATAATCTTTTTCATTCCCCGATTGTATCATAAACATTTTATTATACGGCGTCGTTGCTGCACTCTTTTTAAGGAGCGGTCGCTGCCATCATTTCAGGCTTTTTCATTTTTATATTACGTGATTTTGTATATTGAATACTTCCCGAAATTGCGCTTATACAGGTGCTTTTCAGTTTTTGCTGAATATTCAGCATGCAAAGATGCATCTGTGCGTAATCATTCATTGCCTCATACATTTTATCCGGATTTATCATTGATGTTTGAATTGTCGGGTTATCCACCTTCTGCATTGCATATTTTTTCACAAGCATAGCGTCAATTCTGTCTTTTGCACCGATTGCCATAAGCCTCTATCTCCCTTATTAAACTTTATATCCCTTTTCCTTATTGAAGTAAAACCTTAAACTCTCTTTAAAATTTAAATCTTACCTCTTCCTGATTTAATAAAGTATTTCTTTATTTAAAAATTGCCTTAAAAAAGGAGATTTGCTTAATATTTCTTTACAATTAGCGGGAAAGGCTTATAGTGCTTATGTGCATTCTTTAAATACCTGTTTTAAATCTTTTGTAATGCCGAAAAATCCTGTTAAAAATGCTAAAAGTGCCATTATTATTAAGATTTTATCCACACCTATGATTTCGGCAATATACCCCAGCGGCGCAAGGCTCAAAGCACCTATTCCCCAGCTGAAACCCTGCATTACGCCTGAAATTACCCCTTTGTGCTCTTTCATAAGGTTTTGCGCCGCAACAATTGTAACTGAAACCGAAAGGAACGTGAAATATCCTGAAATAATAAATATTAAAACAGCTAAATAAGGCCATTTATCAATTGTGTACATAAAGAGTATAACAAGCGGTAAAATAGTCCAGAAAGAAAGTCTTATGATGTTTTCCGCTCCGATTTTTTTCTCAATTTTTGAGCTTGTAAGCATTGATATTCCGCTCAAAATAAAAAATAAAGTAATAATTGCCCCTATTTCACTCAAAGAAAACCCTCTTTCTTTAAAAATAAACGGTGCATAGGTTCCAAAACTTATGCTGACTCCTGATTTTACAATTGCAATCCAAAGCAGCGAAAGATAAGTTTTCTTTTTAAAAATTTCTTTCATAATTGAGAAGAAGTTTTCTTTTGTTTTGTTAATAGTGGATGCGGGTATTTTCGGCACTACAAAATACAATGCCAGTGCGGTGCCAACACCTAGAATTGTTATATAGCACAATGAATAAAGACCGAAATTTTCCACCATTGATGATGACATCACAGGCCCCAGAGCATATCCTATAGTCCCGAGACCCATAAAAGCGCCCATATATTTTGATAAATTCGGATTATTAAAATTAAATGTATTAACAAGACTTGTCACCTGCGGGTGAAAAAGCGCATTTCCGCACATTCCGATTAAAAGGCAAAGCCCCATTGTCCGGATGTCTTTTGATGCCGCAGTTAATGGAATAAATACGGCTCCCATAATAAGCCCCCATACCATAAAAGTTCTGTGGCGCATTTTATCTGCAAAAAAACCGAATAACGGTTGCATCATTGAAGAACACAGATGCCCGAGAGCTATGATTAAACTTATTGTTGATAATTTTATTCCCAAATTTGAAGTAAGCATCGGATACAGGGGTATCAGGGCTGATGCATACAAATCAACCATAAAATGTCCCATGGAAAGTCCGAAAATTGCCTTTTTATTTGCTGTTGTTATTGCTTCTGTCATAAAATCTCCGGTTTAATATCTTTGATAGTTTTTATCTGTACACAGAGGCTGCGTTTCCCGTACTCTAGTGTCTGAAATGTCTTATTCCCGTTGTTACCATAACAAGCCCGAATTTATCTGCCGCTTTAATAACTTCAGGGTCTTTAATGCTTCCCCCGGGTTGAATTATACCTGCAATACGTTCTTGCGCCGCCACTTCTATATTATCAATTGCAGGGAAAAATCCGTCGCTTGCAAGTATAGCCCCTTTGGCACTGTCGCACACTCTTTTTAATGCAATTTCAACCGCGCCCACTCTGCTTGTCTGTCCGCCGCAAAGCCCCAGTGTTCTTAAATCTTTGGCAATTACTATAGCATTTGATTTTAAATGTTTTGCAATTTTGAAAGCAAAAACCATATCTTCTATCATTTCCTGAGTCGGTTTTTCTTTTGTTACGGTCTTAAAGGTTTCAGGGTCAAGCTCCTTGGAATCTTTTTCCTGTAAAAGTGCACCAAAAGGAGTCAGACGGATTTCCTCTTCCGTAAATTTTAAATATTCACTCAAAGGTGTATTTAATTTTACAACCCTTAAATTTTTCTTTTTCTTAAGCTCTTCAACCGCATCATCGGTAAAATCAGGCGCAATTACCACCTCTAAAAACATAGCCGTGAGCATCTTAGCTATTTCAAGGTCAATTTTTCCCGTAAATGCCACTATTCCGCCAAATGCACTTAAGGGGTCACAATCAAGTGCTTTTTCCCACGCTTCTTTTAACGTTTTGCCAAGCGCCGCCCCGCAGGGGTTTGTGTGTTTGATTATTACCGCCGCATTTACGTCGTAAAATTCCGCCGCAATATTTAAAGCTGCCGTTGCATCAATTATGTTATTGTATGAAAATTCTTTTCCGTTTAAAAATTCATAATCAATAACTTTGTTATAATTATATAAAGCTGCCGTTTGATGCGGATTTTCGCCATATCTTAAATCTTTTATTTTATTGAAATTAAAGCATTTGTGTTCATTTAAACCATCTTCGGCGGAAAATCTTTTTGAAAGCTCATTTGAAATCATGCAATCATATTTTGAAGTTAGGCTGAATGCTTTTACTGCAAGCTTTTCCCTTGTTTTAATATCAATATTTTCTAAATCAATATCATAATCCTTAATATCTGAAATTACGGTAATATTTTCATAATTTTTTGCACCGGCACGAAGCAGTGCAACGCCGCCTATATCAATATTTTTAATTAAAGTTTCAATTTCAACATCTTTATCTTTATAGTTTTCAAAAGGATATAAATTTACGCATACTAAATCATAAGGCTCTATTTCATCCTTCATAAGGCTTTCGCGTTCTTTTAAATCAGCAAGAATTCCTGCAAAAATTTTTGGGTGCAGTGATTTTACTTTGCCGCCGATTAATTCTCTAAATCCTGTGATATCAGCGCTTTCAGTTGCCTTAATGCCGTTTTGTGCAAGCAAATCATATGTTCCGCCCGTAGATACTATTTCATACCCTGCTTTTATTAATCTGTTTGCAAATTCAACAATACCGGTTTTGTCAAAAACGCTTATATATGCTCTTTTTTTCATAAAAATCATCCTCTCCGCCATTTATTGTATAACAAAAACACACATTGTATAATAAAATGGAATTAAATCTTGAATTATATTTAGAACATTGAAATATAAATATGGGCAAGCAAGGAGCCTTAGTCTTTTTCATTAAACTTCGACACAACAGTTTACTTTGACCTCGGTCGATAGTTTAAAGAAAGGAGGGCTGAATTATGTATGAATTTAATTTGAGTTTATTGTTAATTCTTTTAATTCTAATCATAATAAAGGACACCCAACAAAAACGCTAGGTGTCACTTTGACCTCATTGGGCTAAGGTATGGCAGCTGGTAACTGCTTCCTTGTTTTGCCCATATCTATATTTTAATACTATTTTACATTTTTACAAGTCTTCTGCCCGAATGCCCGCCGTAAACCATTAATCCTTCTGGTTTGCTCCGTATCCGTACCAATCGCAGATGCCGTCCTTGCAAAATTCTCTTTCAAGCTCTGCCATAATTGCCTTATGGGTCATTTCAAATGTTATAGGCGTGATTGAAATTCTGTTAGCACGTACGGCGCTTATATCTGTACCGTCTTCTTCGTGCTTTGTGGTTAATTCGCCCGCCATCCAGTAATATACTTTACCTCTTGGGTCAACCCTTTTTTCGTATTCATCCGTAAACATTTTTGAACCGAGTTTTGTAATTTCAACCCCTGCAATATCAGCTTCTTCAAGCGCAGGTGTGTTTACGTTTAAAATTGTCTTTTCAGGAAATTTGATTTTTTCAATTTTTGGTAAAAATTTTGCTATAAAATCGGCCGTAACATCAAAATACACAGGGTCACAGCTCATACTGGCCAAGCTTACCGCCATACTCGGGTAATTAAGCATAGCACCTTCCATAGCACAGCTTACCGTGCCTGAATATAAAATATCTATCCCTAAATTCGGCCCGTGGTTTATGCCTGAAATAACAAGGTCGGGTTTTTCACCCTCATTCAAAAGCTCAATTAATCCCAGCTTAACACAGTCTCCGGGGGTCCCTGATGTTACCCATACTCTTTTTGCGCCGAATTTTGATTCTAATTCTTCGACTCTAATCGGCGTATGCAGTGTTAAAGAATGCCCTGCGGCGCTTCTTTCTCTGTCAGGTGCTACAACGTATACATCATGCTCTTTGCTTAAGCGTGTCATCAGGGCTTTAATACCTAGAGCCGTTATTCCGTCATCGTTTGAAATTAAAATTTTCATATTGGTTTTCCTAAAATATTCTACTCTTCTTCACTTTTGTTTTTTTATTATAACATATTTTTTAACACAGCTTTTATTGCCATTTTATTTCATATATTATAGAATAATTTTGTACTCGGATTTTTATAAAGGATTTTTATATGGCAAGAATAATCAGACCCGTTTGGGCTATCAGATGTCAAAATTCCAGCTGCAGAGAGCTTTTTGAAGTTGTTACGTTAAATGATAACAAGCAGCAGGAAGTTGTATGCCCTAAATGCGGCGAACATTATATTTACCCGCCGAATCAGGATGATGAAGTACAGGAGTAGTTTGAATTCCGCAGATTCTTTCGGGCAAAACGGCAAACGTTATTACACTTTCAGTGATTATTTGTACAAAACTTTTAATAAAAAAGTATATAAAATTACACTGGATGCCGGTTTTTCGTGCCCGAACAGAGACGGTACAATATCAAGCGGCGGATGTATTTTTTGTGATGATTCCGGAAGCTTTTCTATGGCGCACTCTTCCCGTCTTTCTATCAAAGAACAGGTAAAAACCGCTATTGATAATTTGCCGAAAAGATTTAAAGCCGAGGCTTTTTTAGCCTATTTTCAGGCATTTTCAAATACTTATGCCGATGTTGAAACGCTTCGCAAAGTTTATAATGATGCTTTTTGCGACCCGCGCGTAGTGGGGATTTCAATAGGCACTCGTCCTGATTGTCTTGACCCTGAAAAGCTTGATTTAATTGCTTCTTATAAAAATCCTTGGCTCGAATTAGGTTTGCAATCAGCTCATGATAAGACCTTACGCCTTATTAACCGCGGTCATGATTATAAAACCTTTGAAACAGCCTATTTTATGGCAAAACAAAAAGGAATAAAGGTTTGTGTACATATTATTCTTGGTTTGCCCGGGGAAACTCCGCAGGATATGCTGAAAACCGCAAGGATTCTTTCAAATCTTGGAATTGACGGTATAAAACTGCACGTGCTTACCGTTCTGGAAAATACTCCTCTTGCAAGAATGTATGCCAAAAACCCTGTCCCGCTTTTATCTGAAGATGAATACTGCTCGCTTGTGTGCGACATTATTGAAATTATGCCCCCTGAAACCACAATTCACCGTGTTGGCGGAAGCGGCCTTTCAACAAGCCTTATAGCGCCATTGTGGGCAAGAAACAAATTTGAAACAATGAATAAAATTGACCGCATTCTCTGGGAGCGCAATACTTTTCAGGGCGCAAAATATACCCCCGCTTAATGATGCTCAATTTTGCTCATCTAAATTCATAATTTTTATACACATTTTATCTGCTTTTTTATTTATTAATTCCGCCAGAGGACGGATTTTCACTGTTTCCATACCGTCATCTTTTTTACAGATATCTTGAATAATTCTGCTTGTATTTAAAATATCTTCCGCATTTTCATATAAACCTTCAAAATCCTTGCTCACATTACCTCCCGATATATTTTTGTCAGTACCACTATTTGAATATAATGTTAGTATAGCTGACAATCTTAGAATGAACAAGAGGTATTTACAAAAATTAGGAAAACATCTAAAAGAGATGAGGTTAGCAAGAGGCTTAAAACAGGATGACTTTGATTGCAAAGGTATTTCGCGTTCCATGGTTGGACTTGTTGAAGTTGCAAAAACAGATATTACTGTCACAAAACTTAAAGTTATCGCCGATGTTATGGGTGTAAAAGTTAAAGATTTATTTGATTTCGAATGATTCTATTTTTATTTGCAAAGAAAAAGGGGCGCAAAGGTTACGAAACACGCCCCAAAAAAGTTGTTCATCGTTAAATTTGTCTGTTTTATTCTACCGTATTAAAGAATACGTAAACATAGCCATTCAGTCCTTTTGCACCGGTTGAACCTCCGGAACCATATTTCCATCCGCCTCCGCCTCCGCCTGTGCCGCCTGCCGGAAATTCATTCAACAACCTGTCTTCAAATTCTATTGGCGGTGTGTAACCAAGATTTGTACTAAGTACATCCGGTGCTATTGTATCTTTGAAGCATGTATTTTCCGTTACACTTAATCCTCCGCAGGGATATATTGGTCCATTGCTTAACTCTTTATTTATCCCCCCGTCGCCGCCTGCGCTTTTTGTCCACAGTCTGCCGTTTTGTACGGTTATGCTTGGTGCATCATTTCCTTTTGTAATGTTTGCATCTTCCGGTGCTATTGTGTAACTATTTGTATTTAATCCGCTTATTAAAGCTTTTGTTGCATTTGTTAAGCCGCTTGCTGCTCCTGCATTTCCGGGTATTGCTTTTGTTCCGTTATCAGGGTTTCCTGCTGTTGCGGCTTTTCCTCCGCCTCCGCCTGATATTTCAAATTTTGTTCCGGCAATAGTTACATAACTGCTGCCGCCGTTATTTCCTGATACGCCAAGGCTTGTCCCGCCGTTTCCGCCTTTGCCTGCACCCTGTTTTATAACATCGCCTGATCTAATGGGAATATTTTTAATATACAATAGGGTTCCGGCACCTCCACCCCCGCCGCCGGCGCCCGGAGTGTATTTTTTATATCTTGCTTCCGCTTTTCCGCCTTTGCCGTATCCGCCAGTTCCGCAGGTAAGTGTTCCGTTATTATTATAGCAGTTTCCTCCTGCCCCTCCTCCGCCTGCAGAGCCTGCATTGCCGCCGTTTATTGCTGTGGCGCTTGCTCCGCTTGGAACTTGTGGTCTGGAACCTTGAAGTGTATTTCCAATCTTTGGTCTTCCGCCATATCCGACACTTGCATACGAAGTGCCTGCACCGCCTTTCCCCCCGGCTTCTCCCTGACTCATATTTACAAGAGGCAAGCTTGTGCAAGCTACGGTTTTTTGTGTAGTATAATTTGGGTCCGTAACGTCCATATACTTGCATTGAGCAGTATTGCCCGCAGCACCTCCTGCGCCTCCTGCCGTAGTGCTTGCTCCTGCACCGCCTGTGCTGCCCGGGATTTCCAGATACCACACAAGTGCGCCATTGCCATCTGTTATTTTCGCTATAGATGGAGAGCCTGATGTGCCCCTTGCTGTGCTTTTAGCACTTCCTCCTTTGCCGCCGTTTCCGGCTTGTAATGTCAAGGTTGCCTGTCCGGTAGCACTTGTTGCACGTTCCAATACTTCATCGGGTATATTTGCTTTTGCATATATTCCTGCGCCTCCGCCTCCGCCTGTAAAGATTTTTTGCAGCGATACTTTTTCCACCACGCAGCGAACACTCATTGCATCGCTTTTTGGGCATCCCGTTTGACTGTTATCTATGGTGAAGCAGGATGCAGCACCGTTAAAATTTCCGTAACTCATACTCGCTGCATAAACACCCCAGGAACTTGGTGTTGAGGTCCATATTGATGACACACTACAGTTGCCTGCAGAAGCATAGTCACGGCCTGCAACTCCGGGACAGCTGCTCCCCCAATGACATGAACTGCTTACATTGGTACCTAGTTGGCATAAGCGCAATCCGGCTCCTGTACTTGCATTCCAGTTGAGATTTCCATTCATAATGTGATTTCGCCATGCAGTTGTTTCTGTAGTGTTTGGAAGTCTTCCCTTGCTTGCAGGGGTTGGTGTCCAGCTGCTGCATATAGTGTTTGCGGCATCATATCTGCATACCGTACGGGAACAGGGAGAATAACCATAGTTGCCAGTATCGCCAGAGCAATTTGCTGTTTGCGTTGAAGTGTTATTTCCATACCAGCAGCAATTGTTTGCAGTACAGCTTACCGAACCACCTGCAGCTACTTGAGTAATGCTTGATGGAATAGGCGGGCTTCCGTCTCTTCCTTCTCCCGGATTATATTTTGAAACACATACTGCCTTACCGCCGTTTTGAGATGCTGAAACGTACACTCCAAAAGGCTCACAATCTGCTTGTTTTGTTGGTGCATTGGTGGATGCTGTGCCGTTTCCGCCTCCGCCTCCTGCTCCGCCGCTAATTAATGTTATTTCTAAATTTTTCATGTCTTCCGTTAATGTGTAAGTTGCATTCTTATATGTATTGGCTGCAGCATTATTCAGTCCTGTTACGCTTCCTAAACTTGTAAAATTACTGCTTATTCTTTCGGCAACGGCAGCTCCGCCACCTCCCCCGCCTGAAAGAATAATTGCGCTTACGCTTACCGCATCCATTGGCGCTATACATTCGCCATTGTTATCAGGAACACATGGAGTAACGGAACCTTTGGTTCCGCCCGTGTTTCCTGAAATGCTGATATTGTCTGCCATGCGGCGAGTCATTACGGGGGCTAATGCCGCAAGTAATAATGAAGCCACCAGTAATGCCATTAGCATTTCAACTAAAGAAAATGCAAATTTGCTGGATTGCCGCACTCCCTCCGGTCGTTCGCAATGACGGATGAGGGAAAAGGCTTTAAAAAAATTCTGCCTGCTTTTTTCGCATGCCTGAATTGACGGCACCTGCCGTTTTAGATGAAAACTTTTTGTCATGTTAATTACCCACTTGTCTATATATAATTACGCATATTTTTCGTAAAATATAATCTTATAACTATATTATATAGGTTATACATTATAAATCAAGTAAATTATTGCTTAAATACTATAAAAATTTATAAAAATTCAATGAAAATCAAATTATAAACAGTGATGGGGGAATTTTAACATGGCGATCAAAGAGCGAAACGCCCCGATGAACGAGGATTTTGAGACAAAATTTAATGATTTTAGGATTGCATTTGGTAAAAGAATTAAATATTACAGAGATTTAAAAAATTATACCCAGGAATACCTCGCCGAACTTGTAAATATAGAACAATCCAGCCTTTCAAATATTGAACGCGGCAGGGTGCACCCATCGCCCGAAACCCTTTACAGGCTTGCCAGTGCACTTGATGTTAAACCATACCAATTTTATACGGCAAGTCCTGAAATCCCGGTACAGGATGCCGTTAAGGAGATTGCGCAGGCTATGTATCAGGATAAAAAACTTGCTGAACTTATGTATAAATTTTTTCTCACAGTGCAGTAAAATCTTTGTGGCAGCTTGTGTTTATCGTTTTGTTTTTTTAAGGTTGCATTAAAAATTTAAATTATGAATTTTTTGTTATAAATCTTTATGATTTTATGGCTTTTCTGATTTACAAAACTTTACAATATCACAGGCGGCAATTGCAGCTGTACTCCAACAATTTTGCAAATTAAAACCGCCGCAAAATCCGTCTATATCAAGTATTTCGCCGATTATCCAGAGGTTTGGTACAATTTTTGAGCGGCAGTTTTTATCAATTTCATTGAGTTTTACTCCGCCCGCATGGACTATTTCACCTTTACCGTCTACATTTTCGGCAATTAATATTAAATTTTTCAATTTTTCAATTTCAATTTTTTTAGCATGCGCTGCCTGCTTATTAAAATCTATCTCATATTTTTTAAATAAATATTGCGCCAGAGACCTTGGTATTATTAAGCTTACAATATTTCCGAAACTTTTTGTTGAATTTTCTTTAATAAGTTCTAAAAGCTTGTCAGGATTTAGTATCGGGATATTTACTTCATAAGGAAAATTTTTATATGCATTAACGGATGAAATTTTAAAAATATAAGGACCCGAAACTCCTTGATGGGTGAAGATTATCCCGCCTTCATCAGTGTTTAAACTCACTCCTGCAGGGAAATTTTCGCCTTTTTCTTTTATTTTAAGCCCGCAAAGAGCGGGTTTTAATGGATTTATGCTGTGTCCAAAACTGTCAGCAAGCTTATTATGGTCTTTTGAGCCCGTTGCTAAAACCACAACATCGTATTTTTGCACTTCTTCAATGTTTTTTATCTCTTTTTTAGTGATTTTTACTTTTTTTGATTTTAAAAGTTCTGAAATCATTTGTGCACGAAGGACTTTGGCACTGTTTGATACGGGAAATATACGTCCATCGGGCTGCGTATAGGTTTTTACACCTATTTTTTTAAAATATTCAAGTGTTTCGGATGTTCCAAACCTTGAAAACACTGAATAGAGAAACTTTTCGCCCCTCGGATAAAACGCGGCAAGTTTTTTAAAATCGAATTCGCTGTATGCAAGGTTGCATCTGCCGTTTCCGGTAGGCAGAATTGTAGATAATGTTTCATGAGGGTCAAAAATTGTTATATGGTAAGCATTTTGACCTGTTTTTTGAAATTCTTCAATAAGCTGCAATGCGCAAAATACGCCCGCAGGCCCCGAGCCGATTATTGCAATTTCTTTCCCTGACTGATTTTTGGGCTGATTAACATTTTGGGTTATTTTTTTATTTTCCGACATAATTTTTCAAATATTTTTTCTAATTTGACTCAAAATTTGATTGCGGAAGAATTGTACCGTATAAAAAAACGTCTTCTGGGTCTGAAAGCTCCTCGTGGAGCTGCATTATGGATTTTTTCAGCACAGGATGGACAAAATTCGGGCTTATTTCAAGCATCGGAACAAGTGCAAAAGCCCTCTGATGCACATATTTATGGGGTATTTCAAGAATTTCGTTTTTAAAAACTAAATCGTCATAAAATAATATATCGATATCTACGGCGCGTTCACCCCAATGGCCCTCTGTTTCACGGTTTCTGCCCATTTTGGCTTCAATGCTCTGGCAAATTCTTAACAGTTCAATTGGCTGAAACTCTGTACGGACGGCTATTACGGCATTTACAAACCAGTTTTGCTTTTTGTTTCCCCATGGTTCTGTTTCGTAAAAAGCGCTGGAAGCTGCCAGTTTTATTGAATTATCGGCAGTTAAAAAATTTACTGCCTGCTGAATTTGAGACAGTCTGTCACCTTTATTGGAACCCAAAGACAGGTATACTATTGCCATTTCGCCTTCTTTTTTACATGTATTTTAACAATTAACATTTTATTATTCTTTTGATATAATGGCAACAGGCTAAATATTTTATGCTTAATTTAGTATTTATAAGGGATAAAAAATGAAGAATAATCAGTCTTTAGGGGTTTATATAATAGTCGGAATCATTGCGCTAATTGTGCTTGCGATGGTTTTTGCAGGGCCTGTAACTTCAACAAGCGAGATTTCATATTCTGAATTTGTGCAAAAGGTTGAAAACGGCGAAATCAAGTCTGTAACTATTGCTAAAGACATTTTATTTGCAATACCGAATTCAAAAGAAGAGTCTGAAGCCCGACCTCAACAGGCAAAAACCCCTGCTGATGATTTCGCCGCACGTTTTATGACGCCTGTCGGGCAGGAAACCCCTGTTTTGCAGTATAAAGTGCGAATTCCGGAAAATGATCCCAAATTTTACCCCCTTTTAGAAGCTTCAGGAGTTGAAATTAACCTTAAAAAACCGCAGGATGGCTCTGCACTCAGCGCTTTAGGTTCATTTTTGCTTCCTTTATTTTTTATCGGCTTAATAATTTTGATTTTGCGCGGTATTCAGCAAGGCGGTTCTGCAGCAATGAATTTCGGTAAATCACGCGCCAAAATGATGCAGGAAAACAAGGTTAAGGTGACATTTAAAGATGTTGCAGGAATTGACGAAGAAAAACAGGAACTTGAAGAGATTGTTGATTTTTTGAAGAATGCTGAAAAATATACAAAATTAGGCGCCAAAATTCCTAAAGGCGTGCTTCTTGTCGGTGTCCCCGGTACGGGTAAAACACTTATGGCAAAAGCTGTTGCGGGAGAAGCGGGTGTTCCTTTCTTTTCTATATCAGGTTCTGATTTTGTTGAAATGTTTGTGGGCGTTGGTGCAAGCCGTGTCCGTGATCTTTTTGAACAGGCAAAAAAACACCAGCCCTGTATTATATTTATTGATGAAATTGATGCAGTCGGCCGCCAGAGGGGTGCCGGAATGGGCGGCGGGCACGATGAAAGAGAGCAGACTCTTAACCAGCTTCTTGTTGAGATGGATGGTTTTGATGAGAATACTAATATTATTGTGCTTGCAGCGACAAATAGACCTGATATCCTTGATAACGCGCTTTTAAGGCCGGGTAGATTTGACCGCCAGATTATAATTAACAGACCTGATATTTTAGGCAGGGAGCAGATTTTGAATGTTCATGCCAAAAATAAACCGCTTGCAAAAAATGTGGATTTAAAAGTTCTTGCAAAGAGAACCCCGGGCTTTACGGGAGCTGATTTGCAGAATTTGCTTAATGAAGCGGCACTTTTAAGCGCCCGTCATAATAATACGGAAATTACGATGGAACATCTGGATGAAGCCATAGATAAGGTTATGGCGGGGCCTGAGAAAAAATCCAGAATAATTTCCGATGAAGAAAAAGAAAATACTGCTCATCATGAAGTAGGACATGCTCTTCTTGCTTTGCTTTTAGACAATTGCGACCCTCTTCACAAGGTTTCAATAATTCCGCGCGGTATGGCACTCGGTATTACAACCGTTCTTCCAGAAAAAGACCATTTGACCCTTAAAAAGAATCAGCTTCTTGACAGAATCACCATGACTCTTGGCGGAAGAGTGGCGGAAGAAATTATTTACGGGCCCGAAAATATTACAACGGGCGCTTCAAATGACCTTGAAAAAGTGACAGCCATTGCCCGTAAAATGGTTACTGTGTACGGTATGAGCGATAAAATGGGCAATCTGCAGTACGGTAAAAGTCAGGAACATGTTTTTATGGGGCGTGATTTTGGCCACACACGTGATTTTTCAGATGAAATCGCTGCAGAAATTGATAAAGAAGTTAAAAAAATCGTTGATGAACGTTACGAAATTGCAAAAAAACTTCTTTTGCAGAACGAAGATATGTTAAGAAAGATTGCACGCGAGCTTTTAGAACGCGAAACTCTTGATGACACCGAATTTAAAGAAATTATGGATAAAATTGTAGCCCAAAGAAGCAATGGGCTAAATTCCTAGCTTTTACATATGATTTGATGACAAAGAAGCACTTTATTAATAGATAAAAATCAGATTTTATAAAAAGTTTTTAATGGTTATTTTTCTTAGTAAGTATTTTTTATTTTCTGATAAGGTGTACCGTTTTTAAAATACTGTTTGAAATTCTTGTGCACTTCATCCTGAAGCATTTTAAGATCGTCTTCCACCTGTTTTCTTATCCTTTCAATCTCATCTTCATCTGCATTTTTATCAACATATATGGGGTTTCCGCACAGAAGACACAGTTTTTTGCAAAACAGCGGGAAACAAAATTCATCCCATGTTTTAAGCTTTATAAAACCGCGCCCCGGATTATCCCATGCAAAAGGCACAATAGGCACGCCTGAAAGTTTTGCAATTTCAACTATTCCCTTTTTTACAACTTCCTTCGGACCGGATGGACCGTCTATTGTAATTGCAACATTATTACCGGCTTTTAAAATATCAAGAATTTCAAGAGATGCTTGTGCTCCGCCCCGTTTTTGCGAACCTCTTACGGTTTTAATGCCTATGGCTTGAGCTGCTGTTGCTATAATTTCTCCGTCTTTTGATTTGCTTATGAGGCAATGCAATTTTTCCCTCTCGGGGATTCCGTATACTCCGCACTGTCTTGAATGCCATAGTGCAAAAAGGCAATTTGTGTTTTTGGGGTAATTTATAACCCTGCAATCATAAAAATGTCTTTTGATTTTAAAAATAAAGGTTACAAGTGCGCCAAAAATTTTTGCCTGCTGTTTTTTGCTTATAATGTTGGCATTTATTCTCATTTTTAAGATTCCTTTATATATTTTGTCTTAAATCGGAAGCCAGTTTGTGAGCAAACAATCCCTCGGCCTCGGCCAGTTTTGAAGCGGTTTTTGCTAAATTATCTGCAGTTTTTTTATCGATATTCTGCCATGTTAAAATTTTAATAAAATCAAAAACGCTTAAACCGCCCGTGTATCTTGCGGCTCTGTTTGTGGGAAGAACATGATTTGTACCGGAGCAATAATCTCCAAAGACTTCTGCGCAGTTTTCACCTACAAATAACGAGCCGTAATTTATAAATTTTTCTTTTATTCTGTCAGCATTTTTGAACATTAACTCTAAATGTTCGGGCGCTCTTTTATTTGAAATCTCGACAGCTTCATCGATACTGTCTGTTATAATGCAGAAAGATTTTTCAAATGCAATTTGTGCAATTTCTTTTGTTTTAAGATTTTCAAGTTGTTTTTCGGCTGATTTTTGAACTTTTGCCGCAAGCTCTCTGCTTGTTGTTATAAGATAGCTTCTCGCATCCTTATCATGTTCTGCTTGAGCGAGCATATCTGCGCTTATTAATTCAGGATTTGCCGTATTATCCGCTACAATCAAAACTTCTGAAGGACCCGCAAGAAAATCGATATCACAGGTGCCGTATACATATTTTTTTGCATAAGTTACATATTTATTTCCTGGGCCAACGATTTTATCTACGGGCAGAATGCTTTCCGTTCCGTATGCAAAAGCGGATATTGCCTGTGCTCCTCCGATTTTATAAATTTTATCGGCACCTGCAATGTGCGCTGCAACAATAGTTTGCGGGCGGATTTTAGGCGAAGTTAAATATACTTCTTTAACCCCTGCGGCTTTTGCGGGAGTAACGGTCATTAAAGCGGAACTTGGCAGCGGATAATTTCCGCCGGGTACATAACACAATACCCTGTTGAGCGGTACAATTCTATGCCCCAGAACAGAGTCTCCGATATTTATTTGAAACTCTTTTATGCAGTCAAGCTGTTTTTTTGAAAATTCAAGAATATTTTTATGCGCATTTTTAATTGTTTCAATAACATCGTCGGGCGTTTCATCGTATGCTTTTTCAATTTCATTTTCAGATACAAGAAAATCATTTTCGCTTTGAAAATTACCGTCATTGAATTTTTTTGAATACTCAATAAGGGCGCTGTTTTTGTTTTTTTTAACATCTTCTATAATGTCATTAACTCCGCCCAGCGTTTCAAATTCAATGACAGAATAAAAGGCATCGCTTATTTCTTTATTATCAAGGTCTTTTTTTGTATAAATTTTCATAATTTAAGATACCTATTTTGCGCGGGATGCCAGATTGTTTATAATATCATCAGGTGTAATATCGTGTTTTGCCATAAATACAAGCAGGTGATAGATTAAATCAGCCGCTTCCCAGCCAAGCCCGTCGCCGAATTCAAAATTAACCGATTCAAAAGCTTCTTCCATAATTTTTCTTTTTAAGTAAAATTCATCGTTAAAAAGCTTGGTGGTATAAGAACCTTCTGGCATTTTTGCTTTCCTGTCCAAAATTAATTTATAAAGATCGTATATGCAAAAATCTTTATCTTCAAAACAGCTGTATCTTTCTAAATGACAAGCGTTTCCGGTTTGATTTACCTTAAAGAGAATAGTATCTCTGTCACAGTCAAATTTTGCAGATACCAGTTCCTGTATGTTGCCTGAGGTTTCGCCTTTTGTCCAGAGTTTATTTCTTGAACGGCTGAAATAGGTTGCTTTACCTGTTGATAATGATTTTAAAATACTTTCTTTGTTAGAGTATGCAAGCATCAGCACTTGTTTTGTATTTTTATCCTGAACAATTGTGGGAAGCAAACCGTCTTTTGATTTATCAAAATCAAGACATGAACAAAAAGCTTCTTCCAGATTGATTTTGCCTGTATAAATAGACATTCCGAGCTGACATGATATATCATTTTTTTCAAGTTCAAGAATTTCATCAACGGTTGTGATACCGCCTGCCGCAACAATCGGCTTGTTTGTAATTTTTCTGATTGCCTTAAATGCCTCGATATTTGTACCTTGAAGCATTCCCTCTTTTTCAACTATTGTATATAAAAAGCCTGAGCAGAAATTGCCGAATCTTTGAACATGGGCTTCCGTTGAAACTTCGGTATCTGTCTGCCAGCCGTCTACGGTTATTTTGCCGTTTCTTGAATCAATAGCAACTATAACCTTATCCTTTGGCAGTTTGGATAAGAAATTTTCAGTTGCCGCAGTGCCTATAATAATCTTTCTTGCGCCGTATGATAAAATTCTTTTAGCTTTTTCAATATCTCTGATACCGCCGCCTACTCTGCATTCTGCTACTTTGCAAAGCTCTTTTATGGTTTCTTCATTGTCTTTGCCCTTATTCATAGCGGCATCAAGGTCAATTACGGCTATTTCGCCAAATCTTGCATAGTATTTTGCAAGTTCTATAACATTTTCTTTTTCTAAAACTTTTTCTTTTCCTTGTCTTAATTGAACAGCTTTGCCATCCATAAGATCAATGCTTGGAATTATCATTTAAAATTGCCTTCCTTTATTTATAATCGCCTTATAAAAGGGTTATTTTATGTATTTATTTAATACTTCCCAGTTAAAGCGCTCTTCTCTTCTTCTTTTAAAGTACTCATCTTCCCTGTAGCTCTTCAAGTCTCTGATGTATGAGTAATAATCACTTTCTTCCGCAGCTTCAATATAGGGGATATTAAATTCATCAGCAAGATTTTTTACTTTAACATCGTAAGATATGGGTAAAACCTTTATTCCCATTTTTAAAGCCAATAGAACCGCATGATATCTCATTGCAAACAAATATTCAAGGTGCGAGAATTCTTGAATTAAATGTCTGTGTGAAGTTGGCAGTACGACTTCCGTTTTAATATCCGCGCACTGTGCTTTTAACCAGTATTCAAATTTATATGCAAGGTCTGTATCCTGCTCATTTTGGAATGAGAAAATTTTAATTTTTCTGTCTCCGAAGTAGATACCTATATATTTTGCAAGGTCTTGAAGAAGCGTCGGGTGAAGGAAACGGTAATGTCTTAATTGAACACCTACACATCTTTCATCATCAAGCGGCGGACAATCTAAATCCCAGACAGGGTCTGTAACATATCTTGATGATATTCCCCATTTCTTTAAAATTCTTTGTGAGTAAATATCTCTTACAAGGATTAAATCGCACATTTTTAATACCATTTTGCTCAGGCGCCGCCAGCCTTTGCCGTAAATAGGCCCTATGCCCTGTGCAAAAATAATAACCTTTGTGCCTAAAAGTTTTGCTAAAAATATTATCCCGAGATAATACAAAAGGCTTAAAGAACTTGTGCCGTTTTGTATGAGGCTTCCTCCGCCGCTTATTAAAACATTGGAATCTATAATTCCCCATAAAATCTGGAAGAAATTTGTATAATGGAGTGCATTTATTTTAAACATACGCTGTGTGCCGGCAGGATCGCTTGAAAGCGCTGTCACATTACAGTTATTTCGTTTTAAATATTTAACAAGCAAACCTAAAATAGCGTCGTCGCCAAAGTTTTGAAAACCTATATATCCTGAAATTAATACTCTTTTACCCATAAATTTTCCTGCAATATTCTTCTACATCTTCTTTATAAGGGATGGATTTTACTGCACCGACATTCTGCATCTGTAAAAGACAGAGTGCATTTGCAAATCTGCCCGCATTGAGTGCATTTATTCCATCCAGATATTTACTTAAAAAGGCACCGTTGAAAGCATTTGAAACTCCGGTGGCATCTATCATTTCCGTTAAAATGGGGGGAACGTTTACCGTGTCGTTATTCTCGTATATCGTGATACCTGTATCTTTGTCTTTTATTATAACGGTTTTTATTCCAATATCGCAAAGCCTTGTAACAAGCATATCTATGCTTGTTGTTTCAAATAATTGCTCCGCATCTTTTGATTCTATAAATAATATGTCAATGTATTCGCTTATTGAATCAAAATTTTCCACCGCCTCATCACGCCTCATATCGTATTTCTGGCAGTTAGGGTCATAGGCGGTTATTATACCGTTTTCTTTTGCAAATTTAAAAACTTCAAGTACGCTTTCTCTTGCACTTAAAGATAAACTTTGTACAAAACCTGTTGCATAAACCAATTTTGCTCGTTTTATATAATTAAAATCAATATCATCAATGCTTAATGTGCTTGCTGCGGTTTTTTGCCTGTAATATTGATATTCTCTTGTATTATTATCATGTCCAACAAAATAAATTCCGTTCTGGCCTTTTGAAAGAGTTACATTATTGGAATCAAGCCCTTCGGATTTCCAGGCTGACAAAAGATATTCCCCAAAAGTATCATCGCCCACTTTTGTTATATATCCTACCTTTGAGCCGCTTCGAAGCGCTGCAATAGCAGTAACAAGAGTATCGCCGCCATAGTTTCTGTTAAAGCATTCGCTGGTTTTAAGTGAAGCCACGGTTGATAATTCTATTAAACTCTCCCCTATGGTGATTATGTCTAATTTCTCTTCCATACCTTATCTTTACCATATTTACCGTTTGTGTGTCAAATTGTAAAATCTTTAGCCATGATGAATGTTTTAGTGCTATATATTGTTTTATGAAGAATATTTTATTAATAGCCGCAAATTCTGATATAGCAAAGAGTTTGATAAATTTTTTATCGGGCGGTAAATTTTGCGGCGCTTTTAATATTTTTGCTTCATTCAGGAAAAATCTCCCCGAAAAAAAAGAGGGCTTCACCCCGTTTATTCTTGATTTATGCGATGAAAATTCCTTTATTGAGGCAGGGCAGCTTTTTAAGGATATTAAATTTGATGCGGTTGTTAATTTTGCTGGGGTTGCTATAACTTCTCCCGTAGAAAAAATTGACTCTAAAGAGCTACAATTTCAATTTGATGTTTCAACAACGGGGCTTGTTCGTCTTTTAAAATTTATCCGCCCTTTTTTGAATAACAACTCAAAAGTGATAAATATTTCATCAATGGCTGCATTTGGTATTTTTCCGTTTTTATCCCCTTATTGTGCCGCAAAGGCTGCAGCGGATATTTTATTAAATGCTTTTGAACTTGAAACGGGGATTCGCTGTATTTCAATAAAACCCGGGGTTGTAAAAACAAAGTTCTGGGAATATTGTATTAATTTAAACGGGAAAAATTTTAAAAATTTTGACGGTGAATATGAAAAAATCGGGCGGTTTCTTTTGCAAAATGCTAAAAATAATGCGAATAAAGGGGTAAGTCCCGATGATGTTGCAAAAGTTATTTTAAAAGCTTTAAAATCTAAGAACCCGCGCCATACTTATCTTGTAGGGTTTGATGCGCATTGTGCTTCAATCTCAAGATTTATTCCGAAAAGAATTTTAAATAAAATTATAAGATTAACATTAAACCGTAGAGTGAGGAAAATTTCAAAATGAACAGTGCAAAAGGTAAAATATTTTTAATATATCCGCCGTCTCCCGTTATGAACAGGGAAGACAGGTGCCAGCAGCCGACGGATGATTTAATTGTTATCCCTCCGCTTCCGCCTTCCGATTTAATGTATCTGGCATCAATTGCCCGTCTTGAAAATTTTGAGCCCAAAATTAAAGATTACAGCCTGAATGGCGAAAAATTGCAGCATGTGCTGGATGATATTAAAGAGTTTGAGCCTGATTATCTTGTTTTAAATGCCGCAACGCCGACACTCGATAATGATTTAGGGATTTTAGCCAAAATTAAAGAAGAATTTCCAAAGATTATAACAATTGCCAAGGGTGCGCATTTTAATATTCTTGCGCACGAAACCCTTGAAAAATATCCGGCACTTGATATTGCTATAATGGGTGAAGCCGAGCTGACGCTGAAAGAAATTTTATCAGGCAGGCCGCATAGCGAGATTTTAGGCATAACATACAGAAAGGGTGATGAGATTTTATCGAATGAAAAACGCCCCTTTAATGACGAACTTGATAAATTACCGTATCCCGCACGTGATTTGATTGATAACAGTATCTATAAACGCCCCGATACCGGTGAATTACAGGCAGTTATTAAAGTATCGAGGGGATGTCCTTTTCATTGCTTTTTTTGTCTTGCAACTCCTGTTTCAGGCGCAAAAGTACGTTACAGAAGTCCTGAAAATATTCTGGGCGAAATAAAAGAATGCTATGAAAAATACGGTATTAAAAATTTTATATTCTGGTCTGATATTTTTAATCTTAACAAAGAATGGGTGCACGATCTTTGTAATGCAATAATTAATTCCGGTTTAAAAATTACTTTTTCAACCAATTCAAGGGCTGATACCGCAGATGTTGAAACCGTAAAATTGATGAAGAAAGCAGGCTGTAAACTTGTATCTATCGGGATTGAAAGCGGTTCGCAGTACATGCTTGATAAAATGGGCAAAAAAATAACGCTTGACGATGTCAAAAAAACAGTTTCTCTTTTTAAAAGAACGGGGATAAAAGTTTATGCTTATTATGTTCTCGGGCTTCCCTGGGAAAATGAAGATACAGCAAACGAAACAATTGAATTTTCAAAAAAATTAAATACCCATTTTGTGAGCTATTATACGGCAACAGCTCTTTGCGGTTCTAAATTTTACGATTATGTTAAAGAGCATAAACTGGGTAAATTAAATTACGATATGCCGTATTTTTACCCGAGTGTTAATACTCATCATTTAACAAAAGAGAGGGTTTTTGAGCTTCATAAATATGCGGTTAAAAGCTATTATATCCGCCCGCGGTATATTTTAATGATGCTTCTTCAGATAAGCAGTATTGCGGAATTTAAGAATTATTTTAAAGCAGGGCTCAGAATTTTATTCGGAAAAAAAGAGCATTAGATATTGGAACAAAAAGCTTTCATCTCCGTCTTTTAGCCTTGAAGAGGAAGAGGCGGAAATTATGATGAGGGTTTTTGATACTTATTTATATGAGATTTCAAAAGGCACAAAGCCTGCTGCGCTTTTAACCTGTGAAAATGCTCTTTTGGAAAAAATATTGCAGAAATTAAAACGTAAAGATTTATCTTATTTCGTGCAAAATTTGGATAGAGCAAAAGTCAATATTTTTTTTGGAAATAAAGAGTGTATAGATGTTATTGAAAAATTTTTAAATAAACCTATGTACTCTTTTTCACCCCTTGAAGATTTTATTCTCGGCGCAATTTTAGGATATGATATCAAATTACAATGCAAAAGACTTATAGAACACAATAAAGTAAAATAATCCCCCGTGTGGTCAATACCCTTGTGTAATTTAAATCTCAAACATTTTAAATAAAATTTATTCATATTTGAAAAGGAGATTTATTTATGAATGTTTGCATAATGGACGGCTGCGTGGGATGCGGAGCATGTGAAACTATAAATTCGGATGTTTTCTTTGTAGATGTGGTAGCACATGTTAATGAAAGCTGTGTAGACGGCAACGAACAGGATTGTATTGATGCGGCGCTTGTATGCCCTGTTAATGCCATCTGGATAGAAGATATTTAAATTAAAATTCTCCGGATAAACATTGGCGGTACAACAGTATAAATAGTATATTTGTATTAACAGATTTGACAGACCCGGTTTTTTAACGGTACGATATAGTTATAAATTATGGAGGATGTTAAAGATGTATACAATAAAAAGATTTTTTGCGCTGACTTTGGCTGCAGTTTTGACTTCAGGTATTGTAATGGCTCAGGATGCTGTTTTTTCAGAAGCTCCGGTTCAAAATGTTAATATTCAGCCTGTGTCAAATACTTCTGTTGAAGCTAAAGTGGTTGATACCGTAAACACTCAGACTGCAACAGAAAGTCTTTCAAACGAAAAATTTAAAAGTGCGGTTAACAACCTTGAATCCGCTCAGGTTGATGTCAGAGAACAGCTTGCCACATATAAGACGCTTGTAGCTGATAAAGAAGTTGAAGTTGCAAACCAAAAGGCTGAGCTTGCAAAGCTTAAGAAGGAATATAATGCTCTTCAAAAAAAGATGAATAACATTGAAAAAATGAAGAAAATGCTCAACGAGAATGTTGCTCAATAAAATGTATTAAACAAAATATATTAAATTAAGTTTTTTATATCGCTCAAGGGTGCTTGAGCGATATATTTTTTAAATTCTGCAACTTTTTTAAACTCTTCTTCAAGCATGCTGAATTCAGGGTGCTTGTAAAAATTGTCCATTGAAGGCGGTGTTAGAAATTTTATTTCATCTATATCTAAAATTTCAAGCGAATTTAAGTCTTCAAGTATATCAAATGATTTTTGAATAAATTCTTCGCTCAACCCTGTCATGCCGGCTAATTCGGCAATAGATACTTTGCCGCTCTTGTTGTTTGTTGCATATTTCAGCATACCGATAAGCTGTTTTATGCAATTTTCCATGCTGTCAAAATCTTCTTTCATTAAATGAATTTTACAATCGCCCGCAAGCTGCTTCTGTCTTAAAATTTCAGTAAATTCTTCAATTGATACGGGATAATCAAAAAACATTAAATCGTACCCGCTGAACTCTTCTGCTATCTTTGAATTTAAGGCAGGATAATCCTTTAAAAGCATCCTGGTTTTAATTTTATTTGCAAATATCTGAATATCTACATTGGGTCTTTTTACGTATTCTTCAATCTGGTCTAAAATTCCCGTTTTTTGTCTGTGGTCATAAAATTTTACTATTCCGCCGTCATTGTGCGTGTTTTGCATTCCTTCGCATTTTAAATCTACAGTATAGAGCCTGATTGATTTTTCACCGTTAAATTCATTAATTTTAGGTTCAAATGCAAGGTCAAAATTTTCACTTACGCTGACGGGAATGTCGCTGTGCCGCCACCACACGCAGTTTAGCTCGGCTCCGTTTTTTGTACCTCTGAAACTTAAATGGCTGCCTTCTTTCCCCATTGTTTTTTTAGAAATAAGAGAAATGTTATTTATGCAAAACACGGGCGGAGGGTTATCCTGTCCCGTAGGCTCAAGCTTTTCTATCATATTCATTAAATCTTCGTTAATATTTTCTGGTTCCAGAATGGCATCTATGTCAAGCGTTGCACCTTTCGGCTTTATTTCTTCTTTTGAATTAAAAGTATTTAAAATAGCATTTTTAACGGTTTCAAATGAAATTTTTTCTAAATCAAATGAAAATCCGCCTGCAAGGCTGTGCCCGCCATAACCTTCAGTGAAAAGCTCCTTATTTTCATCCAGAATTTCAACAATGTTATATTCTTTAATTCCGCGAATAGAGCATCTTGCTTTATTTTCATCATCTTTTGTGATTAAAAATGCAGGCTTATAGTATTTTTCAACAAGTTTTGAGGCTACAATTCCTATTACCCCTATATGCCAGTCTTCATTAAAAAGTACAATCGCTTTCTGGTTTTTAAAATCTTTATTCTTTTCAATCTGCTCGATTGCTTCCTCGTATATTTTATCGCAGAGGTTCTGGCGTATTCTGTTATAGCCGTCAAGCTCCTTAAGGGAATCTTTTAATTTTTTTTCATCCTCCTCTATTAACAGCCTGAAAGCGGGTTCTGCCGTTTTTAGCCTGCCTGCTGCATTAATTCTCGGTGCAAGAATAAAGGCCATATCATAGCTTGTGATTTTATCTTTGTTGTTTGCTTTAAATAAAAGGTTAATTCCTTTATGAAGTCCTTTATTTACTAATTCCAGTCCTTTTGATACAAGTACTCTGTTTTCATACAGCAAAGGCACAACATCAGCCACAGTGCCTGCAGCAGCTAAAATTAAAATCTCATCCTTTAATTTTTTATTATCATTTTTTTCAAGCAAGGCACTGGCTAATTTATAGGCTACTCCTGCTCCGGCCAGTTCTGATACATTTTTAATTTCGGCTATGCTCAATTTTTCATCAAGAGAATTCGGTGCCTTCGGATTTATTATGGCATAAGCTTTCGGCAGATTTTCAGGAGCTTTGTGATGGTCAGTTAAAATTGTATCCACACCCAGTGCTTTTATGACGCTTATTTCTTTTTCGTTTGATATACCGCAGTCTACCGTAATTAAAAGCTTCGGCTTCTTTTTTGCAATATAGGGTAAAAGCACTTTTGTGTTTATACCATGCCCCATTTTTTCTCTGTCAGGAATAATATAATCAAAATTTGCCCCGAGAGCTGATAATGTTTTATATAAAATGGCAGATGAAGTGACGCCGTCTGCATCAAAATCTCCCCATATAAGAATTAATTCATCTTTAGAAATTGCTTCTTCTATTCTTTTTTTGGCACGTTCCATATCGGCAAAAATATACGGCGAAGATAAAGAAACATTAAGCGGATTTAAGAAATCTTCAAATTCCGATTCCTCAAGCCCTCTTGATTTTAAAACGGAACAAAGCAGGCTGTCCTTTGTGTCTAAAGAACCGTCTGCTTTGTTTTCATTTTGATTTTTTATATTCCAGAATTTCATTTTAGCTTCTTCTGCTGTTTAATTTTGCAAGAAGTCTTAAAATTTCAATATAAAGCCAGATTAGAGTAACAAGCATTGAAAGTGCGCCGTACCATTCTAAGTATTTCGGAGCGCCCTGTTCTACTCCTCTTTCAATGAAATCAAAGTCAAGGATAAAATTCAAGCATGCAATTATTGCAATAACTGCAGTAAGACCTATCCCGAGAAGGCTGTTTGAATTAATAGCATTTGATAAAGCGGGAATATGAAATAAATTTAAAATTAATGATAATCCGTAAGCTATTGCTATTGTGATTGTTGCGCCTATAATGGTTGATCTGAAACCTTCTGTTGCACGTATAATTCTTGCTTTAAAAAGCAGTAAAACTACAAACATGCTGCAAAATGTTGCAAAAACAGCCTGAACCACAATACCCGGGTACATGATATTCATAACAGCTGAAATTCCGCCGAGTGCAAGGCCTTCAAAAGCGGCATAGCCTATGCTTAAAGGTTTTGAATGCTGGGGTTTGAATGCGGCAATTAATGCAAGCACAAAACCGCCGATACAGCCTGTTATCATAAGCGCATAAGTTTTATCGCCGAAGCCTGCATATGCTAAAAACCATGTAACGCAAGCAGTTAATACCACGATTGCAAGCAGTGCTATTGATTTATTAACCGTTCCTGCAACGGTCATGGGTGCATCTGTTATAACACAGCCCTCATAAACCCTTGTATTTGTCATAGGATTTGATGTCATAATTGTTTCTCCCCTAAAAATATCAATATATTGTTGAATTATACTACGTTTTTTATGTAAAATAAAGTTATGCTAAAAATCGGAATAACGGGCAATATTGCATCGGGCAAAAGTTTATTTGAAAATTATCTTAAAAGCTTTGGCTGCAAGGTTTTATGCCTTGATTACATAACGGCTTATCTCTATGAAAATTCATCCGTTTTACGGGAATTTTTGTTAAAAAAATTTAATACAATCTCACGTAAGGAAATTTCAAAAATTGTTTTTTCTGATTTTAATCTTAAAAAAGAACTTGAAGATTTTATATATCCTTTAATTTTAGATGAAATGAATAAATTTTTTGCTGAAAATGCCGCGGAGACCATAGTTTTTGTTTCTGCCGCTCTTCTTTTTGAAGCAAACTTTGATAAATATTTTGATAAAATTGTATTTATAAAAGCTGATGAAAAAATAAGGCAAAAACGCTTGATGGAACGCAATAACCTTTTAATTGAAGAAGCGGATTTAAGGATTAAATCTCAAATTCCTGAAATTGAAAAAATCCCGAAATGCGATTTTATTATCGATAATTCAACCTCAAAAGAGGCTTTGCAATCCGAGGCGGAAGATTTTATAAAATCATTAAGCACTCTCTTATAAGCTTGCAGGCAAGTGCTGTTGAATTTTTGCTTGTATCAATATCAGGTGCAAGCTCTACGACATCCATTCCTATAATATTGAAATCTTTTAAATATTTCAGCCACCCTATAAGCTCCATATAGCTCAATCCGCCGGCTTCAGGCGTTCCTACTCCGCTCATAACGGACGGGTCTAAAACATCCAAATCAATTGTTATAAATATGTTTTTATCTTTAAATTTATCAAGCTCGCTGTGGGAAAATTTTTGAGTTGAATATTGCTTCATTATTTCAAACTCTTCTTTTTCGCCTGAACGTATACCGATTTGTGCAATATTTTCAAAACCGATTATCTTTCCTATTTGTTTCATTACCCCTGAATGGGTTAAGTTTTCACCCAGATACTCTTCTCTGAGGTCGGTATGCGCATCAAATTGAATTACGGCAATATTATTGTAAAATTTTTGCAAAGCTTGAATTTCTGCCAGTGTTACAAGATGCTCGCCGCCGATTCCTAAAATCTTTTTTCCGTTTTTATAGATGCATTCCGTATTTTCTTTTATGATATCAAGAACTCTTTTTGCATTGCCAAACGGTAATTCTAAATCGCCGGCATCATAAAAGTTACAATCTTCTAAATCCTTATCAAAAATTGGCGAATATGTTTCAATACCGATGCTCTCCAATCTTATTTGCTGGGGGGCAAATCTTGTTCCCGGTCGGTTTGTTGTTGTGCCGTCATACGGCATACCCATCATAACAATTTTTGATGAGTTGAAATCTTCGTTTGCGCCGATAAAATCTTTGCTTAAAAATGGTCCGTTTAAAATATTTTTACTCATTGTCTAATGGTATCATGAAATTTTATTAAGAAATGTTAATCCTGTAAAAGCCTGTTCTGATTGACTTGCGTAAAGTGTATATACTTTTTAAGCAATTTTTATAAATAAAAAAACTTTATTATTGTACGAGGATAATAAATAAAAATATTAGGAGAGAAAATGCCTGAAATACTTTGGAATCCGGGCCAATCAGCCAAAATTGGCAACCTTCAAGGACAAATGACCGGCTATTTGGCGGGTGTATATAGCCTTCCCGGTATGTCTAATATCGCAGCCGCACCTACTGAAGTGCTTAATCAAAACGGCTATAATGTTTATCTAAACACGGATAACGGACAATATATGGTAAAACAGGATAATCATCCTGAAAGTGCTAACATATGGGACAGCCAGACATTGGGTGTTACTTTTGATTATACAGGCGATACTCTTCAAATTACCGGTTTGAATGAGCAGAAAGATGCCGACAAGGAGAGCGATAAAGAGGGTGATGAAGACAGTGACACCATTAGCGGAGCTGCTGCTTCTTCTCCGTTTGGTATAGTATCAGGTGTAAATTTTGATTATGCTTCATATGCAAATAGTATAACAAACTCTTGCAAACTTAATGCGCAAAATTCTTTAAACAGATTAAATGCTGCTAATACCGCAGGTGTAACTTATGCTTCTACTTACGGGCTTAATACCGATGAAACTATTGATCCTGTGACGCGTTCCGTTGTTGATAAAGAAAAAAGCGCCGCAATTGATGAATTGAATATGTCAGAAGCGACAAAACATAAATTTGATAATATTGCAAAATTAATTAATAAAGTAGCTGAAAAGCAAAATAAGGCCGAACTTGAAGCTGTGGATAAAAGCGGTGACTATGCAATGACAGCAGGTATAGCCGTAGGTGCAGCAGGAGCATTGGCAGGTGCAGGTAAAGGTGGCGCTATTGGTGCTGCTATCGGTTCTGTTATACCAGGCGCCGGAACTGCCGTAGGAGCTGTGATTGGTGCAGTTGGCGGCGCTATAGTTGGTGCTGCAGCAGGATGGCTCACAGGTAAAGCTGTTAAGGCTCATGATGAATCTAAAGCTGATAAAGCAAACAACGAAGCAGCTAAAGAAGCTCAGGCAGCAGGCGATGAATTAAAAGAAGCACTTGAAGGCTTATCAGAAGAAGAATTAATTGCATTCCAGAGATATTATTATCAGCAAACAGGTGTCAAAGCGACCGATGCCCTAAAATCTCTTGAAACTGATGATGATTCATCAGAAATCGCACAGGGCGCAGGTTTTGATTCCGGATATTTAAGCGGAGTATTTACGGAAATTGATGATGCCAATTTAACATTAAAGCCTGATGAAACCGTTGACGCGGAAACAACAAGCTCTAATGTAAAAGAAATATCATATTCTCAGGCAGCACAAATTGAAGTTCTCCAGCAAAACGCAAGTATATACAGACAATACTGGCAGGCAGCCCTTCAAAACGGCGGTTCAATTGAAATAAACGGTGAAACAAAAACCGCGGATGAACTTTCTCAAATGTATATTCAAGCAAATGCGGAACTCGAAACTTATCTTGACGGATTAGATTCAGATTCCGGCTCGGGGGTCTCATTTGAAGCCTAGAGGATTGCAGATCCGGAATAAAAAATTTAAAATACTCCTTTGTAATAGAATACAAGGAGTATTTTTTATTGTATAATATTCTTAATTAATATAAAAAATGGAGTAATTATGATAGAAATGAGGGTTATGGGCATTGCTCTTGATACAAGAAGCGGCTCTCCTATTGTTGTTTTAAATGATTTGGAAAACAGAAAGGCGCTTCCTATCTGGATTGGTTCAGCTGAAGCAAGCTCAATCATAAGAAAGATTGAAAATATACCATCATCCCGCCCCATGACACATGATTTATTTTTAAATTTAATAGAAGCTACAGGCTTTGAAATAGCCAGAGTTGAAATTAATGATGTGGATGATCAAACATATTTTTCAACTATTTATCTTGAAAAAGAAGACGGAAGCAAAATTGAGCTTGATGCCAGACCCTCCGATGCTATTGCTATTGCAATCAGGGCGGAAGTTTCAATATTTGTAACATCAAATGTGCTTTTAAACGGTGCAGTTTCCGTTGATTCTCAAAAAGATGAAGAAGAAGCCATGGAATTTAAAAACTTTATTAAAGATATTAAACCTTCCGATTTTGAAAAATTAATAAATAAAAATTTTGAATCTGATCAATAAAATTTGCAAACGGGTTTGTTTCTATTATTTCAAAGCTAAATTTTGCCCGTCTCAGGGCTTTTAGATTATTGTAAATTCCAACCGGTTCATTATTTGTCAGTTTTAAAAATTTCATAGTATAATGTTTAATGTTAAATATTAAGAAGGCAAAGAATTATGGGAAAAGTAACGAAAGATATGGGAATTATTGATATTGTACAGCAATATCCTGAAAGCTTGGAAGTATTTGCAAAATACGGACTCGGATGCATTGGCTGTGCTGCTGCAAGATTTGAAAACCTTGAAGCCGGGGCCAAAGTGCATGGAGTTGATCCTGAAGTTATGGTCGGTGAAATCAACGCACTTATTGAAAGCAAATAGTATCAGCCTATTTAAGAAAGCAAACAGCTCTTTTGTTTTCTTTTTTGGTGAATTCAAGGCAAAATCATTATTTTGTATGAAATAATAAAAAAAGCACTGGACAGAAAGCTTTTTTATAATAAAATTAACTTATAGAATTAATTCTGCTCCAGTGGTGGAATCGGTAGACACGTTGGACTTAAAATCCAATGAGGGTCAAACCTCGTACCAGTTCAAGTCTGGTCTGGAGCAAACTTTAAACCTCCCGAACGGGAGGTTTTTTAATAATTTTAATAATAAAGTTTATTATATAAAGACCATAAAATGATAAAAAAGGTTGTAGTTTAAATAAAATAAAGCCCTGTATAAAAATATTATACAGGACCTTAAGGTCAAAAAGGGTGAAAATTATATCTAAGCTTTTAAATTAAATTTAAATCTAAAAGCTTAAAAAGCTATTCTTATCAGTCACTCGTGCTTTTAAATGTTCTCTAAACCTCAGACTGGAACTCCATTATTGCAAATCAAATTTTAATTGCAAGCTTTTTTAAATTTTTTTTACATAACTTTACATTTGCCTTAAAAGGCTGTTAAATTTAGCTATTCGTATCTTAATGCATCAATAGGATTTAAAAGGGAAGCCTTATAAGCGGGATAATATCCGAAAACAACCCCTATTATTCCCGAAAATCCAAGTGAAAGCGCTATTGAAAATCCGCTTATATATACTGTCATTGAACCGAAAAGTTCAATTAATTTTGCACCCAGAATTCCGAAAATAAGCCCCATAATCCCGCCGATTATTGATAATAAAAGACTTTCAATTAAAAATTGTATTTGAATATCAGTTGATTTTGCACCTATTGCCATCCTTATACCTATTTCTTTTGTGCGCTCAGTCACGGAAACAAGCATGATATTCATTATGCCTATGCCGCCAACAAGCAGTGATACTCCTGCAATTGAACCAAGCAGCAAGGACATTGTTTTAACCGCAGATTGCATTGTTTCCATCATCTGGGTTAAATTTCTGACTTGAAAGTCATCTTCCTGTTTTTTTCCTATTTTATGTCTTGCTTTCAAAAGTTCGGTTACTTCGGCTTCAGCCGAGTTTATGCTGTCTGCATCTTTTGCCTTAATATTTATCATGCTGACTGTTCCGGGGAAATTTGTTCCAAAAACCTTCTTTTGTCCTGTGGTAATTGGAATCATTACAAAATCATCCTGATCATGTCCCATAGAATTCTGCCCTTTTGATTCCAACAGGCCGATTACTTTAAAAGGAACTCCCCCTATTCTTATCGTACGGTTAATGGGGTCTAAATCTCCAAAAAGCTCATTTGCAACAGTATTTCCTATTATTGCCACCTTCGACATATTTGAAATATCTTCATCGCTCAAATTTCTTCCCAGATTGATTTTCCAATCTCTTATTGCCATATATTCAGGAGTTGTTCCCGCTATGCTTGTAGACCAGTTTTGGTTTCCGTATGTTACCTGTTTGGCTTCGCTTGAATACGGTGCAACAAAGCCGACGGAGGGGCAGTTTTTTTCAATTGCCTGAGAATCTTTAAGTGTAAGTGTAGGTTTTGTTCCGCGCCCCATTCTGACTCCGCCGGATGTAACGGAAGCACTTGATACCATTAAAAGATTGCTTCCCATTGTAGACATATCTTTTTGAATTTTTACGCTTGCCCCTTGCCCTACCGCAAGCATAATTATAACGGCGCTTACGCCGATTATTATCCCGAGGCTTGTTAAGATGGAGCGCATCTTGTTTACTTTTAAAGACAAAAGAGCCATTTTGAAAGTTGATGAAAAGTCTATCACGCTCTGCCCTCCATACTATATGCGGGCTTATTTACACTGTCGCTTATTATGTTTCCGTCCTTAAACCGTACAATTCTCTTGCAGTATCCTGCAATATCATCTTCATGGGTTACAAGCACAATTGTTTTGCCCATTTTTTCATTTAAATTTACAAAAAAATCCATCACTTCATAGCTTGTTTTTGTATCAAGGTTTCCCGTGGGTTCGTCTGCAAGAATTACGGGTGCATCATTCACAATGGCGCGCGCTATTGCAACTCTTTGCTGCTGTCCGCCCGAAAGCTGATTTGGCATATTATATTCTTTACCCTGCAATCCTACAATTTTTAATGCTTCCATGGCGCGTTCTTTGCGCTCCTTTGCGGGAATTCCTTTATAAATCATAGGAAGCTCGGTATTTTCAAGCGCAGATGTTCTTGAAATTAAATTAAATCCCTGAAATACAAACCCCAGTTTTGCATTTCTGACCTCTGAAAGCTTATCGAGTCTTGTGTTTACAATATTATTGCCGTCTAAAAAATAATCTCCCGATGTCGGCTTATCAAGGCAGCCTATTATATTCATAAAAGTGGATTTTCCTGAACCCGAAGCGCCCATTATGGCAACAAATTCACCCTTATTTATTGTTAAGGATACTCCTTTGAGAGCATAAAACGTACAGTCTTCGTCCGCGCCTGTTGTATATGCCTTAACTATATTTAAGGCCCGGATTAAGGGTTTATTTTCATTTTTTAGAGAATTTTCCTTCATTTGTTTCCTTAAAACATTCTTGGCCCGCGCCCGTGCATATCTTTTTTATTTTTACCTTTTTCTTCAATCGAAATAATTACCTTATCGCCGTCTTTCAAGGTGTTTGAAATGATTTCCGTGTAACTGTCGTCGTTTACTCCGGTTTCAATCTCCACTCTTTCGGGTTTTCCGTCTGCAAGAATCCATATACCCTGTTTATCAAATTTTTCTCCTTTGCCGTCAGTGTTCGGGGTAAATTTTAATGCGGCATTTTTTGCGCATAAAATATCTTCTTTTTTAGATGTAATAATTGAAACATTGGCTGTCATCCCCGGTATAAGTTTCATATCTTCGTTTTCAACATCTATAATTACACTGTATGTTACAACATTAGAAACCGTGGTAGGTGAAATTCTAACCTGTGTTACTTTTCCTTTGAATGTTTCATCAGGGTACCCGTCAAGCGTATATTCAACATTTTGTTCTTTTTTTACTTTGCCGATATCAGCCTCTGAAACGCTGGCCTCTATCTGCATTTTTGTTAAATCTTGAGCTACGGAAAATAATTCGGGTGTTTGGAAACTTGCAGCCACAGTTTGACCTACATCTATCGCGCGGGATATTACAACACCATCCACCGGAGACACTATTTTTGTGTATCTTAAATTTGATTCAGCTGTTGAATAGCTTGCAAGCGCCTGATTAATCTGCGCTCTTGCAGCATTTATTTGTGCCAAATCGGCCGAATATGTGCTTTCTGCCAGATCAAGTTCGCTTTTTGCTATAAATCCTTTTTTATAAAGGTTGCGGTAACGCGTAAGGGTTAATTTATCATTTGCGGCTGTTGCCTGAATTTTTGAAAGATTTGCTCTGGCGTTATCAATCGAGGCTTTTGCCTGATTTACCTGTGCTTCAAAAAGCGATGTATCAATTTCAGCCAAGAGCTGACCTTTTTTAACCTCCGAATTATAATCAACATAAATGGCGCTTATCTGTCCTGAAACCTGCGAGCCGATGCTTACAGTCTGCACCGGGTTAATTGTGCCGGATGCTTCCACAATCTGTGTTATTGTTCTTTTTTCTAAAGGTTCTGTAATGTATTGTTTTGCTTCTTTTTTGCTTTTAAATAAAAAAATCGATAAGCATAAAAGCGCAAGACATATAAAAATTATTCCGATTATTTTCTTCATATTTCCCCCATTGCAACTTCAAGTTTTGATTTTGCAATATTGTAATTATAAATTGTCTGTACATACTCCTGTTGTGCATTTAAATACTGGCTTCTTGAATCCTGTAATTCTATAAAATCCGATAGCCCGACACCGTATCTGCCGTCAGCCAGTTCAAAATTTTCAAGAGCCTGCTGTACTCTTTTTTGATACAGAGGGATTTGTTTTTCAAGCTGCACCATATTTATATAAGCATCCTGCACTTCAAAGAATATATTTTTTTCAATTAAATTTAAATTTTCTTCCGCAATATCAAGCTGTGTTTTTGCTTCATCTACTTTATATTTTGTCTTCATAATATTAATGCTTGATAAATCAAGCGTTGCACCGTAATTAAAGCTGTTTGACGTGGGTGCATCCGATTCTCTTATTGTATAGCCTGCCTGTGCTGAAATATCGGGCAGATATTCCTTTTTAGCGTATTTTAATGCCTCTTCCATAGCTTCTTTTGCAGCAAGATAAGATTTAAAATCGGGTCGTCCGTCTCTTGCCCTGTCAAGTGCTTCCTCAAAGCTTAACCCCAGAGGCTTAAAAACATAATTTTCAAGTATGTCGTTTTTTTCTACTTTACTTGTAAGAGTCGGCGAATCTGCTGTTGTATAATTTAGCGGTTCAACATCTTTTGTATCATCAGATTTATTTATTTCTTCTTCAAGTTTTTTGTAATTTCCTATGTTTAAAAATTTGACATCCGTCCAATCTTCTTTTAGATTAAAACTTTCGGTATTTTTAATTGAATAAGCCGGCGCATAAGCTACATACATTGAATTATTCAGTTTAATAAGAGTGTTTTCATATGCAGTTTGTGCGGCTATAAGTTCAATTTGCGAATTGCTTAAATTCACCTCGGCATTTACAAAATCTATTCTTGATTTCAATCCTTCTTCAAAATAAGCCTTAATTTGCTCATATTGTCTTTTGTTTATTTCAAGATTTGATTTTGCAACATCTACAAGCGCTTTGGCTGCAAGTACTCCGTAATATGCGCTTTTAACATCATACGCTGTTTTTAAATTTGTATATTCTAAATCAAATTCGGCAGAAATTTTATTAAATTTTTGCATTTTAATCTGTGCATTTGTTTTGCCGAAATTAAAAATTAACTGTTTAAGACTCACTCCGGCAGCATAATAATAATCATTTCCGCCGGATATTCCGTCGTTATTCCACAAGTTGCTTGCAGAGTATCCTCCGCTTGCGCTTACGGTCGGGAAAAAATCGGATTTTGCCTGCCCTACTCTTGTTTGAACGAGTTTGACATTGTTTTTTGAAATTTGAACATTGGGATTATTCTTAAGTGCAATTTCAATACAGTCTTTCAGGCTTAAGATTTCTCCTTCTTTTATTTCTCCGAGTGCAAATGCAGAACCGTAATTTCCCCCCGCAAAAAAAACTAATAATATTAATATTGTTACTATTTGTTTAAAAATTTTCTTATTACTCCAAAAATTATTACACCATCTATAACGATTTTTGATTAAAATAGTTCATTTATCTAAAAATTATACTAATAATATAATAGCCTAAAAATAACCCCTTATGGTAATTTTTACAAATATTACAATTTATTTTTCAAAGCAAGTTTTAAAATTGACGGGTTTTATTATGTATGATATAAAATTTTAAAAACAAGGAAATAAGGTGCAATTCCTTAACTGAGCCGCAGCCGTTAAAGTCGGAAAACTTTTTGATTTTTTCTTGACGGGTATTTCAAGGATTAATCACGATTTTACTGCTTGCGGCTTTCCTTAAAAAGAATTAAGAGAAAGTATAAGCAGTTTTTTCATGTCCGTAACTCCCGTAACAACTACAAATATACACACATGCCCCCATGGTTCATCGCCCGGCGCATGTCCCATTTGCAACCCTATGGGCGGCGGAGGCGGAGGTGCAAGAAAAACAAATGCAGCTCCTAAAAATGAGATGTCTTACGGAGAAATGTATGCCATCTGGATGAGAATGAAGGCGGCTGACAGAAGAAAGCTTGAAACTGAAAATAACATAAGACGTGAAGCTGAAAATCTTCAAAAAACAAGAGAAGCTCTCTCTAAAATGGCAGACAAACTTATAAATGTTTTAAACAAGATTGAAAATATTCTGCCAAAACCTGTTGCGGCACTATTTAATGCAACCGTTAATAATATTTTAAAACCTTTGATGAATATTATTCAAAAATTCCCGGATTTTGTTAAAAATGCTGCCGAATTTATAAAAAATATTCAAAGAGAAGTATACGTTGTAGCTGAAAAACTTGCAAGCGTATTCGGCGAAATAAAGAATTTTATTCAAAAACAGGTGTCTGATAACTTTAAAAAGTTTACAAAGAAGGTTTATAAAATTTTAAATATTTTCGGATTAAAAGACGGTGAAGACGAACTTGAAGATGATGAAAAAATAAACGCTGAAATCGCAGCATTTAAGGCAAAAGATGTAGTTTCAATCAAGGAATTTTTGATAAGTTTAACAAGAACGGCAAAGAAAGAAGAAGATGGTAAGGACAAGCAGCATAACATTCACAAATAGCGGCGGCAAGGCGCCAAAAACTGCCAAAGGCTCAAAAGCAAATTATGGAACGGAATCAACTTCTGTCCACAACACGCAGCTGAGATCAGGTGAGCTTGCAAGGCAGAATAAAAACAAAACTCAGAGCCAGCAAAGACAGATATACAGAACTCTTGAAGGAACTCTTGTAAATAGTTACATAAAAGATAATGACAAGATGAATTCCGTTAATATGGATGATATATGTAATTCTCTTGTAATTCCCGATACTTTTGATAAAAACACCTGCTATGCTCCTGCAACCGAAGAGGAGAAGGAAAAAGAGAACAAAGCTTCAATCTTAAGAAGTGCATTTCCTGTCATAGCAACCTCTCTTGCTCTTGCGGGCGGTATTTTGGGTCTTACCATGGTTATGAAAAAATCAGCCGCTTCTTTGAATGACCCTAAACTTTTGAGAAATGAAAGACTGCCGAATTTGGGTATGAATATGAATATTAAGCAGGAACATGAATTCGGCACCTATATGGCTCTTAGAAACCCTAATAAAAAAACCATTCTTGCCATGATTGGTATTTTTATTGCAAGCGGGCTTTCCGTAATCGGAAAAAACCTTGTTGACGGGGTTCAGGAAATCTGGGTAAAGAAAAAAGAAGCGGATGCAAATAAAAAACTTCAAGAAAACCTTATAGATATTGAAACACGCGCTTTTGCGGGAAAACTTGATGTTATAAGAGAAGAGCTGGTTGATAAAGCTAATTACTTTAAAAAGGTGCTGGATTCTATGCCCGAAAATTCCGAAGTTTTTTCTCCCCTTCAACCTTCACGGAGTGCAAATCCGTTTTTGGGCTTCGGATTTAATCTGAATTTTAAGGGTAATCCGGCTGATTTACCTGCAGATAAACATTCTGATAATACCAAACAAAACAAAACTGATTTAAAAAATTCATCGCTTCTCCTTGCAATAGCCACAGGAGCTACGCTTGCTCTCGGTGTTATTATGGGAAGAAAAATATTTAAAAATTTCGTTGCGGCGGATAGTGAAGTAAGAAAATATGTTAACAGCGAAACAAAACTGATTGAAGATAAAATTCAAACACTTGTAGATAAACTTAAAGATGTTTCAAACAAAGAAGAGACCGCAGGCGATTTTGAAAGTTTAAAAAATCTTCTTAAAGTTAAAAGAGCGGATTCGCTTGAAACAGGAGAAGTTTTAGGCAAGCTTAAATTCTTGAGTAAAAAAGATATTTCTGATACGACCGGCGAAATTATGACAGATATTAAATCAATTTACGGTGATGCTCCTGAAACTCTCGGCGGTAAAGTTGGCGAAATACAATATTATTGTTATCTTGATGAAACAAGAGGACATGTGTATAACTGGATAATGAATCCTGAAAATCCTTTTACCGGCTTGCTTGTTCTTGCTCTGGGTACCGTAAATGCTGCAGGTTATTCAATCAAAAAGGCAATTGAGGGCGTAAAAGAGGCAGCTGTTATTCAGGAAAGCAAAAACACCGAAAAAGAATTACAGGAAAGACTTGTGGATACTGAAATCAGAAACTTTAAAGCTAAAAAGCAAAGTGCGATTGAACCTCTTATGAATGAGTTTAATGAAAAATTAAATTCAGGCACTGCAAGCAAAGAAGAACTTAAAAATATGGCTGATAATATTCTGCTTGAAATTAAAAACGGTCCTCCGTTTGTTTATTCATAAGGGTAAAATGGTAATGATAAATTTTAATCCGCACATTATGATAAATATAAAAACTCTCGGCTCCGGCCTGAAAAAGCCTGATGCAGACAGAAATTACTGTCTTTATGACAAGAATAAGGTTAATTTTTTAGCAGAAAAAAGCGAAGAAACCCTTCCTTATATTATGCGGTATCTGCAAAATTCCAATGATGAAAACGGGATAATCGAGGCTCTTTTTGTTGTTGATAAGATTGCGGATGATATGAATGCAAAAGCCTTGAATGGTGCAAAAAAACTTGATAAAATCTATCCTTATCTGTCACGCTTTAATAACACCGATTCTCCGGAAATTCAGGTTATGCTTTCAGGCATCTATAGAAAAATACTTGTGCCGGATGCATTTGGTCCCTTGTGCGGAATGTTTTATAAACAAATAAATAATCCTGTTTCCAAATATTTTGACCCTAAAGAAGAAACGGGCGGCGCAATTTTAGAATATATAAGGGCTTATGGAGCAGGAAATATTTATACACCCTGTTCTGCGGCGAATTTTTCAAATACGCTGGGGGTTGCTTAATTTTATTTTTAAACTATTATTTTCCATGTACTGAATTTTACTATTTATTGGAAGAAAAACTATGAAAAATAAAGCTTTTACTATGATAGAAGTCATGATGGCATTAATTGTTGTATCAATAATGCTTGCCGTTATGGCGCCTGTAATCACAACAACAGGTTCGAGCTCCAACCAAAATACCGAAGTAAAAATTATGGATTCTACTCCTGTGGGTGTTATAGTTGCATGGTGGGGCACAAATTATCCCGAAGGCTGGCTTCCTGTTAACGGTCAATCTATAATTGAACCTGAATATGAAGCTTTAAGAAATGCTCTGGGCGGATTGGACACTCTTCCTGATTTAAACGGCGGTGCAAATCCGGGCAGCTCTACAACATGGATAATAAAAGCAGTTAAGAAATAATTTATTTGTTTTTTTCTATTTCATCCAGAGCTTCTTTTCCTGCAAGATTTTCAAGTATTACCCTGCTTAGATTATACTCTGCCTGCGCTTTTTTTACCGTATTTTGCGCATTTCTGTAATAAGTATCCGCTACGATTAACTGCTCTTTTGTGGTTTTTGTACTATCGGCCTGCATTGCGTTATAAATTTTTCTTCTGTTTTCCAAATTCTGCATTGCAAGCCCCAGAAGCTCTTTCTGGCTTCTATAGTTCATGTAATTATTTAAAAGATTTTTTTGAAGTTCATCAATTTTTTTAACCAGAAGCACCATATCAGCATCGTTTACCTTTGTAAATTTGTAGTTTGCCTCTTTATCTCCTGTGGAAAAAGCGTTTAAAAGTCCCCCTCCGATGAGTGCTCCGCTTGCCATATACGGATTAGCCGAAAGTGCTGTTCCTGCAATGGATGAAAAGCTTGCAATAGGTTTTAAAATTCTTTTTATGGTGCTTTCATTCGGCTTGTTTTCATCGGGATTTGAAAGTTTATAAATGGCATATCTTATGGTTTCGCTTCTTTGAACCGCACCGTTATATAAAATGCTTAAATCTGAAAGAATTTCAGGAGATTCTGTATCCATTTCTCCCGTTACGTCTTTTGATATCATCTTTAAACTGAGGTCGGCATAGGTTAATCCTTTATTGTTTTCATCGTTTTTTACAATGCTTTCAATTTTTTTCTTCTGTGTTTCTTTCTTTTCTGACTTTGCTTGAATTTCTTTTTTATTCTCTATTGTGTCTCCAACGCCAAGTCTGCCTGAAAACTGTGCGGGCGCAAGATTTTCGTAAGATATCTCAGCTCCGGCTTCAAGCATAATTGAAGCCGTACAGCAAAATATTATTAAAAATATTATAATTTTTTTCATGGCGTGTTTACTTTTATCTCTTTTTTTGAAAAGTCTATATCGTCAGGATTTATATTTATTGTGCTTAAATCATATTGAGCGATGTTTAAATTATCTATGGCATCTTTTCCTGCAAGTCTTTGAAGCATTAAATAATATCTTTTTGCCTCCTGTTTAAGCTTGTATTCTTCAATCTGTTTTTCTTCCCATCTTGCGCTTGTAACGGTAATTTCAAGCATATCGTTATTTTTAATAGCATCTGAATAATTTTTATTTAATAAAATGAGCTCTGCCCTTGTATCTTTTAAGCTTTGCAGCGTGTGTTTGTAGCAATAATAGGTTGTAACTATTTCACTCTGCAAATCTTCAATTAATCCTGCAAGTTCAATAAGTTCGGTATCTGTAAGCGGTGATTCCTGTAATATTTTTGAATTTTTCTTGTTTAAAAGATTATGTGCAAGTCTTGCGGATGCAAAAGAGGCTGACTGTATGCCGTAGTTCATTCCCATAAAAGAAGGCAGCATAGCGGCACCGCTTATAATAGCGCTCATACTTTTTGCAAGCAAAGAAGAATGTACTCGCCTTTCTTCTTCAGGAATTGCAAGCTTTTGCAGGGTAAATTTAATCAAAGGGTTACTGTTTACAGTCCCGTCCCAGATTTTTTCCAAATCTTCCATGTCGGCTTCCTGCTGTTTATTTACAATAATTTGTGCATCCTGCGTATCATTTACAAAAAGACTCCCCTTTAAAGTTTTTACTTGATTATCAAGCTCCACCTCGTATTTTTGAGTGTCTTGAAGTAAAATCTCATCGCAAAAAGCACTCTCCGGCAGAAATACCCCCATCAAAAGCATTATTACCGCAAGTCTTTTTAACATAATAATGTTATATCACAAAAGATTATCTTCGCCCAATTTGATTTAAATTATTAATATTCAAAATCATTATTTGAATTATTCTCTTCTTCATCTTGAAGGGAAGAAAGGTCATAATTATAAGTTGAGTCAAAATCTTCAGGTAATTTTTCGGTGTCAGGCCAGATTGTGCCTTCATCAAAGCGGCAGGCGCTTAAATTTTCGCTTGTTGCAAAATCTGAATCTGTCAACTCTGCTTCACATAATACGCATCCTGCCATGTCTGCTTCATTAAAATTGCAGAAATTTAAAGAGGCATAGCTGAAATTTGCACCGTTTAAAATACAGTTTGAAAAGTTGCATTCTTCAATTTTGCATCTTGAAAAATCGGCACTTGTAAGATCGCAATTGGAAAAATCAACATTTACAATGGAAGATTCCGTAAAATTTGCACCTGAAAAATCGATATTGGATGCATCAACATCCGCCAAATCTGAAAGCGAAAGTTCAGATTCGCTTAAATCAAGTTCATTACCGCCTTTTTGCTCTTTAAATTCAGCCGGGTTTTTTAATAATAATTCAATCCATTCTTCTTTAGTGGTGCTCATTTATTTTTCCTTATAAAATTCTGTAACAGTTTAATTTCTTTGGGGTACATTTTATTTTGCCATATTTTTTATATAATGTGAAGTGGTAAAATAAATTATTCTTTAACAATTTCTGTTTCAATAGCTAAAAGTACGGCCTGAACCCTGTTTTCAACATTAAGTTTTTTATAGATGCTATTTAAATGTGTTTTTATTGTTACCTCTTTTACAAAAAGTTTTTCGGCTATATCTGCATTTGAGGCGCCTTTGCTTACCATCTTTAGTATTTCAAGCTCCCTTTGTGTTAATTTGCCTATATTTTCTATTGTTTTAGTACTTATTAAATTTTTCTTTTCTTTTCTTTTGTTCCAGTTGGAACGCCTTATAAGAGCCTCAATTCTGGCTAAAAGATTTGGCAGAATAAAAGGCTTTATAATATAATCATCCGCTCCGATTTTTAGTCCTGAAATCTGTTTATAATCTTCATCGACCGCGGTAAGCATAATAACGGGAATGGTGCTGAATTTTTTATTTTCCCTGATTCTTTTTAATGTTTCCCATCCGTCCATTTCAGGCATCATTATATCCAGCAGTACTAAATCAATATTTTGATAATTATTTTCTAAAAATTCAAGACCCAAAACTCCGTTTTGTGCGCAATCCGTATGGTATCCATACATTGGCAGCGTATCTTTAATGAGTTTCGGGTTGTCGTCTATAAGCAAAATATTTCCTAATGATGAAGCCTGCATAATAATTTTATCCTGTTATATTTTCCTTTAAAGCTTTTACTGCAGCCTGTGTTCTGTCATCTACGGATAATTTCTGCAAAATACTGCAGACATGAACTTTTGTTGTATTTACTGATATATTGAGCTTATTTGCTATTTCAAGGTTGGAATTTCCTTCGGCAAGCAGATTTAATACCATTAATTCTTTGCTTGTAAGATTATATGTACTCTCTTTTTTTACTTCCGTATTCTTTTGTTCTTTCGTCATATTTAATATATAGTTTGAAACGCTTGAATCGAACCATATTGCACCGTTTATGACATCTTTAATTAATGCAATTAATTTATCGGGTTTAATATCTTTTGAACAGTAGGCGTTAATTCCTGACTGCATACATTTTTGAACTTCTTTTTCTTCATTATGGGATGTTATTACTATTATTTTTATGTCGGAATATTTTTTTCTGATGGTATTTGTTGCCGTTATTCCGTCTATTCCGGGCAGGCCTAAATCCATTAAAACTACGTCGATTTTTTCTTTTTCAATTATTTCATAAGCTTCATACGCATCTTTTGCTTCAAATATTTGATTGATAAAATCTTCGTCTTTTAATGAAGCATGAAGTGCAAACCTTGTGAGTGCGTGGTCTTCCGTTATTAAAATATTCTTTTTTTCCATTTCTTCATTATATCTTAATTTCCGAATGATTATTTATTCTTTACATTCTATTTACAATTTTTTGCTCTTTTAGTTTAATTATTGTAAGGATTTTAACCACCTGTAGGAATTTTATTATGATAGAAATTAAAGATGTTGAACACGTTGCTAAGCTTGCAAGGCTTGAAATAGAGGAAGAAGATAAACCGAAATTTGCCCGTCAGTTAGGGGATATTTTAAAATATGTTGAAATGATGAATGAGGTTGATACAACAGGTGTTGAGCCTATGAATCATTCAATTGATTTTTCAAATGTCATGAGAGAAGATGTTGAAAAATATGAAGTAACAAAAGAAGAATTAATGGCAAATGCGCCTGATATTGAAGGCGATTTCTTCAAAGTGCCGAAGATTAATTAATTTTATAGGTTTGATAAGGGGAAGACAAGGTATGACAAAGTATATTTTTATAACAGGCGGTGTTGTGAGTTCGCTTGGCAAGGGTATTGTTGCGGCAAGCCTCGGGAGACTTTTAAGAGCAAGGGGTTTTTCTGTTACAATTCAAAAATTTGACCCCTATATAAATGTTGACCCCGGCACTATGAGCCCTTTTCAGCATGGTGAGGTTTTTGTAACCGATGACGGTGCTGAAACCGACCTTGACCTCGGGCATTATGAAAGATTTACAAACACATCTTTACACCAGATAAATAATGTTACATCGGGCAGTGTTTATCAAACCGTTATAAATAAAGAGCGTCAGGGTGAATACCTCGGTGCTACCGTGCAGACAATTCCACATATTACAAATGAAATTAAATCAAGAATTCAAAGCTGTGCTAAAAAATTTAATCCTGATTTCCTTATCGCAGAAATTGGCGGCACCATAGGCGACATTGAAAGCCTGCCTTTTATTGAGGCTATAAGACAATTCAGAGCTGAAGAAGGCGTGGGAAATTCACTGTCAATTCATGTTACTTTGCTTCCTTATCTGCCTACATCGGGCGAACTTAAAACAAAACCTTCCCAGCACAGTGTTTATACCTTAAGAAGTTACGGTATTCAGCCTGAAATTCTTGTTTGCAGAACTCAAATGGAAATTCCTAAGGGTGAGAGGGATAAAATTGCTCTTTTCTGCTCTGTTCAAAAAGATTGTGTTATTGAATGCAGAGATATGGATTCAATTTATGAAGTTCCGCTTGCACTTGAAGCGCAAAATATGGCAGGTGTTGTGTTAAAACAACTGCAAATGAATGATAAAAAACCCGATATTTCAAACTGGGAAAAGCTTGTATACAGAATAAAACACCCCAAAGATATCTTAAAAGTTGCCGTTGCAGGGAAGTATACAGATTTAAACGATGCTTATATTTCTGTGGTTGAATCCCTAAAGCACGCTGCACTTTCCCATGAGCACAAAGTTGAAATCAAATGGCTTGCTTCTGAAAAATGTTTAAATATGAATGATGCGCATGAAATGCTGAAAGATGTTGATGCACTTGTTGTACCGGGCGGTTTTGGTGTTCGCGGTATTGAAGGAAAATTAAATGTTATAAGATACGCCAGAGAAAACAACCTTCCGTTTTTAGGTCTTTGTCTCGGTATGCAATGTGCCGTTATTGAATACGCAAGAAATGTTTTGGGTCTGGAAAATGCTAACAGTACGGAATTTGCGGAAGGCACAAAATACCCTGTAATTGACCTTATGATTGAACAAAAAGATATCGCCGGATACGGCGGCACAATGAGACTTGGTGCATTTCCCTGTCATTTAAAAGAAGGTTCAAGGGCACAAAAAGCATACGGTGCTAAAATTGTATCGGAACGCCATCGTCACAGATATGAAGTAAATAACGAATTTAAAAAGCAGATTGAAGAAGCAGGTCTTGTATTCTCGGGCACTTCTCCTGACGGGCTTCTTGCTGAAATGATTGAATATCCTAAGAATGATTGGTTTGTGGCTTCGCAATTCCACCCTGAATTTAAATCAAGACCGGAAGAACCGCATCCGCTATTTTTGGGGCTTGTCAGCGCGGCGGTAGAACAAAAAAGCAAAAACAAACAGCTGAAAATAGGTTAGTCGTTTTCCAGCCGAATATATCCTTGTATGGTGATATCTAAATTAGAGTATACTATTTTAATAAGATTTTGCCGTACGCTTACTGTTCTTGCATAGACTACGGCAGGTGTTTCCCAGTCATCTTCATATGGTGCTGCTTTGATGTCCGCAACTCTGGTATTTCCCTGCAAAAGCACTATAGTATAGTTTTCGCCCTCTTTTTTGTATTCTGTCTGGTAATGGCCTGCTTCAAGAAGATTTCCGTTTGAATCATAAAAATTTGCCCCTATTGTAATTGTGGGTTTACTTTGCGGAACATCTTTCAGCCTTGCGGGCTGATTGTTCGGATTTTCGTATTTTGTTTTAAAATCTTTATCAAATGCGGGATTATTTTTATTAAAAAATTTTCTTATACTGTAAAAAAAACCATGAGGTTCTTTGTTTTCATATTGTTTCATAACCTCTTCAAATTGCTTATTTGTAGCAGGATTAGGCTTTGAAAAGGCATTATCAATAAATTCATAATCCAGATCCATCATCCCGTCATCCGCATGAACCGGTAAAGACGGCAAAAATAAAAATAAAATTATTAAAAACTTTCTCATAATCTATATGATAATGTTTTTATTTTATTTGGCAAACATCTTTTATATTAAATGATTATGATTTCTTTGAAAAAGCATCTTTTATTTTTGCAAATTGTTCCGAAATTTTACCCTTAAGCCCTTGTGCGGCTTTTGAACCTTTTAATTTACACAGCCCTGTTATTCCTAAAATTGCGGCTGCAACTCCGATGATTTTTTTCATATTGGATGATATTTTAAACTTTTTATTTGCTCTTTCGCCATCTGTGTACATATCTTCAGGGTTTTTTGCAAAATAATCAAGCTGTCTGCTCCCTCGGCTTACTGTTTTCTGCTTAATACTGTTGTTCTCGCCGCCCATTATAAAAGCATAAGGATTATATCCTAAAATCGGTGCTGTTCTGTCAAGAGAATTCGGGAGCATACTTTTTCCTTATACCTTCCTTATATTTTTATAAAAACAACTTTGTTTCAATAATTGCCTTTTTGTCTGTTTTTTCATAAAATTTTTTTATGGAAGCATTGAAAAAGACGGCTTTGATATTAAAAAACACACTTTTTAAAGATAAATATTTTATCTTTCTGTCGGCATTTTTTTTCATATTTTTAATTTTGTACCGGGGCAGATTTGGAAGCATTATAATAGATTGCGGCAGAGAGGCATATATTCCTTATGCTATGGCAGATTTAGGCAAGGTGTTATTTAAAGATATCGTTTGTATTTACGGGCCTGTGCCGTATTATTTAAATGCTCTTTTTGTAAAACTTTTTGGCGCAGCCTTAAATACTATGTATTTTATAGGTGCTATGCTTTCCTATATTTTTCTTTTTGGAATTTATAATCTTGCAAACCGTTTTTTAAAAGCACGTTTAACCTTTATATATTGTTTAATTATTCTATTTGTTTGTATATTAAATCCGTCAATTTCAAATTATATTTTTCCGTATTCTTATGCAATAGTATATGCGCTTGTATTTGCGGTCTTTCATCTTATTTTTCTTTTTAAATTTGTTGATGAAACGGCGCTGCAGAATTTGGATTGTAAAAATCTTTGTATATCTGCTTTATTTCTTGCTTTATGTTTGTTGTCAAAGCTTGATTTTATTCCCTGTGCTCTGCCGTTTCTGCTTATAATGTTTAAATATAGAAAAAATCTTGCCTTAAAGAATTTCGGGGCAATTTTATTTTCATTTTCCGTTCCGTTTTTTATACTTTTAAGTATATTAATTTTTCAAAAGGTTTCTTTACAAAATTTAATATTTAACTTCAAAATGATATCCAATATGGCGCATTCTCCTTCATTAAAATATTTTTATACCGTTTGTACGGGTTATTTTTTTGATTTTAAAAAAACTTTTATGTTTGTGCCTCAATTTTTATCTCTTGCTTTAATATTTATTGTTTCGGGATTTTTGGGATATTTTGCATCAGGAATAAAAAAAACTCCGTTCCGCTTTTTTGTATACTCTGCAATTATTCTTATTTCTGCAGGGCTCTTTTTTCATTTTGAACTTATAAGATATATTTTTCTTTATATGCCTTTAATTGTGCTCGGTTTCCTTGTTTTAAAATTTTTAAAATATATATTTTTCACTTGTAAAAAGTTTAAAAACCCCTCTGCCGCCCTTTCTGATAACGGTATAATTATTTATTCTTTTATTTTATTTTCTCTTCTGTTTTCTTTAAAAACCTTGTTTGGTTTGTTTCATGAGCTTTATGGCGGTTTTTATCTTCCGTTTATCCTGCTGTCGTTTTTAATAATTATTTCTCTTATTTTTAAAAATTATTTTGCAATTGTATCTGAAATGCTTAAAACATCCGGCATCATTATTATTTTTATTTTTATCGTTCAAAATTTTTTAATATTTTTTGGCGTCAATGCTGTTTCCGTAAATACTCCCGCAGGCACCATCTTTACTGAAAAACCTTTTGCGGATTCTTTCAACACTGCAATTAAATTTCTAAAAAATAATCTGCATGACGGGGATGAAATTTTACCCCTTCCTGAAGGATTGATGCTTAATTTTGTTTTTAAAAATGATTATAAATTTTTTAATACAAGCTTCACCCCCCTTGATTTTGATGCATATGGCGAAGATTATCTTGTGCACCGGCTTCTGTTAAATAAGCCAAGATACATTATATGGTTTTTAAGAAGCTATGAAGATTACGGTAAAACCTTTTTGTGTAAGGATTTCGGACAGGAATTCTGCAGGGTGCTTAATGAAAATTATATATTGAAATCTTTACAGAATAAGGATGAAACAACGTTTTTAAATCCTCAAACCGTAAGGATTTTTGAAAGGAAAAATAATGACTGAAAAAATTGCCATAATTCACCACGGGTGCGCTAAAAATCTTGTTGATACGGAACTTATGCTGGGTGCGCTTCAAAATAAAGGATATAGTCTTACCATGGACTATACTGAAAATGATGTGGATTTTGTTATTATAAATACCTGCTCCTTTATATTTGATGCGGAAAAAGAGAGTGTTTCAAGCATTTTTGATGTAATTTCCGCAGGGAAAAAAGTAATAATTACAGGCTGCCTTCCGCAAAAGCACAATGCTGAATTAAAAAAACTTATTCCTGAGGCAATCGGGTTTATCGGAACTTCGGATGTTGATAAAATCGTTGAATTAATCGAAAATTATAAAAATAAAAAAGATACTTTTCTTGTTTCCGAAAATCCTGTTTGCAAATATCCTGAAAACATAGACAGAGTACATATTACCGTTGGTTCAAGCGCTTATATTAAAATTGCCGAAGGGTGCAATTATTCCTGCGGTTATTGTGTTATACCTAAATTGCGCGGTCCTTATGTATCGAGACCCGTGGAATCAATTGTTAAAGAGGCTAAAAAGCTTGCAGATGACGGAGTTTCGGAGATTATTTTAATTGCACAGGATACATCGGGTTACGGTATTGATTTATATAAAAAACCCATGCTTGCAAAACTTTTGGCCGAATTGAATAAAATTGAAAACCTCAGCTGGATAAGGGTTTTGTATACATATCCCACCAATTTTAACGATGAATTAATTGAGGCTTTTGCAAAACTTGATAAGGTCGTAAAGTATGTGGATATCCCGCTTCAGCATTCTCATCCTGAAATTCTCGCTGCTATGCGCAGACCGCCGCTTGACGGACTGAAATTTATTGAAAAATTAAGAAAAAAGATAAAAGGGGTTTGCATAAGAACCACGCTCATTACAGGATATCCCACAGAAACGGAAGAACATTTTAACAATCTTTACAATTTTGTGGAAAAGGCAAAATTTGACCGCCTCGGCGTATTTGAATTTTCTAAAGAAAAGGGTACATATGCCTATACTTTAAGGCCTCAAATACCTGCAAGAGTTAAAAAATCAAGAAAAAATAAAATTTTAAAACTGCAAAAAGCTATCTCAAACTCAATAAATAAGGGACTTGTAGGCTCATCCATCCCTTGTATTGTAGAACAGATAAGAGAAGACGGACTTGTTGTTTTAAGAAGCTATAAAGATGCGCCGGATGTAGATGGTCTTGTATATATAAAAACCGATAAAGTCCTTGTTCCCGGGGATATCTGGGATGTTAAAATAACTGATTTTTCTGATTATGATTTATTTGGAGAAATTTAAAATTGGAATTAAAATCTGAAGATAAATTATATAAAATTGGTGAAGCGGCAGAAATTTTAGATGTTCATATTCAAACTTTAAGAATTTATGACAAAGAAAATCTTTTACCCTCAAAACGCAGTGATACCAATAGACGCGGCTATAGCAGAGAAGATATCGAACGCGCCAAACTTATATTATATCTGACGCGGGCACTCTCCGTAAATTTAAACGGCGTAAAAATTATTCTGCATTTTTTGAAAAAAAGCCGTATAGCCCCTGAGCTTGCGGTAGAATTTATAAAAAACGCTGCAAAATCAGCAGGGATAAGCGATGATGAGATTGCAAATAACCTGAAACGCTACAATAAAGATAATTCCAGCGTATTTAAAACGCTATAGTTCTTATCGAAAGCTTTTTTAAAGGATTTTAAAAATAATTTTTTCGCAAACTCATAAAATAACATATTTTATAGCTTGAAAAGCACTAATGGTAAGCTTTTAAGCCCTATCGATTTTACTGCGTTTAAAAAACGCCCCGAAAATCGGAGCGTTTTAAAATTAAAAATCAACTATAGCTTTAGTTTTGAGCTTCTTTTTGTTTATTTATCAAGCCTTGAATTCTGTCTATGATTTCTTCACCTTTCTTTTGAACTTCAGAAACCATATCATCCGTTTTTTCCTGAATTTCTTTAACAGCGTAAGAAGCTTTATTTAAGGCATCTTTGGTTGTTTTTGAAATTTGTTCTCTTGTTTCTTCACCTGATTGCGGTGCAAGCAAAACTCCGATAACCGAACCTACAACTCCGCCTACAACAAATCCTACTAAAAATTTTCCTACTGACATAATCATTATTTCCTTTCTTTATTTTCTAAAAAGCTTAATGCCGAGGCTCAAACCTTCTTTAAGACCTGAAAAGAGCCCTCGCATTTTTTGTCCTATCATAAAAGGTACGCATAAAACCTTATCCATGGCGCCTTTCACTTTTTCCATTCCATCGTCCGCATTTTTTACAATAGAATTTATGGAACCCAGAGTTTCTTTTAATTCAACAAGAGTGGGTTCAAGCTCCTGATTTATCATTTCTGAAGTTTTTGATAAATTCTTGGCAAGGATAGTGGATGTATATATAAGCTTTATTAAAAATACTGCAATTAAAATAAGTAAAATTGCCGTTACGTAAATCAGAACCACTAAACCGATTTGCACTGTTGAATCCATCATATCGCCTCATTAAATTACTACATGTTATAAACATCTGTTTCAATATTTTTAGCGTTTGCTAATTTTTCCGCTTTCATATTGTCTAAGAATTTTTTATATTCAAGCTCAATTTTACATTTTGAGCCTTTAATCATATCCATAGCCTGTTTTTTAGCTTTCTGAATTTCGGGCGAATATTTTTCTGCGGCATCAACAATGGTTTTTTTGATATCTTCCCTGAATTCTTTACCTGGCTTTGGCGCATACAAAAGACCGGCGGCAATTCCGCCTACAATACCGGCTAAAATGCCAAAAGCAAAACATATTGAATTATCTTTTTTACACATTTTATTCTCCTTTTTATCAAGATTTGATAATTATAGCATTTTTTA
>CAJUKY010000003.1:0-27451 GCA_910587055.1 Candidatus Gastranaerophilales bacterium
AGTTAAGCTTCTCACCGGGTGTTACACTAAGTTCTCCTATCCATATCTGTCCTGCACCGCCGCCTGAACCACTATTAGATTTGGTATAATATTGACACTTCAGGCCATCTTTAATAGAAGAAGCAGAATACCAGAGATGGATGGCACCGGGTTTACCCCCGTTGCAGTTGTTGGAACCGAAGATTGAGTTTAAATTTCCTTTGCCGCCACCTATGCCGCCTTTTCCGGCACCACCTCCACCACCATACGACCAAGGCCAGCCACCTGTTCTGGATTGACCTTGTTCTACACCAGTTCCTCCACCGATAATGGCTGGATAAGAGCAATTTGCTGTAACTCTTCCTCCTTCACCTCCGATACCACCATCCGGCCCCCCACCTTTTCCTCCAGCGCCGGCATAGGAATAACACCAGCAAGCCATAGCATCTCCTCCAGCACCTCCTCCACCTGAGACAATAAGCAATTCCTCTTCTTTAATGCTTATGCCTGTTGCACCACCACCACCGCCACCACCAGTTGCACCAGTTCCCTCGTTAGAATTAGAACACCAAAACTGGCTCGTCCCTCCATTTTTAGCCTTTTCAGAACTAAAACCAGTTCCTCCAGCTCCGCCAGCCACAGTTCGCGTGGAAATAACACCTGAGCCACCTACATAACCAGAAGCTGTTCCAGGTGCACCAATAACTAATTTGATAGCCGCGGGAGATGAAGAAAACTGTAGGGAACGTTCTTGAGTATATCCACCAGACCCACCATTATTGGTACTACTTGAACTTCCTCCCCCTCCGCCACCACAAGCCGTCACTTTATTTAGGGTTATGTTTGTATTGTCAAAGAATTTAGCAAATTTAGTATTAGGAGATATGGTAGTATTATTTGATACAATAGTCCATTTATCTGATATATTAGATATCTTACATTTATTATTAAGTTCAGGAGCTTTATAATTACTTGGAGGAGTAATACCGTTTGCAAATGTATAACTTCCTGCAGTTAATATTTCTCCTTCCGCATTATTTAATGATGGAATATCTGCATATTCATAATCAGTACCTGATCCTCCTGAAGCACCCCCTCCTCCTGCTCCTATCATAAATACACGGAGTTTGGTAACACCTTCGGGTACTGTCCAGTTTGATTCTGATGATACCAGTTCTTTATAACCGTATGTTGCACCGCCGCCTGCACCGCCTCCGCCTACGCTTGTTACTTTTATAACATTAACGCCTGACGGAACGTTCCATTCAAAGTCTTCATAAAAAATTCTTGAATAATCTGATTTTATACCGTTTCCGTTTGTACTTAATGTTATATGTTCATTCATTTTTCTTGTCATGACAGGGGCTAATGCTGCAAGCAAAAGTGAAGCAACAAGAAGCGCCATGAGCATTTCGACAAGGGAAAAAGCTGTTCTGGATTGCCGCGCTTCCTCCGGTCGCTCGCAATGACGGAAATTTTGGTTAAAGCGGATAAATATGCCGAAAAATACACAATTAAGCAACCTTTCAAAAGGCTTTAGATAAACAATTTTCATTTAGAATAACTCCAATTTTTGATAAACAACTTCTCGTATTCTTTCACGTTCGTGAACGTGATAATTTTATTTTAACTTATTATTTAAAAAATGCAACAAGAAGATAAGAAAAAATTAATACGTGCTACTGCGGGCAAAATATTAAAAAGACTGCGGAAAGACAAGAGCCAGTATCTTTTATCGATGGAGTATGAAATTTCAACCTCGCTTTTAAACAGCCTTGAGCGCGGGCTTAAAGACCCGCAATTAACAACGGTTTTCAAGCTTGCAGAAGCACTTAATATAAAAGCAAGCGAGTTTGTAAAAATGATTGAAGAAGAACTGCCCGAAGGGTTTACATTAATAGGTTAGACAAAGGCAGCAAAGCAAAAAATAACCATGCTAACTTCTGGATTGCCGCAGTCGCCCAAGGGCTCCTTCGCAATTACGGAATTCACATCGCCTTGTATATTAAAATATCAGATTATTCCTTTGGCGGTGCGGGTTTTCTTACTACAAAATTATTATGTACCTGCATAAGATACATTTTCAGGTCGCCTATATTTTGATTTTCCTGAATTAAATCTTTTGAAGAACGAGAGGCAGCAAGGCCGTCCTGCACTTTTTGAAACTCCGATTTTTCACCTGAGAGCACCATAACAAGCTCATCTAAATCTTTTGCACCTGAATTCGGATGCATTGCAAGGATTTCTGATGGGGATTTTCCGACATCAAACTTATACAGCCAGCGGAGCGTTTGAATATCACGTTTTGAAAGATTAATAACGCCGTATTGATGCGGTGTGTACATAATGTCTTCTTTATAAGGCGAATGCCCGAGCCCGAGCGCATGGCCTATTTCATGCAGGATTGTATGATAAACCTCAGCTTCATCCATATATTTTTTACAGATAATACCGTCTGATAAACCTATGCGCACTTCCGCAGAATAATATCTGCCATTGGGGTCATAGTGAAACTGGCACTGCCCCAGAGATTTTCTATCTATACGTTTCCACTCAAGGTTTACCTGTGAATCCATCATCGTATTTACAACATTAAAGCCTATAACGCCGCCAACTGCGGATTGCCACGCATTAAGCGCATCAATAACAAGGCTTGTATATTTATATGCATCGGATTGCGAAGAAGATTTATACCACCTGAAAGGGGCAATATAAAAGGTTAGCGGCATCATATTAGACAGCCATCTTGAAATTTTTCCCTTATTATTTAAACAATATTGAAGATAAGTTTTTCTTTGCATATAATAGATAATTATAACATGACTTTTAGAATGATAATGGGGAGAAAAATATAATGAATATGATTCAAATGATGCAGCAGGCGCAAAAAATGCAGAAAAAACTTAAAGATGCGCAGGAAGCATTGAAAGAAATTGAAGTAACGGGAAAATCCGCAGGCGGGGCTGTTGAAATTACTTTTGACGGGCAGTCAAAATTTAAAGGAATTAAAATTAAGCCCGAAGCAGTAAACTCTGAAAATCCTGAAAGCGTTGATAGAGACACAATTGAAATGCTTGAAGATTTGGTAGCGGAAGCTATTAAGGATGCAACCAAAAAAGCAGCCGCTGAAATGGAAAAATCAATGAAGCAAGCAACAGGCGGAATAAGCATCCCCGGATTGTTTTAAGAAAAATTGTCAACAGGGGCGGCTGATTTTAGCGCCCCTGATTATTTACGGAGTTTTTGAGTTTGGAATATACAAAACCGCTTGCAAAATTAATAGAATATTTTCAAAAATTACCCTCAATCGGGCCAAAAACGGCACAGAGGCTTGCTTTACATCTTTTAAAAATGCCGCTTAACGAGGTTGAAAAATTTGCAGAATCTATGATTGAGGCTAAAACAACAATTAATTATTGCGATATATGTTTTAATATGTCATCTTCAAATCCCTGCGAAATCTGCCAGAACTCGGCAAGAAACAGGGAGATTATATGCGTTGTGGGTGAAACAAAAGATTTAATTGCAATTGAAAAGACAAACGAATACAACGGACTTTATCATGTTTTACAGGGGCTGATATCACCCATTGACGGCATAGGCCCTGATGATATCAGAATTAAAGAACTTTTAAACAGGGTGCATAAAGATGATATCAAGGAGGTTATCCTTGCCCTGAATCCTTCTGTTGAAGGGGAAGCAACAAGCATGTATTTAAATAAGCTTCTAAAGCCTTTCGGGATAAAGATTTCAAGGATAGCATTCGGCATACCCTTAGGGTCAGAATTAGAATATGCGGATGAATTAACACTAATTAAAGCACTTGAAGCAAGATGTGAGATGTAAAAGGAGGCAGCAGGCTTAATTAAAAAATTAAACAAGTATATTTGCAGTCCCGTGATAAATTGCAAAATTATAGTTATTTTTCCTCATTTTGCATAATCTTAATGTACTTTAAAACATTGCTTTTTGGATGAATTGCATTTATTTTGTTTTCAAATTGTTTTACAATATTTTTAAAATACAAGCATTCCGCCTGCAATTCTTCGATTAAGTTTGTAAATTCTTCAAATTCCCGCTTATTCATAATTAGACCTTTTAACTAATATATTTAATAATAATATATTAGTTAAAAATAAAAATGTCAATAATGTATTATTTGATTATTATGGATGAAAAAGATTTTTTTAAACTTCTGGGAAAGAAAATCAGATATTACAGAAAACAAAAAGGCTGGAACCAATTAAATTTCGGACTGGAAATAGGTATTCATCCAAATGAGCTAAGTAATATTGAATGCGGCAGGAGAAATCTTACCCTTAAAACAGTATTCAAAATTGCATCGGCACTTGATATTGAGGCTAAAGATTTATTTGATTTTAAAAACACGGAACTATAAATTATAGCTCATAGTTCAGGCAATATTCCGCATAGATGTTTTTATTCTGTTTCAGGGCTTATACCTTGCAATAACGAAAATCGTTAAAAAAAACCGACTTCCAAGGGTAAAATAATGCGTGGAAATCGGTTAAACAGTTTACGAGTGAGAGTGGAATATGCACAATAGTTATAATAAAAATCTTGAAGCTAAATGTAAACTGCCCGAAAGGGTGATTCTTGATTAGTTCTGTATTTAGTATTAGAATTACCCTATGGTATTATCTTTTCTATTAACGTTTTTAACGTCGGGGGTTTTATCTGCAACAGCAGGAAGTTTTTTATACTTTTATATAATTTTTATTGCCCTTATAGTTTTAAATATTGAAATTTTATCAATATTTAAGGGAATCTCCCCCTTTGGGATAATACTATTAAACATAATATTTTTTACGGCGGCATTAATCTTATGGATAAAAAAGGGCCGCCCGCATATTCTAGTACATTTGTACAAAGAAAAGGCAAAGTCTTTTTTAAAAAGAATTTTAAATTCTTTTAAACTCGATAAAGGACTTATTGTTTTAGGAATCGGGGTTTTATTCTTAATCATCGTAAGTTTTATCATGTGCGCGATTTTGCCCGTTAATGAACCCGATGCACTTGAATACCATGCATACAGGGCACTTATATGGGCTCAGAAAGGCTTTATCCATCATTTTGATACAACAGATATAAGAAGCCATGTTATGCCGATTAATTCAGAATTAATTTATACCTGGATTTTTTCTTTAACAAAAAAGGATTTCGGTTTAGGCTTTCTTGAATTCTCAAGTTATTTTGCAGGAATTGCGGCCTTCTGGGCATTTTTTAACAGATTTAAAATTTCATTCAGAAAAAGGCTCTGGGCAATATTTATATTTTCCTCATTTGCGGGAGTAATTGCCCAGATTTCAAGCACGCAGACAGATTTATTCACAGGGGTTCTCCTTTTTTATTCCGTCATATTTTTTCTTGATTTTATTGATAAAAAAGATAACATTAAAGGGTTTTTCTCAAGCTTTGCTTTTGCACTTGCGCTCGGAGTAAAAAGCACAGCCTTTATGGCAGGGCTTATTTTAATAATTTTATTTCTGGTTTATTCCATTTGGAAAAAATCTATTAAAGATTTTATTAAATTTATAATTTTATTATTTTTGAATTTTATTATATTTTCGAGCTATAATTACATTTTAAACCTCATAAGCTACCATAACCCGTTCGGCTCAAAAATGTCTGTTAATATGCACGGTTTTTACGGTGGTATCAAGGCATTTATTGCAAATTTTATTACTTATAATTTGCAGCTTTTTGATTTTTCGGGGTTTATGTGGGGAATTTATCTAAGCCCTTTGATGATTAAAATTCAAAATGTGCTTTTTAATTTATTTCAGATAGAACCCGGCACCGGTGTTTTATTAAAAATGGAGGGTTTAAATTCTTCACTCATAGAATCTGAAACAGGATACGGTCTTGTCGGGATTTTAACGTTTTTACCCTGCACTATAGTATCAGCATTCCTTTTTATTAAAAACCTGCTTAAAAATAAAAGGTCTAAACTTGTTTTATACATTTTAGGAATTGCATTTTATTTAAATCTTATTGTTTTAAGCTTTGCCGTCGGGTATATGATATACAGCATAAGATTTATCTTAACTTTTTACACAATAAGCATGCCTGTTCTTGTATTATGTTATTTTAAAAAGAATAATTTTTACAAAACAATTGTTATAATTTTTGCACTTTATTATTTGTTTCTGGCTTCAACACATTTAGCCGTGCGGCCTTTTCAAAAAATCATAATATCATATAAAAGTGAGCCTTCATATAAAACACTTATAGACAAAACAAGATGTATGCAATATGAATATTATAAGCGCGAAAAAAGAGGGTGCGAGGTTGCGGACGGATTTTTAAAATACATTGAAAAATACAAAACAGTTGGTTTTTTCTCTGATGAAAATACTATGCAGGAAATTACAAATTTAGCCGCAAATAAAAGACATATAAAGATAGATGAACTTTTGCTTACAAGAATTAATGACTATGAGCTTGAAAAATATGACTATATTGTAACACCGCGCGAACTGCAGACTTTAAATGTTTTTAATAAAAAAGACGAACAAAGATACCTTAATGATACATTGCCTAAAAACTGTTACCTCATCAAAGATGATTACAACAGTACGATTATTGAAGTTTTAACAAAAACAAAAGAAGAAAACCTTAAAGAAGCAAGCAGTGCAATTTGTTTAACACCTTATGAATATATTACAAACAAAGGTTTTATTTCCGTAAACGAATCCAATGTCAGCTGGAATGTATACGGCCGCAACGATACCAGATATTCAAACATCATCATCTGGAAAAATGTTAAACAAAATTATTAAAATTTGTAACAAAAATACTTTATATACTTAAGTTTTTCTTTCAAAATGCCGAAAACCATCATGTTATATATCATATATATCAACGGATAGTAAAGTATTAATTTAATTTGATAAGTGCGAAAGGATAACAAGATGGCAACCGACATTTCATCAACCAACACTATTAAAGACCTAACCGCAGGCGTTAAAGATTTGGGTGATTTAAAACAGGCAAGCGAAGATCAAATCCGCGATCTTTTTGATGACAATTATTTCAACGGCGGCGAAAAAGCAAGGGGTGATATCGACGCTCAAATTAAATCTATTCAAGACCAAATTAAAGACTGGGAGAAAAAGCTCAATGATTATCAAAAAGAGATAGATAAAATTGAAGACAAGATTGACGGTGTAAGCGGCGATCTTGCTGATGCAACAGGAAAATATGTCAGCGCTCAAGCTCAATATGAAGCAGAATTACAGACAGCAATCAATAAAGCTATTGTAAGAGCGGTAAATAACACAAAAAGTAAAAACAAAGCTCATGAAGGACAGACAAGTTTCAGGATTGAATTCCAGTCTGAACTTGCAAAACTTATGGATAACGCAGCTCTTGCAAATATTTCAGCCATTTATAATGAAACAGGCGACCTTAAAGGCGAGCTTGGCGATTTATGCGATCAGCTTGATTTATACATTAAAGACAGCGGCAATGCAATGAATGGTCTAAAGAATGCTCAGGCTGTTATCAGTCTTTTAAATCAGACAAAAGACAATATGACCGCACAATTAAATAACTATTATGCAAATAAAAACAATGATTCAAAAGTACCCGTGTTCAGCTACGAAAAAGAAGCAGTTGTAGCAGAACTTGCAGATAAATATAACAGTGACCTTTCAGGCAGAAATTCAACACAAAATGTCGGAAATAACGGCAACGGTGTAAAAAATCAGGCAGCAATTGATAAATATATGGATCAGCTCGCACAAATGGGCAAAGCAAGCACCGGTAAAAATGCTGATAAAAATACGGCTGATGGCGATAACGCTTTAGCGCAAAACCTTGCAACGGCATTATTTGGCGACAAGAAGGCTGGAACTGCAACAACCGTACAGGAAGGCAGTTTAGTCTGGAAAATGGCGGAAGCCGGCATGAGCAACATCGAAATTATGGATGCCATTGCAAAGAACTTCGGCGGTTTAAATATTGCAGGTTCAAACGGCAAATACAGTATACCGTATGGCCACGGAAGCAATGCAAAAAGAATATACGGCGCATTAACATCTATTGCAAACAATACGGCAGGATTCCCTGAAATAAAAACTGTTCCGGGGGATGCAAAACAGCTGGAACAAGCAAGTGATGCTGTTAAGGTGCTGGCAGATAAGGGATTCTCTTTCAAAGAAGCAATGTTTGCACTTGATCAATTGTTCCCGGGCCTTGATATCGGATACTCACTCGGTGAGCAGGCCGGTACAAAAGAAGGCTGTGTAAGATTTACAACAGATCCCAGCTATGATAAATTAGCACAGCAAATTGATGCCCTTACCAAAAACGGCCAGGTATGGCAGGATTCTCAGGTTATACGTTCAAAACCTGTTGATAATAAACCCGCAGATACAGGCAGAACAGACCCGATATCAGTACAAGACGGCAACAGCAGATACTACTTTATGGCAGATGACGGCAACGGCAAATATGACGGCGTTTCAGATATGCTCGGTTATGAAAACGGTATGAAAGACTTTGAAACCAAATACGGTAATTATATAACCACAAACGGTGCAGGCGAAAAAGTTATCACCGGAGATGCTCTGAACAGCATCATGGTAATGAAGCTTGAAGAAATACAAAATGCCGACGGCAGCGTAAGCGTTCAGCAAAGCTTTATGAGTGCGGCCGATGCCGGAATGACGGAAATTAATTTAAGTTCAGCCAAAAAAGACGGTAGCTACAATATCAACGGTTCAGAAGTTCAAAATACGTTCAATGTTAAGATGAACGGCAAAAATATGACAGCAGAACAAGCGATGGAAGATAATGAATATATTGATGCAACACTCAATAACAAAGGCCTTATCGGCAACAATATGTTCTCTCAATTAACTAACGCGCAAATTGATAAAGCATTCAGCGATCCCTTAACGGGTGACTTTGCAAGAATAAACGACCTTGCACAAAATGTTAACCAAAGAGCAAAAGATCTCAAAGAACTTGCTGATTCAAAAGGCGGAAATCTTGATTGGGGCGATGTACCAAGCGAAGCTGAATTCAGAAAGAAAATCAAACAAGAACTTGATGATGCAGTTGAACTTGCTGAAACCAAAGGTGATCAATTGTACAGAGAATATCAGGCACAATACAATAAAGCAGGCGACTTCGGCGGATACTACAACAGCAAAAACGAAGGCTTGCATGAAAAAATTCAAGACGAGATTACCGATGAAATGCAGCAAAAAGGCTATGAAAACTACGGTAAACATGAAGAAATAGAACTTGATGAATAAAAAGCAAGTATAAGCACGGAAATTTAAAAACCCCTTAAAATTTTAAGGGGTTTTTATTTTACCGTTTTCTATATGAACGATTTCAACATCTTTTAAAAATTCTTCTTCAAACGCCAGGGTATCAACGCTTGTAATAATTGTCTGCACGCCGTCTTTTATGGTTTCTAAAAGATAATTTTGCCGCAGATTATCAAGTTCGGCCAGAACATCATCTAAAAGTAAAACGGGCATTTCATTTATTTTTTCCTGAATAATATCCAGCTCGGATAATTTAAGCGCAAGTACAATTGTACGCTGCTGGCCTTGAGAAGCATATCTTTTTGCATCATTACCGTTAATGAAAAACGAGATATCATCTCTGTGCGGGCCTATCAGGCACTGGCCTTTTTTTATTTCTTCATCTTTAATTTCATTTAATTTTTCATAACATAGGGTGCTTAATTCGCTAACAGGCAAAAAGCCTGCAGAGAGGGTATTTTCGTATTCAATATTTAATTCTTCATCTTTTGAAATAGATAAATGCTTTTCTTTTGCAATTTTTTTCAATTCGGATAAAAATTTCATCCTTAAATACATAATATTAGCTGAAGAATTTGCAAGCTGAACATTATAAACATCAAGCATATCATAATTTGAGCCGCCGCCTCCGCCTGCAGAGCCCGTTATCCCGCCAAAACCAAATCTGTTTTGAAATTCGGATAAGAAATTTGCCTTTTGAAGGCGGATTTTATTATATTTATTAATTTTATCAAGATAAGCGGGGTATATCTGGCATATGGCATTATCAAGCCATTTTCTCCTGTCTGAAGGATCACCTCTTAAAAGCAGCAGGTCAGAATTAGAAAAACTCACCGTAGATAATACGCGTACAAAATCTCTTGATTTATTTTTTTTAATGCCGTTTACTTTTAAAACTTTGTTTTTCGGCGGATTAATTAAAATATCAAGCTCAATATCCGTACCCGTTTTTAAAACTTCCGCGCCAATACTGCAATATTCAGACTCAAATTTTATTAATTCTTTATCCTTTTTAATCCTGTTTGAATCAAGACTCGAAAGGTAATAAACCGCTTCAAGCAGGTTTGTTTTACCCTGCGCATTTTTTCCTACAAAAAGTGTTTTATTTTTGGAAAATTCAAAATCCAGACTTTCGTAGTTTCTATAATTATTCAGTTTTAGCTTTTTTAAAAACATTAAATACCTTTAAAGAGCTATCAACGGTGAAACTGTTTGTATTATAATATAGGAAAAAGCATAAAACAAATAGAGGTGTTAATGTTTGATGTAGTAACAATAGGCTCAGCCACACTTGATGTATTTATAGAATCAGACAGCGCAAATATCGTTTCAGTAAGTTCAAAAGACAAACGAAGCGATTTTATGAGCTTTCCTTACGGAAGCAAGGTTGAAATTGATGATTTTTCAAGAAACCTCGGCGGGGGCGGAATTAATACCGCAATGAATTTTGCGCATCTGGGGTTTAAAACATCCACCGTTGTAAAGCTTGGCGCAGATGAAATTTCTCCCTTAATTTGCGAAAACCTTATAAAATCAAATATTGATACATCAAACATTATAAAAGCAAAAGAAGGATTAACAGGTTTTTCCATTATCCTTGTAAGCTTTCAGGGAGACAGGACTGTTCTTGCTCACAGGGGCGTAAATTCAAGCATTAAAGAAAAAGATATAAATTTTGACACTTTAAAGAAAGCAAAATGGCTTTACATTGCGCCTTTAGCCGGCGAAAGCAACAGAATGCTTGATAAACTTGCATCTTTTGCAAAAGAAAATAATATAAAACTCTCAATAAATGCAGGAACCACAGCAATTAAGAAGGGTGAGAAATATTTTTCAAAAATAATAGAAACGGCAGACATCCTTGTTTTGAACAAGGAAGAGGCAAGCATGCTGACAAAAATCTCCGTGCGTCCCGATACAAAAAATGAAAAATTTTCTAAAAACTTTATTCACCCCGATATTATTGAAATGTTGAAAATATTAAGAGGTAAAAATAAGGTAAATGTGGTTATAACAGACGGCAAAGCCGGAGTTTACGCATATGACGGGAATAAATTTTATAAAGCACCCGAATTTCCCGCGGTTGTAAGGTCAACTCTCGGTGCGGGGGATGCTTTCAGCTCAACATTTACGGCTGCAATGGAAAAATATAATATGGATATTAAAAAAGCGCTGGAGTGCGCTTCTGTTAATGCGGCAGCTGTGGTTGAAGTATTCGGGGCGCAGGAAGGCTTTTTAACGTTTGATGAAATAGATAAAAAATTAAAAACGCAGACCTGTTTTAAGGTGGAAAGCATTGAAAAGGATAAATACAGTGCGGCTGGATAAATTTTTAAAGGTTTCAAGGATAATAAAAAGAAGAAGTGTTGCAAACGAAGTATGCGATATGGCAAGGGTTTTTGTAAATAATAACCCCGCAAAGCCTGCAAAACAGCTGAAAGAAAACGATATTATCATGATTGAATATAAAACAAGGGTTTTAAAGGCGCGTGTTTTAAAAATTCCTACGGGGAATGTTTCCATAAATGAGGCCTCAAGCCTTTATGAAATTATTGAGGAATAGCAAGGAATAGCACGCAAAAAAGGGATTAAACTTCTTCATCCGGAATATATTCAAGAATATCTTCAACCTTGCATTCAAGCGCCCAGCAGACTTTACTCAAAGTATCAAGCTTTAAAACTCTGGATTTATCGTGATAAAAATCAAATATTGTACTTTTTGCCAGACCTGTCATTCTTGCAAGGTCAGACATTTTTATCCTTTTTCTGCCCATTATTTCAGATAATTTATTTAAAATCATATTCATAATTTAACATTTCGTTCGACATATTGACATTATATCCGAGTTAAGATATTATTGTTTTATAACTCGGATGAAAAATTAATAAAAATTAAAGAAGGGAATTTCAACGTGAACAAAGAAGAATGCGCAAAGCATCTGGATGACATAATAAATAAAAGGCTTGATTCGCTTGATGAAGATATAAAATATGCCGTAGAAGTATTGATGGGCATTTACGCCGAAAAAAACCTTATCACCAGACTGAAATTTTTAAAAGAAGATATGCTTGACTTGGAGTAAACTCCATATAATAAAATTTCCTTGTAGTTAATTAAGGAAAAAATTATGATTTTAGACAAAGTTAATATGCCGGATGATTTAAAGAAATTAACAACCAATGAGTTAAACACGCTTGCGGATGAAATAAGAAGCTTGATAATAAAAAAGGTAAATACAACAGGCGGGCACCTCGGGCCGAATTTAGGAATAGTGGAAACAACAATAGCAATACATTATGTATTTGATTGCCCGAAAGATAAGGTTGTATTTGATGTTTCGCACCAGTGTTACCCGCACAAAATTTTAACCGGAAGAAAAGAAGGATTTACAAACCCTGAAAAATACAACGTATTTACGGGATACACAGCACCTGAAGAATCAGCCTGCGACCTTTTCAAGGTGGGGCATACGTCAACTTCCGCAAGTTTAGCTACAGGGGTTGCAAAAGCAAGAGATTTAACGGGCGGAAAGGAAAATGTTATTGCTTTAATCGGCGACGGGTCGCTTTCAGGCGGCGAAGCATATGAAGGGCTGAATAATGCCGCTGTTTTAAACAGTAATATAATAATTGTTGTAAATGATAATGATATGTCTATTGCGGAAAATGCGGGCGGATTGTATCAAAACCTTAAACTTTTAAGAGATACAAAAGGAAAAGCGGAATTAAATTTCTTTAAAAGTCTTGGGTTTGAATATTATTATGAAGATAATGGAAACGATGTTCAGTCTATGATTGAGGCATTTAAAAAAGTGAAAGATACAAATAAACCGACCGTTTTGCACGTTAAAACCCTGAAAGGCTGCGGGCTCAAGGCAGCTGAGACAGATAAGGAAACGCACCATTATATTCTGGCGGGAACCCTTGATAATACGGGCGGCGGGTCGGCGGCTGCGTCTGTTGAAAGCTATAATTCAATTACAACCGATTTTATATTGGACAAAGCAAGCAAGGACGGGAGTGTTGTGGCAATAACCCCTGCAACCCCGGGGGCATACGGATTTACAAAAGATTTTAGAAAAAAATTAGGACATCAATACACAGATGTTGGCATCGCGGAAGAGCACGCAATAGCCTATGCTTCGGCGCTTGCAAAGAGCGGAGCAAGGCCTATACTGTCTGTTTTGAGCTCTTTTATACAAAGAACTTATGACCAGCTATCACAGGATTTGTGCCTGAATACATCGCCGATTACGCTCCTTATTCACTGGGGAGCTATTTCAGGGGCTGATAGCACACACCTTGGCTCATTTGACATTCCTTTGATAAGCAATATCCCCAATATGGTTTATCTTGCGCCAACCAATAAAGAAGAATATATTGCGATGCTGGAATGGTCTATGGGGCAGAATGAGCATCCTGTCGGGATAAGAGTACCTTTTGGCGCCGTAAAATCACAAGGAGTAAGTGATTTCACAGATTATTCAAAAATAAACAGGTATAAATTGACACAAACGGGCGAAAAGATTGCTATTATTGGCGCGGGGAATTTTTATCACCTCGGAATGCGCACTGCAGAAGAAATTGAACGCAAATTAGGCTTCAAGCCCACTGTTATCAATCCTTTATTTTTAACAGGGGTGGATTGTGATATGCTTAACAGTTTAAAAAACAGCCATAATGTAGTAATAACGCTAGAAGACGGGTGTTTAGCGGGCGGATTTGGCGAAAAAATTTCAAGATTTTACGGAAATTCCGATATGAAAGTTTTAAATTTCGGCGGAAAAAAGGAATTTACCGACAGAGTGCCTGTTCAAGAGCTTTATCAAAGATATCACCTTACACCGGAGTTGATTATTGAGGATGTTTTAAAGCTAATACCTGCAAATGTATAATATGTTAAAAACGGGGCGTTACCCCGTTTTTAAATTAATATCACCATCACCTTTATTGTAAACAAACACTTAGTTTGATTATTTTTTACGGATACTTTGATTATTTTGGAAAACCAAAATGATATTAGGTGTATTTGTCAATTAGATAATTGGCATACAATTCAAGTTTTTGTTGCAAAGCTTGAGGGCTATTAAAAACGATTCTTTTAGTTTCTCCAATATTCTTTTCTTTGCTGTGGTTTGCCCTTGTCATTTGGATATACATAATATGCCTATAATATGCTTCAATATATATTTTGTCAGAAATTGTATTCCAAAGTTTATAAGCTAAATACTTTTGGGTTATAGTATCAAGGAAGCAATAGCACTTTATTAGATCCTCAGCAAGCAACCTAATAAAAACGTCGCTTCTGTCCAACTGAGCACATTTATCAAATATTAAATCAATAATTTCACAATTTTTATTATCTAAAAAATTTTCGTCTTTACTTAGTTTATAAATAAGTTCCGACAGCACAAGAATAATTGATTTTTTATCAAATGATTCATTCAAATAGCAAAACATTTCCCTTAAATTATCAATGCTTGATTTAGAATTGTGGTATAAATCTAAAGTTGTTAAGAGTATATACTTGCAATTTAACTTAATAAGTTCATATTTTAATTCTGCCACCTTTTCATTTGAAATAATATTTTTTTGATTAAGATAATCAATTATACTTGGTACGGCAATATCTCTAAATTTAAATTCTCGACTTAGGATATGAGTTACCATATCTGAAGAACATGTAAGATAATCATTTTGCAAGGAAACTATTCCATCAAAGAAAAGGGTTTTAGAGCCTATATTTTCAGAAGCTTCAATAAGTGGTAAAGCCTTTGTTGACTTTGACTTAAATTTTGCAATGCTTAAATTGGTTATGCATTCTTTCAAGTAATCCCTATATTCCATAACTTCGCTTTTTACAAAGATTAAACGAGAGTTACCTTCATTGTCTCTAACTAGTTTTTCGGTAGTATTATTTGTTATATCAGCTAGAATAAAATTAAATTCTTCTTTTGTCTGTTCGGTAATTTTAATATTTAAATTATTAAAAACAATTTCATCTATTTTTAATTCTCTTATCAATATTAAGGTTTGTAGACTCAGTATAACATTTTTATTTTTGTTAAGCCATGTAATCTCCTTTATTTGCTGTTCAATTGTGCAGTTTGATAATGCAACAATTTGCTTTTTATCCTTCAAGAAATTGGCGAAAAGAACACTAGGCTTTGTGGCAAATGATTCGGCCACTAAGGATAAAGGAAATAAAAATTTATTGTAATTATCTAAATTGGCTTCGTAATATTTTTCTCTTTCTAAATATTTTTTATGAGGCTCAAAGGTTTCAATAGCTTGAGTTAAGCTTTCTACTGGATTTGACATATCAATATGAAATTCATACATTAAATTATGTTTTTTTAACACCTGAGAGCATTGTGCAAATAATTTGCGCGTATTATCATTTACGGTAGAACTTCTTAGTAAAAAACCAAATGCAATATTGTTTAATTTTAAATCATCCGGATATTTTTTTAATGCCTCAATGAAATCTTCTATTATGATTTTGTCATCTGCCTTTTGCAACATTTTAAGGTTTATTTTTAAATAATAATATTGCAGATTAAAATCTTCTAAATATTTTAAAGAATTTATTATATCTTCAGCCTTGGAGTATTCTTTTTTAAATATATATGCCTGAGCAATATTAGGCAAAAGTTCTTTTTTGCTTTTATCCTTTTCAAAATTTTCAATAAGGGTGTCTGGATTGTAATTATTCGCATCAATATACGCATATAGATTTTTAATTATAGTATTGCCAGCTTCATATTTTTCCAAAATTTCCAAAATACTTAGACACTTTGAATATAAACCATTATTATATAAATCTATTGCATACATTAATCCCATATCAAAGTTATCTTGACTTCTGTCCTTTGTCCAATATTTTTCAACCAGTTTTTTTCTTAATTCATTAATACCATTTTCAGTTTTATAAAAAGCTAAGCAATGTGCAATATTATATGCAAAACTACAATTGTATTGTTCTGGATTTCTTATAATTTTTCTTGAGATTTTCTTTAACAAAGCAACCTCTTCGTCATAGCATAAATTGTTATGATACAACCAAACACACATGCCCAAGAGAAGATCGCTATATTTGTCTTGATTTAATTCAATATATCTTGCAGCACAATCCCAACCTTCAGCCTTATACAAAGATATAATTTTAAATTGTTCATTTAATTCATCAAGCAATTCTTCTGATTCTAAATGCTCAAGCACTTCTTTATATTTTTGTTCACCAAATAAAATAATTGCATAGTTATTTTTATTTAGTTTTTTAGCTTCATTGTCAAATAAATTATATATTTTGTGAGCTTCAGCATATTGATTACATAAAATATTCAATATAAGCGCTTCTACAACAGGAGATTCGGACGATTTACAATTGTTTATAACAAAATTATTAATTTCATTTATATCTACTTCATCTTGATTAAACTCCCCAATAAAATATTTAACTAGAAAAATTTTTATTTTTGTAGTTAGAATAAGACTTTCGTAATTTTTATAAGTTTTGCATAATTCGTCATAAGTTTTATTTAAATTATTTAAAAGTTGTTTGGCTTCATTTAAATTTTCAATTTTACAAATGTTATGATTTATTTTTAAATGTCCATCTATATTTATATCAAAAACAAACTGGATTCTTGATTTATTAAATAAATCGGTGAATTGACAGTTTATTAAATTGTACCTTGCAATAGCAGTATTGTTTTTAGTTTTATTGATATATTCTTGTAAATACTGCGTAGCTTCTTGTGTACTGACATTGTGAGTTCTTCTTAAAATCAATGTAGCTTTTAAAAATAAATAATCTTCCACATTAACAAGATGTGTTTCCAAGCATTTTTCTGCTAGCCCTTGCTCTTTGTCAAAACACAAATATTTAAAAAATTCTAATTTATAATAAAGTTCTGATGAGGTATTGTTAAATCTTAAAAAACAATTAAAATATACATCTCTATCATTTTCTTCTAAGGCTATGTTGGCCAAATTATAAAGAGGAGCATCGTACTTAGAATCAATTTTGTTTGATAGCTCATATGCTTGTTTTGCGCTCTGATAATCATACAGGTTTTGATAGCAGTTACCAAGTTTATTATAAATTTTTGCCTTAAATTCACTGGATTTATTTTTCCAATTATCATCTTTATTTAAGTTGATATATGAAATGCATTCTTCATAATTATATTTATCTATTAAATCTTGTATTTTCTTTAATTCGCCATCTTCATCAATTTCTTTAACTGATTGCATTATTGAGATAGCTCCTGATGTCCGAATTTGATTTGCAATTCCTGAAATACTTCCCAATATTTCATTTTTTGCCAAAACTATATCTTGTTTTATATCTGCTTGACTCTGCAAAAGCATGTCAAGCTTTTCAATAGAAATTGAAAAAATATCAATCAAGGCATCTCGACGAAAAGAATCATCTACGGCAAAAAATAATTTAAAACAATTCTCGTATTCTTTTGCAAATACATCTTTCCAATATTCGTAAAAAGTATCCTCAGTATTAAAGTTATTGATCTTGCAATATCTTTTTAATCTCTCGGCCAATACTGTATAAATATTGTTGTTGCTATATGGAACGTCAATCAAATTAATATCTTGAAATATTAACCCCAATGCAATGTCGTCTAGCTCGTATAGTCTGTTGTATAAATTTTTAGAAATAGGATACGGAGAAATATCCTTGTCATAAAAAATGTTTAATGTTTTTTTAAACGCATTTACAAATGGCGGCTTAAAACAATTTTTGTATTTAGCATATTTGGGTTTAGCTAACCGTTTCAATATTTCTTTTGCGGATTCTTTTATTGTATCACCCAGGATTGATATACCAAGAGATATTCCAATTTCACTTAAAGTTATCATGTATTCCAATTATACTTTATACAAACAATCTTTTGCAAGATTCGCGCAAAATGCTATTAATTTTCCTAATTAAATAAATTTATCACATTAACAATGCAAGGCTATTACTAATTGGAAATGTTGTACAAGTTAAGTACCATTTCCTTTGTAGTTTATTTTTTATCTGTTTTCAATTTCTATTTAAGTTTTGTAAATAAAATTGAATCAAGACATATGCTCAATACATATTAGATATAAAATAGGGTCATACTTTATCATCTTAAATATTATTATCAAAGAGGATTAAGAATTTGAAATTTTTGTTTTCGCATAGGAATTTTCCTGCTCAATTTAGACATATTATTGCAGAATTGGGGAAAAATCCTGAAAACAAAATTGTATTTTTATGTAATACCCCAAATGCCTTTGAAATTAAGGGTGTAAAAAAGGCTTTATATAAATTAAAAAGAAAAGTACCGCAAAATGCCCATAGATATTTAAGACAATATGAAGAAAGCATAATCCATGGACAAGGAGCTGCAGAAACCCTTATTGCACTTAAAAATTCAGGTTTCATTCCTGATGTAATTTATTCTCATTCTTGGGGTAATTCAATGTTTTTCAAAGATATTTTCCCAAATGTTCCATTAATAAATTACTGTGAATGGTATTATAATTCAACAGGGGCTGATATTGGTTATGATGGAATTATGCCGGATTATGACAGAAAAGCTCTAACCAGATGCAATAATTCCCAATTTCTTCAAGATTTAATTTCAAGTGATATTGCAACCTGCCCTACAAAATGGCAAAAAAGCCAATTTCCGCACATGCTGCAAAGTAAAATAACTGTAATTCACGATGGAATTGATACGGATTATTTTATTCCAAATTCTGATGCTGAATTTAAGATTCCAGATAGCAATGTTGTTTTAACTTGTAAAGATGAGGTTTTAACATATGCTACACGCGGAATGGAACCATACAGGGGATTCCCGCAGTTTATGGAAATAGCAAAGAAACTTTTACAGAAAAGAAAAAATCTTCACATTTTAATAGCGGGAGAAGATAGGGTTTGTTACGGGCCAAAATTAAGAAATACAACTTTTAAGGAATTAATGTTAAAAAAACTGAATTTTAATGAAGGTGAACTAAAAAGGTTACATTTTACAGGCGGTCTTCCATATAAAGAATATAGGAAACTTCTTCAAATTTCTTCTGTTCACTGTTATTTAACCTATCCTTTTGTTTTATCTTGGTCAATGCTGGAAGCAATGGCTGCAGGATGCTTAATTGTAGGTTCAAAAACCCCTCCCGTAGAAGAAGTAATCAAAAATAATAAAAATGGATATCTTGTTGATTTTTATAATATTGAATGTTTTGTAAAAACAATTGAAGAAATTTTAGAAACAAAACTCCAAAACAAAGGAATACACAGCGGTAAAAATCAGGAAATAAAAATAGCTGCAAGAAAAACTATTATTGATAACTATAATCTTAAAAAACTTTTACCAAAGCATATTGAACTAATCAAAAATGCAGCCATGCAAGCTTTAAATTCAAAATAGACAGCGTATTTTTTAATAATATAATTATTATAATTATGAATTAAACTATAATTAAAATTAAAATAAAAAATCAAAACAAAAACAACCGGAATTAAGAATAAAAACAGAATAATAAAGGCAAGTAAAACGTCTAAAGTTAAATTTAAAAGAAGAATAGTAAAACATTTATCTGCAGCAGTGATTTGCGGGTTAACTATTCTCCCCTCTGTGGCAGAAACTTTAACTTTTGATTCTTTCTTAGAAACTGCCCTTCAAAATTCATATAAATTAAAAACTTCTAAAATTGAAAAACAAAGTACGGAATATGGGATTAAAGAAGCTCGTGCGGGGTATTTCCCAACACTTTCAGGATACGCAACAACTGAAAGATATAATGACCTGTCTGATGGGACAAGACAGATAACAGCGGTTGGAAATGAAATATTATTAAACAGAGATTATTATCAAGATGTTGCAGCGGTTGGCCTAAATTACAATCTTTTTGATTTTGGGATAAGAAAAAGAGGCTTAGAAATTGCGCGTGCTGATGACAAACAAAAAGAAGCGCTTTTGTTAAAAGATACAAGGGATTTAAAACTTGATGTGATTGATTTATACGGTGAAACTTTAGCATTATACAAGGCTTTAGGAATTAAAAGGCAGATTTTAGAATTGCAAAATGAGCTTTTTACAATAAATTCAAGGCTTAGAGGTGCAGGGGAATTATCAGAAATAGAAGTTACAAATTCTGAAATTGATATATCTGAAACAAAGTCTGATATTGCGGAATTAGAAAATAATTTATCAAAAAGGTTAACCGAATTTTCATATTATACGAATAAAAGTTACGGGTTGGATGATATTGAAATAGCAGACTTTGAGGAGTTTTCAGAAGTGGGCATTGTTCCTATTGGTTCTGTCATTGCGAGCAAAGCGCGGCCCTCCAAGAGGACCCAGCTTGCACAAAATCAAGATTTTGGCAAGCAGAGGCAATCCAGTAAACCTGCAAAATTATCCATTGAAAAATCTAAAACCAAAAACAATGTAGGTTTTGATATTGAAAATTCCTTGGAAGCAAAAACCTATGATTTAGAGATATTAAAAAAACAAAAGGAATATGAAATTCAAAAAAGAGCTAATTTTCCGAAGATCTCTTTTGATACAAGATATAACTTGTATGGGTCTGATACCAATAAATATTTTAACAGTTTCTCTGACATAGAACAAAGAAGCTTATCTTTTAGGGTTTCAACCTCTTTTACTATGTTTGACGGAATGAAAAACATTAATACTGTTCAAAAAAGGAAGATGGAAGTTGAAAAACTGAAGGTACAAAAAGAGCAGGAATTGGCCGAGTTAAAGAAAAAATATGAGCAAATAAGGCTTGATGCTGAGAATTCAATATTGCAGGGGGAGAATAATAAAAGGACGTTGAGTTTAGTAAATAAAAATCTTGAAAACCTTGAAAGATTAAACACAAACGGTATAATGGCAAAGGCAGAATGCGTAAGAAAAAAGCTTGAATTATTAGATAAAAAGCAAAAACTTGAAGAAACAAGAATTAAAAATTATGTTGCAGGGTATAAGTTAGGGGTATTGAATGAATTACAATAATATTTACTATTTGAATTATAGGTGGAATAAGTGTAGAATACAGGAATGAAAATTTAAAGGATGGAATTGATTTTAAAGATGTTGAATTAAAACCCAAGTTGTGGGCTATAGGCTAGGATAAGGAATAAAATGATAACAAATAAATATAGAAAATTACTTGGAATATTGTGTTTTATTATAGCAGGCTTATTGTTTTTTAATTTAATAATTGGTTTACTTACAAATGGTAATCTTGCTGAATATTTCTATTCTAAAGGCAGTTTTTCAAAAACAGAATTTTTGTTAAAAAACAAATATATTCTTGAAGATAAATTGTGCAAAATTGGCAAGTGCAAAGAAAACAAAGTAAAGCCCGCTTTACAGGATTTGGTCAATTTTTATTATTCACAAAGAGATTACGATAGTATTATTACACTTTACAAAAAACATATAGAAAATAATGAGATTAATCTTTTGCCAACAAGAATAAAAAGTCATGATAGCAAGCGTTTAAAATTTATAGCTTATACAGAACTGGCATACTTTTATTTGGCAAATAAGCAATATAATGAAACAAAAAAATCATTAGATAAAGTTTTTAATTTAATTCAAAAATATCCTGATTTTAAAGAGTTAGAATTTCTACCATATAGTATTCTTGCCAATTACTATATTAATATCAATAAATTAGATGATGCTATAAAAGCTACCGGCAAAACTGCATTTAAGTATAAAAATGTTGAACAAAAATATATTGAATATATTAATTTAGCTAAAATATACTACAAAAAAAATATGCCCAAAATGGCTGAATATTATATTCAATTAGCCTATTTTAATTTGCCGGATTTTCTATATTTAACCCCATTTAATGCCCTTTTAGAAACAAATAATATTTATGGCAAAATACTTGAAAAAGATGGTAAATTAGATGCAGCAAGAGTGCGTTTTCATTCTTCCAAGCTGTTAAGTGAATATATTAATTTCCAATATGATTTCAGAAATATTTGTTCAATATATTTTCTGTCGCAGATTGATGAAAAACTTAAAAATGAAATTTTTCAACAGGAATATGAGGAATTATCTGAATTAACAAAAACTTTAACAATATTTAAAAATCGAAATCAAAAAGAGCGATATGAAAGGCTTAAGACATTATGCAGCTTTTCGGAGTACGGTTTATAATAATTAAAAGGATAATAAGATGAGATATATAAAAGAAGAAACTAATTTTGAAAAAGCAGCTCGTAAAGAAGGTTTTGAAAGATTCACCAGTATTTATGGTATGAGTGGATGGAAAAAAGATGGCAAATTTTATATTTGGAATGGGAACTACAATCCAAATGCTGAGGGCTATGCAGCACAAAATCTGCAAGAAGTGACACCTCCGCAAGACTTTTATACAACTCAAAATCTTGAGATAAAGAATACCAATGGTAACGCAATAGGAATAATCCTCTGGGCTGGAGGTTGTATAATTGGAACAGCTGCATTAACTGCTTTAGGAATATTAGTATTCAGCAATCCCACCTCTGCAATAGGGGCTGGATTACTTGCTTCATTGCTGCTCAAGCAACAAAAAGCTGAATCAAAAGAGCTTTTTCTCAAAGCGCAGTCTGCTCAACCCATTGTCATTGACCCTATTCTTGTTGATTTAAACGGTGATGGTATTAAAACCACAACTCTTGAAAACGGGGTATACTTTGACCATGGGAAAGATGGGTTTGCTGAAAGTTCTGCTTGGGTGGATGAGAATGATGGTATTCTTGTAATTGATAAGAACAATAACGGTTTTATTGACGATGGGTCAGAAATATTCGGAGACAACTATGTTAAAAGTAATGGAAATAAGGCTAGTAATGGGTTTGATGCACTTCGTGATTTAGATTCAAATAATGATGGAATAATTAGTGTTGAAGATGAGAATTTTGGATTAATAAAGATATTAAAGGGTGATGGGAGTTTAATTAGTTTAGAAGAAGCAGGAATTGTTTCTATTAATTTAAATTCAACTGCTAAGAATACAGTTGATGAAAATGGGAATACACTTGTATCACAAGGGACTTTTGTTAAATCTGATGGTTCTGTTGGAAATTTAGGAGATTTTAATTTAGTTGTAGATAAGATGAATTCTTTTGCAACAGAATGGCTGGATGAAAGCGAAGATATAGCAGCTTTGCCTGAGGTATTAGGTTCAGGAACAGTATACAGTTTGCATCAAGCTATGGTTCGTGATGAAAGCGGAGTATTAAAAGGATTGGTTGAAGAATTTATTTCTGCCGCAGGGAACGTTGCAAAGAAGAATATATTGCTGCAAATATTATATAAATGGACAGGAGCTGATTCAGTTGTTGATGGAAGCAGGGGAAGTAATTTTAATGCAAAGAAATTACATGTATTAGAACAATTTATAGGAAAGGGGTTTGTCGGCACAAATGGGAGTAACCCTCATGCACAGGCTGCACCAATATTAAATAATGCATTTAATTCATTAATGAATAATATCTATGCAAGTTTAATGTCTCAAACAGAATTAAAAGATGTATTTAATAAGCTGGAGATTGTTTATGATACTGATACGGAAACAGTTTCTTATGATTTATCCAAGGTTAGAGAATATATTGATAATTTAATAGTTGAAGATGAAATTACAGGAAAGAATTTACTGGCTGATTTTACACAGAGTTTTATTAATTTAGGATTAAAAGATAACAGTAATTATGAAGAATACTATAATTATTATGTTTCAAAAGGGGATGATTATATAGATGTTTGTGATTTTGATTATTATTTGAATAGAGATAATAATCGGAAGGTTGCGTAGGGAATTAATTTTAGGTTTAACAGGTTTGAGTTTAGTTTAGTTTAGGTTAGGTTTGGTTTAATTAATGTTTGTGTTTTTGGTGAATTATTAAGTTTGGATTTAAATTTGTAATTAAAGTTGAATGGGTGTAGGATGGAGGAATGAAAAATCTAAAGGATAGAATTGATTTTAGAGATGTTGGGTCAAAACCCAACCTACGGGCTAAATTAATGTAAACCAGAGTTCAAATTAGCACATGGTAAAAATATATAAAGCATAAAGTATAGTAGATTGTTTATAGGCATATCAAAGGGAGTGTTCATGGAACTAAAATCAGTTAAGAGCGCAATTAAAAAATTAATAGAAGATAAAAAATACCATCTATTGCCAATAATACCTTTCATAATTTTATTTTTTGTTTTTATAGATAATACTTACTACAATAAAAAAAATCCTATCAAAGGTTATCTGCTAGCGTTCATAGTAAATGTATTAATTTTCTTGCTTATTTATATAATTTTGGGACACAAATAAGGTAGTTTATATAACATCTATATAATGAAAAGGAGATTTATGCTTTTAAAAACATTGCAAGCCATTGAACTTGGAAAAAAATTATATGATGGGGGTCTAACAATTATTGATGCTAACAAAAGAGCAGCCGAATTAACACAAAAGGGTTACAGTGAAAATGCTGCATATAAAATGATTTACTTCGAAATTGGAGCATCGGTTATAGCTGGTTCAATAATTGAAGTGGTTCTTACTCCCCCATCTTTGGAAGCTGGAGCAGCTTTGGGATTTGAAATAGGTTTTTTACTTGGACCAGAAGCTTCTCTACCTGGAAGCATTGTAGGGGCAATTGCCGGGTATATAGCAAGCTGGCCCTTAGCATACAAGCTAAGTTCAAAATTTGCAGAAGAACTTTCAGAAAAAATATTTGATTATAATGGTGAATACACAGCAGAAGATATAGACTTATCAGAAATACCTGCCTTTGTAAAGGATAATGGGCCAAAATATAAAGTGCTAGAATCCTTTCAACAGGCCACCTCGGTTCAACCAATCACCACTGACCCCATCCTCCTCGACCTTAACGGAGATGGAATAAAAACAACAACAGTTGAAGATGGGGCGTATTTTGATCATGAGGGTGATGGTTTTGCTGAAACAAGTGCTTGGGTAAGTAAGGAAGATGGTGTTCTTGCAATTGACAAAAATGGTGATGGGGTAATAAATGATGGTGGTGAGATATTTGGGGATAATTATGTTAAATCAAACGGTCAAAAGGCAACATCAGGATTTGATGCACTAAAAGATTTAGACTCAAATAATGATGGAAAGATAACAAGTGCAGATGCTGAATTTAACAATATTAAGATTTTAAAGGGGAATGGAAGCTTAATAAGTTTAGAAGAAGCAGGAATTGTTTCTATTAATTTAAATTCAACTGCTAAGAATACAGTTGATGAAAATGGGAATACACTTGTATCACAAGGGACTTTTGTTAAATCTGATGGTTCTGTTGGAAATTTAGGAGATTTTAATTTAGTTGTAGATAAGATGAATTCTTTTGCAACAGAATGGCTGGATGAAAGCGAAGATATAGCAGCTTTGCCTGAGGTATTAGGTTCAGGAACAGTATACAGTTTGCATCAAGCTATGGTTCGTGATGAAAGCGGAGTATTAAAAGGATTGGTTGAAGAATTTATTTCTGCCGCAGGGAACGTTGCAAAGAAGAATATATTGCTGCAAATATTATATAAATGGACAGGAGCTGATTCAGTTGTTGATGGAAGCAGGGGAAGTAATTTTAATGCAAAGAAATTACATGTATTAGAACAATTTATAGGAAAGGGGTTTGTCGGCACAAATGGGAGTAACCCTCATGCACAGGCTGCACCAATATTAAATAATGCATTTAATTCATTAATGAATAATATCTATGCAAGTTTAATGTCTCAAACAGAATTAAAAGATGTATTTAATAAGCTGGAGATTGTTTATGATACTGATACGGAAACAGTTTCTTATGATTTATCCAAGGTTAGAGAATATATTGATAATTTAATAGTTGAAGATGAAATTACAGGAAAGAATTTACTGGCTGATTTTACACAGAGTTTTATTAATTTAGGATTAAAAGATAACAGTAATTATGAAGAATACTATAATTATTATGTTTCAAAAGGGGATGATTATAGGTATTTATTAGAAACAATTAATAAAAATACTATTCAAGGAACAAATGAGGCCGATACAATTGAAGGAACAGCAGGAGCTGATGCTGTATATGCAGGAAATGGAAATGATACGGTACATACAAGACAGGGGAATGATCTTGTTTATGGCGGAGATGGAGATGATTATATAGATACTTGCGAAGGAAATGATGTTGTATACAGCGGAGATGGCAACGATTCTATCCTTGGGGGTGACGGAAATGATACCGTATATGGCGGAGACGGCAATGATACGGTTGATGCAGGTAAAGGCAATGACCTTGTATATGGAGGCAACGGAGATGATTCAATCATTGCAGGTGATGGGGATGATACGATATACGGGGAAGACGGGGATGATCTTATCAGTACCGGTATAGGAAATGATTCTCTATACGGCGGAGCAGGAAATGATACCATTAGAGTTACAAGCAATAGCGAGATTTATTCTAAATATATTGAAGGAGGAGATGGAGACGATTTAATTGAGACTCGTGACGGAGCTCATACAATTATAGGGGGGTTAGGAAATGATTACATTAAGACAGGAGGTGCTAAAGGTTCGCATATAATAAAATATAATCTGGGTGATGGGGATGATACTATTTATGCCGGATCCGGTTATGCCTATGCGGGAAAGACTTTGGAATTTGGGGAAGGAATTACAAAGAACAATACTATCTTTAGAGCACAAGGAGAAGATTTAATTATCACCTTTAAAGATAATGAAGGTTCAATAAGAATAGCAAAAGGTCTTACCGGCGGGGGATATGAAGTCGGCAGATACAAATTTAGTGACGGAACAATAACTATTAATGAAGTTAAGACCACCTATCTTGCTCCATTAGAAGGAACAGAAGGGAATGATGTCATTACAGGTTCTGTCGTAGCAGAAAAGGCTTATGGTTATGGCGGAAATGATTCAATAAATGTAAGTGACGGCAATGATACTGTATATGGCGGAGACGGGGATGATACGGTTGATGTAGGTAAAGGCAATGACCTTGTATATGGAGGCAACGGGAATGATTCAATCATTGCAGGAGATGGAGATGATACGATATACGGGGAAGACGGGAATGATTTTATCAGTACCGGTATAGGAAATGATTCTCTATACGGCGGAGCAGGAAATGATAC
>CAJUKY010000003.1:27551-133201 GCA_910587055.1 Candidatus Gastranaerophilales bacterium
TCGTAGCAGAAAAGGCTTATGGTTATGGCGGAAATGATTCAATAAATGTAAGTGATTCTACAACATTTGCTGTATCTGATTCCGATATTAATAAAATAATTCAAGATATGACATCATACAAAATAGCAGAGGATACAATGATAAATTATAGTGATAATATTGAACAAGAAAAAGAGCTTATGAATTTAGTTAATTCATCAATGTAACTAACAAAGGAAGTATGAATTATGCAAACCGGGCTTATTGCGTTTGATGTTATTTCTAAAATTAACGGAATGAATATTGATTTAAGATCTGTGGTCAGAGAATATTCTTTGACCACAGATGAAATCGCAATTGAGGAACTGCTTAGAATAGTAAAACAATTTGATTTTAAAGCAAGAGTTAAGAATATTTCACCGGATGAAATATTAAATAATGGATATCCTCTGCCTGCAGTTATTCTTAAAAAAGATAATTCATATTCTGTTTTATTAAAGATAAATAAAGATGAAAAGCGCTGCTTGATATATTCAATAGAAAATAATCAAACAAAAGATATAACTTATACAGAGCTGGAAGAATTATCGGATAACAATTTTATAATTCTTTCTCATAAAATAATAAATTCAAAGATAAAATTCGGGTTTAAGTGGTTTTTTAATGAAATCTTAACATATAAGCAGGTTATGACCGAAGTTATGATAGGTTCATTTATTGTACAGCTTTTCGGGCTTGTAACCCCTTTGTTTACACAGGTAATTTTAGATAAAGTTATTGTCCATAGAAGCCTTATAACCTTAAATGTCCTTGCTTTTGCTTTTGTTGTTGTAATGATTTTTGAGCTGCTTTTAAATTTTTCAAGAAAATATATATTTTTACACACAGCAAGTAAAATTGATGCAAAACTTGGTGCAAAGCTTTTCAAACATCTTTTTAATCTTCCTTTTACATATTTTGAAAACAGAAAAGTCGGAAACATCATAACAAGAGTACGGGAACTTGACCAGATAAGAGAATTCATTACAAATAAATCAGTTTCCGTTATTTTAGACCTTTTCTTTTCCTTTGTGTTTATTATTATGATGCTCATCTATAGCAGGGTTTTAACCTTTGTAGTTTTAGGATTTGTCACCTTAATTGCAATTCTTTATTTAATAATAACTCCTGAGCTTCGTGAGCGTCTTGAAAAAAAGTTTCAAATGGGCGCACAATCAAATTCTTATCTTGTAGAATCCGTTACGGGAATTCAAACAGTAAAATCCCTTGCAGTTGAAGGAAGTATGCAAAAAAGATGGGAAGATTATTTAGCAAATTATATAAATTCATCTTTTAAACTTTCAAATATGGGAAATATCGCAAGCGCCTTATCTAATATGCTTCAAAAAGGGATGACAATTTGTATTTTATATATTGGCGTTAAACTTGTCATTAAAAATGAACTTACAATAGGCCAATTAATAGCATTTCAAATGTTTTCAAACCAGTTTAGCGCTCCTGTTTTAAGACTTGTTAATCTCTGGAATGAATTTCAGCAATGTTTACTTGGAATAGACAGACTCGGAGATATTTTAAACAGCCCGGTTGAAGTGCAATCAAGCAGCAGTATTACTCTTCCAAAAATTGAAGGGTTGGTTAAATTTGACAAAATTTGTTTTAAATATTCTCCAAACTCTCCTTATGCCGTTAATAACTTTAATTTTACGGTAAAACCCGGAATGAACATTGGAATAGTAGGAAGAAGCGGAAGCGGCAAAAGTACAATTACAAAACTCATTCAAAGACTTTTACCTTCCAAACGAAGGAACAATTTTTATTGATGGGATTGATATTCGTCAAATGAACCCGACCTGGCTTAGGTATAATATAGGAATAGTTTTGCAGGAAAATTATTTATTCGCAGGCTCCATTAGAGAAAACATTGCCCTTGCAAAACCGGATGCTTCGATTGAAATGATAATTCAGGCTGCAAAAATTGCAGGGGCGCACGAATTTATATCGGAATTTCCTGAAGGCTACGAAACAATCGTGGGAGAGCGCGGTTCAAGTTTATCGGGCGGGCAAAAACAAAGAATAGCAATAGCAAGGGCACTAATCACAGATCCTAAAATATTTATTATGGATGAAGCAACATCAGCACTTGACCTTGAATCTGAAAAAATAATTTTAAATAATATGACACAAATTACTAAAAACAGAACAACTTTTATTATAGCGCACAGGCTCACTGCGGTTAGAAACTGCGACATCATCCTTGTTATGGATAAAGGACAGATAATTGAAGCAGGCAATCACAGTGAACTTATTAAAAATGAAAAAGGATATTATAGCTTCCTTTGCCGGCAACAGGAGGTTATAAATGCTTAATAAAATAAGACAGAGTTTAAGAAAAATAAATGATTCTTATGAATTTAAACCTCTTTTAAGCGAAATTGAAGAATCTCCGGCAAGTCCTTTGGGACGCTTCACTTTTTGGACTGTAGTCTCCTTAATTATAATCACAATTCTCTGGCTTGTTATAGGAAAGATTGATATCGTAATAATAGCAAGAGGTATTGTTATTCCTGATGGCGAGGCAAAAATTATTCAGCCGCTTGAAACAGGTGTTATTAAAGAAATATTGGTTAAAGAAGGAGATTTTGTAAAACAAGGAGATTTACTTGTTTTAATTGACACGATGGCAACAGATGCACAATTAAAAACAGTAAAAGAAAACCTTGAAACAAGCAAACAAGAAGCTAAAAGACTTGAAGCTCAAGGAATGGGACGAAATTTTAAGACAGAAGATGAAATTCAAAAGAATTTATATAATGAAAGCATAAAAGCTCTAAATAGCCTTATTGGTGCAAAAAATCAGGAAATTAAACAAATTGAAAGACAAATTGATTCAAATATTGCACAGAAAAGAGATTATGAAAACCAGCTTTTAAGTGCCTCAGATAGAGAAAAAAGACTTGAAAACGTTAAAGATATAGTTGCATACAATGATTTTAAAGAAGCGCAGGATAGAACAATCGGTTTAAAAGAATCTGTTAACAAAACTGAAGCTGAAATTAGAAGGCTTCAAGCTCAAAAAAGACAAATCCAAAATGAAATTGCACAATTAAGAGCGGATTTTGGAGCACAAAAACTTGAAGCTTTATCAGAAACCAATAAAAGAATAAAGGAACTTGAAGCAAGCAGGGAACAGATTGAATTTAGTAACATTAATCAAAAAATTACATCACCCGTAGACGGTTATATTGATAAATTAATGATACATACAATAGGCGGAGTTGTAACACCTGCACAGGAATTAATAGCTCTAACCCCGATTGATGCACCGGTTTTAATTAAAGCAACTGTTTTAAATAAAGATATTGGATTTATAAAGCCGGATATGCCGGTTTCAATCAAAATTGACACCTATGATTTTCAAAAATACGGACTTTTACATGGTAAAGTTAAATCGGTTTCTAAAAATAGCATAGAAAATGAAGAATTAGGACCTGTTTATGAAATTTATATAGCACCTGAAGGCAATACTCTTATTATTGATGGTAAAGAACAGAAAATTTCAACAGGAATGACATTAAATGCTGAAATTGAAATCGGCAAACGCAGAATAATAGAATTTTTCATCTACCCACTAATTAAATATATAGATGAAGGGGTAAATGTAAAGTAAGAACACAAGATTACTTCAAATATTTCCGTGATTCTTCTAATATTTTGTTATAGTCTTCATCTGTTAATTAAAGATAGAATCTTGCGGGGATTTTAACTTTTTTGTTTTTTCGGCTTTTTCTCCAAGTTGATGAATTACAGCATAATCTTTATTTGAACCAATAACGACTGAATTATCATTGCATTAAGTATTAACGGATGAGGCAAGCTGCCCTTCAACTTGTAAAATTTGTCAGAGCCATTTGTTTTTCTTTAGTGATGAATTTAATAGAATAAAAAATATTAATGAATTTATTAATGATGAATTTTCTTTATCTAATATGTCACGATATAATTGGTTTAATAATGGTAAAAATTTTTAATTTTTTAACAAATTTTTCATCAAATTTTCAAAACGGACTTTCCAAAATAATCAAAGTATCCGTAAAAAATCAAACCAGTGTTATATTCAGGCATTGACTGTATTTAAGGGGAAAAATTTTGCCCCGTATTTTATCCGAATAAAGTCCGTTTTCGTCCAGTTTGATTTTTTCAAGTTTGAGAAACTTCCGACCAAAAAAGTCCCTGTTTAAGCGGGTTTTCAGAAAAAAATCAAAGTATCCGTAAAAATCAAAATGGTCGTTAAAATACACTCAAAAAATACATAAATTTTTGAAAAAATATAAAAAATAAGGACTGGCTGAAAACCTTATCCTTATTGCTTTTTAAATTTCGCGCCTGGAGGGATTCGAACCCCCGACCTTTTGGTTCGTAGCCAAACACTCTATCCAGCTGAGCTACAGGCGCATATTCAATTTTCAAAATAATTCTAACATAAAGAAATGAAAATACAAAGGCAAAATTTATAAATACGTAAGTTATTATTTTCTCTGTTGTTTTGCAATGCGCTCGCTATTTTTCAATAAATTATTATAAAATTCAGCTTCCTTGCCATTGCCAAGTTTTTCGGCAATCAGGGCGGCTTGTTTTTTATAAGAAAGCTCCTCAGGTGCAAGTTCAATTGCTTCTTTTATAAAAAGAAACGCATCATTAAAATGTCCTGCAAGATTATGCGCTCTTGAGAGCTGAGCGTAATACTTTGCTTTTGTGGGATTTAAATTCAAAGCAATATTTAAATTTTCAATCGCTTCACCCGATTTTTCAAGATCATTTAAAATTAACCCCGTAAAATAATATCCCTCCGCATCATTTTTATCAAGATTGGTAAGCTTTAAAAGTTCATCGAGAGCCTTATTGTATTCTTTCTGTCTGTAATAAATTCTTGCAAGGGAATTATGAGCACTCGGGCAATTAGGGTATTTTGCCGTAAAATTGCCTGCATATTGAAGCGCCTCGTCATAGTTTTTATCATCAATTAAAATATCCACAATTTCAGATAAAAAACTAAATGAATCAGGAAAAACATCCAGACCTTTTTTATAAATTTCAACAGCATTTTTATACAGTTTTAATTCTTTATATATTTCACCGAGAGCAGAATATAAGGCGGAGTTATCTTTATCTATTTCATAGAGCTTTTCAAGGTTTATTTTTGCCTCAATAATATTTCCCTGTTTATACTCAAGCATATTTTTCAGCACTTGAGCTTTATTATAAACAGCTGATTTTTTCTCAATCATATTAAGGTTTAAAAGTGCATTTTTAATATCATTTTTCTTTGAATAAATCCAGGAAAGAATAAAATAATGTTCATCAATTATATCGGCATACGGCGTAGCATTTGATAATATGCTTAAAGACCTTAAAATAGCAATCTGCGCCTCATTAAGCCAGTTTATATCGCAATATGCTTTTGCAAGTTCAAAATAGTAACTGTTAACCTTTACCTTATCGTATTTAATTGCCTTTAAAAAGCAGTCAATGGCTTTTGTATGTTCATTACCCTTATTATAAATAAGCCCGAGGTAAAAATAAGCTTTAGGATTATTTTCAACCCGAACCACGCATTCAAATAACTCTTTTGCATAATCAAAATTATCTTTTTTAAAGCATAAAATACCTAAATCAAGCTTTGCGTTTATATTGCCGGGATTTATTTTAATTATTTTTTCAAGAAGTTCATATCTGTTTTCAGGCTCTGTTTTTGAAACTATGTACATAATTTCTTCATTTGAAGATGCGTTTTCATTAAGAGTTTTATATAATTCTTTAATTTCATCAAAAAGATTTAATTTAAACAAAACTTTGAAATAATTTATAAAATTTTCAACGCTTTGAGATTTTTTACATAAATCTTTTGCAATTTCAAGAGCTTTTGTGTAATTTTGTAAAATAAAATAAATTTCACACAGCTGATATAAACTGTGGATATGCGAATTTTCTTTATCTAAAACTTTTTCATACTGCTCAATTGCTCTGTCATAATTTTTTAAAAGAAAATATAAATCGCCGATTTGAGCAATAATTTCAATATTTTTATCGCCTATATCATCACATGATAATGCTTTATAAAGCATTTCTACGGCTTCTTTATAAAGTTTCAGATTTTTTAATTCAAAAGATTTTCTTATATAATAAATTGAGCTTTCGGTATTTTCCATCATAAAAAATATTATATATTTTTATTCATATATTTGCAAAATTTTTAAATTTTTTGCCATGTCGTTATTTATTGATGTATTATTAATTTTATGATAAACGGAAAGAAAATTGTAGTAATAATGCCTGCATACAATGCAGAAAAGACGCTTGAAATTACCTATAATGAAATTTATAAAGATTTTGTGGATAAAGTGATTCTTGTTGACGATAATTCTCTGGATAATACAAAGGATATATCCAAAAAACTCAACATCACAACAATAGTTCATAATGTTAACAAGGGATACGGCGGAAATCAAAAATCATGCTATACGGCAGCTTTAAAGGAAGAAGCTGATATTGTAATTATGCTTCATCCTGATTATCAATATACCCCCAAATTAATTCCCGCAATGGCATCCATGATTGCATTTAATGAATATGATGCGGTTATCGCTTCAAGAATGTTGAATAACGGAGCTCTTAAAGGCGGTATGCCTTTATACAAATTTTTAGCCAATAAATTTTTAACATTTTTCCAAAATTTATTTATGGGGCAGAAGTTATCAGAATATCATACCGGATTTCGCGCTTTCAGCAAAGAAATATTGCAGAATTTACCGCTTGCGGAATGTGATAATGATTTTATTTTTGATAATGAAATGCTTGCATTAATCTATTATTACGGCTATAACATAGGGGAGATTTCCTGCCCCACAAAGTATTTCCCTGAAGCAAGCTCAATTAATTTCAAGCGTTCAACAAAATATGGCTTCGGGGTGCTTGGAGTAAGTATAAAATATTTTCTTGCGCGCTTAGGGCTTTATAAATCAAGAATATTTAAACACGGCGCCAAAAAGCTGGATGTTAATGCTAAGCTTGATTATTATTATGTAGGACAATAACCGTTATATGTTATTTTGCAATAAGGCTGTTAAAAACTTTAATATATACGAGTGTTTTTGCATGATTATCTTATTTATCGGAGTTTTATTGCGTGCAAAAGCCTGCTTTGCAGGTTATACTTTATGGCTTGATGAATGTTCATTATCTTTAAGCATTATGCACGAAAATATTTCCGGTCTTTTTAAGCCGCTTGAACATACGCAGAGTGCACCTTTTTTGTTTATGGCGGCAACAAAGTGTATAACGGGTATCTTTGGTATAAATGAGTTTTCTTTAAGATTTATTCCGTTTATAGCATCAATTCTAGCACTGCCCGTTTTTTATATTTTTTCCGGTAAATTCTTAAGCAAAAAATATTCAATATTAATTGCTTTTTTATTATTCAGCATAAATTTTCATCTTGTATATTACAGTGTAGAATTCAAACAGTATTCGTCAGATGTTTTAATATGTATGCTTTTATTTTTATTTTTTGATAAATTCAATTTTTCAAAATACAAATATAGAAAAGCCTTCCTGTATGGCTTGGGAACTTTTACAGCTTTTCTTTTTTCATTCCCTTCAATTTTTATTACGGGCGGTTTTGTTTTATACAATTTAATTAATATAAAAAAAGATATAAAAAAAATAGCAGTGTTCTTAAGTTCTTTTATATTTTTAATGCCTGTTTATTATATTTTTGTGCTATATCCTTCAAGACTCACAATGATGGAAACCTACGGAAATCTCTGGCAAAGCGGCTTTATTACCTTAAATCCCTTAAGTGTAATTATAATTTTGAAAGAAAATATCAGCTATTTTTTCAGCCAGAATTTATACACCCTTTTTGGCGCAATACTTTTAATAATCGGTTTTATTTGTATTTTCAAAAATATAAAACAGAATAATAAAACAAGTTTAATCTTCCTATATACTTTTGCTTGTATAATTACTGCATCTTTTTTGGAAATCTATCCGATAAAAGAACGTGCAGCGTTATATATTTTGCCGTTTTTTCTTATACTTATCATTAAACCGCTTGATTATGTAAACTTTAGAGATATAAAAAATATTGTTAATTCCTTAACTGCCGTTTTATTATTTATATTTTTTATAAGTTCGTATAATATTCAATACTTTGCAAATTTTTACAAAAATATTGAACACAAAAAAGGATACGGCGATAAACTTATGCTTATTTTAAAGGAAGGTTTTGAAACAGGCGATGTTGTAGTTTTTAATGATGCCTCAAGCCCGATATATGAATACAATTCTATGCGCTATAACTTTGAAAATAATAATTTTATTATGGTAAAATCCGTAGAATCAGGTAAAGAATACTATATAAAAACATTAAACAGCCTTCCAAAAGGATATACATACTGGTTTTATTATCCAAACCAGTATTCGCATGAACACGTAATACCCTATGTGGAAGAATGGGCGCAAAATAAGGATATAATTGACCGTTATAAAATAAATGATGCATATCTTTTGCATATAAGGCTATAAAAATGAAGAATGCGCTAAAAAAGAACTTTTTTCATATTTCCGTTTGTTTAATCTTTTTGCTCGGGATTTTTCTCAGGTTCAAAACATATTTTTATTGCAAGCCGTTATGGGGTGACGAGGCGGCTCTTGCATTAAATGTTATGGACGGCAGTTTTTTAGATTTTTTAAAACCGCTTAATTATGTGCAATGCGCCCCTTTTCTTTTCCTTTCCTTTACAAAAATTTTAACCGGCATATTTGGAACAAGCGAATATGTTTTCAGGCTGATTCCATTTGTATCGGGGATATTATCAATTTTTGCCTTTTATTTTCTGTCAAAACAATTTTTAAATAAAAAATGGTCAATTCTGGCCGCAAATTACCTGTTTTGCGTGAATTATAATATGATTTATTACAGTGAAGAATTTAAACAATATTCAGTTGAAGTCCTTGTTACGATTTTATCCTTATTATATTTAACAAAACTTGACACCGGTTCGCTAAATACAAAAAAGTGTTTAATTATCGGCTTAATATTTTCTGTTTTATTTTTATTTTCAATACCTGTTATTTTTATATTAATAACTTTTATTATTTATATAGCCTATAAAAATCAAAAAAAATCAATAAAACAAATATTTTTTATACTTACACCGTTTGTGCTTTTATTTATACCCTATTATATTTCATTCCTTCTGCCGAGCAAAAATATAATGCAGATGTATTATTGGGATGAAAAAAATATATACTTGAATTTTCAAAACTTCGGCTATATTACAAAGGAATTTATGCTCTATCTTTACAGAATAAATATCAGTCCCTTGATTGCAATAGTTTTAACTGTCTTTGGAGCTCTTATTACCCTTATTAAGAAAAAAAGCGAAACAGATATATTGTTTCTTACCCTGATTTCCGTTGCCATTATAAGCTCATTTTTACACATATACATTCTTTATAACAGACTCGGGCTTTATTTGTATCCCGTTTTACTTTTACTTATAGTTAAACCTTTAGATATTCTAAAATTAAATAAAAAATTAAATATACTTATAAGTTTAGTTATAGTTTTTATATTCGGATTTTATTTCAGAATGAACGGTATAAAACATATACAGAAGTTTTATAACAGAGAAATTTTTTATGAGACAAAAGTCAATGATATAGTAAATTTTCTGCATAAAAAAATAAAAGATGACGATATTTTTATTATTGGAAATTATACTGCAATTGAATATTATTGCAGACGCTTAAATCTGGATTTAAAACATAAAATATTACTTAAATACTCTGGTACAGAAAACGACATTAAATTTTTAGATAAACTTGCACCCGATAAAGCATACTGGTTTTTAAATTCAGGCAGACCTTATGCAACACTGGATAGAGTTCCTTATAAATGGGCTGAAAGCGGTATGGGAAAAATCACGCAAGAATTCAGGTCTTCAATTAAAAACAAGCCCGATATTATTGACTATGCAATACAAATAAATAAATTAAAATAGTTAAACTTTGTATATTAAACCTCGGTTGAAAGAGAAGGCGCAATAACAATAAATTGCCTTACAAGCTCTCTGTCCCATTGAACGCCTGCACCAAGTTTTAAAATTTCACAGGCCTTTTCAACTCCGAGCCCTTTTCTGTAAGGCCTATCTGATACAAGAGCATGATATGCATCAGCTATTGAAACAATTCTGGCTGATAACGGGATTTCATCGCCTTTCAGACCAAATGGATATCCTGTACCGTCATAATGCTCATGGTGGAATTTTACCATCGGAATTAAATCCCTCAATGATTCATTAGGAGCCAGCACCTTTTCCGCACCGATTACAGGGTGCTGTTTCATAATTTCCCACTCATCATCATTCAGCATACTCGGTTTTTTAAGCACATTTTCAGGAATGCCGATTTTGCCTATATCATGAAGCAGGGCGCCAAGTTTAATGCGTTCAACTTCAGCTTCGGGAAGCCTTATGGCTCTTGCAAGGGCCTCAGAATACCTTGAAACAAAGGTAGAATGGCCTTTTGTATAAGGGTCTTTTGCATCAATGGTACTTGCTAATGAAGTTACAACATCAAGAAGGTGTTTGTTTGAAATTATCTTTTCATTATGGAATTTGCTAATCAGTTCTTCTTCAAAGTCTACACCGATTTCAGCGTGTTTTTTGGTTAAAACTTCCGCAAAACATTTGAGCGCTTCATCATCCCAGAAATTATAATCTTCACTTGTTACAACTATGCAGTTGCCTGATTCGTATGATTTGCTTTTTGAGATATACATAGCCTGCTCTGCCAGAACAAGAAGTTTTTCCTGATTTTTTGAAGCAAGAGGATATGCCGCAATACCGGCACTGACCTTAATAGGGCCGACAGCATCAACAATAACGCAGGATAGAGTATATGATAAATATTCTGCGATATATTTTGCCTCTTCAAGCGGAGTATTGGGCATTAATACCGCAATCTCGTCACCGCCGTATCTGCCTGCAAAATCAGTATTTCTGATGCTTTGCTTAATTTTATGCGCTACGGTTTTAATGATTTCATCACCTTTAGCATGGCCTAATTCTCTGTTGATTTGGGAAATATTTGAAATATCAAAAATGCAAATTGACAGCTGCGAATTTGCCTGCTCTGCAAGGTGTATTTGTTTTGACAGTTCTTCCTGCAGGTGCTTGTGGTTTGCAAGTCCTGTTAAAGTATCGGTATCAGAATTCTTTTCAACCATTTCAAGAAGGTTGATATTTTGAGCAAAAAGCCCTATTGAATTGCCTATAAATTGATACAATTCCGAATACATATCAGCCCTAAAATCGCCGATTGCATAAACACCCAGACACTCATTTGCCGCAATTAAGGGAAATAAAAGCATGGCTGAACTGTTCAAATAAGAGGCGCTCAAAAAAGCATTATCCGGAGTTCTCTGCATTTTTTTACCCTGAATACACTTAACAATGGGGTTTTCCGTATCTGCCAGCATAATTTTGCTTGAATAGGTTGAACCAACTTTATCCACAAGTTTTATATTTACGCATCTTGATTGTTTATTTAACAACCCTAATGCAGAACAATTTATCTGCATTCTTGTGGATAAGATATTATGAATAGAGTAAAACAATTGTCCGAGTTCGTTTTTACTTAAAAACGCCTCATTTATATGCTTTAAAATTTCCTGATAATTAATATTCAGCTGTTTTGCATAATTTTGAGTCGAATAACCGCCGTAAAGCCGATTTGCACTTGTGCTTGTATGAGCCTGTGTTTTTGAATTAATGGGGTTAGAAAATACGGAATTGATTTTTACTTCATTCCGGTTCTCTTCTGTATTTGACCTTTTATCATTAACAGGTTTATTTTGAGACTCTTTGAAACTCACTTTTCCTATTTAAACCTTCTAAAATAGTTCTTGATTTTTTCACACTTGTATATTTTAAGTACCGAAGGAATAAAATATTGACATCATGTTTAATTTTTGTTACAAAAACTTATTATTTTTTTACAAAAAATATTTTACAGCGACACTTCAAAAACATTCCTTCATTTGAATTATATTATTTTTTGCCTTAATTAGCAAGCATTTTTGAGATGACTTTTCACCGTTCAAAATTGTAATATTACTTTTAGGAACATTACAAATATCGGAAAGATATTCTATCACGGCTTTATTAGCCTTTCCGTCAACCGCCGGCTTATTAATTTTTATTTTCAAAACATTATCGGAATCATCATCCAAAAATTCAAAACTGTTTTTTTTAGAATTTGCAGATACTTTTATTTTTAACTTATAACCCTCTTTAGAATTATTTATAAGCTCTTTTAATTCATTGATATCCATTCAATCATTTTAATATAAATAACAGATTGAAATATCCTGAAAAAGATGTAAAATTAATCTATGTCATATTTAATGCTGTTTAATGAATTAAAAGAAATATTAATATCTCAAGGCAGAGAGATGGAAGATATTGAAAAAATTGAGCATGCTTATCTTTTCGCATCCCGTCTGCATGAAGGACAATACCGTATATCAGAAGAACCCTATATAATCCACCCCATTGAAGTAGCTAAAATTTTAACGGAATTAAGACTCGATACAAATACAATCATTGCAGCTTTTTTGCATGACATTTTGGAAGATACGGACACAAAGCCCGAAGAAATTGAAAATAACTTTGGCTCCGATGTTTTAAAGCTTGTAAACGGAGTGACGAAACTCGGCAAGTATCAATTTAAATCAAAAGAGGAGCGTCAGGCTGAAAACTTCCGCAGAATGTTTATTGCAATGGCGGAAGATGTCAGAATAATTTTCTTAAAGCTTGCAGACCGCCTTCACAATATGCGCACACTTAATTATATGGCGGCAAATAAGCAAAAGCGCATAGCACAGGAAACTCTTGATATTTTTGCACCGCTTGCAAACCGTCTCGGTATCGGAAAAATTAAAGCCGAGCTTGAAGATTTGTCGCTTAGATATATTAACCCTGAAAAATATTATGAAATCGCAAAGCTTGTTGCTCAAACAAAACACGACAGAGATAAAGTAGTTTCAAGTTTGATTGAAACAATTTCAAACAGCCTTAAAGATTCAGGAATTCATGCCACAATTTACGGCAGAGCAAAACACTATTACAGCATATACAATAAAATGAAACGTCAGAATGTTTCTTTTGATGAATTATACGATATTACGGCAATAAGAGTCATTGTAGATGATGTCAGAACCTGCTATAACGTCTTAGGTATAATCCACTCCCAGTTTAAACCAATCCCCGGACGTTTTAAAGATTACATAGCAATGCCGAAAGGCAATATGTACCGCTCTTTGCACACATCTGTTATAGGTTCAAAAAATAAGCCTTTTGAAATCCAGATAAGAACCAAAGAAATGCATGATGTTGCAGAATACGGTGTTGCGGCGCACTGGAGATACAAAGAATCAGGCTCTGTCAAAGCAGAGGATAAAAATGATATTCAATTCAACTGGATGAGAAAGCTTGTTGAAATTGATAAAGATACAACGGATGCTAAAGAATTTGTAGAAAGCGTAAAGCTTGATTTGTTTTCGGATCAAGTTTTTGCATTTACCCCCGCAGGAGATGTTGTTGACCTTCCTTCTAATTCCACCCCCGTTGATTTTGCATACAGAATTCATACGGAAGTGGGCCACAGAACAGTAGGTGCATTAATAAACGGAAGAATTGTTCCGCTTGATACAAAACTTCAAAACGGTGATATTGTTGAAATTTTAACATCAAAACAATTTATGCCGAAAATTGACTGGCTTAATTTTGTTGTAACAAAAAGCGCCATTTCAAAAATCCGTTTATGGTTTAAAAAATACAAAAGAGAAGATAATATCGAAATCGGTAAATCCGCCCTTGAAACAAACTTGACCAAGGCTGTATTTGACGAATACTTAAAATCCGGCGAAATAGACAGATGCGCAAGAGAAATGAACTATAAAAGCGCGCCTGACTTATTTGCAGCGCTCGGATACGGTGAAACTACAATACACAAGGTTTTAAACAAGCTTAAAAAACCCGAAAATAAACCTTTAGAAAATATTGAACAAAAAGAGCAGCCAAAAAATAAACGTAACCATAAGAAAAATGATATTATAGGGTTGGAAGGAATGCTCTGGAGCCTTGCAAAATGCTGTTCACCAATCCCCGGGGAACCCATTGTGGGGGTTGTTACCAAATCAAAAGGTGTTACTGTTCACAGGCTTGATTGTAAATGCCTGTTTGACATTATTCCTGAAAGGATGATGGATATCAAATGGGCGGATAATGTATCATCCGGCACATATATTGCTCATTTAAGAATAGAATCACAGGACAGAGTGGGTATTTTAAAGGATATTTTAATCAAAATTGCAGATACAAACACAAATATAGCCTACGCAAACAGTTATTTAAAAAGTAAAAAATTCGGCATTATGGATATCGGCGTTGAATTATCTGATATTGAAACATTGAAAAAAGTTATACTTAATATCCAAACAATCCCCGATGTGCTCTCTGTGCGCAGGTTACAGCAAAAAAACGATTTAAACAGCCTGAATAAGGGTAAAAACAAGAATCAAAAAAACAGAAAACAAAACAAGCCTCAGGCAAAACAGCAGATATAACGGCTTATTATGGAAATATTTAACACTTTAAAACATCCGATATCCCCTGATGACGGCAAAATTTCATCAATTGCACTCGGTTTCTTTGACGGTGTGCATATTGCACATAAAAAAATCCTGAAAACCGCCGTTAATCTTGCAAAAAACGATAACGGGGGCAAAAAAAGCGCCATTATAACATTCAAAAAGGCGCCGGGAGGGTATTTTAATCCCGCAAAGGGTATAAGTATTCAAAAACTTGATGATAAAATTAAAATGTTTGAGGCCATAGGGATTGATATTGCTTATATTCTGGATTTTGAAGAGTACAAAAACATTGAAGCCATAGAGTATTTAAGGCTTCTTGTTAAAAATTTTGCCCCTGATTATATAATAACAGGCTTTAATCATACATTCGGCAAAAAGGAAGAGGGAAAAATACAGGGCAGCAGCAGCTTTTTAAAGGAACATCAAAACCTTGGATACAGGTATGTTGAAATTGAAAAAATGCGTCTTAATAATGTGCTTATCTCAAGCACAAATATTAAAAAATTTATAGAACTTGCATATATTAAAGAGGCAAATGAGCTTTTGGGATATGATTTTAATATTAAAGGCAAAGTCATAAAAGGCATGGGTTTAGCGCGCAAACTGGGATTTAATACTGCAAATATTAAATGGCCGGAAAATATTGTAAAGCCGCCTTACGGAGTTTATTTCGGAACGGTTGAATATAATAATTTTCAATACAGAGCTCTTATCAACTGGGGAGTAAAGCCTACTGTCAATAATAACAACGAAGCGATTCTTGAAGCTCATATTCTGGATTTCAATCAAGATATTTACGGAAAAGAAATAAGGGTTTATTTTAAAAAACCTTTGAGGGAAGAAAAAAAATTTAAGAATATTGAAGAATTAAAGAATGCAATAGCAAATGATATTCAATGTATTATCAATCAAGAATAAAAAATGTAAGCATTGAAAACACTGCCCATAAACCTAATAAATAAGCACTGCAAAATGTATATGATGATGGCTTCATAATAGTTAAATCCTTTATTAATAGTCTTTTTAATTTCCTTTTGTCAATAATTTAAAACAACGTTATTAAAAAATAACTCCTCCGACAGGATAGTATCAAATAACAATAGTGTTAAAAAACTTCATAATTCTCAAGAGTTAATTGATAAAAATTTTAAATAGTGTTAAAATTACACTTCCGAAGGCTTAGAGTTTTAGATATAAATTACTATACCAAAATGCCTGTTTTATCACGCTTTAAGCTTGCGGAGCAGAAATTTACAATCTGACAAAAATAAAAACTGTAAATTTTTGTTTAAAAAGTTGCTTCATGGTAGCAATTTATATCATTCAGATGTGTTATATTTCTTGTGATTATTTTTTAAAGAAGTTTATGAAGGTAAGAAGCGTAGATACAACAATTATTAATAATGCGGAAGGAAGCCGAAATGCAGCTTCACCAAATGCTGCTGTCTCAAAAGCTTCAAATAATAGCCCTTCTTTTAGGGGACTTGACCCCACCACTTCTTTAATTAACTTCTGGGCTGCTATTGCCCGCGGCGGTCTTGCTGCTTCATTTACCGTTCAGGATATGCTCGGAACAAATTTCCCCAGAACATTTGCCGCACTGGATAGAAACAAAGATATTACGGGAAAAAATAATTACAAAGCGGCAGTAGAGGTTGCCATCCGCGAATTTACAACAGGACCCAGCATGTTTATTATTCCTGCACTTGTTTTGGCGGGTGCAAGCAGATATTCAGGCTCTGCAAACAAAGTTCCGGTTGATAATATTGCAATATTCAGTGATATTATGAAGGGCACAATAAACAATTTAAGTGAAAATAAATTTAAAGATGTTGATTTCAAAGCGCTTTCCAAAGAAGAATTAACGGAAGCAGGAATGCAAATCAAAAAAACATTCTATAAAGATGTGTTTGAAAGTATCTTTTCTCAATTTGATAATACTGCAGGCATTAATACTGATGAATATGTGGAATTAATGCTGAAAGTTGAAGATTCCAACACTCCGAAGAGAAACTTTTTTATGAGCATGTTTAATAAAAAAGTAATGAAAAACGGTGTCCCCGTTGATTCAAAAGATGAAATCTTATCGCAATTAAGCACTAAATTTGTTGCAGATAAAAAATCTCACACAAAAGACTGGGGCAATTTCCTTTCCGCAAAAATAATTCCTGATGCAAAACCGTTAAACATTAGCGCAATCGCTGATGATATGAAGAATTTTTCAAACGACTTTGCAAAACAATACATTTCAGCTCAGGGAAAAGATATCAAAACGGGAAGCAGAGTTCTTATTGAAAAATTTGTTAATAATTTCAGAGATTCACGCATAGGCTCAAGATTTATAACAAATGTTGTGATGGTTGTTGCAACAGGTTTATTTATGTCAATTATTCCGAAACTTTATACAAGAAGCAAAACAAACCCTGAAACCGAAGCAATTTATGCTCAGGTGAACAAGCAAAGACAAGGAGCGCCAAATGATGAAAATAAATAGCGTTTCTCAAAATTTTAATAATACCTTAATAAAGCTTGGCAGAAGTGTTCAAAAAAAGGGCAGTTTCGCTTCAAAGGTAAATAAATTTACGGAAGGACGCGGCATCAATCCCGGACGCGGTGCTTTTCTTGCCTTAATTTCAATATGCACGCTTGTTCCAAGATTCCTGCAGGCGCGCGATGCGGATGAACGCAGTGAAATTGTAAGGCGCGATGTAACAACAATTGTGGTAATCACATTGGCAATGAAAGCTATTAAGGCAGCTCTTTCATCCTTAATGGCAAAAAAATCAGGTCTGCCCTTAACATTTACCAATATTCCGGAAAATGCAAACCCGCTTAAAAAAACTATCGGTTACTTCCAGCAAAAGGGTACCACCGCATTTTCTGCTGAAGATATCACTGCAAATTATGCAAATATTGACGGCAAAGAAACTCTTACAAGATTTCTTACATTCATTGATGATAACAAAGGCAATGCAGGAAAAGTATTAACATTTGACAGAGCAAAAGGTTCAAAAGGAGACGGCGCATTAACACAGGCTGCTAAAAAGTTACTTGGCGAAAACTTTGACTTTACAAAACCGGGCAAAGAAATTATTGCCGCAATTCAAGGTAAAGACGCTTCAAATTCAGCATTTAATGAACTTTCAAACATCTTAAAAGATACAAATGCAAACCCGATATCAAAATTCGGCAAAGGTATCAATGCTAAATTTGAAACCATTGCATTAATCACAGTAGCAAGTTTCCTCGGGTTCGGGCTTCCGAAATTAAATGAAAAAATGACAAAAGACAAATACCTTCATAATGACGGCAACATTAAGGATACATATAAAGACCCGAATGTTGACCTGCCTTATTTAAAACCTGCAGCATATCATACATTAAATAATAATCAAAAAATGATTTTCCAGAATTTCCTCGGTTCCTATGACAAAGTCACAAACCAAAACAACCGAAATGCGGCAGGAAAAATCTACAACGCCTAGCCTACAACCTTAAGCCTTCTGTTTGTATCGGTTTTTTTTGAATAAATCTCAACAATTCTTCCTACAAGCGCACGGGTTGTATCTGAATCCGGTTTTTTTGCAATATATTTTTTATAGTACCTTACCGCAAAATGCTGTCTTTTTAATTTATCAAAGCAAATTCCAAGCCCGAGATTTGCCCTGAAATAATTCGGATTAATTTTTAAAATTTGTTTAAAAACTCTTGCCGCTTCTTCAAATTCGCCAAGCTGCATATACAAACCGGCTTTATGATTATAGCAGAGAATAAAACCCGGTTTTTCTTCAAGAATTTTATCATAAATCATTAAAGACATCTCGGGTTCATCAAGCAATTCATGAGCTATTGCAAGCTGTATTTGCGCATTAAGATTTTTCGGATTTAATTTTATTGCCTTTTTGAAGCAATCAACCGCAAGATAGGGTCTGGCAGATAAAAGATAATTAATGCCAAGCTCGTAATAAACTTCATAATTTATTTTTTCAGTTTTAAGTGCGGCTGTTAAATATTTAACAGCTTTGTCATAGTGCTTTAAACCCTTATATGCTTTTGAAATGCCGATATACGTTTCAATATTATTTTTATTAATAAGCATAGAATTTAAATACGGAACAATGGCATTTTTATATTGTTTTTGTTTTAAAAACCTGTTTGCCGCAGTATTTAATTCACTGTGAAAATCCCGCACGGCAGAGACTTCTTTTTTTTCTAATGCTTCTTTTGTCATAAACTCCTCTTTAATAAAGAGTGTAAACAATTTTATAAAAAAGAAGATTAATCTTCGGATTGAACTTTAGGTTAATCTGCAGATTTAAATTCACCATGGTATAATTTCAAAAAAACTAAAATATGAAGGAAATATAATGGAAAAAATTATTAACAGCACCGTTTTAAACTTTTTAAATAAAATTGATATGGGTCTTATGCTAAAAATAATTGTAGAATTATTTCTGTTTTTTGCCGCATTAAAAATTGCAAATATTTTAATAAATAAGATTATGAAAAAAATAATCTTAAAGCTTGAAGATCTGGAATCAAAAAAGCAGTATAACACTTTAAGACTTATTTTGATTTCCGTTATGGATACTATTATCTTCTTATTTTTTGGAACAAATATTTTGGAAGATATAGGAATTGATATGAAGCCTATTCTTGCAACAGCAGGGGTTTTGGGTATTGCAGTCGGTTTTGGCGCACAGCGCTTTATACAGGATGTTATTGCAGGTCTTAATATACTTTTAACTGGGCAGATAAGAGTGGGTGATGTTGTAAAAGTGCAGGGTGTTGCAGGAACCGTGGAGCGCGTAACGCTTACCATGGTAATGTTAAGATCATACGAAGGCTGTGTGCACTATATAAGAAACGGGCTGATTGATATTGTAACAAATCAGACAAGAAGTTTTTCATATGCTGTTTTAGATATTTCAGTTGCATACAAGGAAGATATTTCGCACGTTATGGATATCCTTAAACAAACGGGCGATGAACTTAAAAATGATATAAAATTTAAAGATATGATTCTTGATGATATTGAAGTTTTAGGATTGGACAGTTTTGATGACAGTTCCATTCTCATAAAATGCAGAATTAAAACTTATCCGCAATTTCAATGGGAAGTTAAAAGAGAATTTAATTTAAGAATAAAAGAAAAATTTGATTCTCTTGGAATTGAAATACCATTCCCGCAGATTGTTGTAAATAAACCCGCAGAATAAGTTTTTTATTAAAAATCCGCCCGCTAAACATAACGGGCGGATTATTAATGCATTTTTTATTTTGTAATATGTTTTACAAGAGTGCGGACCATAGCGGCAGTAGCACCTTTATCAAGCTCTTTATAAGGTTTATCAATAAAGGCGGTTCCTGCAATATCAAGGTGAGCCCATTTTTTAGATTTTGTAAAGTTTGATAAAAATCTTGCGGCAACACTTGCACCTGCATATCTTGAACCTGTATTTCTCATATCTGCAATATCTGATTTTAAATTATCCTGCATATCATCTAAAATCGGCATTTTCCAGAGTGTCTCACCGACCTCTTTGCCATCTTCAATGATTTCTTGAATAAGTTCATCATCATTTCCCATAACACCTGTTATGGTATTTCCGAGAGCAACAATTACAGCCCCCGTGAGAGTTGCAACGTCTATTACTTCATCAACATTAAGTTCATCCGCATAGGCAAGAACATCTGCAAGGGTTAATCTGCCTTCAGCATCCGTATTATCCACTTCAATCGTTTTTCCGTTCTTTGCAATAAGAACATCGCCTACTTTATAGCTTGAACCTGAGGGCATATTTTCACAAAGTGCAGAAAGTGCATGAACCTCAACATCGGGTTTAATTTTAGCAATTGCTTTCATTACACCTAAAACACAGGCGCAGCCTGACATATCCGTTCTCATGGTAAGCATTGAAGCAGGAGGTTTGATATCCAATCCGCCTGAATCAAAAGTGATGCCCTTTCCTATAATTGCAATTTTTTTCTTCGGATTTTCAGGGGTGTATTTTAAATGGATAAATTTAGGCTCTTGAGCGCTTCCCTGACCCACTGCAAGAAAAGCGTTAAAATTCATCGATTTTAATTCATCTTTATTAAAGACTTTAATTTCAAGCCCGTTTTCTTTCGCAAGGTCTGCTGCAATTTCTGAAATTTTTGCCGGTGTTGCATATTCCGCAGGTTCAAAAATTAAATCTTTTGTAAAATTCATAGATTCGCCGATAATTTTTGCCTGTTCAATTGCGGGGGTCATTTTTTCAGGCTTGCAGTGGAAAATTTCAACCTCGTTAATCTTTTCTTCATTTTTCTTTGTTTTATATTTGTCAAAATCATATTCTCCCATAATGGCGCCAAGAGCAGTATTATGAGAAATCTTGCAGCAGCACATAGCGCCGTTATTTTGAATATTAAAAGCCGCGATTTTATTTTTGCTCAATTTTTCAGCCTGTTTAATTGTTTTTGCGGCGATTTCTCTTACTTTATCAGTGTTAAATTCTTCTTTTTTACCGAGGCCTACCGCCATAATTTTTAAACCTTCAAGAGGAAGAACAAAAGTTTCAAGATATTTCCCTTTAAACCCTTCCGTTTCAATAATTTTTTTTGAAATAACGCTGCCGTATTTCTCATCCATGCCGGCTTGAATATCATTCAGTGTTTTATCATCTTCAAAAAAACCTGTGATAACAACATCTGCACGTGATTCGGCGGGATTTTTTGCATAAATTTCCATTTGAATACTCCCTTATAAATAAATTAACCTATATGTTATATCATATTTTTTAAATTATTAACATATTCAATTGCACGATTTGATAACAAAGTATTTTTTTCTTCTTTATTTTTGCGCACCTGACGCGGCATATCCATATCAGCCACGATACCCCAGTTTGAATTTACGGGCTGAAAATTTTTATGTTCACCAAATGTTATATAATCAAGCAAAGCGCCCAGCATGGAAATATTCTCTAATTCAATAAGCGGCTTATTTTCAAGGTATCTTGAAATATTAATAGCTGCAAAAAGCCCTGTTGCGATACTTTCCGTGTATCCCTCCACCCCTGTTATCTGGCCTGCAAAAAATAAATCGGGGCGCGAAATTGTCTGCAAGCTTTTATTCAAAATTTTAGGGCTGTTTATAAATGTATTAGCGTGCATTACGCCATAGCGTACAATTTCAGCATTTTCAAGCCCGGGGATAGCCTGAATTAAGCGTTTTTGTTCACCCCATTTTAAATTAGTCTGAAAACCGACAAGATTATATAAGCTTGCTTCTTTATCATCCTGACGGAGCTGCACCGCAGCATAAAACTGCTGTTTTTTAAATTTAACTTCATCCCCTTCTTTAAATTTTCGCCTGTCAAACAAACCTACGGGTTTCATCGGCCCGAAACGCAGCGTATCAACTCCTCTGCTTGCAATCTGCTCAACAGGCATACATCCTTCAAAAAATTTTGCCCCGCCCACGGAATTACCATTTACGGCACCGTTCAGCATTTCTTTTTCAAAAGCCTTTAATTCTATTTTTTCAGCATTTATTAAAATATCATAAAATTTCAGATACTCTTCTTTATTAAACGGGCAGTTTATAAAATCCGCATCGCCTTTATCCCATCTTGCCGCATAAAATGCTTTATCAAAATTTATACTTTCTTTTTTAACAATAGGGGCTATTGCATCAAAAAATTTAAAATGCTCTTCTCCAAAATTCTTTTGTAAATCTTCACAAAGTGTATTTGATGTCAAAGGCCCTGTTGCAATAAGAGTGAGTCCTTCGGGAATCTTTTCAACCTCTTCATTTATAATGTTAATATTTTCATTATTTTTGATTAAATCAGACACGGCACTGCTAAAGCCAAATCTGTCTATAGACAAGGAATTCCCAGAAGGAACGGAGTGTTTCTTTGCAAGGGATATTAAATTTGAACCCAGAATTTCAATTTCTCTTTTTAATAACCCGCTTGCAGAAGTAACAGCAATACTTCCAAGACTGTTTGAACATACAAATTCCGCAAAGTCCCCTGTTGTATGTGCCCCTGTTTGTTTAGCAGGGCGCATTTCATATAAATCAACCTTATATCCTTTATTTGCAAGGTACAATGCCGCCTCCGAACCTGCCAAGCCCCCGCCTGTTATATTTATCTTTTCCATAAAAATTCCCTTAAATCTCATTTTTATTTTATGTTAAAATTCTTCAATATGGAAGATATGAAAGAAAATGAAAAAATAAGGCTTTCAGGCTTAGATAAAAATGAGCTTGAAAAATTTATGGAAACTCTCGGAGAAAAGAAATTCAGAGCTTCACAGATTTTATCATGGCTTTATACAAAAAATGCAAAATCTTTTGATGAAATGTCTGATATTAAAAAAGATTTAAGGGAAAAACTCTCTGAAATTGCATATATCACCGATATTAAGATTAAAACAAAACAAATAAGCACGGACGGCACACTTAAATATCTTCTTGAATATAAGGACGGAAACACGGCAGAATGTGTTTTGATGCGCTTTGATAACAGGGCAAATTTAACAGCCTGCGTAAGCTCGCAGATAGGGTGCGCTATGGGGTGCAAATTTTGCGCCACAGGGCAGAGGGGAGTAATAAGAAACCTTGAACCGTATGAAATTCTGGAACAAATTTTAACAATTCAAAGAGATACGGGGCTAAAGGTTACAAATGTTGTATTTATGGGGCAGGGCGAGCCTTTTAATAATTATAACAATATGATGAGAGCAATTGAGCTTATAAATAATTGCCTTATGATAGGAATAAGGCGCATAACGGTTTCTACATGCGGAATTGTACCAAAAATTTATGATATATCAAATGAAGAACTTGTGCCAACCCTTGCAATATCGCTTCATGCGCCAAACAGTGCTCTGCGCGGGCAGATTATGCCAGTTGAAAAACGCTATAACATTGAAGAATTAAAAAAGGCGTTAAAATTTTACACGGAAAAAACAGGTAAAAGGGTAACACTTGAATATGTTTTAATCGGCAAATTAAACGATACAAAGGAATGTGCGGCAGAACTTGCGCATTTTATGAAGGATTTAAAATGCAACGTTAATTTAATTCCTTATAACCCCGTTGACTCTAAGGATGATGGCTCTCCAATCTTTAAAAAACCCGATAAAAAAGATATTATGAAATTTAAATACATTCTGGAAGCTTCAGGAAAAAAAGTGACAGTCCGCCTTGAGCGGGGGGCTAATATTGATGCTGCCTGCGGACAATTAAAAGGGAAGGTTGAAGGATAAAATAAGGAAACGGCACAGCGGTAGTATCCGCCATGCCGCACTCAAGGTCAAAAAAAAGGGTGAAACATTTCAATTATTCAACAAAAGGGGCGAAAAAACGCCCTCGCTGAATTATATTTAGTTTGAAATCTGTTAACACCGCAATACTAATGACCCATATTTTAATTATAACAGATTGTATACCATTGTCAAGATGTAATAAGACATCTATATCAAGATTTAATACATCCTTATTTTTATACTAAATAAACATTAGTATTATGCAAGTTAGAAGAAGGAACAATGTCTAAAAATAAGGATTTAAAAACTTTATTGGGCTTGCGTATTGCAAAGTTAAGGAAAATACGCGCATTTTCGCAAGAAAAACTTGCCGAGGCAATTGATATTTCGCAAAGAAACTTGTCTAACATAGAAACAGGGGTAAATTTTGTTAAAGCAAGCACCCTTGAAAAAATTGCTGATGTTCTTGGACTTTCACTCGGGGATTTACTTAATTTTAATGAAGATTATACCGAAAAAGAGCTGCTTGACGCCATCATTAAAAAAGTTAAGTTTATGAAAAACGATATTGATAAGCTAAGAACCGTTAATGAATTTCTAAATAAGATGTTTTAGTTTGAGCTGACGAGGTTTTGCGGTTCTTTGCACATTCCGCATTTGTCACGGTTCCCGCTGATACAGTTTGGTTCTGCATGAATAATAACGGAAGAATTAATAAAGCATTCCCCGAGGGAGCGTTCAATTTTATCACACAGGATATGTGCATCAAGAAGGGTCAATTTACAGGGAAGATAAATTGTAAGCTGAATTACTCTTTTAGAGCCGGATTTAGAGGTTTTAATCGATTTTACACCCATTAAACCGTCACCTTTAAAATGCTCAAGCACATTTTTAATCGTTTCTTTTTCACATTCAGGCAATGTACCGTCCAAAAGGTTATTTGAAGCCTGTCTTGTAAGGTTTAAACCTGTTTTTAAAATTATCCCTGCTACTATTATTGCAAAAACGGGGTCTAAAATATAAAACCCTGTTAATTTAACTGCAAACAAGCCTAAAAATATTGCAAGGGAAGAATATACATCCATATTCAAATGCTCGGCATCAGTTTGAAGAGCAATGGAATCACTTTGTTTTGCCATATGGAACAGATATCTTGAAACGATAAAGTTTACAACTGTAGATATAAGCATGACAATTAAGCCCAGATTTGTTTCAAATTCATAATCCATACCGAATTTTACAAGTTTTTCAATTGCAATATAAAAAATATAACAGGCGGTTAAAATTATAAGCAAAGCTTCAATAAAACCTGCCAAATCTTCATATTTTCCATGACCGAAGGGATGATCGTCATCCGCGGGTTCAGAGGATTTCATTATTGAAAAATAGGCAATAAAAGAGGCTGCTAAATCTGCAAGAGAATGAAGAGCTTCAGATATTATTGAAATACTGCCCGAAATCAGGCCTGCCGCAATTTTCATAACAATTAAAGAAGAATTTGAAATAATCGAAACGCCCGCAGCTATTTTTTTCTTAACATTTATGCTGCGGTTTTTTTCTTCTTGTATCATTCGTTAAAATGCCCTTCTTACGTAGTATTTATTATATCATATTAAATTAAATGGTGTATTTATTGAATTCAGGTATTTATTTTAAATGTAAATTCTATTATAATACATCTAGTTAGTATTAAGTTAGCATGGATTAAAATAAGGTATTAAGTTTTGAGCGAACAAAGAGTTTCAGAATTATTTTTAAATAATATTTACGTATTGCCTTTATGGGTAAAACAGGTAATTTATCTTAAAACAAAAGAAAAATTAACTGAAGAATTGGCTGAATTTTTGGATTTGTTAAATCCTGAAAATCTTATGCAGCATTATATACCCGAGCTTACTTTTAAAGGAAAAAGAGAACTTGAAAAAAGAGAATTGGGGCTTCCTGAAAACTTTTATATTTTCCTTTCAAACTGTGCGCATGAAAATGATTTATTTGAAATAACACTTTCTAATTACTGGACAATGGCTGAAACTTCAAAGATTTTTGTTCGAAGCGTTGAATTAGAACTTGTTAACCTGCCCGAATCAGAAAAAACCTATGCCGTTTCGCAATTTTTAGCAGGAAAAATCAGAACAGGTGAAGTTTTAAAGAAACTTGGAAAAATTGATATAACCCAGCTTGAAAAAGCAATCAGAGAACAAAAAGAAAGACAAAAACGCGGCGAAAATATTAAAATCGCAGACTGCATGATTTCTTTAGGATATATTACAGAAAAAGACGTTAAGGTTCTTCTTGCATTCAAAGAAGAATCAAGAAAAAGATTTATCATGGGCATGGGCTTATCATTCATCAAAGCCGATACGCCGTCTGATCAGCAAAAAATCTATGCAAATATGCAAAGACAAATGAAAAAACTTGATCAGGAAAATAAAATTCTTAAAAACAGATTAAGAAAAATCCTTAATATTCAAGAGTAATAAGGGATTTTAATAATGAATTTTCCGATTTATTTCCCCGCGATAGATTTAATGCGCGGGGATTTTATCGACCAGAGATATTTTGCAATTGCATCCTTTTTTAAAATGGAGAATTTTTCCTGCGAAGAACCTCTGCAAGAAAAAGTTATATGCGGGGAGCATAATAACTATCCTTTCTTTTTAAGAAGCCTGCTAAAGCCAATACAGGCAAGTATTGTGGCTGATTTTAATACAAAAGAGTATTTTAATTTTTCAGATGAAGAAATTGCAATAATGCAAGCCTCCCATGCAGGAGAAGAAATTCACACAAATCTTGTTTTATCGATATTAAAAAAAACGGGTCTTGATAAAACTTATTTAAAATGCCCCGCAATTGAACCGTTAAATCCAAATGTATTAAAAAACGGCACCCTGCCTGAAAAAATTCATAACAATTGCTCTGCAAAACATGCCATGATGCTTGCTCTGTCAAAACAGCTTAATTTTCCATTAGATAGTTATACAAATGTTAACCATCCTTTGCAAAAATTAATATATGAAAAAATCCGCGAGCTTTCAGAATATAATAATCCTCCGCAGGCTTGTGACGGATGCACTCTTCCCGTATGGGGTCTGCCGTTTGAAAACATTGCAAAAGCTTTCTTTAAACTTTATAACAATAAAGAATATGAATTTTTAAAAACAGCATATATTAAAAACCCGTATATTATAGGCGGAACAGATAATTCAGGCTTAAGGCAGGATACTTTAATAATGAAATTAAACCCTGATTTAATCTCAAAAACAGGTGCAGGCGGGTTTTTATCAATTTATAACAATAAAACGAGTGAATTTCTTCTTATAAAGATGGCACAGGATAATAATAAAGTCCGCATACTTCTTGCGGCAGATATTCTAAGGCAGCTCGGGTGGATAAAAGAAAACCCGCTTGATTATAATTTTTATAATGAAAATAATGAATCCGTCGGGCTCTACAGGGTAAATGCTAAATTATAACCTGCAAAACAAAGGTGGTTTTTAATTAAATTTTAGTGTAATATTTTTTTATGGCACTGGATCATGTTAATACAATAGCTAAAGATAACCTTAAAAATAAGGTTTATAAAGAACAAAAAAAGAAGAATACCAAAATCAGATTTTATCATTCTTTTGTAACGGTTGTTCTTCTTTTATGCGTGTTTCAAATAGGCTACAGTGCACTTTTAAATATTTCAAAAATTGTAATTTACAGAGCAAAAATAATAAAATCAAACGATTTAAAATTAAAAGCACAAAAAAGAAATGAAAAATTAAAAGAAGAATTAAATAATTTTAATTCAATGCAAAGGGTTGAATCCATTGCAAGAAATAACCTGAAAATGGCTGCCGAAAATGAGGTTTTAGTTATAATAAATGAACCGGAGCCTGAAACTTATGTTCCAAAAACATTTAAGCAAAAACTTATATTCTTCTTTGAAGAAAATATTGCAAAGAAATTTGTACAGCAGGATTCAATAACAACAGGAATTCAATAAAACTCAAAGCCGGCTCTGTTTATTAAAGAACCGGCTTTCAGCTGTTGTTAATGTTGTTTGTTATGTGCGAATTAGTGCGTTTGAAGATTTTCAAGATGTTATCTGAACATAACTACGTTGGTTTTGCCCGCATTGTTATCCAGAGATTTAATTGCACAAAGAGCCATCATCCTGCGTTTTTTTGCTCCGTTTATCATCATTTCTATGCAATTAAAACTATTGCTCTGCGGTTTTGTACTCTTCTTTAACATCTGAAAATCCTTATAATTTGCCATGTGCGTTGACAATTATTAAATCGGTATTTTTAAATGAAAACTTTATATTTTCATCATTTATTGTTACAAAAGTTTATAATAAAATTCAGCACTAAAAAAGCAGGCTTATTCCTTTAATAGCCTGCTTTTTATCTAAAATAAAATATATTAAAATTTAATTTTTCCATCCTCATAAGCGGCAATTAAATCAGTATATCCGCCCAGTCTTTCACCGTCAATTATAATCTGGGGAACCGTTACATCGCCTTCAATACAATATTTTTCGCCGAGTTTTTTTCTCATTTCTTCTTCATTGCCGTCAATTTTATATTGCGTAAAATTAACATTATGTTCATTTAAAAAAGCAAGTGCGCGTTTGCAAAAAGGGCAGTAGTCAAGTGTATAAATTTCAACGTTCATTTTTTAATCCTCTCTAAAATTTTTACTACACTGTCCTTTTCATCTTCCGCTATATCAAGTTTCAAATAGTCTTCAAAATACTCAGCGGCGCTTTCCATATCGCCTCTTGCCATAAACAGCATGCCGAGTTTTTTATACGCAAAAGGGAAATTTTCATTTACGGTTATTGCCTTTAAATATGCCCCTATTGCTTTATCTATCTGTTCATCTGCCTGATAAGCTTCACCGAGCATGAAATATAATAAAGAGCTTTGAGTTTTTTCCAACACCAATTCTAAATTACAAACAGCCGAAGAGTAATTACCCATCTCCATAAATATTCTGGCTAATTCGTAATTGTAATCCACATTATCAGGTTCATCTTCCGTTGCAATTTGAAGCATTTCAATTGCATCATCGTATCTGCAATCGGCTATCAGGCTTCTTATAAAATCAAGTCTTGAAAGTTCCGCCTGCTGAGTATCATCTTTTTGTTGATTTATTTCTTTTTTATCCATAAAATTATTATATAAGGAAAACTAAAAAAGGAAATAATATGTCAGGGCATTCAAAGTGGGCAAATATTAAACATAAAAAAGCAAAAGCAGATGCTGCGCGCGGTGTAAACTTTGCTAAATTTTCAAGAGAAATAATTATCGCAGCAAAAATGGGCGGAGGAGACCCCGCGGGAAATTTCCGTTTAAGAACTGCAATTGATAAAGCAAAAGCAGGCGGATTGCCCAACGATACAATTAAAAGAGCCATTGAAAAAGGTGCAGGCGGCGGAGGCTCCGAAAACTTTGAAGAACTAACATATGAAGGATACGGTGCAGGCGGTGCCGCAATTTTTATTGAAGCTGCAACCGATAACAAAAACAGAACCGCAGGAGATATCAGAAGCTATTTTACAAAATTTGGCGGAAACCTTGGCGCAGACGGCTGTGTGGGCTGGATATTCGAGCCCTGCGGTATGCTTACCTTTGATAAAATAGTTGAACCTGAGGATAAAAAGAGCAAGGAAAAGCCGAAAGAAATTACTCTGGATGAAATTTTAGAAGCAAGTCTTGAATTTGAACCAAAAGATGTTTTTGAAGAGGATGACGAGATAAAAGTAACAACAACGGTTGAAAACTTCCAAAAGACCGTTGAAGGCTTTGAAGGATTAGGCCTGAAACCAAAAACGGCAGAACTTACGAGAATTCCTTCAAATTCAACGGAAATAACCGATGCCGATACTGCTAAAAAAATTCTTCTTCTGATGGAAAAGCTTGAAGAACATGATGATGTTCAAAACGTTTATTCAAACTTTGATATCGACGAAGATTTAATGAATTCAATAAATCTGTAAAGAAAGGTAAAACCCTTATAAATGGCAGCACAGACAGCATCTGAAATGATTTTGCCAAAAAAAATAACCCCTAATGCAAGACAGCAAGAGGCAATTGATACGCTTTTAGGTCCCGTAATGCTTCTTGCAGGCCCGGGTACGGGAAAAACATTTACTTTGATTGAGCGCATTAAAAGTATGCTGAATCAAGGGGTAAAACCGTCAGAGATTTTATGCTTAACTTTTTCAGAAGCCGCAAGCTCTGAGATGAAAACAAGGCTTGTAAAAACCATGGGAGAAAATAATACAGGGGCAATGAGCGTCTGCATTTCAACTTATCACAGTTTTTGCAAGGATATTATTGACCGTTTCCCGAGCAAATTTGAACTTCTTGATAACATTCAAGTCGTAGATGATATTACAAAACAAACCATCGTAAAAGAATGTATTGATAAATATCACGCAGATAAAGGGATTGAATTTTTAAAGGATAAATGGAATAACCGCTACCACTATGTAAGCCAGATGATTTCAGCTATTGACCTAATTAAAAGAGAACGCATCACAAGAGAAGAATATTTTGAATACTTTAATTCAAACCCTGATTGGCTGCCAAAACTTGAAGAATTAAAAATTGAATACAAAGAAAGAGAACAAAAAGGCAAACTTGTAAAAACTTTTGTTGAAAAAATTGAAAAATTTGAAAACAAACTCGGCAAAGCAAAAGAATTTTACGAAATTTGCGAGCTGTATGAACAGGGGCTCCGCCAGCATAATTTAATAGATTTTTCCGATATGCTGAATCTTGTCTTAAAAACACTTTTCTATGATGATGAGCTTTTATATGAAATTGCTTCAGGATTTAAATATATCCTTGTTGATGAATATCAGGATACAAACTCGGGACAAAATGAACTTATTTTTAATATTGCACGCGGCGCAAAGACGGATAATGTTTTTGTTGTAGGGGATGATGACCAGATTATTTATTCTTTTCAGGGTGCAAGGTGCGACAACCTTAAAACATTCCTTAAAAAATACCCTGAAACAAAAGTAATCTGCTTAAAAGAAAATAACCGCTCAAGCCAGCTTGTGCTTGATTTTGCGGAAGATATAATAAAAAATGATAAATCCCGCCTTTCAAATGACCCTGAATTTAAATTACACAATATTGATAAAAAACTCATTGCAAAAAACGAAAATGTAATTAAAAAAGAAGAAAAAATTCAATTTTCATTCTATTCAAACACCCTGCAGGAAAACAATGATATAGTTGATAAAATTGAAAATCTTATAAAAAAAGGAATTGAACCGAAGGAAATTGCAATTTTATCAAAAAGAAACGACCTTTTAATTCCTTTTGCAAAAATTCTAAAGGCAAAAAATATTCCGTATCAGCTAAACAGACAAAAAAGCGTTTTTGAAATTCCCGCTTTTATTATTTCTTATTTTTATTTAAAATGTCTTGATAATACTTACACTGGTGCGGACAAGCTTTTCGGGCTTCTTGTAAATGAACCGTTTTTAATTGATGAGAGAGATTATTTCGAGCTTTTAAGATTAAACCGCACAGGAAACCTTGATGCCGATAAAAAAAGAACCTTTTTTGACAATATCAAAGAAAACCTTGAAACCGTTTTTAAAGATTCAAAAAAAATTCATGATTTCTACTCAACATTTATAGAATTAAAAAAGCAAAAATCCGCTAAAAGCCTCTCTGCTATAGTATATGATGTTATTTTAAAAACAGGAATTTTAGAATACTTTTCAAACAGAGCGGATGAAAAATTTGAAAACCTTGCCGCCATAAAAAGACTTCTGCAGGAAGTTTATTCTTATGTATCATTACATAAAACGGCAGCCCTGTCTGATTTTATGAGCCATCTGGATACATATTTAAAGCAGGGCATAAAGATGGAAATTGAAAAAAAACCTTATTGCGGCAATGCTGTTCAGCTTTTAACCTATCATGGCTCAAAAGGAAGAGAATTTGAATATGTATTTTTGCCCCAATTGACTGCGCGCCTTTGGGAAAAATCCCGTTCGCCCGTGAGTCTTGATATACCGGTTCAAAAATCACAATTTCTTGATGATAAAGAAGAAAATAAAAAAGCGGAGCAGTTGAAACTTTTATTTGTAGGTATTACGCGCTCAAAATTCGGTCTGTATTTAAGCTATGCAAATTGCGATGATGAAATGAACGTTCAGGCTATGAGCGAATATTTATCATCAGATATGTTTAATAATCCTGCAATGTGCGATAAAAAGACTTTTGATACAAACCTTGAAGGGTATATGGAAGAGCTTAAACGCTCACTTCTGTATCAAAATTCATCAGATGTTCAAAATGAATTAAAACAAAGAACCGATGATGTTACGGTCAGCGCTTCCGCTTTAAATGAATATTTAAGCTGCCCCAAAAAATATTATTATTCAAGCATTCTTAATATCCCCGTATATTTTGAGGAGGTTGACAATCTTTCATTCGGTTCTGCTGTCCACTTTGCTCTTGAAAAAATGGCAAGAAGCGGAAAAGAACGGGGGAATTACCCTTCTCTTGATGAAACTCTGGCATTTTTTAAAGAAAAGATGAATACTCTTGAATTTAAAGATGAAGAATCGAGACAAAATTTTATGCAGCGCGGAGAGGATATCTTCAACGAAAATTATTTAAAATTAACGGAAACTCCGCTTGAAAATATTATTGCAAGCGAATTAAGACTTGAGACAAAAGAAGACGGATATACTTTAAAAGGCTTTGTGGACAGGGTTGTAAAAGCCGGCGGTAAATTATACATTTATGATTTTAAAACAGGATCTGTTAAAAAGATTAAACCCGATGAAGATTATCATAACCAGCTCAGGTTTTATAAATATTTATATGAAAAAATAAACCCGGGGGCTGAAATTTGCGACTGTTCGCTTTTATATCTTGAAAAAGGTTTTACATATTCAAATGCAAACCTGACGGAAGAAGATAATATTGAAATTGAAAATAAAATTAAAGATTTTGTTTTAAATGTTAAAAATTTGAATTTTGAGCCTACACCATCAAATGAAGCTTGCAAATACTGCCCTTATACCATGATTTGCAAACTTGCAATGAAGGATTAATTTTTAAATTTATACATTTTTTCTTTATTAAAAAATGTATAAATTTTAATATCGCCGTCTTTTTTAAATGAAAATTTTACTGCGCCATTATCTTTTGTGGAATAAATTTTACTGCCTGAATTTTCAAGCAGTTTTATTGTTTCAATATGCGGATGCCCGTAGTGGTTCAAACCTGTTGAAATTATTGTATATTCAGGCCTTAGATAATTGAGCATATTTTTATCAACAACGCCTTTTGCCCCATGGTGCCCTGCTTTTAAAATTTTAATATCAGAAGGAATGTTCTTTTTTACCGAATTAAAGGCTTTTATACAGCCGTCACCCATAAAAAGAACTTTGTTTCCTTTATAGTCTGCAAGTGTAATTATGGAATTTTCATTATCATCTTCCCTGCCGGTTTTCAAGTTATCAGGAACAAGGGTTTTGATTTCAAGTTCATTTTCTTTATAAATAATTTCATTATTCGCTGCAAGGGCATATTTTATCTTATTTTTATTCATATAGCTGAAAATAGAACAGGAATTAACCGTATTGCAGGTTTTTCTTTGAACAAGCACGTTATTAACTTTAATATTTTCAAGTATATCAATTGTTCCGCCCGAATGATCACTATCAAAATGAGTTATAATTAAATATTCAAGCTCCTTTATATTTTTATCATAAAGATATTCAAGCGTTATGCGTTTTGCACCCGAAACCCCTCTATATGGCAATTTTGCCGCATCAATCATTATATATTTATTACTTGGAGTTTTAATTAAAAAATTATCAGCATTTCCGACAGAAAAAGCGGTAATTTCAAAATCGCAGTTGAAAAACCGCCTTCCTGCACTGTATAAAATTGAACTTGTAAAAAATATGACAAAGATAAGTAAAATAATATTGTGTTTTTTCTTTTTAAAATTATCACGTATACATTGAATAAAGGTTAAAATAATCAAATAATATGCAGTAATTTGAAAAACCTGCCCCGAGGGCATTTTTATAACCGCATCGGGAAGTTTTGAGAAAAAATTTGAAATAAAAAGCAAGGCTGTTATTAAAGGATTTAATATAAAACTTGAAATTTTTATTATAAAATCGCCAAAAAAAGGTATCCACGCCATAACAGAACTTGAAAACCCGACAAAACTAACAACACCGATAAAGGGTAAAACCGCAATATTTGCAAAAACACCGTACGGGGTAAATGTATTAAAATAGTACATCTGCAAAGGCGCAGCCCAGATTTGTGCTATTAAAGGCACAAGAACCATTGAAAGAAGAGATACAGGTGAAAAAATAAATAAAAAGCCGAGAATAAATTTTGAACCTGTAAAATCAGGCGGAAAATGCAAAGAAACAAGTTTATAAACCCGTTTTTTGTAAATTTTGTCGGCATTTTTCATTTTAGAACACAGAGGTTCAATACATGTTATAAGCCCGCCCGTTACAAGAAACGATAGCTGAAACCCGACATCATTTAAAAGTTTGGGATTACAAATAAGCATAATAAGAGCCGTAAAGAAAACAAGGGTAATATTATCTGCTGTTTTAAACATCAATTTGCCGGCTAAAATTATGATAAGCATTATGGAGGCCCTTAATATGGAGGGCGGAAACCCTGTCATAAAGGTATAAAAAACAATAATCCCCATTCCGGCCGCAAGTCTTGCTTTATAGGAAAAATTCAAAAATCCGCTTAAAGCCCACCATATACTAAAAATCAGCGCTACATTAAGGCCTGATGCTGCAAGAAGATGTAAAAGCCCCGAATTTATGAAAGATTGTTTGATGCTGTCAGGAGGATTTACAGCATCATCCCCGAAAACAATCCCGCCCAGAACCTCTAAATTCGGGCTTTTTATATATTGCCCGTGCTTTGCAATAATTTTATCGCGCGTATTATCAAGCCCCTGTAAAATGCACCACCACAGTTCTTTGATTTTATTTTCAGCATTGAAAATATTAGGGTGATTTAAAACTTTAAATTCTTTATTATTTGAATAAAGAATGGCAAAAATATCTTTATTTTGAAGATATTTTTTATAATCAAATTCGGAAGGATTTGAGGCTTCCGCAGGTTTTCTTAAATTACCTTTAATTTCAATGATATCGCCTATTTTAACATCTTTATATCTTTCTTTATCGCTTTGGATTGAAACCAGAATTTTTGTATTTGAAGGCTTAATATCATCATTAAAAATTTGTGCTTCATATACACCGAGGGCAAATTTTGCCGTCTTTTTTTCTTTAGCAATATCTGGTATAGAATAAACTCTGCCTTTTAAAATAACATTATTTACGGAATTTATATTCGAAAGACCGTCAAATTCTTTATAGTGCAGCTTTGCATTAAAAAACCCAAAAATAAAAACAAAATTTAAAATAATGCAGAGCAAAGGTTTTAATTTTTTACATAAAATGAGTAATATTAAAGCCAGTGTTATAAAGCAGGCAAAAGCCACGTGACATCCCCCGTAAAAAGCACACAAACCAAATATATAAAAAACCGTAATCAGCGCTAATGCAGAAATTTTATTTTCCATAACAGTTTATAAACAGAATTATATTATGAAAAAATCTTTATAAATATTAAGAAATATTAACTCTGAAAATTGCTACCGTAGAAGGGTTTGAATAAATTTTATATACTTTTTAAGCAATTTTTATAAACCAAAAATCTTTATTTAAATATAAGAGAGAAAAATATTATTGAGGAGAGAGCCTATGTCAATGCCTTATGCCATTGATACGAATTATCAACCTGCTTATTTAACTGCACCAAACGGTACGGGGGGGGTAACAAACACAACACCGGCAGAAGAAGATGTTTCTATTTTAACCTCCAGCAGTGAAACCAAAACCGAAAAACTGGATGCAGATTATGCCTGTACAGACGGAAAAGAGGATGGAAGGCTTAGCACCGGTGAAAAAATCGAAAGTGTCGGCAAGGGCGTTTTGAAATCGGCCGTAAATATGATAAAGGCTCCTTTTACCGAAGCAGCTAAAGGAAACTTTTTACCGGCAATTGTAGCAGCAGGGGGTGCTCTACTTGGCGTTGCAGCTCTGGGTGTTTTCGGCACCGGTATTGCAGCTGTAGCCTGCACTATTGGCGGGCCTATTGCTTTTGTAGGCGGCGCAATTGGAATTGCAAAAGGTATCGGTACTATTGTAACCGGATTACAAAAAGCTGATGAAATAGCTAATTCCGGTACCGGAACAGATGGCGAAGCAAAAGCAGCTTGTGAACAGGTAGGTTCCGGAATATTCACCACAGGACTTTCAATAGGAGCTGTTGCAGGCGGTATTAAGTCAATAAAAGGCAGGGCTAAAACTTTTGCAGAAACAAAAGGCAGTAACATGAATAAGTTGTCACAAAAAGTTGCAAGCGGCGAGAAAGTAAGTTTTAGAGAAAAAGTAAAAGCTTATACCTCAGATAGTTTAGAACCATGCAAATTTGGAAAATTAACAAATAGAAACAATAAATCTTCAACAGAAACCTCGGAACCAAAACCTTCGGAACCAAAAATCGAACCGGAAACAAAACCTGCACAAGAAAGTGGCATTAAACAGGATGACTGGCAGTCAAGCCGTGCTGAGGTAAAAGTTGGCTCAAAGTCAAATTCAAATATTGAACCAACAAATAAAAATCTCACAATTGAGCAGGCACAAAAAGAATTAAGCAATGCTATAAAAACACAACAAGAGGGAATAAACAATAGAACTCTTACAAAAGCAGATTACAAAGCTAATCAGAAGGCCATCGAACAAGCACAAGCAAATCTTGATTATGCAAAAACACATTCAACACAACCAACACAACCAGTTCAAGCGCAATCTCAAGTACAACAATCAACAGACAGTGTCAGCAAAATACAACAGCAAGCAAATACTCCTCTTGATAAAGCGGCAGTAAAATTGCAAAGTGAACAAGATGCCTTAACTAGGCTTATGAATAGTAAACCTGATAAGTACCTTGACCCCGAGGGTTATAACAATTGGCTTAAAGATGTTGAGAGATGCAATGAGTTTATAATCAAAGCAAATAATAATATAACATCTTTACAGGATCAATTTTCTGACGCATATTTTGATAGTTCATTTTTTGATACATAAATTAAAATTAAACATTAAAATATTAGATTTAATCCCCGCAATTCCGGCGGGGATTTTAACATAAAGCAAATTGAATATTTTTAAATTATCAAAATATATTCAGATTTAATATATCACCTTTACTCCGCAGCCGCCTGAAGACGAACTTAGGTTTCTTCTGTATCTGCCGTCATCATAATAGGTTTCAGAGCCTGATTGTCCGTTTGAAAATAAATTCGTAAAATTATTTGGATTGCTTGCAGCACCTGTGTAATAACCGTTTGAAGACGGATAAGATGTAAATGAATTATTATAGAAAGTATCCTGGCTGTATGTATTTACAGGCGGGGTATAACCTGTAAGAGAACCGTTATTCCTTATCGTTCTGAATAATCTTCTTATACCCTGTCTTGCATAAGGATTATTATAGGGTCTATACGGCGTATATCTGTTATAATACGGATTGTTATAAGCATTGTAATAGTTATAATAATTTCCGTTATTATATGCAGTGTATTCAGGATACTTGTTTGCATAGTTTTGCGTAGCGCTTGAAAGTCTTTTCAGGCGGTTGTTTTCATCTCCCGTTTGCACCGCACCGAATACGTTTGATTCAAGTCTTTGGAGCCTGTTTGTTGCATCATCGCCTACGTACGTACGGCCAAATACTTTTCTTTCAACTTTGCTTAATTGCCCGCTGTTTAGATTATAAGTTCTTTTTGCGGTAGTGCTGCCCGTGTTATAAAAAGGCACATGGTTATTATATGTTGTTTTCGGCCCGTTTAAATATTCAGGGTCTTCAAGTTTATCTATTACAATTTCAGCATATACATTATTGCAGAAAAACAATAAAATAAAGGCAAATACAGCTCTTTTCATAAAATTTTTCCCTTTTAAAGATTTATTTTCATAAAGAAATTTATCTTAAAGGTTTAAAATTTTCATTAACCAAAGCAAAGCAAATGGGGCTATTATTTTAACTGTTCTAATGTAAATATTGTTTTATTAAGTTCCATTAAAAGCTCGTAATCTTTCTTTTCAATATTTTCACTTGAATAAACAGTACCTGTTAAAGGCATATATTTTGAATAAAAATTAGCCTCATATTTTAAATTCCCCTGCAACTTTGCAAGATAGGCTATATTTTGTATTAAATAAAAACTTTCGTTTTGGCTGTCGGGCGTCATTCCGTAATCTTTTTCAAGACGCCTTGCGTATAAATCAACCGTATTAACATTTGCATTAAATCTTTGTATGTCGCAGTTATTTTCGATACAATTTTTAAAATTATTCAAAAGCGGAATCATTTTAAGGGCATCTTTTGTAAACTTTGTATCTTTTTCTTTCTTTAAAATGACATCGAGAAATAATTCATCCTCAAGCGGAGCTTTTTTTAAATTTTCTTCATCAATAAAACCGTCTTTATATCTGCCATCCGGGCTCATTTTTCTGCTTTTTTGCTTAAGATAGTCAAATTCTCTTTCGATATTGGGCAGAGTACCGTAATATCCGTTATCCTGATATTTTAGAATTAATTCTTCGCGTTCTTTTTTTGTAAGCCCTTTTGGCGTACTTCCTGTGGGTTTTCCTGTTTTACTCAGAATTTTATTTCCGGTTTTTTCTTTGGCGGCATCAACCTTTTCTTTTGCAGCATCTATTTTTTCCACGCTTTTATTTTTTAAATTAACAGCTTTTTGCCTTCCTTTATTTAAAAAAGTTTTAGTTGAATCTTTTATACCGGAAAAATCCGGCATATCAAGCACTATTTCTTCTTCGGCAAAAGCGGGCACCGTTAAAGCTGCCGCAAAAATTAAAATAAATATATGCTTAATGATAGTTTTTGCCATACATTTATTATTATACTTTTATTATTAAAAAAGCCAAAAGAAGATTGAAGTATGCTAAAACCACTTTTTATTATATTTAGATTGAAGGTGTTCAAAATCGGTACTCACCCAGTCAAGTGCCGCATCTTTTGCAATTTCGGCTGTTTTTTCCATTTTTTCATTCTCTTCTTTTGTAAACTTTTGCAACACAAAATTTGCCAGATCCATATCACCTTTATAAGGTCCCACGCCTACTTTCAGCCTGTTAAAATCTTTGCTTGAAAGATGTTTTATTATCGATTTAATGCCGTTATGTCCGCCATCTGAGCCGTCTTTTCTAAATCTTAGTGTTCCCATATCAAGACTTATATCGTCATAAATTACAAGAATATCCTGAGGCTTTAGTTTATAAAAATTTACAATTTGAATTACTGCTTCACCTGATAAATTCATATATGTAAGGGGCAAAAGAAAAATTAAATCATCCTTTTTTGCAAAAAAGGATTTAAATTTTTCACATAATCTGATATCTTTAGAATAGAGGATTTTGTTCACAACCATAAAGCCTATATTGTGTCTGGTAGAATTATATTTAGTTTCAGGGTTTCCGAGCCCTATAATAGCTTTCATAGGCTAATACCTCTTTCGTTAGTATTTGTAGTTTGAAATTAATTAATCTTATATTTAGTTAAACAAGGTATTTTAAAAAAGTTTAATAAAAGTTAAATAATGCGTATTACTATGTATGATAACATAAAATCAGGAGCAAAAGCTATGCAGGATAAAAAAACAGACAAAAAAAACGAACAAAAAAGTTCAAAAAAAGTATTTGACTTTTTAGAAAAAAACAAAATTCATAAAAAAGACTTCGCGCAAATGATTGGCGTAACTCTTTCTTATGTATACAATCTTATTGATGAGACCATTCCTTTTTCAACCAGAACAACAACTCTGGAAAGAATTGCAACGGTTATGGATATAATGCCTGAAGAATTTGATGAGTACGTGATTTCATCAGATCCTGTGCCGTATAATAAAAATCTTGAAACCATAAAAGAACACATGAAAAAAAATAAACTTTCAACGGTTGAATTTTTGAAAAAATTTGAAAGAAAGAAAAGACTTGCACTTGTTGATATCTTAAGAGGTGCAAAACCTTTATACATCGACTTTTCAGAATTTCAAAAAATCGGAGAAATTTTAAATATTAAAGATGCCGATTTATTTGAATTATGGAAAAATATATTTATTGAGCATCTGGAAGACAGCGGCTTTGACACTTCATGCAATAAAGAATTTTTAGATGCCATGTTTGCCGGTGCCAAAAAATACGCAGTATCCAAAAAATAGCGCTGAAAATTAGTTCGAATGTAATATTTCTTAATGCGTATATTTCTTTTTCTTGAAATGCAGCCTTGTTTTTATTACTATTGTAGAGAATAATTTATAAACGGTGATAAATCCAACTATGAAAAGCTCTACTCTCCACAGATCAAATTTAACGAAAGAAAGAATGTCTATGCTTGAAAATGTTAAGTTTCAAGCAACAAAGAGAGTGTCTTCAGATGCTAATCAATTTTTAAGAACAAGTAAAAACCCTGAACTTGATGTTTTATACAGAAGCTTTATGAAAAACGTCACAGCGGGTTCAGGTTCCTCGGGAAATGTTTCAAATACGGGAAAAATTAAGATAAAAGTAAAAGCTAAAACCGACGGAGTATATTTAAGCATCGGCATTATAGGCGGTCTTATTTTTCTTATAATTGTAAGCCTGATTGTATGGGTTTCATCAATGCCTGCCAAAAAAGAAGATATCCCTGAACCCCCTAAAAAAGCTGCGGGGCTTGAAGTGGTATCTGAGGCAAAAGAAATTACGGAAACAGGCAGCAGAGAACAATATACAATAAAGAGCGGGGATACTCTGAATAAAATTGCATACAGATTTTACGGAAAATATGACACAAAAAAAATCGAAGAAATAAAGAAGATTAACAACATTCAAAGCCCTGAAAGCCTGCAGATAGGGCGGGTTTTGATTATTCCCGTGGATAAACAGTAAATAAAACGAGTGAGAGAATTTATGGCAAAAAATATATTAAACAGGCTGTTTCTGATGCCCGCAGTAATCCTGACGTTTTTAGCGGCTCCGATGAGCGCATATGCTGCAAGCATTGATGAGAAAATAGATGAATATTTTGCGCCGTTTTCCGATGTTTTTTCAAAAATTGTATTTTTTTCTGTTGATATTGCAGGGGTAAAGGTGCCTGTTGTTATACTTTTTCTTCTTATCTCCAGCATAATTGCAACTTTTTACCTTAGATGGATAGGTATCTGGGGTTTTAAGCATTCTTTAAAGCAAATATTTGTTAAAAAGAAAACGGAATTTAATGAATCACACAATTCAAAATGCGGTGAAGTATCATCTTTCGGCGCTCTTGCTACTGCTTTATCGGGCACGGTCGGTTTAGGAAATATCGCAAGTGTTGCAATAGCAATATCAATCGGCGGCCCCGGGGCAATGTTCTGGATGGGAGTCGGCGCAATATTCGGTATGGCCTTAAAATTTTGCGAAGTAACATTATCATTAAAATACAGACGTTTTAACGCTGACGGCTCAGTTTCAGGCGGCCCTATGTTTTATATAGCTCACGGGCTTACAAGAAAGGGCTTAAGATGGCTCGGGCAGCCTATGGCTATATTTTTTGCGCTAATGTGCATACCCGGAGCTTTGAGCGGCGGATGTATGTTTCAGGCAAATCAGGCAACACAGCAGATGGTGAATATAACCGGAGGGGAAAACAGCATATTTTTCGCTCACAGCTGGTTATTCGGGCTTATTATTGCAATTCTTGTAGGGCTTGTAATTGTGGGCGGGATTAAAAGTATCGCAAATGTAACTTCAAAAATTGTTCCGTTTATGTGCGGGCTTTATATAGTAATAAGCCTTGTTATAATTTTTGCAAATATTACCCATATACCTCAGGCACTCTGCACGATTATTGAAGAAGCATTTTTCCCGAAAGCAGTTACGGGCGGTATAGTGGGGTGTATTATAATGGGAATGAGACGCTCAATTCAATCAAATGAAGCAGGTTCAGGTTCCGCACCCATCGCATATGCTGCCGTTAAAACAAAGGAGCCTGTTTCTCAAGGTTTTGTTTCTTTGATGGAGCCGTTTTTTGATACGGTTATAGTGTGCTCTATGACTGCATTTGTGATAATCATAACCGGCAAATATTTAGATTATAATGAAGGAATATCGGGCGTTGAATTAACTTCTGCCGCTTTTGCAAGCGCCATAAGCTTTTTCCCTTATATTCTGGCATTTATTATTATCCTTTTTGCAATCTCAACCATTATTTCTTGGTCTTATTACGGTCAGAAAGCATGGGGGTATATCTTTGGCGAAGGTTTTAAAAGAACAAAAATTTACCAGATTTTATTCTGCCTGTTTATTATAATAGGCTCATCAATGAATATTCAAAGCGTTATAGATTTCACGGATGCAACCTTGCTTGCAATGGCTGTGCCAAACCTTATTGCGGTTTTCATTTTGATTAAAGAAATAAAAAGCGATTTAATCGAATATTGCAAAAAGCATAATTTAATCTGCGCTATGAATAAAGTATGGTTTGAAGATGAAAAATAACCTTTATGCACCATATATTACGGCTCTTGAAGAATTAAAGAAAAATTCTTCATACAGATATATTAAAGATATTAAACATGATAAAAAGTATATAATTTTAGATGATAAAAGGCTTTTAAACTTTTCAAGCAATGATTATCTCGGTATTTCAAATGATTTTGATTTGAGGAATGAATTTTTAAAAGAATACATTGAAGGCGGAGAAAAAATTTCAAACCCTTCCGCAAGACTGCTCTGCGGCACAAGCCCCGTTTATTTAAAGATGGAAAATTTTCTGGCGGAACTTTTTAATAAAGAACGCGCTTTAATCTTCAACAGCGGCTACCATGGAAATGTCGGGTTATATTCTTCGCTTGTAAATTCAGATGATGTCGTCTTTGTTGACAGATTAAATCATGCAAGTATCATAGACGGTATAAGGCTTTCCGGCGCAAAAATTATACCCTATAAACACCTTGATTACGATGATTTAAGACAAAAACTCCTGCGTTACAGAAAAAACCATAAAAAAGCTATAATATCCTCAGAAAGCCTGTTCAGCATGGACGGCGATATAACGGATATCAACAAACTTGCAGATTTAAAAGAAGAATTTAATACGCTTTTAATAATTGATGAAGCGCACAGTTTCGGGGTTTACGGAGGCGGGACAGGAATTTGCAAAGAGCAAAATGCCCTGAACCGTGTTGATTTAATACTTGCGACGTTTGGAAAAGCCGCAGGCTCATACGGCGCTTTTACTGTCGGGAGCGAAGTCTTAATTAATTATCTTGTAAATTTTGCACGCAGTTTTATTTTTTCAACCACACTGCCTGAAATCAGCGTTGCATTTTCTTACTATGCCCTAAAAAAGCGGATTTTAGCCGATAATTCTCTTCAAAAAAAACTTTTTAATTTAAACACGCACTTTAGAAAAAGTTTAAAAAGCTTTAGAATTATGGGAGAAAGCTACATCGCACCCGTTCTTGTCGGCGAAAACTCCCGCACCGTAGAGTTTTCAAAGAATTTAATTGAAAACTGTTTTTATATTCTGCCGATAAGGTACCCGACGGTGGCTAAAAACACCGCCCGTCTTAGAATTTCCCTGAATTCTTCGCTTGAAATCAGTGATATAGACAAACTTACAGAATGTTTGAATTCTTTAAAATAAAATTTTTATTTTTCAAACCCGCTAAAAATCAAATACAGTGCAGGCGCAGCAAGAAGAGCAATAAAAACGGAGGCCAAAAGCCCGAAAATTATTGCTATTGCAAGGGATGAGAACATGGGGTCATTACCAAGCCACAAAGGAAGCATTCCGCCGATTGTTGTCACCGCAGTTAAAAATACGGGCGTAACCCTTGATATAGCCGTGTTTTTAACCATAGTTTTAATTTCTAAAAAGGATGGCTTTAGCGCGGGAGCAGAATTCAAACTTTCTTCATAAGGGTCTTCCCGTCTGTCATTCAGCGATTCAAGGAAAATAACACAATTGTTTACGGCAATTCCCACAAGACAGATATAGCCTAAAAATGTCATAAATCCAAAATAAGAACCTGTTATAAAAAGCCCGAAATTAGCGCCGGATAAGGCTAAAAGCGCACATATAATCGTAATTAAAGGTTTTTTAATCTGCCTAAAAAGAATAATTAAAATAAGAATAATAACGGAAAAGGCAGTCGGGATTTCCCTCATAATTGAGTTATTGCCTTTTTTAGAGTTTTCATAGGTGCCGCCAAGCTCAAAACCATAGCCCAGCTGCCAGTTTTCTTTTTCCAAATCAGGCTTAATCTTTTCTATCACAGCATTTGCGGTGGTTGATTCATCTATCCACCCCTGCAGAGTTACGGTGAGTCTGTTATCCCGTCTGAAAATTTTAGGATATTCAAAGCCGGGCACTGTTTTTGCCACCGATGACAGCGGAATGCTTTTGCCATTTGAAGCTAAAATTTGAATATTCTCAATGTCTTTACCGTTCCTGAAATCCTCTGAAAGCCTGTAAATTATAGGGATAGAGGTTGTTCCTTCCATATAGCTTGAAATTATATTTCCCTGATAACCCGCACGGATAGCGGATAACACATCATAAGACGTTAAATTAAGCCTTGCTGCAGCTGAATTATCAATTTCAATTTTTATCCTTGGAGTCTTACTCCCCCAGTCATTTTTAACCAGATAAACCCCTTCAATGTTTTTTAATTTTTCTTGAAATTTATATACATATTTGAAAATTTGAATTTTATCAAGCCCGAAAATTCTAATCTCTACAGGGGCATCATAAGGCGGTCCCAGAGGCACTTTGCGCACAACGGAATTTACATCGGCAAAATTATCGTCTATAAATTTTTTAACCTCTTTTATACTGTTATCAACGCTTTTATAGGAATCTGTATTCACAAGAATCATGCCGAAATTCTCTCTATCTGCCACAGGGCTTGAAGATAAGACATATCTGGGGGCTGATGTTCCTATATAGCTTGAGAAATTTCCCGTTTCAGGTCTTTTTTTAATAAAATTTTCAATTTTAACAATGTAATCCCTTGTCTTGTATATATTTGAGCCCTCTTGAAGATTTAATCTGATTTCATACATATTTCTGTCCGAATCTGGAAAGAAAATTTTTGGCACAAAGGCAAACAAAAACAGGCTAAAAAGTGCAAAAACAGAAGCTATTAACATAATTTTTTTCGGATTTTCCACACTATAGTTGATTAAAGGGGTAAATAATTTTACCGCATCAATTTTGCTGCTTTTTTCATCGGAGGGTTTTATCCTGAAAACCGTTATAAAATAAGGCAAAAGGGCAGTTGAGTAAAACCAGCTTAACATAAGCGTTATAAACACAACTTTAAAAAGTGCTGAAGAGTATTCGCTCACTGCACTTTTAGCAAGATAAACAGGCAAAAACGCGCATGAGGTAATAATGCTGGCGCACAGAAGAGGGGTTTGATATTTACGGGTGACTTCAATTACAGTATTCATAAGGCTTTTAGGGTTATTAACGCTGTTTTGCATTTCTGCTTTAATTTGCCCTAAAACCCCCTCTGCAACAACAATTGAGTTATCTACAAGAATTCCTAAGGAAATAATCAGCGCACTTAATGAAATTTTATCAAGCCCGATTCCGCATTTTTCCATAATAAAAATTGCAGACAAAATAATACAGAAAATAATTCCTGATATTATAAGCCCTGTCTTTATTCCAAGGATTATAAGAACCATAATCCCAACGATAACAATACTTTGCGCCAGACTTGAAGTAAATTTATCCGTCAGAATTTTAACGTAATCTCCCTGCAGAGCCATAATTTCAAAATTGAGTCCTATAGGGTAATACTCTTTCAAATGGCGAATTTCGGCCTTAATCTCGTCACTCCATTTTAAAATATTCCCGCCGTCTTTCATTGATAAAATAAAAAGAATTGCATTTTTGCCGTTTGCCCTGCAAATGCTTGCAGGAGGGTCGACATAGCCTTTTTTGATATTATAAATATCGGATAATCTTATGCTTTTATTAAAAATTTCAAGCGGCATATTTTTTATATCGTTTACTCTGTCAAAACTGCTTGTACCTTCGATAAACAGGCTTTTTCCGCCCGTTTTAATATGGCCGCCGAGCCCCAGAACATTTGTTTTTTGCAGATAATCCTGTAAAATTGTATGATTAATTTTGTTATTTATAGTGTCATTAGGGCTGTAATTAAGATATACCGCTTCTTTTTGAGCCCCCATCAGCTGTACCTTGCCTGCATTTTCAAGGGTTAAAAGTTCATCCTGAATATCATCTGCAATATCCTTCAATTCCTTGTAGGAGTAGTCATCTCCCGATATTGAAAAAATTGTACCGAAGACATCGGCAAATTCATCATTTACAATGGGTTCTAAACCGGAAGGCAGAAGCTTTTTTGCAATTTCAACCTTTCGCCTGAGCCTGTCCCAGATGGGTTGAATTACGGTATAGGTTTCATAAATTTCCACAAAAATCATCGAAAGTCCGTCATATGACTGGGTTTTAATATGCTCTACTTCATCCATTTCAAGGATAATATCCTCAATCTGGCGGCTGACGTATCTATCCACCTCATCTGCGGTCATATTCGGGCAAACAGTTGTGACTGTAGCAGTTCTTATTTTAAACCCCGGGTCTTCATTTCTTTTTATGTTTTTATAGGAAAAAATCCCCCCAATTGTAAGTATCAGGGTTAAGACAATCAGAAAAATTTTATTTTTTATAAAAAATTCACCCATATTTTACCGTAAATACGCTGCACACAAAGTTTTAGGGTATATAATCTTGTTAAAATTGTTCCGCACCCCTGATTTTGACCTTTTGCCCGTCCATAATTTCGCTTGCCCCTTTGATTACAACCAAATCATTCCTGTGAAGCCCGTCTACTACTATGTTTTCATCATTTATATCTATAGCTTTAATATTCTGTCTTCTGGTTTTTGCAACCCCCTTTTTGACATCCACCAGAAGCCAGACATAGCTTGAATTTTCATCTTCAAGAACAGCGGATGCTGGCAATTCTATTACTTTTTCCGTACTATCAGGCGTAAATTCCACAATAGCTCGAATTGCCATACCGTCCTTTAGCTCAGGGTATTTTTTATCAAGAATAAGAGTTACCCTGTAGGCGCCTTCATCTATGCTTGTCTTAGTAATACTCTTAATTTTAGCGGTTTTCGGTTCAATGTCTTCATCCGATTTAAGTACAACTTCTTTACCTTTATAAAAATTATTTATATATTTTTCAGATACAAAAATTTTGGCTTCCGATTTTCTGTTATCCTGAAAAATAACCACAGGCTGCCCGGGGTCAGCGTACTGGTTTTCCTCTTTTACTTTTTTTAAAATTATTCCGTTATCAGGTGCATATAATTTCCCGTAACCTACGCGCTTTCTTGCTATTTCAAGCTGTTCTTTTGCAATCTGGATTTGATGCTCTTTTGACTGCATATCGGTTCTTGCCCTGTCCCAATCGTTATCCGAAATTCCGCCCACGGCGTGCAGTTTATCAATTCTTTCATAATAATTTTTTGCATTTTGATACTGATTTCTTGCATCCATAAGTGCAGCACGGTTTTCCACCTCTTCCAATTCCAGAATTTTATTGTCAATTTCCGCTATAACCTGACCTTTGCGCACGATATCGCCGTCAGTAAAATTTATTTTTGTGATAACACCCGAGGTTTCAAAGCTTAATTCCATATCTCCGCCCGCTTTTATATAGCCGAAGAATTCTTTTTTGTTGTCCTGAATTTTAGGTTCAACAACTTCGTATTCAACAAACCTTAACTGTGCAATTTCGCGTTTTGCGCAGGATACAAGAAAAATTGCACAAAATAAAACCGTACCTGATATTATCAATATTTTTTTCATAGTACGAAAAATTTTATTTAAATTTATTTTGAAAAAATATTGCCCGCAGGAGCTAATACCATCCGTATTTAAGCAGCAAAGAGTATATTATGCTCTCGGGTGGGTTTTTTCATATACCGTTTTTAATCTTTGAATTGAAACATGGGTGTAAATCTGCGTATTTGAAATGCTTGCATGCCCGAGCAATTCCTGCACTATCCTTAAATCTGCCCCGTTTTCAAGCAATTTTGTTGCAAAAGAATGGCGAAAAACGTGCGGGGTTACTTTTTTTGGCAGTTCAATATTATCTACAACTTCTTTTAAAGCTTTTCTGATACTTTGATTTTGCAGCCTAAAACCGTGATTATTAATAAATACAGGGTTTTTTGGGCCTTTTGGCGTTTTGCAGATTAAATCCGAAACATTTTCTATATAGTTTTTAAGCGTTTCTTTTGTTTTATTCGGAATTAGCACTATACGCTCTTTTGCACCTTTTCCGTATACGGTAATTTCATTCTGCTCTAAATTTAAATTTTCATAATTCAGCCCTGAAAGTTCGCTTATACGCATGCCTGAAGCCCACAAGAGCTCAAATATAACACGGTTTCTAAATCCTGAAGGGGTCGCAGTTTTAACGTTTGCAAGAATTGTTTCCACCTCATTATCAGATAAAAAATTAGGCAGGCTTTTTGTTCTTTTCGGGCCTGAAACAGTATCTGTCGGGTTAAAATCTATGATTTCTTCTCTGTATAAAAATTTATAAAATGCCCTGATTGAAGCAATTTTTCTTGCAATTGTTGTTTTTGTATAATTTAATTGCCCGATAAAATAAAGATATTCGGAAAATTTCTTTGTATCAATTTCTTCAATATCAGCCTCATTCACCCAGATTAAGAAGGTTAAAACATCAGCCGAGTATGCTCTTAAGGTATGCTCCGAAAAATTCTTTTCAATTTTTAGATATTCATTAAATTTTTCAAGATATTCTTTTGATTTCAGGTTAATTCCCAAGTTTTTAAATTCCCCGCATACTTTAATTTATTCTATTATAGCGCACTTATTTAAGCCTGATAAACTTATTTTCTACATTTTTTTAAAAAAATTAATATAAATCAAGTATTCAAAATTGTAAAAAAAATATTATGATGATATTAACTAACCCCATATTTAAGGTATCATGCTAATAAGTTAAGAAAAGCGGACTAACACAAAAATTGCAAAATAATTTTGAAAGTTTGAATAATCTTGAAGACCATATAAGAAAATCCTCCGTTGTACAGGAAAGAACGGGGCTTGTTGCAGTTTATATGTATAAGCAGTTTCTGGATTTTCAAAAATCTACCCATAATACGGCTGAAACATTTATAAAAATTACCGATATTATGGAACAGGTGGCAGAATCCATGAAGCAGTCTTTCAAGGTTAGAAATATTCCGGATAATGTTTTTGTAAATGTTGATTCAACAGGCACAATCGCCACAATTAATATCCTCTGGCACACCATCACCTTTACAAACCGCTTTAATATTGCGCCGAAAGCAATCCCCAGAGAAGGCCAGCCGCCTCTGTTCTGCGGAAGAATTTTTGCCATAAACGGTGATTACGGAGCGCTTATGAAAGATGCGCACGATGCGGAAGCTCAGATGCGCGTACTTTTAGATAATGAGATAGCTTCGCTTTATATTCCTGCGGAAAAAAACCAAAGCGTTATTATGACAATCCGTCATAAAGATAATCAGGAGCATTTTTTAACCCATGTGGACGCGCCGAGGGATTTTCTTTTAAAAGTTATTGAAATTATCTGTGCGGGCGGCCAGTTCCACGAACAGAAATAGTTTTTGCCGCCGGGCAGGCAAGCTGCGGAAAGACGTTATTGTATAAACGATGCTATACAAGCTTGCAGGGCATTAATTTTCTGATTAAACTTGCGCAAAGGCCTGTATTTTCTTCCTTTTTTTCAGGCTTTAAAATGCTTTGAATTTCCTTTTTTACTTCTTCACTCAAAGGGTTGTATTCCGAATAAACAGGGCTGTATTCATAATCCCACTGGTCAAATTCTAATTCTTTGTTTTCCATAGTTTAACATCCTTATCGCTTCATCCTTATATTTTTTATATCGTTCATGCCTTTTGAAAACTTTATAAAAAAAGCGCATTTGTATATTTATGTTACAATTGCTTTATGAAAATTAAGACAAATGATATTAAAGATACTGAAAAGCTTGCAAAAATTTTTGCAAAGAATTTACCCGAAACAGGGGCTTTTGTATCACTATTCGGGGATATAGGCGCAGGAAAAACAGCATTTGTGCGCTTTGTATTAAACAATTCAGGCGTAAGCGAAAAAATCACAAGCCCGAGTTTTGTAATCTTAAATGAATATAAAGGTGCCATAAATCCTTCAAGCGGTGCAAAAATGCCAGTGTATCATTTTGATCTTTACCGCCTTGAAAACGAAGGGCTTGAAACCATAAAGGAAGAATTGAGAGAATATTCAAAAGCAGGGGTGCTCACATTTGTTGAATGGGCGGATTTCGGCTCCGGCGAACTGCCTTATGACAGGCTGAATATTAAAGTATACTATGATGAAGCGGAATTTAACGATACAAGATATTATGAATTTATCCCCGAAGGTAAAATATATGAAGATTTTGTCACAAAACTTCAAACGGAAGCAAAGAAAGAAGGGCTTTTATAAATGAATATTCTTGCTTTTGACACATCTTTAAATAAAACGTATATAGTTCTTTCAAAGGGCGATTTTACGGTATCAAAAATTTATGAATCAGATGAAAATAATTATCACAGCGCTTATTTAATTTCAGGAATAAAAAAATTACTTGAAGAAAATAATACAACCCTTCAGGAAATTGATTTCTTTGCGGTGAATAACGGCCCCGGGAGCTTTACGGGGATAAGAGCAGGCGTTACGGTTGCAAAAACCCTTGCAAAAGAATTGAATAAAAATGTTAAGGGCTTAAATTCGCTTGATATTTTATATAAAACATATCAAAACCTTGACCCTGATGTGATTTTAGATGCCAGGCGCGGACAATTCTACTTTAGAAGCACAGTATCCGGCTGCACCGATATATATACCTGCAGTGAAACAAGACTTATTCCGTATTCTGAAATTTCAAGCCTGATAACAAAAAATACACTTATTTGCGACACTTCAAGCTTAAAAAGTATTAAAGAATACCTGCAGGATAGAGATATCAACATTATAAATTTTGAAGAAGACGGCGCTGATTTATCAAATGCGCTGATTACCCTTGCAAAAGAATATTCAAATGATGATAATTTAAGCCGGAATACACTGAATGCCGCCTATATTCAGGCTCCCCCCATTCATAATAAAAAATAAAAACGATAAAACATTTTAAAAAACCGCATATTTTAGATGATTGAATTTATGTAAAACCAGATATTCAGCATCTTTTCGCGGTCTTTTTCAATAATTTTCATTTTGCGGTAAATTTCTTTTCTGATTTTTTCATCAGATTCAACGTTCGGGAAACAAAATAAATCCGCAGGCTGAATATCAAGCGCATCAATGATTTTAGCAAAACTTTCAGATGACGGGAAATTTTGCCCGCGTTCAATTCTGCTGTATGAATTAGGGGAAATACCTATTGCTTCAGATAAATACTCCTGACTGTAACCTCTGTATTTTCTGATTTTGGCGATATTTTCGCCTACATATTTTTTAAAATCCGTACCGTTCACAGTATTTTCGCTCCGTTTTAATAGTAATTTGTATACGTTCAAAAAATAACGACTTAAAAATGTTGACACTATACTTAATAAGTCGTATTATTTAATTAAGTTTAAATTTTATGCATGGAAAAATCTGTCTTCTTTAAGACAATACTCCTGCAAAACGTTTTGTTTATCTTAAATAAAGGTTACGAAAAATGAAAAGTTCATCGCTTATCAGTGCACTTTATCGTGCATTATCAAATTTACACAAAAGCACGGGCGCGCAATTTGCTGCATTTTCGCTAGTTGAAATGCTCATGGCTCTCCTTGTGGCTTCGCTTTTGCTTGCAGCATTAGCCCCTGTTATGACAAGAAGACTCGGGGATAATGTTAACGTAAATGTAAATGCGGGAGGCACAAAATCGGATTATTCCCGTACTTTTTATGAAGATTTTGAATGGGCTGTTCCAAACGGCGTTAATGTAATTAATGTTACTTCAGTCGGCGGAGGCGGAGCCGGCGGGGGTGCAACGTATGGTTTTAAAGAGGTAACATCATCTGAAAGCAATTGGACTGTTCCTGCAGGTGTTACCAAATTAAGAGTGTTTATGGTAGGTGCAGGCGGAGGCGGTGCAGGCGGCGGGCTGAACACTGATTTTGATTATGCTAATATTCCCGCAATAAATAATGCAGAATTACAGCAAACAAATGCAGGTACATATGTGTTTACAAATATTGCAGCCATACCAAGCACATATACTGCACCCGCTTTAACGGCAAGATGCTCTGATTCAGGCATAACGCAATGGACCATTGCATCAGACAATACAACGGTTAATCCCAATGCAAAGTTTGGCAAGTTTTTAAATAATATCACCTTAAATAAGGTTACCGCATGCGGTGCAGGAGGCGGAGGAAGCACTGCACCAGGCGGTTCAGGCGGTTATTTGGTTAATAACGCACTTAATATAACAGCCCCCGCCTCTTCCATTACGGTAAAAGTAGGTAGTCCTGGCGGCAATGGTAGATATACCGGCGCTTCAATCTCTTATGCTTTAGTTGTAGCGGGAGGTGCTGGAGGTACAGGCGGTACTGCAGGTAGTGCAGGCGCAAGAGCAGATTGCAACGGAAATTCCGCCACAGCCTGTGATGCAAGTAGCAGCGGGGGCGGGGGCGGTTCTACAGCTATCTTAAATGCAGGAACTATGGTTTTTGAAGCACCGGGCGGGGGCGGGGGCGGGGGCGGTGGTGCTATCTCCAGCTTTCCTTGCGCTGACACTAATGCATATGGTCTTTCAAATGGCGGAGGGGGTAATGGAGGAGGTTCCTTTAATCCAAATTTTGGCCGTGGCGGGGGCGGGGGTCAAGCTTGGTGTAATGGACGAGGACTTATAGCTGGCAGCGGGGGTTCAGGATATGTTGCAGGAGCAAACGGGGCTGCCGGCGGCAACCGTGCAAACGGCGGAGGCGGCGGGGGCGGTATAGGCGGTGTTGGAGGCGGCAAGGGCACATTAAATTCAATTTTTGGAACATCAAAATGTAATGCAGGCTGCTCTGGTGCTATTAAATTATGGTACAGCGTAGCTTCCGTTGCAAACGGTTTAAAATGTCAGTATTATGCAAAATCTAACAGCGGCGGCGGAGGCGGTGCGGGCCAGATATGGATTGGCGAAATATCCGTAACACCGGGGCAAAAACTCAATTTTAATATAGGAATAGGAGGAGAAGGCACATCTTCCTACGGCAATAACGGATACGGAAGAAACGGCGGTGACGGGGGAAGTACATCAATTTCCGCGGGCTCTTCCGCTTTGATTTCCGTATCAGGCGGCAAAGGAGGCAAATACGAATCATCCGATAATGAAACATATATTAATAATACATACGGTATGGGCGGAGGAATAAAAACAACAAGCGCTACTGTCGGAAACAACGTTATAAAGTATGTTAATTGGAAAGGAAGCAATTTTCATACAGGCGGAGAAAACGGCGGAAGCGCCAAATCATATAATAATGGCGGAGGCGGAGGCGGAGGCAAAGGCGGACAGCTTTATAATCTAAACGGCATTCTTGTTAAAGGCGGTGTTGAAGGTGGAGCCCAATCAAACGGAGGTGATGCACTATCTTCAAGCTACGGCGCAGGCGGCGGAGGGGGCGGAGGCATAGTTAATGACGGCAAAAGACCGGGGCACGGCGGCAAGGGTGCTAACGGATATATATACATTGAATGGGGAAGCACAAACGGCGGCGGCGGAGCATCCGGCCAAATAGCAAATTATAACGGTGTTTGGGTAACACCCGGAACAAAAGTGCAAATAACCGTAGGGAAAGGCGGTGAAGCACCGGCAATAAGCACTGCGGGAAATATTCAGCAAGGGTTAAAAGGAAATAACGGCGGCGACAGCTTTATCACAACAAATGAAGGTAAAAAAGCCGTAGCTAAAGGCGGTGAAGGCGGATATGCAGGAAGCTCAAGCCATGGTAAGGGCGGAAACTATGATAATTCTGTTACTGATTCTATAAAAGGAGAGGATGGCTCTGATGATTACGGAGGAATCGGAGGAACAATAACTCCCGATATATGTCCTTTGTTTGATTCTCTTATGGGATTAGGAGGATGTGGAGGTAATATGCCTAACGGTAATTGTAACGGAGCATATTCAAGCGGAGCAGGAAAAAATGCAGGAAAAACAGGCGGAGGCGGTGGAGGCGGAGCTATTAATAACGGTACGGCATACACGGGCGGTAAAGGTGCAAACGGTATGGTAGTGATTGAATGGAATAACTAAATTTTTACGATAAAACAACTTTTTGGGTGCTGTTACCATGTAACCTCAGCACCCTTTTTTTACATTTTATAAAGGATGATTAAAAACACAATACATTATAAAATTATATTTAATCACTGAATTATATTGTCCTCGACATCCACCCCACAAAATACTAGTTGAAAAGCGAGGTGGAAAGGAAAAAGAAAGATGAACAAGATAATGCTCATCAAAAAAGCCTTACTGTTAGTAAGGCTCATGATTGACCTAGTTTTGCTCTTTTTCTAGGACAAGGGAAGCGGTAAGGCAAAAGCTTTGCCGTTTCCTTTTATATTATAGCTTATTATTGATGTTTTGCAACTTGCTATTTTAAAAATTAAACACTACGGCAGGCGGCGAATTAAGACAGAACCGTTTGTAGATATTTCAAAGCCTTCATCCGCGGTTTTTGAAAGCAAGCCTATTTCGCCAGTTTCAAGGTTTATACCCCAGCTTCCAAGGAAAAGGTGTTCTTTATTTTTCTTATCATAGGTATACGCAACGCACACTACAATATTTTCATCTTTCGCATAAAATCCAAGAGGCTTTATATCCCATCTATAGCGGTTTAAATTTAAAAGTTCCTCATTAAACCAGTATTGTTTTATTGTTTCATTTAATTCATCATATTTAACGGCACGGGAGGCGGAATAATAAGCGCCGTCCAAATCGCCTTCCGCATCCTGCAGGTCATCCTCAAAGGATTCATCCAGAAAATAAACCCAGACATTCGTTTCATAGATACCATTATAGGCAGAACCTCTCTGTTCTTTAACAAGCACCTTTTTATTATCTTTTGACCAGTCAACTACGGCAAACGCGGAAAAAAGTGCTGTTTTCATATTTTCGTTTGTGCTTGAAATCAAGGGTTTTTTCTTTGCGCCTGCAAACACATTAGCATCAATTACGCGCTGCTTTTTGCCCTTCATTGTATCAAGCGGATAGATAAAAAATGCGGAAGTTGTCTGCCTTGATGAAGGATAATAATAGCATTCGGTGTATGCCATAAATTTATAATCCGGGCTTATTACCCCCTGCGAACGGGCGCTTTTTTCAGCCTGCAATTTTTCAAGATTAAATTCGCGGCTTCCCGGGGCATTATTATATTTTTCAAAAAATACGGGCCATTCAAGCTTTTTTACAAGGTTTTTATTTTCTTCTTCCTTATACGGCTCTGCTATTCTGTGTTCCATTTTTATATCCGTGGCGCGCTCCATCCATTCCTGAACTGTCTGCACCATGGGTTCGGCTTCTTTTTGCTGTTTTTTTTCAAGTTTCCTTTGTTTATATTCTTCAACAAAATCACTCCATGGAAATTCCATTGCAGGGGTGCAGTTTTGAATAATAAGTACTAAAAACAGGGCTGCAAAAAGCCTTTCGGGTTTAATACCGTTAATTTTAAAACAGGGCATTAAACAAGCCCTTCTTTTATGGCTTTTACCACAGCTTTTGTCCTATCTTCGAGATAAAGTTTCTGCAAAATATTATGAACATGGGCTTTTGTTGTTGAAATAGAAATTACAAGTCTTTCGGAGATTTCCTGATTTGTAAGCCCGTCAGAAAGCAGGCTTAAGACTTCAAGTTCTTTTCGTGTAAGCCCGTATGAATTATTTTCGGATTTTTCTTTTTTTTCTATCATGGCGCTATTTTGAATATTACCAAGAACAACCCTTGCTATCACAGGGTCAAGCCAGCCGGCTTTTTGATTAACCGATTTTATTGCACCCGTAAGGGTTTCAAGGTTTGAGCCCTTCATAATATACCCGTCAGCTCCTGCACTCAATGCGGCAAAAACATCTTCCTTATCCTCGCGTGATGTAAGCATCAAAATCGAAGCATCCGAACCGTTTTCTTTAATTTTTTTTGTGGCTTCAATACCGTCAATTTTAGGCAGGCCTATATCCATCAATATAACATCGGGATTTAAACGTGAGGCTAAATCTATCGCTTGAAGGCCGTCTTCCGCCTGTCCCACAAGGTCAAATTCAGGATTATTTTTAATATATAAAGCTGTGCCCATCCTTGCCATAATATGGTCTTCAACAAGGAGGATTTTTATTGTTTTTTGAGGCGCAGTTTCAACATTTATCATATTTTCACCGTATCAACAATTGCATTTTTTAGTATAAAACTGAATGTACAGCCTTTATCGGGTTCTCCCGATGCAAAAATATCTTTTGCCGTGCTTTTATTTTGAAGATTGGCACCGTTTGCCTGCGCATTGTGCGCTTCAATAATCTGCCTTGAAAGATACAACCCGAGACCCGTTGAGGCAGAGCGCTTTTTGCTTGTGCCTTGAGAAAATCTGTTAAACAACTTTTCAATATCTTCTTTACTTAAACCTTCGCCAAAGTCAACAATATCAACTCTTGCATCTTTTTTATCATAAGAAACATTGATTTTTATAATGCCGTCTTTTTTACTGTGCTTAATTGCATTGCCGAGCAGATTGGAAATAACCCTTCTTATTTCATTTTTATCGGCATTAATAAGGGTTTCGCCATTACTGCCGTTATTTGTATCAGGAAAACTAAATTCAAACTTTAAATTATCTTCATATAAAAGAGGGGATAATTTAGAAGTACAGTCTTTAATCAGCTCTTCAAGGCTGAAGTGCGTTTTGCACAAAAACAGCTTGCCTGATTCATAGCGGTATACCTCCAAAAGCGCATTAACAAGCCCCAGCATATCTTCCGAGCTTTTTTTCATAACGGATAAAAGCTCTTTCAATTCATTATTAATATCCCCGAGCTCGCCATTCAGTGCAAAATCAAGAGCATTAATTGAAGCAAGAAGCGGCGTTCTAAGGTCGTGCGTTAACGTTGCAATAAAATCATCTCTAAGACGTTCATTTTCCTTCTGGAAAGTAATATCGCGGATGAGCGCTATTGTAAAATCTTCCCCGTTAAGGCTTACTTTTGCAAGATTGATTTCAACGGGAATTTTTTTATTTTCACTATAGTCTATTACGCTGAAATCCCTCAAAGTTTTTTCATCTTTTTTAATTTTTTGATTCTTTTCATTAATTATAAGTTCAAAGAAATTTTTTCCTGAAAGATTATCTTTTTCATTTGTACAAAAGAGCTTTTTTGCCTGATTGTTAACCTGAACAATCCTGTTATTTAAATCAAATAAAATAAGCGCATCGGATAAATTTTCAATTATTGTATTTAATTTAATATTTGAAACGTTTAAATCTTTTGTGCGCTCTTCAACCTTTTCTTCCAAAGATTTTGAATATTCTTCAAGTTTTTTATTTGCAATTTCAAGTTTTTCAATTTTATCTTTAAGCTGTTCTTTAAGCCTTGTACGCTCAATTCCGTTTTTAATATTTAAAATAATATCATCGTTGCCCCAGGGTTTTTCAATATATTTAAAAATGCCGAGCTCATTAATTGCCCTTATGGCATTTTCTTTATCGGCATACCCTGTTAAAAGAATCTGCGTGGTATCGGGGTGAATTTTCTTTGCCTTTGATAAAAATTCAATACCGTTCATTTTAGGCATAATAAAATCGGAAATAATAAGGTCGCAAGGGTTATTTTCAATGAATTTAAGCGCCTCTTCGGGATTGTTAAAGATATCTACGTTTGAAAAGCCCTCAATCTTTAAAAGAGTTTTGAGGGTTTTAATTACCATATCTTCATCGTCAACGATTACTATCTTACCGGTGATTAACATAATTACAGAATAATTTATTTTCAAGCTTTAGACAAATATTTAACAAAAATTTAAAAAGCATAATTTAAAAAGGCTGATTTTTCTTTGTGGTAGAATTAAAAACAAGAGTTTAACAAATGAGGAATAATTTCTTATGCAAAATTTAGAAAAAATGCTGATGGAAGGCGTAGAAAAAAATACACCCGAAAGCGTTAAAAATGATAGAGTTTTTGATTATACAAATAAAGATAAATTCACATTCACTTTAACAAAGGATCTGGTTGAAAAACTGGGTTTAAAAAAATGGTTTGAAGGATATAAAAAAGAAGCAATGGTATCAACCGCAGGCATAAGAGGCCCTCAGAATATTATATACCCGCATGATACAAGATTTCCGATTAATACAATCGGTATAACCCTTGCCACTCTTGCAAAAGCACTTGTTTTAAAAGAAAAATACCCCGATAAAGAGCTTGTAAAACTTGCAGGATGCGAAGTAAGATACAATTCAAAAACATATCTTGATTTAATTGCAAGAATTCAAGCGGCGCTTGGTATTAAAACGCTTGTACCTTCAAACAGGCAGACTGTTCCCATATGGCTTGCTTCATTTTTAGCCTTTAAGCTTGATTTAGTAGGGGCGGAATACATTACAAGCTCGCACGGTATAAGCGTTAAAAACGCAACAAAAGATTTAAACAACCAAGGGTCGCAGTTTTTGCCGAATGAAAGCCTTGAATTTGTAAATAAGATTGAAGAAATCTTAAACATTGCAGAAACAAAAGGCGAGTACAAAATTGAATTTTCAGCTTCAAATGATTCTTTAATTGATGAAAAATCAATGGAGCGGCTGAATAACGGAATTGACCTTTATGTTGAATATTTAAGAGCAAATGTTGCAAACGATACAATTTTAAATAAAATCAAAAATTTTGATAAAAAAATCGTGATAGACGCTGTAGGCGGAGCTGCTTATAATACTTTATCAAAGATTTTAAACAAACTCGGTGTTGAAAAAACTTTCGACTGGCTGAATATTGAAGAAGACCCGTTTTTCCATTCAATCGGAAAAGATACTAAAAACGGTGCTTTTTATGATTGGTCGCTTGATATTACAGTGGTTTCCAAAAAGGATGGAAAACCTTATTTCCCCGTGATTGAATCTTTAAAATATGATGAAAAACTTGCAAAATACCCGATTGGCACAGTCTGCCTTGTGACTGACCCCGATCATGACAGATTAAGCGTGGTACAAGTTGAAGATGCTTCAAAAAAAGATGAAGTTATAAAAGCGGGGGTAGATATTTCAGAACTTGGAAGCGGCAGGATTTTGTGTATATTCAGTGCAAATCAGGCATTTTTAATGATTATGGACTTCTGGACAAAATTATTAAAAGAAACCGGCGAATTTGATAAGCACACAAGATTTATCGTAAAAACCACAGCAAGCTCAAAAAGCTGGGATGAATGGGCAAAAGCAAACGGTATTAAGGTAATCAATACTCCCGTAGGCTTTAAAGAAATTGCAAACGCTATTAAAAAGATTGAATTCCAGCTTGAAAAAGGGGTTCAAAATATTACGGTTGAGGATATTTTCAAAAATAAGGTTGAACTTGGCGGTTATTCAGACGGCGGGCCGAGAATGATTTTCGGCGGTGAAGAATCAGGCGGAATGATTATAGGTTCAAACGATATTATAAAATCATTAAACGGCCGCTCAGCCCTTGCAATGAGAGAAAAGAGCGCAACTGAAGCTATAATTATTGCCTCAGGACTTGTTGCAAGTTTAAATGTACCTTTGTGGAAACATTTAGAGAATATTTACGATGAAAACAATATTAAAGCAAGGTATGATGTGCGCGACGATATTTCTTATTACAATGAATCAGAACCTGATATTGAAAAATTAAAGGCCGCAAAAACAGAAGGGGAAGCGCTTCGCACAAAAAATGACGTGTTTTATTTATCAATTGCAATAGCGCTTGAAGAAGGGCTTATTACTTTAGATAATGCAAAAGAAATATTGTCTAAAACATTCACTGAACTTGATTTTTCAAATCTTACCGCCGTTAAATTTGTGGGAGACGGCACTTACCTTGATTTTGATGATAAATTTATCGAAATAAGACCCTCCGGCACGGATGCTAAAACAAAAGCCTATGCAGGCGGAGGCGATAAGGCGCTTTTAGCGGAATGGTCAAAGACTCTTGGGAATTATTCAGGGGATTTAAATGAAACATACAGAAAATATATAAGCGAAGAATTCGTAAATAATGCAAAAGAAAAATCATTAAAACTCTATGATATTTTTGCAAATAAAGACATAGATACCCGCGAATTTAAAATCCCTGAATATAAGTTTTAAAGGGCGCCTAATCAATGCACAATCTGGTACTTTTCTGCAAAACTTTTATAAGAGATTTAGATAAAATGAAGACGCTCAAACAGAGTGTTGATAAATTTAATGCGGATAAAATACCGTTTTGTATAGCATGCCCTGAAGCTGAAATTGAGATATTTAAAAAGCATCTTAAAACCGGTAAGGAAGATTATGAATTAATTTTCCTTACCGATGAAGAAATTGCGGGCAGAGAACTTACAGCAAAATATAAAGACAAAGGCTGGGTAGGCCAGCAGTTTATAAAACTTTTATTTTATAAAACAAATGTGTGCAATTTTTATGTAATTCTTGATTCGGATTTGTATTTTATACAAGATTTCCACATCAGCGACTTTATGTATGATGAAAGCACACCTTATATCTCAATGACGGAAGAGAGAAAAGAAGAATACGCGAAAATTCAAAACTATTTAAAGAGAAAAGGCAAAACATACGGATTTGTAAGGCACGGGCAGGTTTTTTCATGCCGGCTCCTTTATGATATGGAAGAAAATCTGCTCAATAAAAACAATATTACATTTGAAGATTTGCTTAAAATTTCCCCCTTTGAGATGCAATGGTACGGCGAATATTATATGATTAAGAGACCTTTTGAACTTTATCCCTGTAACAGGTTATTCAGATATTTCTGGGGGGAAGATTTATACCTTGATGCAAAAAGAAGAGGACTAACCGTTGAAGATTTTATAAAAGAAGGATGTCTCGGGATTTTAATGCAAACATACTGGATAAAAGACAACATTTACAAACCTTCTTTATTTTATGTATTTTTAAGAAAATTGCGCACCATACCAAGAAGAACACAAAACTTTATAAAAAATAAAATTTTACGCCGTTTTAAAAGATAATAAAAACAGAACCCGTATAAAGCCCTGTTTTTAAAATAAAATTATAAACCTTTTAGCCTAAATACTTTTCAATATTTGAAACGATGGCGGATTTCGGCATTAAGCCTACAAGGGTTTCTTTCGGCTCGCCGTTTTTAAAGATTACAATACTCGGAAGCCCTGAAATTTGATATTCTTTTGCGGTTTTAAGGTTTTCATCCGTATTAATTTTTGCAACCCTGATTTTACCTTCAAATTCGCCTGCAATTTCATCAAGAACAGGTCCCATTTTTCTGCAGGGTCCGCACCAGGGTGCCCAAAAATCAACCACGGTTACAGAATCATTTTTTAAAACTTCACTTTCAAAAGTAGAGTCTGTTATATCGATAGCATTACTCATAAAAGCTTAATTCTCCTTATTTATATCATTTTGTATTATAATCATGACCATATTATATGTCAAAAAATGAGTCATGGTATGAATATTGATAAAATAGTTGAAAGCTTAAAAAAAGACAATTCGACAAATAGAGTAGTCCAAACGGAATTTGTAAAATTTATGGAAAAGGTAAATGACCCTTTTCTTGTTTTAATTTGCTGCATTTTAAGCTTGCGCACCAATGATAAAACAACATATCCCTGCTCTATGAGAATGCTGGAACTTGGCAAAACGCCTGAAGAGATTTCAAAACTTGATGTTGACACCCTTGCAAAGGCAATTTATCCTGTGGGTTTTTATCAAAACAAAGCAGAGCAGATTATCAATTTATCAAAAGAACTTGTGGAAAAATATAATTCAAAAGTGCCTGATACCATTGAAGAACTTGTAAAATTTAAAGGCGTGGGGCGAAAAACAGCAAATCTTGTTTTAACAAAGGGATTTAATAAGCCTGCAATATGCGTGGATGTGCATGTTCACAGGATAAGCAACCGTCTCGGGTATGTTGAAACAAAAAATCCCGAGGAAACAGAATTTGCACTAAGAGAGAAACTCCCGAAAAAATACTGGATAGATTTTAACACGCTGCTTGTAACACATGGGCAGAATGTATGTAAACCCATAAAGCCAAACTGTGCAGAATGTTCAATTGAAAAGTATTGTAAAAAGAGGATATAAGACTTGGTGAAATCAGATTTTCTACTCTGGTTTTTGTTAATTCATCTATGTGTTGATTATAGCATTATTACAATATTAATCAAAATCAAATAAATCTTTAGGATGAACACCCAGACGGTCAGCTATAATCTTGATTTTTGACAAGGTTATATCAGTTTTCCCTATTTCAACCATACTGATAGTTGAACGCGAAATATTTTTCAGATTTGAAAAATCATCTTGCACTAAACCCTTTTCCTTTCTTATTTTTTTTAAATGTTTTGCAAATTTTTGTAAATATTCCTTGTCCATTTTTAAATTATCAACTATACTGGCATTATTAACAACCAATATCATTGGCATTTTATCAAAGGAGATTTTAAAATGAACGATAAAGAAAAACTTGAATTTGTTAAAGAAGAAATAACTAAATTAAACTATTTAAATTCCATCCTTACGGATGCAATATCATACCATCAGGAAACATCCGATATAAACCCGCAATTCCTCTATCTTAACGATATCATGAAAGACAAGTTCGCCAATATTTTAAGCACTTTATAATATTGACAACCGTTAGTTTACAGTTTATAATATAGATGTATGATAAAATCATTCAAACATAAAGGCTTGGAAAATTTCTTTAAAACCGGCTCCACAAAAGGCATCCAAGCCATACATCAATATAAAATCAGAGAAATTTTGTCAATTTTAAACAAAATGAAAGATTTTGCACCTTTAACATTACCATCATATAGACTACATAAATTAAAAGGTGATATGAAAGACATCTGGTCAGTTACAGTACAGGCAAATTGGCGCATAACTTTTGATTTTAAGGATGAAGATGTTTATATAGTTGATTATAAAGACTATCACTAAGAAAGGAATAACTTATGGAAATGTACAATCCATGCCATCCGGGCGAGATATTAAAAAATACCTATTTGCCTGATTATAATTTGTCCGTTTCAGCTTTTGCCATAAAAATCGGTGTATCAAGAACAACTGCATCAGAACTTGTAAACTGCAAAAATCGCATTACGGCTGAAATGGCGGTTAAACTTGAAAAAGCTTTCAAAGTACCTGCGCAATTCTGGCTTGATATGCAGCAGCAATACGATTTATGGCATGCCAGACAGCGCGTAAACCTTGATAACGTGGAAGTTATAGCATTATAATTTAAAAGCCCCATATTTCAGGGGCTTTTTTAAGAATCGGAAATTGTTTTAACAAGAAAGTCTTTTATTCCGGCAAATTTTTATATTTTCTGTCAGAAATTATTCCACATAATTATTTTCAATTTTCAATTCGCGGTCAATATTTACAATTTCGCATTCACAATCTTTAATATAGCTCATCTTATCAAGCATAGATTGGAAAAGATGCTCTTCTTCAACCTGTTCCTGTACAAACCACTGCATAAAAACTTCGAGCGGATAATCATTTTTTTCTTTAGAATCTTTATAAATTCTATGAATATTATCGGTTACAAATTTTTCATGGTCTAAAGCCGCATTAATCGCATCAATAGGGTTATTCCAGTTTGTATCAGGTGCATCAATTTTTAACAAGTTCACCTTTTCATCACGAAGAATTATGTAATCATAAATTCTTTTAGCATGTTCAAGTTCTTCTTTTGCATGGTTTTTTGTTAATTTTGCAAAGCCTTCCATATTAATTTCGGCAAAATATGTTGCCATACCAAAATAAAGGTAGGAGGCAAAAAATTCTCTGTTTAATTGAGCGTTTAAATCTTCTAAAAGTTTTGTATCCATTCTCATTTTTTATTCCTCCCCTTGATTTGCGTAAAGTCCATGGATATTGCAATATTCCCTTGCTTTAAGGCCGTCTGCCTTCCCGAGGTTGCTTCTGCAGTTTATTGTGATTTCCGGTGCTTCGCCGGGGTATAAATATTCTCTGTGAATGGTTTTGCCGCTTTTTGAAATTGCTTCAATGAATTGAATGTAATGGCTTTCTTCCATCGGGTGCGGAAACTCCCCCACTCTGATTTTCACCCCTGATCTTTCACATTCATAATCAATAACGGGAACATGCTTTTCATTCTTGCCGCAGTTGCCGTCAATACTGCAAGAGCCTTCCGAATCACTTGATGCGGGAATTAACAGCTCCATCTCCTCGCCGCAGCAAACAAGTGCGCCATCCCCGTTTAATACAACTTCTACAATGTTTTTGCAGACATTACACCTGTATAGTTCTAATTTTTGTGTCATTTTAATATCCTTTTACCTTAATCCTGAATTCACCTCAGGATTAAACGGTATACCGGAGAAAAACCCTGAAGTATCACTTTTTAAAATGAAACAAAAATCCGTGTTTTTTATTCACTGCCCTGTTATTACCCAGCTTTATATAATTTCTGAATTCTTCTTTTGCTTTTTGAATTGCATCAATTTCTTCAAAGAAAATTTCATCATCATTAAGCTGTCTTTCAATATTTAATTCATTTATCTGTTTTAAGATATCAACATTTCTTAAAACCAGATAAACCTTTACTCCCTGTGATTTTAACCTTGTTAAAATATCCTCAAGTGCAAAAACCGCACTTATATCAAGCTTTCTGTCCGAATCATAACAAAGAATTATATGTTTTGTACCCAAAAGTTCTTCAAACTGCGAAATAATCTGCGAAGCGGAGCCAAAGAAAAATTCTCCCTGAATATGCACAACCCTTATTTTATAATCACTTTCATCATGGAGCCTTTTTTCAAGCCTTACAATTTCGCTGTCATCCACTTCTTTAATATTGAGAGTCGTTTTATCCGCAAGCTGTTTTGCAAAAAGTGCCGCAGAAAGCGTAATTCCAACCCCCACTGCAAAAATAATATCGTGAAAAATCGTAAGGAAGAAAACAAGCAGCATTACGGTTAAATCTTCCTTCGGGGCACAGTGGAGAACCTTTAAAAGTTTTGTATCAATAATATTGTACCCGACACGTATCAAAATAGCCGCAAGTGTTGCCATAGGCACCATATTGACAAGTTCATCCCCGTAGAGAATTGCAAAAAGTATTAATATTCCGCAAAAAATTGTGGATAATTTTGTTGTTGCACCCGTTTTAATAGCCGCAACGGAACGCATAGCTGCACCTGCGCCTGAAATTCCGCCAAAGAGCGAGGCTATCGAATTACCTATGCCCTGTGCAAAAATAAGAGCTTGATTATTTATTTTCTTTTTGGTTAAAGATGTTACAACAAGCCCGCTCATAAGGCTTTCTGTAGAGCAGATTACAGCAACCATAACAGCAAGGCTGGATATTCTTATAATATTTGAAAAATCGGCAGTCACAATTGAAGGCAGAGTTCCTGTTAAGCCTGAGATTGTGGGTACATCCATTTTATAAGCCCAGGCAATAATTGTACCAAAAATTATCGCAAAAATTTCAGACGGTATATATTTTTTTATGATTTTCGGGGTGTAAATTAAAACCCCAAGGCTGAATAAACCTATTACAAGGGCATCTGTATTAATATTTGATAAAATATGAGAGAAATTTTTAAACGTTGCAAGCGGTGTAGAATAAGCTTTTATACCCATTAAAGGAGCAATCTGCAAAATAATAAGAATAACACCCACGCCGTTCATAAAACCGGAAATTACAGGATACGGCACATATTTTACAAGGTTTGGGATTTTTGTAAAAGATAAAATAATCTGAAAAACGCTTGCCAGGAATAATACAGCCCACAGGGCATTTACGTTGCCGCCGAGACCCGCATAAATTGATGCGATGATAATAGCCGTAGGGCCTGTCGGGCCTGAAATTAAGGGTACATTTATCCCGAAAATCCCTGAAAATAAACACAGAAACATCGCACCGTAAAGTCCCGAAAGCGCCCCTGCTCCTGTCATTGTACCGAAAGCAAGCGCCTGCGGAAGTGCAATTGCCGCCGCGATAAAACCGCCTATTAAATCTCCTGACACATTTCTTATATTCATAGTATAATTTGATTATAACAAAAACTTTTTTAAAAATAATTTTTAAATACACTTTTTGGAGTTGGATTAAAGTATGACAAAAGAATTATATTCAGGTGCCGAAATAATTTTAAAATCACTGGTACAGGAGGGTGTAACAGAAATTTTCGGATACCCCGGCGGTCAGGTTATAAAAATTTACGATGCACTATATATGCAAAATGAAATTAAACATTACCTCGTGCGTCATGAACAGGCTGCAATCCATGCTGCTGAAGGATATGCAAGAGCAACGGGAAAATGCGGGGTTGCACTTGTAACATCAGGCCCCGGAGCATGCAACACTATTACGGGTATTGCAAATGCTTATTATGACGGATACCCGATTGTTGTTTTAACAGGGCAGGTAGGCTTAGCTCAAATAGGAAACGATGCCTTTCAGGAAGCCGATATAGTTGGAATTACACGCTCTTGCTGCAAGCACAATTATCTTGTAAAAGATATTAAAGACATTCCGCGTGTTATAAAAGAAGCTTTTCATATTGCAACCACAGGAAAACCGGGGCCTGTTGTAATAGATTTACCGAGAGATGTTCAAACAGCACAATCAACCTTTGAATACCCTGAAACCATTAAACTTGCAGGATATAACCCGAATTATAAAGGGCATCCGCTTCAAATTGCAAAAGCGGTTAAAATGCTGACAGAAGCCCACAGGCCTGTAATTATCTCAGGCGGCGGAGTTTTGATGAGCGATGCACATAAAGAATTACAGAAATTTGCACAGCTGATACAAGCGCCCGTTACACACACCCTTATGGGAACGGGAACCTATCCCGATTCGCTTGAATCAAGCCTCGGAATGCTTGGTATGCACGGTAATTACTGGGCAAATTACGCCGTTGTACATGCTGATGTAATTCTGGCTCTCGGCACACGCTTTAACGATAGAATTACAGGATGCTTAAAACGTTTTGCAAGGGATTCGCACGTTATCCACGTGGATATCGACCCATGCTCAATTTCAAAAAACGTTAAGGCAGATATACCGATTGTGGGAGATTGTAAGAACGTTCTTCTCGGTATGATTGAATATTTTGAAAAAAAACAGCCCAATATCTACAAAGATGATAAAGATAAGTGGTTTGCCCAAATTGATGAATGGAAGCAAAAACGCGCCATTCCGCCGTTTACCGGTGATAAATTAAGCGCAATTACCGTTATACAAAAGCTTTATGAATTAACAAAAAAATACCAGCCCATTGTATGTACGGAAGTAGGACAGCATCAAATGTGGGCGGCACAGTTGTTTCAGTTTAATGAACCCAGAAAACTTATAACCTCAGGCGGTTTAGGGACTATGGGATTTGGTTTCCCCGCCGCTATGGGCGCCTGCGCCGGAAAACCGGAACAGCTTGTATTGAATATTGCAGGCGACGGCTCAATCCAGATGAATATTCAAGAGCTTGCAACCTGCGTGGATTACGGATTTAAAGTAATAAACTGCATTATAAATAACGGATACCTCGGCATGGTGCGCCAGTGGCAGGAAAAGCTTTTTAATAAACACTACAGCGAGACAAAAATTTCCGCACCGGATTTTGTAAAAGTGGCTGAAGCATACGGCGCTGTAGGTATTCGGGTAGAACATGAGGATGAAATTGAGCCTGCAATTATAAAAGCTATTGAGTCAAAATCTCCCGTCTTCATTGATTTTGTGGTTGAAAGCTGTGAGATGGTTTATCCATGGGTACTTGCGGGTGAACCTTTAACAAAGGTATTATTATCAAACGAATGTACCGCAAAATAGCCGCAAGAGCTATACGGCAAAGCTAAAAGAAAAATAAAGGAATTTAATAAATGGGCGTTTTTCATACAATTTCAATATTGGTTACAAATGAATCAGGTGTGCTTTCGCGCGTAGTAGACCTGTTTTCAGGACGCGGCTATAACATTGAAAGCTTAACCGTGGCACCAACCATCGACAGATTATATTCAAGAATAACAATTGTAACGGACGGCGATAATGCCGCAATTGAACAGATAAACAAGCAATTAAACCGTTTAATCCCTGTTATCAAAGTTGCGGATTTAAATTTAAATGAGGCGCTTGAATGTGAAGTGGCGCTTGTAAAATTAAACTGCAAGGATGAAGAAAAATCAGATATTTTAAGGATAGTAGATGCTACAGGGTCCAAGATTATTGATGTAACCGATAAATCTTATACAATTCAAACAGTAGGCTCGGAAAAGCAAATTCAGGCACTTGCGGAATTAATCAGACCGTATGGCGTGAAAGAGTTTGTAAGAAGCGGAAAAATAGCTATGAGCCGCAGCAACCAGTTTGTAAATATTAAGAATCTGTAGGAGTTTCAGCCTGCTCTTCATTCTGTTTCATATAAAAAAGATGCGACAGGGAAACTTTCTCGCCATAAGCATCAAGAAGAGCCTGCAGACTTTCTTTTATACACTGGTCAAGCACTTTCAGCCTTCTTTCAATAAGATTATCAATATCCATTTTTAATCCTTTCTTTATAAAATGGAGTACAAAACAGAGGGGTACAAAATCTAAAGCGCTTGATATTTTCAAGGCTTTCAATTAAAATTAAATAGTATTTTAAACTTAATGATTATTTATATAATAAAACAATTGTTTTCTTTTGTCAAGCTTTGTTTTATTAAGACAAATTGGAGTTTTATGGAAAAGAATTTTATTAAAGGATATATTGCACAAAACAATTTAAGTATTAAAGAGGTTCATTCCAGATTAGCTGAAAAATATGGCTGGAAAGACACGGTACAAAATTTTACAATGAAAATAAACCGCCAAACTCTAAAATACAATGAAATTCTACAAATTGCAGATGTTCTTGGGTATGAAATTAAATGGGTTGAAAAACCTTAGACAAACATTACCAAAAGCCCTGCGGCATGGCAAAAAAAAAGGGGGGGGTATTTTCGCAAAATAACCAGGATAGTATTCAGTTCTTTAACTTATTTTTTTAAATTTACATCATGTTGCGTAACATTTCTTTACATTTTCATCTGAATAAATGATGTAAAAAACCCGTAATTTTTAGACAATAAATATGTAAATTGCTATCACATAATTTGCTGTAAATATAGTTTTTACAGCAAAAATTGGTTTTTGTGTTAAAGACTTGGAAAATTAAAAGATGAGTGAAAATTTTGAAATAGACTCTTTTAAAAAAATTGTAAGATTATCCGATGAAGAAATTGCAGAGCTTTGGAAAATATATCTTGAAGACAAAACTAACAAGGCCGTCCGCGATAAATTAATCGTTCAATACATCTATTTAACAAGGTATGTAATAGGCAGAATAAAAGTAAATCTACCGTCTACGTACAGTTATGAAGACATTACAAGCTACGGCGTAGAAGGTTTAATTGATGCTGTTGAAAAATTTTCACCGCAAAAAGGTGCAAAATTTGAAACCTATGCACTTATGCGCATCAGAGGAAGCATAATCGACAGAATAAGAGCGGCGGACTGGCTCCCAAGAACCGTAAGAAAAAAGATTAAAGACGTAAAACAGGCAATCGAAACCCTGAAACAAAAATTAGACAGGAACCCTACCACAAGCGAAATTGCCGAATTTATGGATCTTGAAAAAGAAAAAGTGGAAGAGATTTTAGCGCAGGATACAGGGGTTGATTCACTCTATGATAAAAAGGGGCAGGGAGATGAGAGTGTTGAAATCATTGATACCATTGAAGATAAAAAATCCGAACGGCCGGAAGAAGCGGTAGAGAAAAAAGATGCCAAAAGAGAACTTGAACATGCTCTAAAAAAACTTCCCGAGCGCGAAAGAATGCTTCTTGTATTTTATTACCACGAAAATATGACCTTAAAAGAAATCGGCGAAGCTATAAATGTTTCAGAATCAAGAGTCTGCCAGCTTCATGCGCAGGCAATTATGAAATTGAGGAAAATTTTAAGTACATCAAGAAGCGAACGCCTTGCAAAATCAATAGTTTAATGTTTGGCGAGCTTTTGAAAATTTTCAAAATGTTTATGGGTGCCTTTTAGCCTGTATTTTAAGCAAAAAAAATGTTTGCCCTAATCTTTGATTTTAGCAAACATTTAATAAACACGAGGATATTAAGAGAGAGTAAAAAATATCTGTTTTAAAGTATACAAGCTTATTATCAAGAACCTGTAATACTTATTTTTGCATCATTCCCATGATGACATTGTCTGTATTATTCCGTTTTCTTCCTTTAAAATTGACCTATCCGCCGGATTATATCCGCTTTTGCTGATTTTGATTTAATTCCCTTACTCTTTAATAAAGTATTTTTGTTTCAAAAAATTGCCTTTGCGGAAAGTAAATATTAAGAAATATTAAGAACACATCCCGAAGTATCACAAAATGTCAAAGTATACTAAAATACCCTAACAGTCTTTATTTTATAAAGTTTTTTGCCTTTTACACACGGTTTTTTACACAAAATAAAAAGCGCTTTTTAACACAAAAAGCGCAAATTCAAGATAAACATTTTTGAAGATTTCTCTTCTTCGTCTGGTATTTATTAATCTTCTTTATTTTCTATATCTTTAACATCTTTCGCTTCAATAATTTTAGAATTGTCAGATGCTTTATTATCAGCCGGTTTTCCGGATTTTGCAAGTTTCTTTTCTTCATCCTCTTTATCCAGTTTTTTATTAATAATGACTGTTTGAACAATCTGGAAAAGGTTTGAAGTTACAAGATACAAAAGCACGCCGGCGGGAATCGGTATAAAAATAAACGTAACCATAATCATAACAGGCATTATGGTGCCCATAGATTTTTGAATAGCCTGCTGTGTGGGGTCTTGCGGCTGATTTTTATTTTGTGCCATCATAACTTTCTGGCTTATAAACATAGTAATTGCAAATAAAATTATAAGCGCAATTACATCGTAATGTATGGCGGTTTCCACCTTGTCTGTAGGAACAGAGGCTATTAAATTGTCTCCAGCTCTTGTAAATTCTACCTTTTCGGTTTCACGTGTGCTGATATCAAGAACATCAACTTCCGCTTTTTCAACCATATCAAGGACTGAGAACTTTTCATTCAAATTATCAAGAGGAATTTTTAAATCAAGTGTTTCCCCGGGAACTACCGTCCCCTGTATAATTACAGCCTTTGTAGGCTGGTTAATCTTAACTCCTTCAAGGGTTTCGCCGTTTTTCAGGTATACTCTTGCGGTTTTTCCTGCCTGAAAAATATCTCTCGGGCTTGCCTGAAATTTACCGTCAAAAGACACGCCGGCATTGCTTTTTATTGTGGCATCAAGCCTTTCGATAAAGAAAAAGTTGGCTTTTCCTGCCTGCTGTATGAATTGCGGACTGATAAGCGCCGTATACAGTAAAATAAAAATCGGAATTTGAATTAACATCGGAAGACAGCCGCCCATAGGGTTAAACTGGTGTTCCTTGTAGAATTCGGCCATTTTTCGCTGCATAGTCTGCGGGTCAGATTTGTACCTGTCCTGTATCATTTTCATTTTAGGCTGAAGTGCCTGCATCACTCTCATAGAGCGCTGTTGCGATACACTTGAATGCCACATTGCAAGCCGCACAATAATTGTGAGAGCTATAATCGCTAAACCCCAGTTATTATTGAATAAAGCGGCAAGCGCCTTTAATATTTCAATGGTTAATCCTACAAAATCCATTAATTTCTCCTAAAAACCTTATGTATACTAATTTTACACTAAACATGATATTATAAAAGTCATGGAAAGCATGTTTGATACAATTTGTGCCGTGGCAACCCCCTTAAGTGCAGGCAGTATAGGGGTTATAAGGATTTCAGGAGAGAAATCTTTCGAGATAATATCAAAAATTTTTGACAGAAAAATACAAATCGGTATGATAAACCATGGCTGGATTTTAAATAATAAAAACAGCGAAAAGCTTGATGAGGTGATAGTTTTACCTTTTAAAAACCCGAAAAGCTTTACGGGAGAGGATGTTATCGAAATTCAAACCCACGGATCACCTGTTATTATCAGGGAAATTCTAAATCTGGTTTTAGAAAACGGGGCAAGGCTTGCAAGCAGAGGCGAATTTACAAAAAGAGCCTTTTTGAACCATAAAATCGACCTTTCACAGGCGGAAGCCGTACTTGATTTAATTAATGCAAAAACCTCAAAATCCGCATCATTAGCGGCGAATAACCTATCCGGCACTTTAAAAAATGAAATAAACAATATGCGGGAAAATTTGATTGAGATACTGGCAAAAATCACCGCCTCGCTTGATTTTCCGGAGGATGTTAAAGAGGTTGAATACGCGGAAATTCTTTCTGTGCTTAGCGGTGCGGAGAAAAAAATTGAAAAAATACTCCAAAATGCCCGCTGTCACAATATTTTACGTGAAGGCATACAAATTGCTATCGCAGGATGCCCTAATGTAGGGAAAAGTTCGCTTTTTAATGCGCTTTTAAATATTCAAAGAGCTATAGTCACAGATATAGCAGGCACTACACGTGATACAATAACTGAAAATATAGATATAGAAGGTATTTCAGCCACTTTAATTGACACTGCGGGAATCAGAGAGGGCGATATAGACAAAGTTGAAAAAATCGGCGTTGAAAATTCAAAATCCGTAATTGATAATTCTGATATAATTTTATGTCTTTTTGACGGCTCAAAAGGGTTGCAAAAAGAGGATACGGAAGTATTTCAGCTGTCTGAAACATTAAAAAAGCGCTTATATATTGAAACTAAGCAGGATATAACGGGCAAAACGCAGCAGATGCAGGAAACTAACGCAGGTTATACTGCTGAAAATCCTATTATTATTAGCTCTAAGACGATGTATGGAATTGAAAATTTAAAAAAAGCGATTTTTAATGAAATAATCGGTTCAAATGTAGAAGATTCAGGATTTTTAACAAATCAAAGGCATCAAGAAGCTCTGAGAAAGGCGCTTGAACATATTAAAATTGCTAAAAGCGCCGCACAGCAAGAAGAATTGCAAGATTTAATTTCTATAGATATTAAATCTGCTCTGCTTTCTCTCGGTGAAATATCCGGAGAAGTGGTCAACGATGAGGTTTTAGACCATATTTTTGAAAGCTTCTGCATCGGAAAGTAGTATTATTAAATAAAACCCAATTCGTTTAATCCCGCAAACGGTCAGCAGGCTTTAATTTTACACGATACTGAAATGCAAACTCCGCCGGATGATTAACATTCTTAACCTTGTAAAAATTGTTAAGAAAAGGGGCACCTGCTGAAAAAGCAAAATCGGTACCCCGGAAAGTTGTTTTTATCGTAAAAATTTAGTTAAGTAAATGACGGTTATTCCCACCATTCAATTATTATTTTGCCGTTAGAACCGTCCCCGCCCCTTGTAGGGTTAGATACAGTTTCACCGTTATTAACAACCCCTATATCCCTCATGCTTGCGCCGCCTCCTCCTGCACCGTATCCTTCGGCATTATACCCGTCAGTTGTTCCGGAACCGGGGCTTCTGACATTTCCTCCCGTGCCGTATTCAGGAAGATCAGCGCCTCTTCCGCCGTTTTTCTTAGCAGCATTAGAACCGCTCAAGCCTTTTGTGCAGTATTCAGCATTATTAAGATAGCTTGTTGATTGATAGTGGCATATATTTGAAATACCTGCCCCTGTTCCGTTCAATGCAGGACTGTTGCCTCCGCCTCCGCCGCCCGCTTTGATTTGTCTCGAACTTCCGTATGCAAATATTGTGTCTCCGCCTTTTTTGGCTTCAATTACTTCATTATTTGATACATACCCGCCTGCACCGCCTTTACCTATTCTAAGCTTTATTTTTTCGCCTTCTCTTGCATATATTGAATAGGTCATAATGTTGCCGCTTGCGCCGCCTCCCCCTGCGCCGACTGCTGTTTCGGATAATTTATATGTTTTTGATACGCTGTCCCAATATTTATTCCAGCTTATTCTTGCATAACCGCTGCTGCCGTTTCCGCCGTTTGCAAGACCGTAGCCGCCTCCGCCGCCGCATCCGTATCCTGTTGCATTAGTCCCCGTAATATCTGCAGCCGCGCTTCCTTTTGCAGCTATACATGTTCCCGTAAAAGGTGTTGTTGTGGTACCGCCATCGCCTCCTATTTTTCCGTTATTCGCGCTGCCGGTCTTAGAAATCGAACCATTGTTGCTGCTTGCAATAACTAAAGAATTTCTTAATATATTTGATGCACCGCCACTTGTCGGATTAATTTGCGAAACAATTGCACCTGAACTATCTATATATGATGCAATACCGCCTGTACCCTTACCGCCTATTGCGATATTTAATGTTTCACCGGAGTTTACGCTTACTTTATTATTTAATAATATTTTCCCTCCACTACCTCCTATGCCGCCATTGCCATAATCAAAGTATGTTATACGCATGGCACCGTTTCGCCCGGCCGTTTCATTTAAGGATATATTGCTAACAGCTCCCGTACCGGATTTCCCTGCCAGACAGTAGTTTGTTCCAAAAATAGGCGATGCCGTGGCACCTCCGCCGCTTGTTGCATTAATAGCAGCGCCATCAATAGCAGCGCCCGCACCGTTTCCGCCGGTATAACCCGGCATACCGCCGCCACCGCCTCCGCCGCCACCTGCACAAAATCTTCCGTAATTAAATGAACCGCCATAGTTATAATACGAGGCAGGGCCAGTTCCGCCTCCGCCGCCGCCTACCTGAAAAATCATTTTTGATGTACCGAGTGTTCCGCCAAGCCAAGTACTGCCTCCTCCGCCACCGCCGGGCAATGCAGAGTGGCCGTTTGTACCGCCCATGCCTCCATAGCCCGATATAGAACCGCTGCTACCTCCGGATGAGGCTGAAGCGCTATTTGGAAACTCCAATGTGGGTTTTCCACCTCTGCCGCCGGAACCTGCTCCAGAACCGCTTGGCGCAATACCGCCTGCAGCAATACAAGGAACGGCAACAGTTCCGTATGGAGTACAACAATTATAATTACCCCATTGGCCTGCGCCCTGACCTCCTGATTGTGTGGCATAACATCCGCCGTTATTATAATCGCCCTTTGCGCCGCCATTTGATACAGGATCTACGCCGGCTTCATTGCAATCCCAAAGCCCATTATTGGCAGAATTACACCACCATGAACCACCACCGCCACCTATTGCATAATTTATTCCGGAAGATGCATTGGCCGGAAGTTTGAATGTTTTATTTGCAAAATAAGCACCATGACCAGCATTGCCAAAATATGATAAATGCGGGAAATATATAGAGCCGACAACACCTCCGCCGCCTCCGCCGCAGGCTGATATTATTGCATATGCATTATTCGCGGCGGTTGAGGGTTTCCAAACACCTTCGCCGTATGTTGTTGTAAGTTTTCCGTTTACACCCGAAGGCGTTCCTGAAATTACAAATGTTTCCGTAGTTTGTGCGGGGCTGCCTGCTGCGCCGCCGTCCCCGCCCGCTATAAGCGTAGTTTCTATTTCATTAGTCATAGCAGGAACCTTAAAACTATTGGGTGTTAAAGTATTAGTATATTCTGTATATCCTGCGGCTTTCGCCACGCCTCCGCCGCCGCCTGCACCAATTACGGTTACCTGTATTTGACCGCCGATAATACGTCTTGGTATTTCAAATTCGCCTTCACAATATTCACTGCCATCGGAATCTGTTTTTGTATCACTGCATTCTTCCATGCCGTATTCTATTTCATATTTTTGTTTAACAGGTTCGCCCGCCGAGGTTTTAACGCTGATGCTATCATCCATTCTTCTTGTCATAACGGGAGCTAACGCAGCAAGCAATAATGATGCTACAAGGAGAGCCATAAGCATTTCAATTAATGAAAAAGCAGATTGGCTGGATTGCCGCACCTCCTTTTGCCGAAATTTAAATTTCATGCAAAATGGGTCCTCTTGGAGAAGTCGCCTAAAGGCTCCTTCACAATGACGGATGAGGGAAGAGGCAGGCTTATAAATACGAAAACTGGAAAGTGCACCGGAAAATGCACGAAAAATAAATGAATTTTTCATAAAACATGTAACCTTTTTTAAGATAAACAACTATTTTTAATGAGCCGCCGCGTGAAAATTTTAATAAACGACCCTTGAGAGAATAATACCAGTATTTAAAAATTTGTCAAGGGCAAAAAAAATGTTTGCCCTAATCTTTGATTTTAGCAAACATTTAATAAACACGAGGATATTAAGAGAGAGTAAAAATACTTGTTTTGCTGATATTTTCACCATAAATTGCATATTAAAATGTATTTTGTGCGGCAAAATATCTTGATTATTTTGTTATTTTATTTTCTTCCTTTAAATATTTTTCCTGCTATTTAAAGCGGTTTTGATTTAATTCCCTTACTCTTTAATAAAGAATTTTTGAGTTTAAAAATTGCTTTTTGACCAAAGAAATGTTAAGAAATATAAAGATGGAAGATACGGGATTTGTTCCGGCATAACAAATTGTCTGCCGGCTATTTATTAAAAAAGACAAGAAAAAACCGGTCGAAACCGGTCAAATTTACCACATATTAGAGAGAGGAATTAGAGAGAAATCTTTTTTAAAATACCCGTTAATCAAAAATAACAAGGTATTTTACCTTACATTAGTAATATTCCCCGTTAAAAATTTTTATAACATTTAAGGAAGATTTTTGTAACATTTCTTAATAATTACATCGGGGCGGGTATCAAAAAGTTCTTTTTTGATAAAATTATTGTGTTATGAATATGGAATTTTTATACGGCAAAATCCACAGAGCAACAGTGACGGATGCAAATCTTGAATACGTAGGCTCTATTACCATTGATAAAAGTTTGATGGAAGCATCAGGCATTATGGTAAACCAGAAGGTTGAAATTCTGGATATAAATAACGGAGAAAGATTTTGCACATATGTTATTGAAGGCGCAAAAAACAGCGGCACCATATGTTTAAACGGAGCCGCCGCAAGGAAGGTTCAAAAGGGAGATAAGGTTATAATTGTAGCTTATGCTTCAATGACAGTGGATGAGTATAAGAATTTTGAGCCCAAAATTGTTCATGTGGATGAAAATAACAGAATAGTCCGCTAATTTTTTATTTTTGCGGCCGTATTGATTCTTTTATAAGAATCCGCATATAACTACCTGATTTTTTCTAAAGTGCGTGAGCTATACCTATAATCCCCATTGTTACAAGCCCGAGGAAACCGAGCGTACCTGCAATTCTGCCTGTTCTGTCTATTATTTTATCTGCTCTTTCCCTGTCATCGCGCATGGATTCCGTTACGACTTTTCTTTTGTCATAACTTTGCGGTGTGTAGATATCTTGAATTGATACGGGCGGCTGTTCGTAAACTACATAATTCACGTTTTGAAAACCGTTATTGTCGCCATAATACGGGTTTGGCGCGTATTGTGAATTGTTTGCAGGGATATTGTACTGTGCGAAATATCCCGTTGGCGAAGAGGCTGAATAATGTTCGTCTTCAACCCTTGTATAAGTATAGTTTTGAACCGCAAAAGCAGTGTTTGTAAATGCAAATAAGCATAATATCGTGATTATTTTCTTCATTGTTTAGTGCCTCCCTTTTGGCTGTAACGGTTTATGAGCATTGTGAGGATGTTTTGGCGGAGCTTTATGAACGGAATGCACGGGTGCTCTATGATAGACGGGTCTAAAACCGTTTGAAATTATGATATTCGGGCGGGTGTAATAATTATGAAGTCCGTAAACTTCATTTGAAATGCTGAACCTTACCCCGGGTGTTGCATAACTGAAAGCCACGGCAGGGGAGGTATAATAATTTGCGCTGTAGCTGACGGATGGCCTTGTATTGCAATAGGTGGTGCAGTTTGCGCCTTCGCATACCGTACGGGAAGGCGAGCAGGGATTAGGACAGGGTGAATTGCAATATGCGGCATATGACGGGATATTTATGCTTAAAAATATTGCAAAAATGCCCAGCATACAAAGAAAAAAGCGTTTTTTTGCAAGGTTAATTTTTTTCATACATCTGCCTCCTGAAAAAATCTTACACCGTCTAAAACGAACTTATGGAAGCATTTGTTCAAATTATTCTAAAACATGACACCTTAGAGCTAAATACCTGAAATCGCAAATGCGGTAATTAATCCTGCGGATATGCTTATTAAAAGCAAAAGGAAAATAATAAAAAGAGTATCCTTTTTGTCATTGTTATTTTTAATTAAAACAAGGATACCGAGCCCCGCTCCTGCGCATAATCCTGAAACACAGGAAGCAAAACTGATTGCGCCTTTAAGGTACATAACGGCAATTCCGACAGACACTGCGCAGTTTGGTACGATGCCGATTATAGCGGCTAAAACAGGTTCGATAAATTTATTTTGGAATTCTGATGTAAATGTATCAAAAGTAAAGTTTGAAAATATTAAATTTATTAAGAATGTAACTAAAAATACAAAAAACGCAACACTTAAAGTGTGCACAAGCGGATGAAAGATAAGTTCTTTTAAAATTTCTTTCTTGCTTGAAGCTGCGATATTGTGGCTGTGACAGCCTTTTTCTATATGAATGTGTTCATTTTCCTGTTTTGAATATTTTTTTGAAGGAATAAAAAAGTCAATTAAATATCCTGCAATAAGTGCTGTTATAATTTTTACGGCAAGAAGCGGCAGAACTGCTTTATACCCTGCGGGGTTTGAAATTAAAACGGGAATTGCCTCATCCGAGGTTGCAAGATATACGGCAATAAGTGTTCCTTTTGATACCATATGCTTGCAATAAAGCGTACTTGCAATAACAGAAAGTCCGCACTGGGGAATGGCGGCAAGAATTGTGCCAAGAAACGGTCCTATGCCGATTTTACGGAAAATATCTTTTTTAGAAACATCTTTTTTCTTTGAATAATTTATAAAAGACAAAATTTTATCATAATAAAAATGCTCAATAACCTCAATTGCAATGAATATTAAAAGCAGGAAAGGAATTATTGAAGCTGTATCTTTTATTGCATCTAAAAAAGAAAGGTGTATATTCTGCATAGAAGTTATTATATCAGGAAAAAGCACTCGGGTAACATTCTAAGGGAGGATTTTTAAGCTCGTTAAAAGAGGGGGTTTAATCAAAGCATATCTAAAAGAAAATTCCGCAAACCCTTGTTAAAATGGTGCCCGCTCCTATTGCAATACAAAAAGCCGAAAGCCAGAGAATTACTCCTTCTTTAATTCCCCTTTCTTTGAAGACCATTATAAGCATTGCAATGCAGGGTACAAAAAGGGTAATAACAACAGCAGATACAAAAATTTGCAAAGAGCTCATATTTGAAACATTTGCCATCTCAAAAAGCCCTGCGGAAGCTAAATCACGTCTTATAAGACCCATAATAAATACATTTGAAAACTCTGCAGGCAGATGAAGCATATTTACAACAATAGGTTCAAGAAGCCGCTCAATTGCTTTAAGCCAGCCGTAATAATTCATAATGCTTATTATTATTGAACTCAAAACAAAAAATCCCGTTGCTTCCTTTAAAAATGAAACCATTCTTGAGAAAGTTTTTTTCACAATATTTAAAAAATTCGGCACCCTTAAGGGCGGAAGGCTTATAAATAAATCAGATGTTTTTTCTTTGGAAAGCTTGGATAATAGTGTACCGACAACAGCCATGACGGAAAACAGAATTAAAAGATAAGAAAACCAAACTTTAAGCCCGCCTATTGATGCCAGCAATACAACGATGATACCCTGCTGTGCCGCGCATGGAACCGCAATTCCAAGCAGGGCAACTGTTATCATTCTTTCTTTATTGGTAGGGAGAATTCTTGTTGTAATTGTGCCCATTGTAGTACACCCGAGCCCAAGTATAATGGGTATTACAGCCCTTCCGTTAAGCCCTATTTTTTTGAGCATTTCATCGCAGAAAACACTCATTCTTGGCAGATACCCTGAATCTTCAAGAATTGACATAAAGATATAAAATGCTGTTAAAAGCGGCAAAAGCACGCCTATAATAATACTCAGCGCCATTGTAAATACGCCGAATTCACCGGCGATAATTTCATTTACAAGCCCGTTTTTAATATATGTTTGAATAAATGTTTGAAGAGCGGGGCAGAATTTTTCTTCAAGCCCGCCATATATATAATCCACAACATTTCCCGATATCCAGACACCCACAATTTCAAAAAGAAGATACAAAACAAAAGCTGTTGTGATAAATCCTGTTACAGGGTGGAAGAAAAAGTGTTCCAGACCGTTTATAATACGTTTTTTAGGGGTATTAAATTTAACGGTTCTTTTTAAAATTGAACTTACAAAATTAATTCTTTCATTATGCAGCTGTTCGCATTCTTTTGATTTACGGCCGGAGCATTCAAACCGCAGCAATTCCTGAATTCTCTCGTTTCTTGAAATGTCTCTGTTTTCAAACATTTTTTGAACTGACGGAGATACTTTGTCTGATGCATTAAAATGTCCTGCTTTTAAATATTCTATAACCTCTGCCATACCCTGCTTTTTTGTGGCAACCGTCGGAAAAACTTTAACTTTCAGTTCTTCTTCCATCTTTTTAAAGTCAATATCAATGCCTCTGGGGTGAGCTTCATCCGCCTGATTGATAATAATGACAAGCGGAATGCCGGAATCTATAAGCTGTGTCGTTAAAAACAAATCCCTTTCTAAGCTTGTGGCGCTTACCACATTTACAACAACATCGGCTTCTGTAATGATTTCCTTTGTAACACGCTCATCTTCTGAAAAATTGCCAAGGCTGTATGCACCGGGGGTATCAATAATTTCAGCATAAGACAAAGAAGCTTTTGTAAGCGCAACGGTTGTGCCCGGATAGTTGCTTACTTCCGCATAAACTCCTGTAAGAGCACCAAAAATCACTGATTTTCCAACATTAGGATTTCCTACAAGAATTATTTTCCTTAAATTCGGGTTATCTTTAAAAACTTTACCGGTTTTATTTTTATCTTTGTTGTTATTATTCGGGCAGCATTTAGAGCAGCCTGCACATCCAAGAATACTCATTTTTTGTTCACTTATTTTGTTTTTGTAACGGAAACCTGCTATAGCAGATGACCTTTTGAAACAAGAATTTTTTTTGAAAATTCTTTGCCTATTGCAATTGTTTGAAATCTTTCTTTAATCACAACAGGACCCGGTTTTGCAATGCATTTAATTATCTGCCCTTCAAAAAGAGCAAATCTTAAAAACGCCGCTTTTGGTACATCGGGGTCAAACCCTGTAATTTTAACGGTTTCACCGGTTTTTACATCAAATAATGTTCTCATTTCAATAAAATTGTAAGGCAAGCCAAACTTTTTGTCAAGGCAGAAACCAAAGCGCATAAGCAGGCAAATCTAATATATTTTTATGCTTGAATATATTTTTCTGACGGTATTAATATCCCGTCTTGTAGGGCGATGGGTAAAATTATCTGTACGGGGAAACATTACGTCACTTTGATTTTTGCTGTGCCCGCCAGTAATACCTATTGCATGACCTATTTCATGCACAAGAATACCGTATACATCTCTGTCTGAAAATCTTTGCCCGTATCTTGTAAAGCGGGTAAGATAGATTTCGCTTTTAGCAATTAAGGCCGGATTTTTTAAATAATTATAATTCAATGTACATCCTACGGCATCTTCAGATGAGCATTTGTCGGGCGGCGCACCGAATACCACCGTTAGATTAGCAGCTTCCCTTTCATTTACCATCTCAAATGCAACGGTGGGATAGAGTGCACTTTGCCATGTATAAAAAGCATTTTTAAGGTTTGCATTATTATCGGTGTGTTGTATCCATACTTTAACAGGCATTTTTACCCAGCGGCAGGGGTGCTTTATTTCATTAAAATAATCATTCGTATCTTCATTTTGAAGTTTTGTTTTTTGATTTTGCGTATTTCTTGCCAGGGTATTGAGTTTTAGTGCAGGCTGAAAGAATTTTGATTTCGGGAAATTTCTTGTAATAAAATCGGTATAAAAAATTGCGCCTGAATACTCTTTATTTTGATAAAGTGAAAAAGCTAAGAAAAACATTAATTCAGGATTTGTTTTATCGTTTGCAAGGGCTCTTCTGTAGCAGGCGGCAGCTGTATCAAATTTTTGATATTTCATATGCTCCGCACACTCCGGTGCGTATTCAGGTTTTGATGATACGGGTAAAGCTGCATCTTGATTAAATTTATCTAAAAACGGAAATCTAATCTCTGCCACAGATAAAATCTTCCACAGAGCAAGAACAATAAATATAAAAACCAAAATCTTTTTTATCATTATTGGATACCTTTTGAAATAACATTCGGCAGGGGCGGCTTTTTATTTTTCTTATCATTTATATATTTTTCCATCTTTTCATAATCAAAAGAATCTTCCCATCTTGCTACAACCGTTGTTGCAACGCAGTTTCCTATTAAATTAACGGTTGTGCGGCCCATATCAAGTATTTGGTCTATTCCTAAAAGTATTGCAACACCCACAACAGGAATGCCAAATGAAGATAAAGTGCCAGTCAACACTACAAGAGAAACTCTCGGCACACCTGCAATTCCTTTAGATGTCAGCATTAAAGTAAGCATTATCAAAATCTGCTTTTCAATCGGTAAATCTATCCCTGCAATTTGTGCGCAAAATAGTGCCGTGAGTGCAAGATAGAGCGTTGAACCGTCTAAATTGAAAGTATAGCCTGTAGGCATAACAAAACTTACAATATTTTTCGGAACACCGAATCTTTCCATAACATCCATTGCCTTTGGCAGAGCGGCTTCCGAGCTTGCCGTTGTAAAAGCAAGCAGGACGGGGGCTTTAAGGGCTTTTATTAACGCCCTGAAGGGAACCTTGATAATTCTGCACACAATTGCAAGAACTATTATTACAAATAACACAAGGGAAAAATAAGTAATGCCTATAAGTTTTGCATAATTTACAAGGATGCCGATGCCGTTTTGCCCGATGGTGGCGGCAATTGCCCCAAAAACACCTATAGGTGCAAAAAGCATAACATATTCCGTGAATTTAAACATAATTTCACATGTGCTTTGAAGAAAATCCAGTACGGGACGTGCTTTTTGCCCTACGGCACAAATTGCAAGCGCAAAAAATATTGCAAATACAACAATCTGCAGCAGGTTTCCTTCCGCCATTGATTTAAATACGCTTGTGGGCACCATATCAGTCAGCAGGTGAGAAAAAGAGTGATTAATCTGCACATTCTGCATTTTTTCAACAGCTGCCATTGAAACAGAGTTTAAATCAATATTAAAGCCTACTCCTGGTTTGTAAACATTTGCCATTACAAGCCCTAAAACCAGAGCCAGTGTTGTTACTATTTCAAAATATACAAGAGTTTTAAGCCCTATTTTCCCAAGATGTTTAACATCGCCATGTCCTGCAATGCCTACAACAAGGGTGGCAAAAATAAGCGGGGCGATTATCATTTTTACCATTCTTAAAAACATATCAGCCAAAGGCTGCATTTTAACTGCAACATCAGGAACGAGCCAGCCGAATAAAATTCCGAAAATGAGCGCCAGAAATATAAATAAGGTTAATTTTGAGGCTGCCCCCTGCATTCGCTCTCCCTAAAATACCTGCACAAAGTTTTTAAAACTAATACAATTGTAATATAAATAAATTAATTTGCATAATCTTTTACTGTTTGAAGTAACCAATTGTAAACATCAATTGTCGCAGGGCATATGGCAAGACGCCTGTCAACAAGGCTTTTTATTGTAATACAAAAGCATTCAAAAAGCGCCATATCAAGCCCGAGTCCTGACTTAACGGCATCATATTTATTAAGGATGCCGAGCATTTTTTCTCTGTATTTTTCATCCCTTGTTCTTGCTTCAATCTTATCTGCCAGAAAGATTATCTTTTCAAACTCTGTCATATTGACTCTTCCAAGGGTGTGAAACCTTATTGCGGATAAAATTTCAGGGTCGTCTATTTTAAAAATTTCTTTTGTAAACACTTCTCCAACAGGTGCATGATATGTTTTATAGTTTAAAAGTTCTGTTTTATCTATGTTTTGACACTTTTGATTTATAATTTCAAACAGTTTTTCATTTGGCAGACATTTGGCGCAATCATGCAAAAGTCCCGCAATGGCTGCTTTACCGGGGTCGAGATTGTAGCGCTGTGCAAGTTCAACGGCGGCTTCTTTTACCCCTAAAGTATGTTCATAACGTTCTTCATTCAAATTTTCTTTAAGCCATTTTAAAATTTCATCTTCATTCGGAGTATTTTTAAATTTATCTGTAAAGCCCGTGTTCATCAATATATTTCCTTACTTTTTCATTTATTAAACCCGTTGTATCTTTATTGTTTTTAATTTTTTCTCTTATTTCATTTGATGAAACATCAAAGTATTCAAGAGTTTCGGCTATTTTAAAGCTGTAGCCTTTATTTTTAAGCGCCAGTATATCTTCTTTTTTAACGCCCGAATGCCTTTTTAATACAATAAAATCAAGTTTTTCTTTTAAAATATCGGGGTTTTTCCATTTTTCAATATCTATAAAAGCATCATAGCCTATTATAAATGGTATTTTGCCGCCATTCTCTTCAAAAAGACGGGCCGCCGTTCTGTATGAATATGATGGGGGTTCAAGTTTTGATTCAAGGTCTGAAACCTCAAGATATTCTTCATCTGCAGCCAGTTTTACCATATTGTATCTGTGGTAAAATTCCAGAGTTTCCTTGTGGGGCGGGCAAAAAGCAGGCATAAAAATTATTCTGTCAAAACCGAATTCTTTTTTAACCGATTTTGCAAGGTTTATATGCCCGTTATGGGGCGGATTAAACGTTCCGAAAAAATAACAATCCAAAGAATTTTCCCTTCCGCTTTTCCTCCGGCTTTAATTATATTACAATAAAAACGATGTTTAATTTAGATTCTTTAAGCTTAAAATATTTAATTGAAGAAAATAAAGATTTTTTCACGGGAGCTGTTGTACAAAAAATCCAGATGCTCTCAAAGCGTGAAATACTTTTATCTATGCGAAATTTAGGCGAAAACAGAAAATTTTATATAAATGTTGATCCTAAATTTCCCCATATGAATTTTATAACCTGCAAAGACAACTATTTTATTAAAATCCCGAAAGAGCCGCCCATGTTCTGTATGCTTTTAAGAAAACACCTTGAAGGTGCAAAATTGAGCAGCGTGTGTGCGGCGGAATATGAACGCATTGCGGAATTTTATTTTGATATTTATGATGAAATAGGCTCAATGGTGCCAATGTGTTTGAGTGTTGAAATTATGGGAAAACATTCAAACGTTATTTTATATAATGCAAAAAGCAAGATTATAACAGGATGTGTGCATAATATTTCGCCTGAAAAAAGCTCTGTTAGGGAAGTATGGGGCGGAATACAGTATATTTATCCGCCAAAACAGGAAAAGACGGATATTTTAAGGGTAAGTGCTTCCGATTTTTATAATACCGAAGCTTCTGACATTTCAAATAAATACTATTATTTTTCTAAAGGATTGGTTGATTTTATTTTAAAGAAAGATTTGGAAAAAATTGAATTATTCAGTACGCTTCAAAATTTAGCTGTTGGGGATAGCCACATTATAAAGGAATTTTGGGCTGAGCAGATTAAAAAAGAAGGTTTGAATATACCCGAATGCGGCAGTATAAACAGCCTGATTGAAAAATATTTTTCATATTTTGTTATGAAAGATTTAATACAGACAAGAAAAAACAGGCTTCAAAAGATTTTAAAGAAGGAATATAAAAGACAAAATGATATTATTTTAAATTCCGATAAAAGGTCAAATTATTTATCCTACAAGGAAAAAGGGGATTTAATTTTAGCAAATATTTATAAAATTAAAGAAGGGGATAAAAAGTTTGAAACAGACGGGATTGAAATAATTTTAGATGAAAACAAAACCCCCGCGCAAAACGCGCAGTGCTATTTTGCACTTTACAGCAAAGGCAAAAAGGCGGCGGAAGTTTTAGAAAAAAGAAAAATCGAAGCTGAAAATAATATTAAATATCTTGATGAAATATTATTTTCAATTGAAAATGCAGACAGACCCGACATTTTGGATGAAATCGAAGAGGAATTAAGCGAATATTCGGATTCTATGCGAAAACAAAATTTGGGACAAAATGCAGGCAAAAAGAAAGAAGCTCTCAATATACAAAACCTTGAATATCAGGGGTTTAATATCATTTTAGGAAAAAACAATAAGCAGAATGATTATTTGATAAGAAAACTTTCAAGCCCTGAAGATATTTGGTTTCATGCTAAGGACTGCCCCTCGGGGCATATTATAATAAAGACGGAAAACGGCAGAAAACCCGTAACAGATGAGGTTTTACTTTATGCGGCAAAACTTGCAAAAGAAAATTCCCCGATGAAAAATAATGCCAAAGCCTCAGTTATTTATACAAAAAGAAAATATTTAAAAAGACCGCCCGAAACACATTTGGGGTATGTTACATATAGAGAAGAAAGAGAAATTGTAATTTAACTTAATAAAACGGCATGGTTTGAGCATTTTTTAGGGTAAAGCGGGTTTTTTATAATTAAGTGTGATTATAGTGTTAGGAAAGCTATGAGCAATTTTAATTGCACAAATAATAGCATAAATAACAGTATCGGTGTGGCAAACCAGCTGAAATTCATAACATGGTGCCAGAATAACGGCATGCAGAATATGCAGGCAGGTGCTCCGCCTGTAAGTCAATCTGCAACTCCACCTATAAATCAGCCTGCAAATTTTGCGAACACGCAAAATGCACCGCAGTATCAGCACACAATAAATCAGGATACCGCAAGCTTTTTAAATGATAAATACGCGGCAGATGACGGTAAAATTTCAGCTAAAGAAAAACTTTTAAACTTTGGCAAAGGGGTGATTTCCCCTGTTACAATGATGTTTTCGTCTCCTAAAAATTTCGCGCTCGGGGCTGCGGGAATCATAGGAAGCGGTCTTTTAATAGCGGCAACCGGAGGTGCCGCCGCACCTGTTATGGTGGCGGCAGGTGTTGCAGGAGGTGCTGTCGGGTTATTAAAAAGCGGATACAATGCGCTGACTGCTAAAACCGATGATGAAGCGCGAAAAGCATGGCAGGGGCTCGGACTGGGCACAACCGTAACAGCAGGCTCAATTGCAGGTTCAAAAGCTGCATTAAAAGGCGCAGGAATTGATACAAAGAATATGAATGTCTTGAGTGCCACGGTTGAATGTTTTAAAAATGCACCGGCACAGATAGGAAAAAGTGTAAATATATTTAAATCAGGCGAAGCGCTGTTAAATATTAAAAACATTCTGCATATAAAAAATAAAGATACAAAAGGCACAGGAAATACTGATGAAACAGGGATTAAACCAAAAAAAACTGAAGGCGATGCTGCGGTAAATGCGCCTGAAGCCGCAGCAGCAGATGCTGATAATATACCTTTAAACGGTGATGATGCCATAGCCGGTATGGATGTGTCAGAAGGAGATATTAAACCGGTTAAGTCTAAAAAAGTTTCAAAACCAAGACGAAAAAGACCGAGCAGAATAAAACATGAAGTACCAAAAGAGCAGGCGCAAAAAGTAAAACAGGAAGTAAAAAGCATATCTCAAATTCTGGATGATATTGTTGAAAATAATGATGTTGACAGTCAGTTTAAATTAACTGTGGAAAATCTAAAAGAGATAGCGCAAAATCCTATGGAGCAGCCAAAATATGATAAAAAGGCATTAATGAATGCGATAAAACAAATTGAAGGTTGCAGAGATTGTTCCGCAAACGCGGCTAACGGGCAAAAGCCCGATTCAATATTTAATGAAGCTATTTCATATATAGAAAAACTTTTATCGGGTGAATATAAAATAGACAGATTACAGGCAAAAGCAGGTGATGTTTTTGACAGTAAAACAATGTATGCGCTTGAATTAGTGCCTACAAAGAATTCCGAATTAAATAATACGGTATCTAAAATGCTGTTTTCCGGATTTAGAAAACAGGGAAGCCCAAACCCGATTTCAGGATATACGATAAAAGTCGCAAAGTATACAACGGAAAATTAAAAGACGGCTACAACAGCCGTCTTTTTTTCACCCGTTCAACACTAACAACACAACATAAATTTTTTATCTTCTTCTTGCAAACTTTGCCTGTTTTGTTAAAATTTCGTTTGCTTTTTGAAGCTGCGGGTCGCGTTCCGCCTTAACATCTTCTGCCGTGATATCAACTTCTACATCGGGCTCGATACCTTTTTTGTTGATATCGGTGCCGTTTGGTGTTAAATATTTCTGGATTGTGATATGCATTGCAGCCCCGCCCGGGAGTTTATTAATTTCCTGTACAAGTCCTTTTCCGAAGGATTTTTTACCTACAATTGTTGCTCTGTTGTTATCTTTAAGTGCGCCTGATAAAATCTCGCTTGCGCTTGCGCTTCCGCCGTTAATTAAAACAACCATAGGCTGTCTTGAAATTACTTTTGAAGTAGATTTCTGGGTTTCTTTATAACCGTCCCTGTCTACGGTGGATACTATAGTCTGGCCGTCTAAAAGCATATCGGCTATAAAAATAGCGTTTGTTAAAAGTCCGCCCGGGTTTGACCTTAAATCAAGAATAATTCCGTCTTTATTTCTGTTTTCAATTAAAGCGTTTTCAAATTCAAGCGTTGCATTCTTGCTTATAAATGAGCTTAATCTGATATAGCCGATATTCGGGGAGATTTTAGCGTATTTCGGCGCTTTTGTTGAAACGGATTTTAATTCAATATTTGCCCTTGTGATTTTGTAGAGTTTATTTTCTTCCCCTTCTCTTTTAATAAGAAGTTCAACCTGTGTGCCCTCTTCGCCTCTGATTTTATCGGCTGCGGCATCTACGGTTATGCCCTTTGTGGATTTGCCGTCAATTTCAAGGATTTCATCTTCGGCTTTTAAACCTGCTTTTTCACCCGGGGTATCTTCAAGCGGGGCAATGATTAAAAGCTTACCGTCGCGTACACCTATTTGAACACCGATACCTTTCAATGACCCTTGAATTGAATCGTTTTCTTCGCCGTATTCTTTGGGGTTTAAGAATTTTGTATAAACATCATTTAAGCTTGATACCATTGTATCAATTGCAACATATGCATCCTGTTCGGTTTTGATTACAGAATCATATTTATGGCGCCATCTTGTCCAATCCTGATTATTATTTGTTCTGTCTACAAATTTTGTATCAATAAGTTTCCATGCCTTGTCGTATAATGCCTGCGGAGTTTGTGCAAGCACGGGGTTTACGGCTGTTGTTACATAAGCCATAAACAAAAGCATTAAAACTACCGTAATTTTTTTCCAAATATTCTTCATCAATTGTATTCTCCTTGTCAGAAAGCCTTGCTTTTATATTCAGCCTGTTCTTATTAATAATTCTAATATAAATAATACGGCAAGACAAATTTTAGCTAAATTTATTTGGCAAAAAGGTATTTATAAAGTAAAATAAAGGCTATGGAAATTTCACATAAAAAATCACTCGCTTTATTAACCGTGGCATCCGTTGTGGTGTTTTTTCTGGCGTATTTAATCGGATATACCATATTCCAATATAAATCTTACAACCTGATGATGAAACAAACATCAGTAAATAAGACTGCATCCGATGATATTATTCTTGTCGTAATAGATAATAAATCTCTGGCTAATCTCGGCCGCTGGCCATGGAAAAGAACGCGTTTTCTTGAAATATTTGATTACCTTGAATATCATACGGAAGCTAAAGTATACGGGTTTGATGCTATTATAATTGCACCCGATACCGATTATCCCCAATATGACAAAGAATTTTCAAATAAAATAGGCAGCTATAAAAAGCTTGTTGCGGGCGTAGGCTTTATGTACGATGATTTTAAGGACGATAGCAACAAAGACTTTTATAACGAAATTCTGCCCTATAAGCACAATATTAAATTTATTGATAAAAGAAGTGCGAAATATAAGGGAGAAAGTCCCTATCAAAGCTTTACCCCCTTTTTAAAAGAATATTTCTATAATATTAGAAATTTAGGCTCCGTTAATACGCGTCAGGATAACGACGGATACATAAGAAAGGTTGATCAGGTAATAAAATATAATGATGAACTTTATCCTTCCTTGGGGCTTTTTATGTATTCAAAAGCAAGCGGAGTAGAAGAGTTTACCATTGATGATAAATATATCACAGGCAAGAATGATAAATTTACGCTGAAAATACCTGTTACAAACAGCAAGGGTGCCGCTTACAGCAATATCGCATACTATAAAACGCAGGACGGTACTTATTCGCACCGGAAAATTTCAGCTTCCGATATTATAGAATCATTAAATAATATAAAAGAAGGAAAAGAACCCGTAATCAATCCTGAAATTTTTAAGGATAAAATTGTTTTTGTAGGCTCCAATGCTAATTCTCAGGCGCTTGCGGATGTTAAAAGAACTCCCGTTTCAGACACTTTTGCGGGGCTTGATATTCAGGCTACAAATTTTAACAATCTTTATAAAAACGAATTTTTTACGGAAGTAAGCCCTCTTTATGATTTTGTAATGATTTTAACGGTATTTATTTTTGTACTGCTTTTAATCTGTACGCTTCCTATCCCCGTTGCTTTAATGTGTACATCTTTAACAATGTTTCTGTATTTTATTTTCACGTTTATAATGTATGACCACAGAATAGCCGTGGGACTGATTTTACCTGAAGTATTTATGCTGATTGCAATAGGATTCGGATATTCATACAGATATCTTGTTGAAGGCAGGAAAAAAGAAAAAATCCAATCCGCAATGGGTAAATATATTTCAAAAGACGTTATGAGAAATGTTGTATCAAATATTGACAGCGTAAAACTCGGCGGCAAAAGAGCCTGTGTTACGGTTTTATTTGCCGATATAAGGGGTTTTACATCAATCTCGGAACAGCTTTCGGCAGAAGAAGTAACAAATATTTTAAATGAATATTTTTCAGCTATAGCACCTATTATAGAAAATTATAACGGAATATTAAATAAATTTATGGGAGATGCAGTACTTGCAGTATTCGGCGAACCCATTAAAAACGAAAACCATGCAATTGATGCTGTAAGGTGTGCGGATGCAATGCTTAAAAAAGTAAAACAACTTCAGGTGAAATGGCTGGATGAAGGCAAGCCGAAAATTGAAATAGGAATAGGTATATCAACAGGAGAAGCGTTTGTCGGAAACATTGGTTCTGAAGAAAGGCTTGAATATACCGTTATCGGAGATACCGTAAACACCGCAAGCAGGATTGAAAACTATAACAAGGTTTATAAGACAAAATTCTTAATAAGCGAGGAAACGTTCCTCAGAGTTCAAAAATATGTCGACGTTATAAAAATACGCGAAGTTACGATAAGAGGTAAATCTAAAAAGATAAATATATATGAAGTTTTAAGGATATTACCTTAGAAATTTATCTAAAGGCTGAATTAAATGGGTTTTAACGATTTTTACAATGATATAAAAAAGGCTGTTGATATTGAAGAAAAGTATCAATACATTGATTTTATCGGAAAAACAACTTGCTTTTCCGATTTTATACTAAAATCACTGAACGGTTTTAAAAAAAAGCTGAATAAAATTGATAAAGGAAGAGTAGATACAATTGCCTCCTGTTTTTATCAATACAGGTTTGATTCAATTTCAGGCAGGATGAGCTCAATAAAAATGCTTCTGGATATGCTTGAACATTTTAAAAAAACACACAATAAAGCGCTTGAAGAGGCAAAAATAAAGCTTGAAGAAAAAAAAGCCGCAAAAGAAGCTAAAGAAAATAAAGAAGCTGCGGTTGAAAAAAAACCTTTTGCAACGGAAATTGATGAAATTGATGTCGCTTTTGTAAAAGGCGTAGGGCCGAAACTTGCTTCCGTCTTTAATAAGCTTGATATTTTTACGGTTAAAGATTTGCTTGAATATTACCCAAAAAGATATGTGGATTATGAAGGCCGCACTAAAATTAAAAATCTTGAAACGGGAAATTCTGTCTGCATTTTTGGCACAATTAAAAAAGTTGACTGCCACACAACCCCAAACAAGCTTGCAATATTCAAGCTTACAATCGGGGATTCAAGCGGCAACATTGTTATTCCGATGTTTTTTAAAGCTCAAAACAGAAGAATGCTTGAGCATTATAAATCTCAATATCCTGTCGGTGCAGGGGTAATAGCATACGGCACGGTGAAAGTTGATAAATTTTCAGGATTGTTAACGCTTGATAAACCGCAAATGCAGATTATTACTTCCGATTTTTCGGAAGAAGATGAAGAAGCTCTTTATGATACAAAAATTACGCCGATTTACCCTCTCTGTGAAAATTTAAATGCTAAAAATCTTACAAGGGCCATAGGAAATGCAATAGAAAAGTTTTCAAAATCAATCCCCGAGCCTTTTCCTGATTTTTTAACAAAGGAAGAAAATCTTATTTCAAAGGCAGATGCAATAAAACAGATTCATTTCCCGAAAACAAAAGAAGAGCTTGAAGATGCACGCTACAGACTTGTTTTTGAAGAATTGTTTGTTTTGCAGATGAACCTTGCGCTGATAAGAGAAGCCAATAAAAAAATCGACAGCGTTGCACTTGAAATCAAAAAAGACGGGCTTGTTCAAAAATTTATTGATAATCTGCCTTTTGAACTTACTAATGCGCAGAAAAGTGCTGTGGATGAAATCAGGCGGGATTTAAACAAAAAAGAACCGATGCAAAGGCTCCTTCAGGGGGATGTCGGAAGCGGAAAAACTGTTGTTGCCTGCATTATGCTTTTGTGTGCTGTTGAAAATGGTTATCAGGGAGCTATTATGGCGCCTACCGAAATCCTTGCAACCCAGCATTATAAAAATTTTGTAGACTGGCTTACCCCACTAAATCTTTCTATAGGGCTATTTTTGGGGAAAAACACAAGCAGGCTACGCCGCGAGATGAATATGTCGTTAAAAAACGGGCAGACACATATTGCAGTGGGCACCCATGCTTTAATTCAAGATGGAGTTGAATTTAACAATCTTGGTGCGGTTGTTGTGGATGAGCAGCACAGATTTGGTGTAAAACAGCGCTCCAAGCTGCTTTTAAAGGGCAAAACACCGCAAATGCTTACCATGACTGCAACCCCTATTCCAAGAACTCTGGCATTAACCGTCCATGGCGACCTTGACGTAACGACGATTGATGAACTTCCGAAAGGAAGGCTGCCTGTTAAAACAAGTCTTGTCGGCGCGCAGGGCAGAAAAGAAGGGTATGCTCTAATCAGAGAGCAGATACTTTTCGGGCATCAGGCTTATATTGTATATCCTTTGATTGATGAAAGCGAAACAATAAGTGCAAAAAATGCCACACAGGAAGCTATAAGGCTTCAAAATGAGGTATTTCAAAGTTTTAAAATAGGGCTTCTGCACGGTAAAATGCCAAATGATGAAAAAGAAAAAGTAATGAATGATTTCAAGGCAAGAAAATATGATATTCTGGTTTCTACAACCGTTGTGGAAGTAGGGGTGGATGTGCCGAATGCCACGGTAATTATGATAGAAAACGCAGAAAGATTCGGGCTAAGCCAGCTTCACCAGCTGAGGGGGCGTGTCGGAAGGTCTGATAAGCAGTCATATTGTATTCTTGTGGCGCAGACAGCATCAAAACAAACTAAAGACAAACTTTCTGTTTTAACAAAAACAAATAACGGTTTTATTGTGGCGCAAAAAGACCTTGAAATAAGGGGCCCGGGGGAATTTTTAGGCACAAGACAAAGCGGTATAGCAGATTTTGGCCTTGCAGACCCTGTTTCTGATATTGAAATTTTAGAAAAGGCAAGAGAAGCCGCATTTAAATTCGTCAAAACGCAGGATATAGATAACTTCCCGATTTTAAGGGATGAAGTTTATAAAAAGAATATGTTTAGAGGATAAATTCTATTTTAAAATGTCTTGCATTTTTTATTTTTGTGTTAGTATAAAGTTCCCCGCATATTAACAACATACATTTAACAGTTTGTTTAATGATGCATACTGACAACTTATTAAAAAGAGAGGCATTAACAATGATACAACCTATTTCAAACACCGGTTTTGCCGGCAGAGTATATCTGGGCGGAAGAGAATACAGTGCAATTAAAACTTTGGCAGGAAATATACAGGAAATTTACAGTCCTAAAACTCAGGATGCAGTAAAGGAATGTTTGGCAGGCTTAAGCAAGCATACGGCAAAAGTTATGCCACAAAATAAGGAACTTGCCATATTATTTAAACAAAGAGGCGGATTGGCTGAAGGTTCCGCCAGCAAAATTACAATCGCAATAAAAGACTTAACCGCTAAAGAAAATTCGGACTTATTTACAGTAAGCAAAAAACTTCAAGGCAAAAACAGCAGAGGAGATAAACTTCAAGAAACCATTGACGGTGTTTTTGCAAAAGCTGCTGAAAAAATAGACGGTTTGTTTTCTCAAGAAAAAATATCTAAAAATGGTGCGGAAACTATCGGACAAAATATTAACCTTACGGCATAAACGGTTCTGCAATACAATATTTTAAATTAAAAACGGACTCTTAAAAAAGCCCGTTTTTTAAATATAAAATTTAAAGCTCAATTACAAGCGTTATCTCAGCACTTTTTGTACCAAATCCGCTTTGCGGCGGCTTCATATAAGAAAGGGTTTCTTTTACGCTTTTTTTGATAATTTCATCAATATTATTTGAACCCGAGCTTGAAGCTATTTTTAAAGATTGAATATCGCCGTTATGCCCGAATTTTATATCAACCTTGATTAAGCTGTTTTTGGCTGTATCATTTGACAGCAGCAAATCATTTTGTAAATTAAGCTTAATATTTTTGCCGACAAGCTGTAAGAATTTTTTATAATTTGTTTTATCTGCAAGGTTTTCGGGTACCTCCCATGAAACCTTATTAATGGTTGCAATTATGGGTTCACCGTTTGCCTCGCTTGCAAGAGCATAATCATCGCCTTTTCCGTAATAGCCTGATGTTGAATTATAAAAATCTTCAGGAAGCCCTTCGGTGCTGCCGTTTAAATCTCCGCTATTTTCTTCAAAGGATTCAAGCCCTCCGACATCTTCAGTATATTCTGTATCAGCACTTGCAATTGATTCAGGTGCAGAATTAGAATGACGGCTTACCGCAAAACCTATGATACCAACAAGAATAAGTGCCCAAACAGCCATTACGGCAATTTTTTTCTTCTTGCCTTTTATCGGAATAATTACATCATCACCGCTTCCTTCAAAATCCGGTTTATCCCTGAATATATAATCAATTGTAGTCTTTTTAAAGGCCTGCGCTGCTCTTTTAGCCGCACTCATCGGCGGTTCTTTGATAGGCTCGGCGGAATTTTCGCCTGCAAGAGAAGCTTTGTTCAACATACCCGTAACGGAACTTCTCTTTGGTATACCGGGTGTTTGGATATTAGATATGGCCGGATTTTTCGGTTCCATCATCATTTGTTTTTTGTGGATTAAATATTTATTATAATATTTTTCAATTGTCCGCGGATAATTTTTGACATTTTTTGCCGCGGCATCAAATTCAATCACATCTACCAGCTTTTTGGTGCAGGTTTCGCAGGTTACAAGATGCTGAATTAAAACCTTCTTATAGCTTGTAGAAAGCTCATTATCAATAAATCTTAAAAATAAGGACATACACTCAAGGTGTTTTCCTATAACAGAGGGAATCGGCCCCGGGGTTTTAATTATACGTTTAAAATCCTCGGCACTTTTTAATTTTTCTTCAGGCGGGTAAAAATATTTACTGTCTTTTCTTGAAGATAAAACATCCGTCGGGTTTAAGTATCCTATAATTTTTGTCTCTTTAAGCATTGCCCCTAATTGCACAACCAGATAATAATGAGGCATAATATCAAATTCTGCATGGAGTCTCGGGATTTTTACGGTTTTTTCCCTGAATACCGTAATAACATCAATTCTGTAGTTATTATAATAGATATCAGTTATCTTAAATTCTTCAAGAAGTTTCGGCACTTTATGAAGACTGCGTGCCACCTGAACTTTTATTTTATTTGCAAGAAGCCAATTGACGGCACTTGTAATGCCGAGTATTTCAATCATTCCGCGTTTGCGCTCCATGGGGTGCGACATTTTGGATGCAACCATTCTTGCGTATTCGTTTTGATCTTCGGTTATTTTTAATAAAGAGGGTGTATAGCTCATTTTTTAACGTATTCTCTCCCAATACTAAAATGACACATAATTGTTCTAATTTCAAATACGTTAAAAATTTGTATCATATTTAATAAAACTTAATACAAAAGGCTGATTTAACGGCAAAAAGTATTAACAAAAAAATCTTGTTTGTAATAAAATTGAAGGCATGATGAAGAATTTTTTATTTGAAATTTTAGTACAGGAGATGCCTTACAAGTTTATAGCTTCGGGGCTTGAGCAGTTAAAGGCCGGTTTTACAAACTTATTTAATGAAAATACTCTTTCTTTTGAAGAGATAAAAGGATATGCAACCCCAAGAAGACTCGCCGTTCTTGTAACAGGGCTTGATTGTGCACAGGAAGACACCACAAAAGAACTTAAAGGACCTATTTTAAAGGCTGCAGTTGATGAAAACGGTAAGTATACAATGGCAGCTCTCGGGTTTGCAAAAAAAGCCGGAGTATCTGAAAATGAACTTTTTGAAAAAGACGGATATATACACGCAAAAGTGCACAAAAAAGGAAGAAGCACAAAAGAAATTCTTGAAGAAAATATTGAAAATATGGTATTAAAACTTCAAGGCGCCCATTTTATGCGCTGGGCAAATTATGAAGAAAGATTTACAAGACCGATTGAAAATGTTCTCTGTATATTCGGCGATGAAGTTTTAGATTTTAAAATTATTGATAAAAAAGCAGGCAATAAAACAAAAGGACACAGATTTTCAAACGTCAAAGAAATTAAAATTAAAAATCCCTTAAATTATATTGAAGAATTAAAAAAAGCAAACGTTTACGCCGATGTTGAAGAAAGACGCGAAATTATTATAAAATCCGCAATCAAAAAAGCTGATGAAAACGGCTTGGAAATTAAATTTGATACACTTGATGATTTGTTGGATGAAATTGTATATATTACGGAATATCCGGTTCCCGTTCTATGTAATTTTAATGAAAAATATCTTGCAATCCCTGATATTGTAAGTACAACGGAAATGTCAAAACATCAAAGATACTTCCCTCTTTATGATAAAAAGACGGGAAAATTGTCAAATAAATTTATCACAATGGCAAATTTTGTCGGGAAAGATGATGAATCTTTCAACAATATTAAAGCCGGAAACCAGAGAGTTGTAAGTGCAAGGCTTGAAGACGGCGTATTTTTCTATAATGAAGATAATAAAACACCGCTTGAATCAAAAATCGAAAACCTTAAAGGAATGACTTTCCAAAAAGGTCTTGGAACCTTATTTGACAAGACAAAAAGAATTGAAAATATTTCCGAATATTTATGTGAAGAGCTTGCGCTCCCGTCTGATCTGTCTCATGATACCTTAAGAGCTGCAAAACTTTGCAAGGCGGATTTAAGCACGAAACTTGTATTTGAATTTACCGAACTTCAAGGGTTTATAGGTGAAGATTACGCCTTAAAATCAGGTGAAAAGGCAAATGTTGCAGGTGCAATCAAAGAGCATTATTTTCCTTTAAATGCAAATTCCGAATTACCCGGGCTTGTGGAAGGAAAAGTTGTTTCAATAGCTGATAAAATTGATACAATCTGCGCGGTATTTTTATCTACACAAAAAGATAAAAAGAAAAAACGCCCGACAGGTTCAAATGACCCTCTCGGCGTAAGACGTGCTGCAATAGGTATTCTAAGAATAATTATCGAATCAGGCTTAAGAATTGACATTGAAAAATTGATTGATTTTACCGTAAAACAGCTTGCAGATGAATTTAATATTGAAGTTGAAGCTTCTTTAAAATCAGAACTTGTTGATTTTATATGCGACAGGCTGTTTGTAATGTTCAATGATGAGTTTGATTTTGAAATTCTTGAAGCTTTAAGAAAAACATCGCCCCTGCGTGATTTAAAATCATTTAAGAAAAAATGCGAAGATTTGAAGCTTGAAAAAGATACGGAAAACTTTAGAGAATTTATTGAACAGGCAAAAAGAATTTTAAGAATAACTGAAGGCATTGATGAAAGTCTTTTAAACAGAGAAATCTCTAATTTGAAAACTAAAGAGGAAAAAAATCTTTATAATGCAATTTCATCAATGAAAAAAGAAAATGAATCCGTTAAAGATTTGTATGCGCTTACACCCTTGATTGATGAATTCTTTAAGGCTGTGCTTGTAAATGATGAAAACGTTGAAGATAAAAATAACAGGCTTTCTTTATTGCTTCGCTTGAGAAAGAATTTTGAAACCGTTGCGGATTTTACAAAGTTTAAAAAAGTATAAAATATTATGAATATTTTATTTGTTACCGATTTATATCCTTTATTTGAAGAGGAGAAAGGTATTCCTTTAACAATAAGGGATTTTGCCCTCGGTTTTTTAAACGAAGGGCATACCGTTAAAGTTTTCAGACCGAATTTTATTTTTAATACAATAATAAGGGGCAGAAAAACCTATAAAAACGGGGAATATGAAAATTCCGGGGTAAAGATTTTTAATAAAAATTTTTTGTTTCCGTTTCGTGAAAAATCTGTATTAAAGGCTTATAAAAAATATTTTAAAGATGAAAAATTTGATATCATTCTGGCACACATGCCATCAGGAATAATGTGTGCCGATATTATTTCAAAAGAATGCAAAATTCCAATGCTTTGTGCCGTGCATTCAAGTGATATTAAGGTTTTATCCGATATTAAATATTTTATGTTCAAAAAAAGAATGATATCGGCCTATAAAAATGCTGCTTGTGTGCTCCCGAGAAGCTTTTGGCTTAAAGATAAAATTAAAAAAATAATTCCCGATTTAAACAAACCGGTTGAAATTATTTATTCGGGAGTCCCTTTAAAACTTACGCAGGAAAATGAATTAAAACGTGAAGAATATAAATTTAACCCCAAAAAAGCAAAACTTATAACGGTTTCAAGCCTTATAAAAAGAAAAAATATCAAAGCCGTAATTCTTGCGTATAAAAAATTAAAGAAAAAACATAAAAAAATCAGCCTTGAAATAATCGGCGACGGGCCCTTGAGGGAAAAACTTGAAATTTTAAATGTGAAATATAAGCTCGATATTGAATTTTCAGGCTCCCTTCCAAAAGAAAAAGTATATGAAAAAATGGCAGAAGCTGATATTTTTATTCTGCCTTCCAAAAATGAAACATTTGGAATGGTATATATGGAAGCATTATCGCATGGGGATATTGTTTTGTGTACGAAAAATTCAGGCGCTGCGGGGATTATTAAGGATGACGGAAACGGCGAAAGAAACGGTTTTTTAATAAAGCCAAACGCAAAAGATATTTATAATACGGTAAATAAAATACTGGATTTTAAACCGAAACAATTTACGGAAATTTCAAAAAATGCAATGATAACGGCAAAAATGTTTTCTTATGAAAATTCAATTAAAAATTATTTACAAAAAATAGAATTGTTTAAGCTATAATACATTCTATAGATAAGATATTAATAAGGATTTTATAAATGCAGGCAAGACGCGCTTCAAGAGAACTTTCTCTTATAATATTTTCTCAAATAGGAAAAGATGTTGAAAAACTTTCAGGTGATTTTGAACAGATGATTTTAAGCTCTATCAGAACCTTAATCAGTAATTCCATGGAAGAAATTTCAATTGTGACATCTGAATTATCAAATTTGAGAGAATTTGTTGAAGATTTTGAAAACAATCATCCTGATAATCTGAACAGGCCGATTGATGCACACAATATAGCGGTTGAAATGCCCTTAACTTCAAAGATGAAAGAAGATATTGACACCATTATGAATGTAGCGGAAAAATCAATTTCTGCTCTTGAAATAGCCGAATTAAGCGCATTATCAGGACAAACCGATGTTAAAAGATACGTTAAAAAAATTATCCAGACCTATAAAGAAAGAAAAGAAGACATTGATAACGTTATTAAAGAACTCGCTTCAGGCTGGGATATTGAAAGACTCTTTAAAATCGATAAAGATATTTTAAGAATAGCAATCACGGAATTATTATTTATAAAAGATGCACCCGTAAAAGTTGTAATTGATGAAGCGCTTGAACTTGCTAAAAAATATTCAACCGATGAATCTCCCTCTTTTATAAACGGCATTTTGGCAAAAGTGGTTGAAGTTTATGTTTAATAATTCAGGGCTTAAAAACCTAAAAGATGCTTTTTCAAAAACATCTTCCGCTTTGATTAAAAATGTTCTGAATATTGCAGGAACAAAGGGCGGTATTCCCGATGAATACGAGCTTGAAGATATTGAAGATACGCTTATAAAAGCGGATATCGGAATAGATTTAAGCGTTGAAATCGTTGATAAAATAAGAAAAAACAAAGTTAAATCATCCGAACTTAAAGATTTTTTAAAAACGGAATTTTTAAATATATTGAACCCTGCATACTCAGGAAATGAAAAACTTTTATATGAAGATAACAAATTAAATATTTATTTTGTTGCAGGTATTAACGGTGCGGGAAAGACGACATTAATAGGCAAGCTTTCTCATAAATTAAAAAATGAAGGCAAAAAAGTTCTGATAGCCGCAGGAGATACTTTTAGGGCGGCTGCCGAAGAACAGCTTGATATATGGGCAAAAAGGGCGGCAGTTGATATTGTAAGGCGTGACAGGGCAGACAGCGCCGCCGTTGTTTACGAGGCTATTAAAAAAGCGCAGGATGAAAATTATAATGTGCTTATAATTGATACTGCAGGAAGGCTTCAAAATAAATTTAATCTTATTGAGGAATTAAAAAAAGTTAGAAATGTTATAGCAAAAAATGCCGCAGATTGTGTTATTGAAAGCATTATTGTGCTTGATGCAAATTTGGGACAGAACGGCTTAAGCCAGGTAAAAGTGTTTAATGAGGCGGTTCAGTTAACATCTGCCGCGCTTACAAAACTTGACGGCTCCGCTAAAGGCGGAATGATTTTATCAATTGCAAAAGAATACAAACTTCCGACAAAATTAATAGGCGTAGGCGAAGGCATAGACGATATCAAAGAGTTTAAAGCGGAAGAATTTATAGAAGCGGTATTCTAAAATTTGCACAATATCTGTCTTTTTGAAATCGGCTTTAAAAAAGATTAAGACCCGAGGAGCTCTTTTGCAAAGGTAAGAGAATTATCGCTCACATCTCCTAAGGCCATCTGTGCAAGGATATTAGGCTTTTCATCCTCGCTGAGTTTTCTTACATTCACAATTGTTTCTTCATTCTGCTCTTTTGATACAAAATAAAAATCGTTTGCCTTTGAAGCTATAATGGGCTGGTGGGTGATGGCAAATACCTGTGCTGTTTTTGCAAGCTTATTGATTGCATTTGCAACGCAAACAGAAGTTTTCCCTGAAATTCCCGTATCGATTTCATCAAAAATAATAACCGAAATATTGTCCAGATGAGAAAATACCGATTTTATTGCAAGCATCACCCTTGAAATTTCACCGCCTGAAGCTGTTTTATTTAAAGGCGCAAGCTCTTTTGAAACGTTTGTTGATATGAAAAATTCAACCCTGTTTTTGCCCTTAGTGCCGAAAGTTTCAGTCTCATCCACCCGCACATCAAATTTTGCATACTCTAAATTTAAACCCTTTAATTCTTCCTCTATTAAAGCAGATAATTTTTCTGCATACTGTTTTCTTTTTTTACTAAGTGTTTCAGCCAGAGCAGAGGCGGAATTATAAAGTTTTTCTTTTTGGATTTTTAAATCTTCATAAGATGTAAAGCCATGCTCGAGCTCCTCAAGTTCATTTTTTAATTTTTCATAAGTTTCAAAAATATTGCCGTATTTTCTTTTCAATTTTTGGATTAATTCAAGTCTTTCATTAATTTCATCAAGCCTTTGCGGATTTGCTTCAAGAGATTCAGAATAATTTCTTAAAGTATTTGAAACATCTTTTAAATTTTCAAGCGCATCAATAAATGCATCCCTTGTCTCATTTAAAGAATTGTCAAATTCCGATGCTTTTTCAATATTGTATTTAATTTTGCTTAAAGCATTGATTATTGAAGAATCATCGTTGTTTAAATTATAATAAGCACCGTATGTTAATTCTTTTAAATTTTCAAGATTTGAGAGGATATCAAGCTCCGAATTTAACTCCTCCTCTTCGCCCTCTTTTATTTCCGCCTGCTCGATTTCTTCTGTTTGAAATTTCAAAAACTCAATTTTTTCCCTTGCTTCTTTTTCGCCGGTTTCAATGATATTAAGCTTTTTGCTTACATCTTTGTATTCCTGATAATCCTTTTTATAGTTTTCAAGCGCGGTTTTAAAATCCGCATCCGCATTTTCAATATAAGAATCCAATAATTCTATATGATATTTTGATTGCAGATAGGTATAAGTCTGGTGCTGGGAGTGGATATCGACAAGTTTTTCTCTCATCTGATTGATAATGTCAAGTGTTACCATAGCCCCGTTTAAACGCGGTTTTGTACCTGTTTTGGAGATTTCTCTTGATATTACAATCTCTTCATCGTTATTTACAAAAGTTAATTCAATAAGCGCATTTTTTTCAGGATTTTTCAAAACATCTTTGCTTGTTTTGGCGCCGAGTGCTATATCTATCCCTTTAAAAATAATGCTTTTTCCGGCACCTGTTTCTCCTAAAAAAACATTAAAACCGTCATTAAATTCAAGCCTTAATTCATCAATTAATATGAAATTTTTAATAAAAACTTCTTTTAGCATTTATTCGGAGCCACCCCCCAGTGAAGTTTCTGTCTTAAAATCCTGTAAAAATCCTGTTTGTCTTTATTTAGCAAAAGAAGCTCGGCTGAATTTTTGTATTTTTGAACGGTTACTTCGTTTGTAAATTTTCTAATGTCCTGTCCGTCTGATATTATTTGATAATCCGTGTTTTCGCAGATTTTTACCGTTAATTTTTCATCAGCATTTACAATGACAGGGCGCGCATTCAGTGTATGCGGGCAGATAGGCACAATTAAAAAACAATCAATATCAGGTGAAACAACAGGGCCGCCCGCAGAAAGTGCATATGCCGTGGAACCTGTCGGGGTTGAAATTATAATACCGTCCGCCATATAGCTGCATACGGGTTTTTCATTAATAAAAAGATTTAAAACAGAAGTCCTTGCAGAAAACTCTTTTTTAATTACCATATCATTGAGCGCAATATTATCGGCGCTTGATTTTAGCATTAACCTTTCTTCAATTCTGAAATCTTTATCTTTAATTTTTTGAATAACATAATTAAGCTCGGATGGCAGAGCCTGTGACAGATACCCCAAACGCCCCATATTAAAGCCAAAAACTGGAACATTTAAGGTGCTGTAATGTCTTGCACATTTTAAAAGCGTGCCATCCCCGCCTATAGGGATTGCAAAGGTGAGATTATCAGGCATATTTTCCGTATCAAAAACGGAAGGTTTGTTTGAAGTCAGCTTATTTTCAAAAAAAGCATCCGAAACAAGGCGGGCAAAATCTTTGCTCCCTTCAATTTCAGAATTATAAATAATTCCGGTATTGCTTAAATTCAAGCTTTTATTTGAATTTTCCATAAGTTAATTATCTGTAATTTGTAAATTGCAAAGGCACATTCAGGTTGTCTTCTTTTTCCTTTAAAAGTTTAATTACATCCTGCAGGTCATCCCTGCTTTTGCCTGAAACTCTAACCTGTTCTCCCTGAATTGAAGCCTGTACTTTTAATTTTGAATCTTTAACGGCAGCAACGATTTTCTTTGCAAGTTCCTGAGTTAACCCTTTTTTTAATTCAAAAACCTGTCTTACATTACCGCCAAGAGCGTTTTCAGGAGCCTTCGGGTCAAGAATTTTAATGCTTAAATTTCTTTTAATCATCTTGCCTTGAAGAATATCAACGATATTTTTTAATTTCATATCGTCATTTGTTGTGATTGTAATTGATTTATCAGCATCCAGCTCAACCGTTGAATTAGAGCCTTTTAAATCAAAGCGGGAAGCTATATCTTTTTTTGTCTGCTCAACAGCATTTACAAGCTCCTGCCTGTCAAATTCCGATACCACATCAAAACTGCAATCTTTTGCCATCTTTACTCCTTGCCCCTTAATTTTACACCTATATTTTAAAAAAGGGGATATTTAAATCCCCAGTTTTATAATTTTTCTAAACACGTCTTTTTCTTGCTGCTTCAGATTTTCTTTTTCTTTTTACGGACGGTTTTTCATATCTTTCTCTGCGCTTAATTTCAGATAAAATACCGGCTTTCTGGATTTTTTTCTTAAATCTTTTAAGAGCGCTTTCAATATTTTCATTTTCTCTTACGCGTACTTCAGGCATTGAATTCACCTCCTTAAGGTGCCAATTTAATTGGTTGATACTATTTACCTGCTAATATAACAGGAACGCATTATAAAGTCAACTGATGGGGCTTTTTAATCCTCATATTCCACTTTTAAAAGCTGGTCTTTCTTCAGTTTTACAATTTTAATTTTTGCTTCAAATTCACCCGATTTATTTATAAACATTTGCCCTTCACCGGTTAAAAGCCAATGAATATTTATATTAAAGATATTACTCAACTTAATTAAAAATTCTATTGAAGGTTTATTGAAACCGCATTCGTACTTGCTCAACTGCTGCTGCAGAATTCCTAATTCCTTAGCAAACACCCCCTGCTGTAAATTCAAGACAGTTCTGATTTGTTTTAATCTGGTATTCAACGCAATTTTCCATATCTGTTAAAAAATGATTGACTTTTAAATAGATTAGTTGTAAAATACATAATATAAGGAAAGTACAATATTATAACTCTACAACATTGGTTAATTTTAACTTAGTTTGCCGACATCGGGCAAACTTGTTGAGTTATTTTAAGATGTCTTAAAATCAAAATACATAGAATGTACACCCTGAAAAATTTTACCAATTCATCTTTAAGGGCGTTTTTTGATGCATATTTTTACGCTTTTAAAAGATACCTTGTTTGTCTGCTCACTTTAATTTAAGGATAACTTATGAAAAAAAATTTTAAACTGCCCAACCGGGGAATATTTAACCGCATACCGGTTTCTTTACACAATAGTTATAATGTTCGCAGCATACAATATGCTGTAATTTTCGGATTTTCTCTCGTTGAAATGCTTATGGCATTACTTGTAGCATCATTGCTTATGGCAGCATTAGCTCCTGTAATGACAAGAAAAATGGCAGATCATGAATTAAAGGTAATGAGTGAAGCAAGTAATTATGAAAAGGATATGGT
>CAJUKY010000004.1 GCA_910587055.1 Candidatus Gastranaerophilales bacterium
AAAAAACGTGTGGATGAAAGAGAGATTATTACTCCATGACAAAACCCTTATCACAGAAAGTTTTAGACATTAAACCGTCAGGAATAAGAAAATTTTTTGATATAGTATCTGAGATGAAAGATGCTATATCACTGGGTGTCGGCGAACCTGATTTTGATACTCCATGGCATATAAGAGATGAAGGGATATATGCCCTTGAAAAAGGAAGAACTTTTTATACTTCAAATGCAGGTCTGAAAGAACTTAGAGAAGAAATCTCAAAAAAAGTACAAAGGGTTCAGGGTGCTGAATATGATCCGATGTCTGAAATTATTGTGACAGTAGGAGGTTCTGAAGCCATTGATATAGGTTTAAGGGCAATGGTAAACCCCGGGGATGAAGTTATAATTCCTGCTCCGTCTTATGTTTCGTATGAACCCTGTACTGTTTTAGCCGGTGCAAAACCTGTAATTATAAACCTCAAAGGTGAAAATGAATTCAGATTAAAACCTGAAGAATTACAAAATGCAATAACCCCGAAAACCAAAGCGCTGATTTTGCCCTACCCGAATAACCCCACAGGCGCTATTATGGAAAAAAGCGACCTTGAAAAAATCGCAAAAATTATCATAGATAATGATTTATATGTGCTTTCTGATGAAATTTATTCAGCCTTAACTTATAAAGAAAAGCATGTTTCTATCGTAAGCCTTGACGGGATGAGAGAAAGAACCCTTTTAATAGACGGTTTTTCAAAAGCATATGCTATGACAGGCTGGAGATTAGGTTATGCCTGCGCTCCGAAAGAATTAATCAAACAGATGGTGAAAATACACCAGTTTGCAATAATGTGTGCACCTACAACAAGCCAGTATGCCGCAGTTTCAGCCCTTAGAAACGGCGATAAGGACGTTGAAACCATGGTTAGAGCCTATAATCACCGCCGCAGATTTTTAATGGATTCATTTAAAAAGATGGGCTTAGAGTGTTTTGAACCCTACGGTGCATTCTATGTTTTCCCGTGTATTAAGGAATTTGGGATGACAAGTGAAGAATTTGCAACAAGATTTCTTGAGGAAGAGCGCGTAGCTGCAATTCCCGGGAATGCCTTCGGTGATTCGGGGGAAGGATATTTAAGAATTTCTTATGCATATTCAATAGACAGCCTCAAAATTGCGATGGAAAGGCTTCAGCACTTTATTGAAAGATTGAGAAAAGAAAAAAAATAGTATCTTATTAAAAATCCTTCCTATGTTTTAAAAGGGAGGATTTTAAATAATAATAAATAATTTGCGAGTGGATGCTATGCCGCTTTTTCAAGCTCTTCAAGGCCTTTTAGAACTGCTTTTGCGGCTCTTTCAACACTCAGGTCGGTGTCCTCTATTTTCTCCATTATATTATCTAAATATTTTGCAATTTGTGTATCTGATAATTCGGGATAATTGTTTCTAAGATATTTTTCTGCTTCTTTTTCTGTTTCATAGGTATTATCTTTATCTTTTGTCTTAGTTTCAGATTTGATTTCAGTTTCGGTTTCCTTGTTATCTGCTGTTTTATTTGTATTATTATCAAGTTGTTCTTGAAGAGCTTGTGCCCGTTTTTCAATCATTTTTTGCTGCTCTTCAATTTGCGTCTGCAATTGAGCCAGAAGCTCGTCTATTTTATTTTGCATATTATTCTGCATATCTTGAATGCCGCCTGCTGAAGCCCCGCCCCCGCTTGCTGAAATATCGGAAACCACTCCTGACAGTAGCTCGTTCATAAATAATTCTTCGGTTTCAAGTGCTCCGTTTCCGTTTGCATCTGCTATTTTTATCTCACCGCCGTTAGCATCTTTAAAGGTATATACTGCAATCGCGCCGTTTGTGGCATTTTTATTATTAGCGTACTTTCCGCCTTTTTTGTTATCAACGATATATGATGTATTAACATATTGTACATCTACCTGTATACCGGCTTTTTTTGCTGCACCAACAATATCGCCCGATTGCATAACACTTTTGCTGCCGTATAATCCTGCAAGCTGTGCCTGCAGGTCGTAATCTGCCTGACAATCAAAACTGGATGCAATTTCTTGTTTTAATGATTCACTCAAAGCACCGGTATAATCGGCAAAATTTGCTTCAGCACTGCCGAGGCCTGTTGTTTTAATTCCTCTTGAATTAAGAGATGTTATCCATTCGTTATAGTTGCCGCCTTGTACTGAACCTACCATGTTTTTGCTCCGAAAATTAGTTTTATACATATATAAAGTATATATTTAATATGTAATTGCCCTGCATGTTAAAAATGTTACATTTTCTTAATAATCATTCTTTTAAATGGTTAAAAGGGCAGAAAATTAGCATATTATAAAGTTATGAAGACTTTGCTTTTATTTCCCCCTCAATGGACACCAATAGCTCCGCATTTTGCCCTGCCTTCTTTGCTCGGGCAATTAAAGGCAAACGGATATGATTCGGAGGTTATGGATTTAAATATTAATTTTTATAATAAAATCCTAAATCCTGATTTTGTAAAAAATTCAATCCTGAAAGCTGTTGATAACAATCAAAATGTATTAAATGAAATTGCACGGTATATAAAAGAAGGTAAAGATTTCAGCGAATATCCGCTTAAAATCCGGAATAAAATTGTAAAGTATACTAAAGTAAAAGAATATATTACAAAAAAGCAGTCTGCGCTTGCAAATTTTCCCGATATGGCACAAGAAGCGCTTGATATTATTAAAGGAGAAAACTTTTATAACCCTGAAATTTTAATCAAATCAATAAATATTATAGATACGGTGCTTGAGATGGTGTCACTGCCTTATTTTCCTTCTAAAATAAGCCTTGATAATTATACAAACCCGTTTTTTAAATTAAACTTTGAAAATATAAAATATTTTGTTTTTGATGAAGATACAAATATTTTTATTGAATATTATAAAACTGTTCTGGATGATATAAAATCTAAAAACCCTGATTATATAGGAATTTCCATTAATTCATCATCTCAGGTTATTCCGGGGCTTACGTTAGCAAATATGCTGAAAAATAAATTAAACGCGCATATTAATATCGGCGGAAATTTCTTTGGCAGGGTAAAAGAAGCCATAGTGCAAAACCCTGAATTTTTTGACCTTTTCTGTGACACCGTTCTTGTAGAAGAAGGGGAAAGACCCGTTGTGGAGCTTGCAAAGTATGTAAACGGCGAAATTAAAATTGAAGAGGTTTCAAATTTAATCTATAAAAAAGACGGCAAAATTTTTATTAATGAAACAAAAAAACCCTTAAAGCTTGATGAAATGGCAATCGTATCGCTTGACGGGTATGATTTTAAAAAATATTTTGCGCCCGAAGTTATTCTTCCTTTCCAATCATCGCGCGGCTGTTACTGGGGAAAATGCAGCTTCTGCGATCAGGATTTCGGGCAGAATTTTAACGTAAAAAATGCCGATAAACTAACTGATGAATTTATAAAATTAAAAGAAGAATACGGAATAAAATTTTTTGAATTTATTGATGAGTCGGTGGGTCCTTCTTATTTATCTGAACTTGCGGATAAGATTAAAGCGAAAAACATTGATATAAACTACTTTTTTGATGCGAGACTTGAGAGCACATTTACAAAAGAATTGCTTCAAAAAGCATACAATAGCGGTCTAAGGATGGTTTTATGGGGCCTTGAATCAGGTTCTGATTCTGTTATGAAACTTATAAATAAAGGCATAGATATTGATAAAAGGCTTGAAATATTAAAAAATTCAAGTGATTCAGGGGTATGGAATTTTGCATTTATATTCTTCGGTTTTCCGACGGAAACCGTTGAAGATGCCAAAAAAACAATTAAATTAATCTGCGAAAATAAAAATGTAATTCATTCATACGGCAGAAGCGTTTTTACAATGGGGAAGCATACAAAACTGAAAGACGAACCTGAAAAATACGGTATTACTGCAGTTTATCCGGCACAGGATGAATTTTCACCGACATATACCTTTGATTGTACGGGAATGACAAAAGAAGAATTAAATTCAATTTTAAAAGAATGTACACAAACCTGTAATGCCGCGTATAACAATCCTTTGTGGATGTTTTTAAGATACCGTGAATATTTGTTTTTATATCTTGCAAAATACGGTAAAGATCGGGTATATAACTATAAGCTTGATTTTAATAAAATGTAAAAAGGAATAATTAATGGAATTTGATGATTTTTCAAATGAACGGGATAATACAACAAAAATTTTAAATGAACGCGAAAAAATTAAAAACCAGATGGAGCGTAAGCTCAGACAATTGAAATTTTCGGATAATGAAATTGATGAAGTTCTTGATATAATTGAGATGGCGGAAGCAAAAATTGAAAAAGCCAAGGTATCATTAAACGGTACAAATATAAATACGGATGATCCCACCCCTAAAATGAAAATGGCGCTTGATGAAATTAAGCTGCTGCAAACACAAATGGCACTTGATATAAGGATAAAAATTAACGAAATTTTGTCTTATAAAAACTCCAGATAAGGAATAAATTATGAGTAATATTAATACAGAATATTTGCAAAAATGTCTTGAAACACTTAAAAAATCATATTTAATGATAAAAAATACAGATGAAGGCACCATTGATTACGAAATGTATAGAAATTCGCTGGTTAAGGGTTTTGAAATGACGCTTGAGCAATCCGGAAAGCTTTTAAGAAAAAAATTAATTCCTTATTTTGCAACCAGAAGAGCTTCTGACGCACTATCTTTTAAAGATTTGTTCAGATATGCTCTAAAACATTCTCTGCTGGATGAGAATGCAGTGCAGCGCTGGTTTAAATACCGTGATAACCGCAATAATACAGCGCATGATTATGGCAGGTCTTTTGCTGAAGAAACACTTTCTTTAATTGATGATTTTATTATAGATGTAACAGAATTAAAAAGAGTTATAGATAATGAATAATCTTTTCATAGAAGAAAAATATCTTAATGAATTGCAAAATATATTTAAAAGTTACTGTCCCTGTGCTGAAATCTGGGTTTATGGAAGCAGGCTTAACGGAGGCGCACATGCGGGAAGCGATTTGGATCTTGCTGTTAAAAATTTTAACAGCGAAAATTGCAATATATTTGATTTAAAACAAATTTTAAATAATAGCAGCATTCCGTTTCTGATAGATATTTTTGAATTTGATAAATTGCCGTCAAATTTTCAAGATGAGATTAAAAAAAATCATGCAATAATTTTTCCTGTTGTAGATTAATCCCCTGCTATTTTTGATTTTTTCCAGTACCCGAGTTTTAAATAAATCAGAGCAACCGTAACAGCGCAGATTGAGGCAAGGGGTGCCGCCATACCAAGGTTAAATAATGTTTTGCCGAAAATTCCCGTTATCAAAAATGCTAAAGGCACCCTGATTAATAACGTTGCAATCAGATTATTTATCATAGAAAATGCTGTATGTCCGCAGCCGTTGAAAAACGCATTTAAACAGAAAGCAAAAGGCACAATTATTAAATCAAAACTGAAGGATTTAAGATAAGATGCGCCTTCTTTTACAACATTTATATCTGATGAAAAAATTCTTATGGCGCTTTCAGGGTTTATTTGCTGCCATATTAAACATATAAGCCCGAATACAAAAGTATATCCAATTGCCGTATAAAGGGTGTATTTAGCGCGCAGCCGCTTTTTTGCGCCCATGTTTTGTGCTACAACAGGTGTAAGCGCCATTGCAAAAGAAAATGCAGGCAGCATTGTAAAGCCGTTTAATCTGTTTGCCGTTCCGTATCCTGCGGAAGCATCAACACCCATTGAATTAGCAAGAGATAATAAAATAATAAAAGACATCTGCACCATAGAATCTTGAAAACTTAATGGCAGCCCGAGTTTAATTATATTTTTTATTTTATCGGTATAAAATTTTGCTTTTCTAAATCTAAATTCAAAAGAAAATTTATTCAGCCTTACATAAACTGCAAGTGAAACAGCACATATTCCCTGTGCTATAACCGTTGCTACCGCAGCCCCCTTAACCCCGAAGTTTAAACAGCCTATAAAAAATAAATCAAGAAGAATATTTGCTATGCACCCTATTGAAATGAAAATCATCGGAGCGTATGAGTTTCCCACCCCTCTTAAGATTGAAGAAAAAACATTGAATAAAAATATGAAAATTATTCCAAACGAACATATCAGCACATATTCTAAAGCCCCTTCATATGCTGCAGACGGTGTTTTTATCCAATTTATAATATCAGGTGCAAAATAATACATTAAAAATGAAACAATGATTGACATTGTAATAAAAAATATAAAAACAGTTCCTATAATCTTTTCTATTTCATCTTTTTTGCCTGCACCGTACGCATGGCCTGTTAATACGGTGGTGCCTGTTGTAAGTCCTATTATAAAAGATATAACAATATGCATTACCTGAGCACCTACGGCAACCGATGATATGGGAGAGCTTCCTTCCGTATAATGTCCGATAATTATCAAATCACATGCACCGTAAAGCGCCTGAAGAAAATTTGCAAAAATAAATGGCAGTGCAAATAATATCAGGGTTTTTGAAATGCTTCCTTCGGTTAAATTCTGCTCGCTTTTGAACATATTAAAATGGTAAATTAAACAAATTTTTATTGCTATATATCATAGGGACTAAAATTATCCTACCCGTTTAAAATAAATTGTAGAAAATCTTCCTAAATTTACAGGTAATTTCATATTGCTATCATCAAGTCCCGTTCCTGCAAAAATTTCATCTTTATTCAGATATTTGCCTTTTCCGCCGTATTTTGCATAATCCGTATTTAATACTTCAATCCATCTGCCTTCAGGGAAGGGCATATAATATTTTTCACTAAAGGTATCAGGATAATTTTCATCTCCGAAATTTGTTACAACAAAAAATTCATTTCCGGATTCTTTATCCTTTGTATGCAGGCCTATTGCATTTTGATGTATGAAGCAGTCTTTTGAACCGTCTTTTTTCAATACAAGATTTCCTGTTGTAAGGGCGGGATTTTCCCTGTTTAATGTATTCAAATCTCTGGTAAAATTATTATAATGATTCATTAAAGTCTTTGTTTTATCTGAATATTCAATACCGTCGAGTTTTGATGCCATAAGTGCAGGAATTCCCGGTTCATATCCTTTTTCGGTTTTAAGATAAGATTCATACGGTATACTCATATATTCTCTGAAAAATCTGAAAGGCGTAATATCAAGGCTTTCATCCCCCTGAAAAATCATTTTTGGCCCGGGGATGGCAAAAGTTAAAGCTTGAGCCATTCTAAACTGCGCTATACTTTTTTCATAATCTCTTAAAAGCTTATTGTATGTAATATCTGAATACGGGCTTATATCGAGTTTCTTTAAAATATCCTCATAAAATTCATCCTGTTTTTTGTATTTATAAGAATCCAATTTTCCTTCGGATAATAATTTAACAAGGGCTTCTGTTGTAAGCTGTGCTTTTTGTGCCGTAACAGTATTTAATGCCCTGTCAGAAGGTATTTTTTTTGTAAGTTCCTGAATTCTGTTTCTGTCTTCATCATTTAAAATTATATAAGAATTCATATTCAATTTTGGTACAAGATATTTAACAACAGATCTTGTTCCGTCATTGTTTCCCATTTCATCATGGCTTGTAACGTATTTAACATTTTTTTGAGATTGATAGATGGCTTCTACCAAATCAGGAAGTCTCGCTTCATCCGGCCGGTTCTTATTATATGCGGAAATACTGTCATTCAGGCTGTGGTGGAAAGAAAAATCCCATTCGCTGTCATAGCCCAAGTTTCTTAACATCGGGTGATATGTTAAATTATTTCTGTTGAATGCTTCTATTGTTTCATCAATCTTATCAATGAATTTGCAGTGTTCATCAATATTTGCCGTGCATATTTCATCATTATCAAGCGGATTAACAACGCGCTTATCGTGAAGCTCATTATAATCTGTCCAATAATCTGATTTGTTCACGGCTACATTTTGTCTGCTGTCTTCCGCGATTAAAACTGCATCGGGGAAGTGATGGTTTATTTCTGCGGCAATTTCTTTCATTGTAAAATCAGATTCCATAAATTTGGTCATATCAAGCCTTAAGCCGTCGACCTTATAATTTTGAAGCCAGTTTATGGCAGCGTTTACAATATAATCTCTTACGTATTTTGAATCTTTTCCTTCAAGATTAGGCGCTTTTCCAAAATCATTATTTCCTTTGATATAAGGTCCTGTTTTTTCAAGCTGTCCGCTATCCGGGCCGATATGATTTGGTACATAATCCATAATAACGTTAAGCCCGATTCTATGAGCTTCATCAATTAATTCTTTTAATTTATCGGGTCCGCCTCTGTGTTCGGGCGGTGCCATCTTATCTTCACCGTCATATCCCCAGTTCGGGCTGAAACAGTTTTCATTCGGCATCATTTGTATTGTGTTAAATCCGGCATCTTTTATGCTTTGCAGTTTTTCTTTGGCTGCCTCATATGTTCCGTCCTGAGTCAAGGTGTCAATCTGCATTTCATATATAATTGCATTTTTAATCCCTAACTGGCCATGTTTCGGGTTTTTTACAATTCTTCCCCTGTTTTTAAACCATTTTTCCTGATTTTGCCATTCAAATTCAGAATGGTCATAAACAATTGAATACTTTAGAAAGTCTTCTTCCTTGCCGTTCCCCTGTCTTTTGGCATAAGGGTCTTTAACCTCTGCAGTTGTGCCGTCATTTTTTGTAATAACGTAAGAATATTTATCTCCCGCAATAACGTCCGTTGCAGATAAGCTTTTATCTGTTTCGAAAATTCCTTCGCCTTTATTATTTAAAGAGTATATTTTAAATTTTTCAGGGTTATTTCTGTCATATATTTTAACATCAACGCCTTGTGCATCCGGAAACGTAAAAATTTTAAATGATACTTCTTTTGTATCAGGGTCTACATTTGCACCCCAGCTCTGGTGCTCCTCCATTCTTCTTTTAAACGAAAGGCTGATTATATTTAAATAGGGATTTATAGCGGCAATTCTCATCAAATATCCTTTAAAAAGCCCCGATTTATCAACACAAGCTTGTATTAATTAAAATAATACTGCAAATACAAACCGCATAATAAAAAATTATGAACAGAGTATATAAAAATTGTTACAATGAAATTTACAAAATTATCTGTTTCTCTGGCGGAACTTCCATTTCGGAACATTATCATAATGGAATTTTAAAAGAAGTATATCTCCGGTTTTAATATTAACTTCTTCTCCTTCTTCAATATAACAAAGCGGAGAATTTTCATAAACATTTTTTGCACCTGATTTTAAACGACCCTCGCCTTCATTCGGGGCAATGATTCCTTTGCCGAAATAATAAATCTGTCCGATACCTTTAACAAAATGGCCAGCAACGCCAAGTCCCGCACCAAATGCCGCTTTTTTAACATCAAAAGGTTTGTATCCTACAACATTTGCAACCCAGTATTCATCATCAATTTGTGCGGTTATCTCCCCTTTTGAAGGTATTGTATAGCTTATAGGGCTGATGACAAGATATCCGTTTCTCTTTCCGCGTTTAGGCTCTATAATCTTTGCAGCTTTAGCTGATATTATGCTGTCTTCTTCAAGAACGACACCGTTTTTAAAAGCATTTTCTCTTAAAACCTTGAATTTGATAATATTATCGCTATTATCCACGGAAAAATCTTCAAGGCTCTCCACAATAACTTTATTTGTAGTATCTACTTCATCTTCATTTGAGAATGCAGGAATAATTATTCCTGTTAATAACAATAAACATAATAAAATAATTCTTTTCATAAAAGTCATTATATCATAATTATAGAAGTTTGCCGCAATCTACTGTATCGAAATATTCACAAAGTTCTTCATAATTTAAAATAACTTCATTTAATGTATTATGAGGATCTCTTACAGAAAACATCCTGCCATTTTCTGTATCAACGGGTGAAAGTGAATAAGCATGTTTATAATATAACGGAATTTTTGCGCTGCTGTTATCCTGCCTTGAACTGCAGGTGAAAATATATTTTGAAACGTCCTGTGTAAATAATTTTTCTTTTACAAAATCAGAATTTAAAGGCTCTTTAAATGTATCAACAAAACCAAAATTTTTAAATGCATCTTCTTCTCTTCCTGCTGTTGCATACAATAGGTCAAATTTTGTAATATTGTTAAACAAATCGAGTATCATACGTTTTGGCAAAACTTCATTGCTAAAATACATACTGCTTGTAGAACCCCCGACATTATGTATTATTCTTTTTAATACAAGAGCTTCATATTTAGAAAAATCATCATCTTTATTTTGAACTTTGGCAAGTTTTTCTTCGGCCTTATCTTTTGTAATTTTGAAAAATGACCATTTATCATCAATAACGGCAAACATTTCTTCACCTTTTTCATAAAAAGAGCAGAAATAATCAAGTTCTTCATCGGTTACTGTTTTCCAATCAAGTGCACTTGGAATTATAACAGATTTTGTTTGTTCAAGTTTTTTTTGTTTTTCTTTCACCTCATCTTCACTGAAAAGCATCCAGAAAATATTATTTTCATCAAGTGCAATGCGATTAGGGCTATTTTGTAATTCTTTAAAGTCATTGTATCTTTTTTCTATAACAGATTTTGCCTCATCACTTTTCATTTTTTCGTATAATATTTCAACGGCCTTCACTCCTTCCGTTGTAAATGAGGTTATTTTATCATCCTTTATCTTTAAAATTTCCTTTGATATATCTTTCACAATTGTTTTAGAAGTATCGGTTTGAACAATTTCTCCATTATTATCTTTAAAACCGGAGAATGCTATATCAACAGTACCATCCTCATTTTCTCTAAACATTTCTAAAAGTTTGTATCTTGTATTAAGGTTTTGGTTGATTGAATCAATTGAAGATAAAAGATAACAATCCCCAAGCCTTCCTGATTGGGTTATTATAAACCTTTCAACCGGCGGAAAAAGTTCAAGGTATGTTTTTGGAGTAATAAAAAGTTTTTTAAAAGAATTATCCTGAAGCTTTATTGAAATATTTTTATCATCGCCAATTATACAAACTTCACCTGTTTCAAGGCTTTTTTCGGCCTTTATTTCATCTTCAAAATGCGGAACAAAGACATCTGCGGGGTCTTTATTTTCTGCATAAGCATCGTATAGTTTATCAATGTCTTTTACTGCATTTGAGTTTAATTGGCCCGTTATATCATCAAGTACATAAGGAGAAAGCTTTTCTTCATCCACAAGTTCAAGAATTATTTCCATATAGCTTGACTCAATACCCCCTGCTTCAAGCTTATTGATGACTTTATCCGCGTAATCAACCGTATATTGCCGGGTTAAATCATTGTGCATGTAATATTTATAAAGATTTCTAATTCTTTCGTTTGAATAATCGTATAAAGATTGAAAATCAGATAAATCAATATTATCAGGGGTACTACTTGGAGAAGTTCCTTCTAAAATGCTGTTTTTTGTTTCAGGATAAGAATATTTTGAACTTTTATACCTTGAAAAATTTATGTTGTTAAACAATTGCATTTTCATAATTCGGATAAAACACAAAAATAAAAATAATTGATAAAATGTTTTAATATTTTTAAGATATAATATTGATAAAAAAATAAGCATTATCAACAAAAAAGAGGAATTAATCAATATGTTAAATACAATGGATAGTCTGGTTTTAATTGTAGATATTCAGGAAAAATTGATGGCGATGCTGAATCAGGGCATCAAAGAACAAATGTATATTAAAGCCCCTAAGCTGACACGCGCTGCAAGGATTTTAGGTATAAATACACTTGTAACGGAACAATATCCGAAAGGTTTAGGCGGTACAATCGAAGAAATTAAAGCCGAGCTCAATGAATATCGTCCTATGGAAAAAACAGGGTTTAACGCTCTTATGGAGCCCGGATATGCGGAAACTATTAAATCTTTAGGTAAAAAACAGGTGATAATCTGCGGAATTGAAGCACATATCTGTGTTTATCAAACGGCTGCAAAGCTTCTTGAAGAAGGATATGAAGTTTTTGTTTTGAAAGATTTATGCGCAAGCAGAAATAAGGTTGAATTTGAATGTGCTATGGATTTATTAAAAAGCCTCGGGGCTAAAATAACCTGTCTTGAAATCGTGCTTTTTGAATGGCTGAAAACTGCTAAAAACCCGAACTTCAAAGAAATTCAAGCATTAATAAAATAAATTAATAAGAAAAAAATAAAATGATATCAACTTTATCATATGTAACATATGCCATAATTGGTGCATTGATAGGTGCCTTAGTTGGCGGTATTGTAAGTATTATATTTAAATCTCGTAAGAAATAATTATTTTGTTATTCTTCGTCTAATTCAAGAAGAAGGTTTTCTGCTGCTTTTGAAAGACCGCAAAATATATTTATAAATGAATTATCAACGTCTGGCCCCTGCGTATAAGCATCTATTTCATCATTTGCATGATGTATGATATATTCAAGTATGAATTTTCTGCTGTAATTATTGCCGATATTTTCGGTGAATTTTGTGATAGAGCTATTAATACGCTGTTGAAACTCTTCCTCAACAGTTTTATTATAGGTATCTTTGAAAACTTTATCAAAATTTGTAGCATTTTTTTATTAAAATGGAGTTCGCTGCTGATAATATCCGCAATTGCAAAAACATCGAAACTCAAATCATTGAAAATATCATTTGAAACATTAAAGCTGTTAACAGCTTTACGTTTATCTCTTTCACCTTTGAAATAATTATTGTAAAAATCTATGTCGCTAATTCTGTCATCACAATCTTGTTGAATAGCATGTGTTGTTTCATGTACCATGTGTTGTGCAAGGTCTGCTCTTCCATCGTAATCATTATTTTCAGGCAAGTTTACTTTTAATTTTTTCGATGAAACAACCATTAGGAAGCCATAGTCTTTGTCGGGTCTTCCTTCCATTCTTTGTGCAAAAGCTGCACCTGCGCCATAAAGATGTTCCTCTTCATTGAACGGCTCTATAAAGACATCAGGACAATATTTTTGCTATCTAAAATATAATTACACATTTCTTTTTTCATAGATGCGCACAAATCGTCGAATTTTCTTGAGCCAAAAGAAATTTGATTTTGTTCAATATTCCTTACAAATATATCTTGCTGTAAGGGCATTTTGGCATTATAACAATGCTGAATATTTGTATTGGCAGTATAAGAAATACTTATGGGTGAAAAATTTAATAAAGAACTTGCAAAAGATATTCTCATAGCATTTCTCTAAAACATATAAAGAAATATTTTTGCTATAAATTTTACTCTTCCTGTCGTTTAATCGGGTTTTTGAATTTTGTTGTGGAGCCCTGAAACAGTAAGTCAACATTTCCTACAGGGCCGTTTCTTTGTTTTGCAATAGAAATTGTTGCTTTGTTTTTTACTTCGGGGTTTTCCTTATCGTAATATTCTTCCCTGTGGATAAACATTACAATATCGGCATCCTGCTCAATTGCACCTGAATCTCTTAAGTCTGAAAGCATCGGCATTTTATCGCCCCTTTCTTCAACTTTACGTGATAATTGCGAAAGTGAAATAATGGGAACGTTTAATTCTCTTGCAAGAGCTTTTAAGCCTCTTGATATTATTGAAATCTGCTGGGTTCTATCCTGCGAGCTTCTCTCTTCAATCAGCTGTAAATAGTCTATTATTATAAGCCCTAAATCAGGATAATTCATTTTTAAGCGTCTGCATTTTGCGCGGATATCAGAAACGCTTACCCCTGCCGTGTCGTCAATTAATAACGGTGCAAGATGTAAATCATCAAGCTTTGCAAAAATCTTTTCCCATTCTGCAGGCAATAATTCGCCTATTCTTGCCCTCTGGGCATCAATTTCAGCCTCGGAACACAATACCCTCTGTGCCAGCTGAATTTTTGACATTTCAAGAGAGAATATGGCAACGGGAATCTTTGATCTTATTGCGACATTTTGTGCAATATTAAGGGCGAATGCGGTTTTTCCCATTGAAGGACGGGCTGCAAGAATGATTAAATCTGACTTTTGAAACCCTGCAGTAAGCGCGTCTAAATCGTAAAAACCGCTTGGAACACCGGTGCAGGAGCCTTTATTTGAAGCTCTGTATTCCAGCTGCTCCATTGTTTCATACAGAAGGCTGCTCAATTGCTCCATCTGCTGAGAGCTTTTTTGCTGTGCAATTTCAAATATCATTTTTTCTGCAAATTCAAGAGAAACTTTTGATTCAGGGTTTTTAAAGGTTTCTTCAATGATGTTGCTTCCGGCTGCAATAAGCTGCCTTTTAAGTGCGTTTTCTCTAATAATATTAGCGTAATATTCAACGTTTGAAGTGAGCGTTGTATCAATCATCAAATCGTTTAAATATTCTCTGCCGCCGATATTATCCAGCTGGTTTTTTGCATTGAAATATTCGCCTATTGAAAGTGCATCAACAGGCTTATTCTGGTTATAGAGCGTAAACATGGCATCATAAATCAAACGGTTTTGAGGGCTGTAAAAACTGTCGGGAGTTAAAATTTCAACCACTCTGTTTAAAACTTCGCCTGAATTGATTAAAATGGCGCCGAGCACGGATTCTTCAGCTTCCAGATTATGGGGAGGAAGTTTTTTTGTTAGTTTTTTGTTTGCTTCAAGCTCCACTGCCATATTTTTTCATTACCTTCCTCTTCTTAGAAAAAATTATAAGCCAAATTTTCATGACTTGCAAATTCTTCTCTAAAACAAAACCTGCTATTTGTTGTGCTGCATTTTCAATACCCCTTCCGCAAAATCTCTAAAGGTATCTCCGGTTCTTTCTTCACTGTTTTCTATTTTTTGAAAAAAGCATTTGGGTATTTCCTGCAGCTTTAAATTTTTTGCAATACAGGGAGCACATCCTTTGTTGTGTTTCGTAGGATGCAGCGGGCAATTCAGATTTTTGCATGTGCAAAAGCTGCTTAAATTCATTTTATTTCCTCATTAAAAACAGAAACAACATGTTCTGCAATTGCACAATCCTGTTCTTCTGTTCCTCCGCCTACACCGATGCCGCCTGCTATTTTTCCGTTTACAAACAGCGGATATCCGCCCGCAACCGTTGTAATTTTAGGGTCGTTATTTTGAATTGACATAAGAGGGCCCCCTTCAACACAATAAGCCGCTACATCTTTTGTTTTGCATTGCGTTATTGCTGATGTGTATGCTTTTTTGGGTACAAGGGTAATGCTTAAAACCAGTGCTTCTCCGTATCTGCGGTACACTCTCGGTAATCCGTTTTTATCATAAACGGCAAAACTGATGTCAATCCCTGTTTCTTTACTTTTTTTGTACGCTGCGGCGCATAATTTGTCGCATAATTCATCTGTTAAAATCATTTTGTATCCTCTTTAACTGTATCTTTTGATTTATTTTAACAGAGTATATAAAGCTATTGCTTGCCTGTTTCTTTAAAAAATTTGCCTGTTTCTTTAGCTGATTTTTGTAATTTTAAAATATCTTCTTTGGGCTTTGCGCCGAATATTTTTTTATAATCTCTTGTAAACTGGGAAACGCTTTCATAACCTACTTCAAACGATGCTTCCGTTACATTTTTATTTTCATCCAGCATCAATCTTCTTGCTTCTGTAAGCCTTAATCGCTTTTGACATTGTAAAGGCGCCATCCCGACCGCATTTTTGAATTTCTGGTGAAAAAGCGATACACTCATATTTTGTTTTTCTGCAAGCTGTTCAACAGTAAAAGAATTTCTGAAATTTTCTTTAATCCAGCTGTTTATTTTATAAATTTCTCCAGCTTGTTGAATATTTATGACACTTTGCAGAAATTGCGCGCCGCAGGAGCCGCATAAAATGAAGAATATAATTTCGCGCTTAATATGATTGCCCATAAAATCAAGCGGGGCGGATTCATTCATAGCGGAAAATAACCGGCAGACAGATGATATTACATTATTATCAGACGATGATGTTATTTTATTATCAAGTTTGGAATTTGCAATTTTATCCGTAAGGTTTCCATCTAATTCAAGAATGACTGATATAACATCATTTAGTGCAAATTCAATTGAAAGTGCAAGAAAATATCCGTTTTTTGAAAAAGTTAAAACATCTCCGGATGCAGGTGTATCAATTTTTGATACGGAATACTGCCCGGTTTCATAATCCATAATGCCCGATGGAGTGTGCAGCCTGATAGAACCGTCGAGCACCATATAAATATAGAAATTTTCTGTTTGCGGCATATCAATTTTTCTTTTGCTTGAAAGATAAATTGATAAATACGGAAGTTTGGTTTTATTCCATCCTTCCGTTAAAGGCAAAGACCGGATTATTCTGCATAGTTTTTTAATATTATTTTGCACTGATTATTTTATACCTTTTTATTGTTAATGCGGTGTTATAGATTAACACCGCATTAAATACTTTTTTGTGTTTATAATAACGAAACTTTTATTTCTTAGCTTCGATAACCGCTTGTGTTGCCGCAACTTTTTACGCCTTAGCGTGAAAACGCAGCTTGTCTACAAATACGGCGAAACTTCTACTTCTTAGCTTCAATTACAGCTTGTGCTGCCGCAAGTTTCGCCTGCGGAATTCTGAAAGGTGAACAGCTTACATAATTCAAGCCGATTTTGTGGCAGAATTTCACGCTGTCAGGGTCTCCGCCGTGTTCGCCGCAAACGCCGCCAACAAGCGCAGGATTAACCTTTTTACCTTTTTCCATAGACATTTCAATTAACTGGCCTACGCCTTTTGTATCAAGGCTTTCAAACGGATTTCTCGGAAGGATTTTTTCTTCAACATATTTATTTAAGAATTTGCCTTCAGCATCATCTCTTGAATACCCGAATGTCATCTGTGTAAGGTCATTTGTACCGAATGAGAAGAATTCCGCGTATTCTGCAATTTCATCCGCAGTTAAAGCTGCACGCGGGATTTCAATCATTGTGCCGAATTTATATTCAACCTCAACCCCTTTTTCAGCCATAACGTCTTTTGCTGTTTTGGTTAAGATTTCTTTAACTGTCTTAAGTTCGTTTATATGTCCGATTAAAGGCACCATTACCCATGGTTTTACCGCAACCCCTTCTTTTTTAAGGTCACAGCAGGCTTCAAAGATAGCTCTTACCTGCATAACGTTAATTTCAGGATAAGTTAAACCGAGACGGCATCCTCGAAGTCCCATCATCGGGTTAGATTCGGATAATCCTTCAACGATATGAAGCATTTCTTCTTTTTCTTTTGAATCTTTATTCAAAGCTTTTAAAGTCGCAACTTCTTTAATCAATTCTTCTTTTGAAGGTAAGAATTCATGAAGCGGCGGGTCTAAAAGTCTTACTGTTAAAGGTTTATCGCCCAATGCTTTAAACATTGCATAGAAATCGGAATACTGCATCGGAAGAAGCTTATCAAGAGCTTCTTTTCTTGCTTCTGCTGTTCCCGCAATAATCATTTTTTGAACCCAGGGCAAGCGGTCAGGATCCATAAACATATGTTCCGTACGGCATAAGCCTACACCTTCTGCTCCGAATTTTAGCGAATTTTCAATATCTTTCGGTGTGTCAGCATTTGCTTCAACTTTCATTGTTCTGATTTCATCAACCCAGGAGAAGAAAGTATTCCAGTTATCATCAATTTTAGCTTCAACAAGTTTAACGGCGCCTTCCATAACAATACCTTTTCCGCCGTCAAGCGAAATGATATCGTTTTTATGGTAGATTGTACCGTCTGAACCCGTTAGAGTTTCATTGGCTAAATCAATTTTTAAATCCTCACATCCTGAAACACATGGTTTTCCCATACCTTTTGCAACAACGGCAGCGTGGCTTGTTGCACCGCCTCTAAGGGTTAAAACACCTTGAGACACTGCCATACCGTGGATATCATCAGGACAGGTTTCAATTCTGACAAGAATAACTTTTTCGCCTGCTTCACCTCTTTTAGCTGCTTCTTCCGTATCAAATACGATTTTACCCACGGCAGCACCCGGAGAAGCATTTACACCCGTGCATATTCTGTGTGCTTCATCCATTGCTTTATTATCAAAACAGGGAAGGAGAATTTGATTAACGCTGTAAGGGTCAACAAGTTCAACAGCTCTTTCTTTCGTGATAATTCCTTCTTTTTCCATTTCAACTGCAATTCTGATAGCAGCGGCAGCAGTTCTTTTACCGTTTCTTGTCTGTAATATCCAGAGCTTGCCTTTTTCAATGGTAAATTCCATATCCTGAACATCTTTATAGCGAAGCTCAAGCTTTTTAGCTATATCAACGTATTGTTTATATAAATCAGGCATTTCTGTTTCAAGTTCCGCAATGGGTTTAGGGGTTCTGATACCGGCAACAACGTCTTCTCCCTGAGCATTTGTTAAATATTCGCCGTAGAAAGTATTCTCGCCTGTTGCAGGGTTTCTTGTAAATGAAACGCCTGTAGCGCAGTCATCGCCCATATTGCCGAATACCATTGTTTGAACGTTAACGGCAGTTCCAAAGTTATGGTCAATTTTGTTCATATTTCTGTAAGCAACGGCACGGGGGATATTCCAGCTTCTAAATACTGCTTCAATTGCTTCCTGTAATTGAATAAACGGATCTTGCGGAAATTCTTTTCCGGTTACTTCTTTAATTACCTTTTTATAAACAGGAATTAAAGATTTCCAGCCCTCTGCCGAAATTTGAGTATCTTCTTTAACGCCTTCGCGTTCTTTTACTTTTTCCACTTCAGATTCAAAATATTTTTGTCTGTCCATATCCCATGCAACGGAACCGAACATTGTTAAAAATCTTCTGTAGCTGTCATAACAAAATCTTGGATTATTTGTTAATTTAACCATAGCTTCAACGGTTTCATCATTTAAACCGAGGTTTAAAATTGTTTCCATCATGCCGGGCATTGAAAGTCTTGCACCGGAGCGGACAGACACAAGAAGAGGATTTTGGCTGTCGCCGAATTTTTTGCCTGCCTGTTGTTCTACATCTTTAAGAGCGGTTCTTACTTCATCCATCAGCCCTTCAGGCATTTTATTTCCGTTATTGATATAATCCATACAGGTTTCAGTTGTTATAGTTAATCCCGGGGGAACAGGAAGCCCTGCATTTGTCATTTCTGCAAGGTTTGCGCCTTTTCCGCCTAAGAGATTTCTCATTTGAGCATTTCCTTCACGAAAAAGCCATACACGCTTTTCATTCGTCATAGCAGTATTTTCTCCTTTTTGTTTGTTTTTATAAAAATAAATAAAGTTAAAACGATTTTACCATAAAAATAAAAGTTTAAAAAATCAAAATTTTTATTTAACACTGATTTAATTAGCAAATATTTTAACATACCGGTTTTCTATGTAAAGAAAATAAATCACCCGATCAGGTAGTAGGAAGATTATTCTTTCTTGCTATATTTTCTCATGTGAATTAAAATTTATAGTTAAATTTGAAAAGGATTTGGAGCATTTAGCAATGAACAAAATTTCAATCTATGTTGTGGAAGACTATTTTTTGACAAGAGCCTCATACAGGCATCTTTTAGGTAATGTAGAAGATATTAAACTTCTCGGCGATTTTGAAACTGCGGAAGAATGTCTTGAAGCAATGGAGAAAAAACCGGCAGATATTGTATTGATGGATTTAGGCCTTCCTTTTATGAACGGAATTGAGGCAACAAGAATTATCAGTGAAAAATATCCCGAAACAAAAGTTATTGTACTTACTTCACACGAAAACGAAGAAGAAGTTTTAGCTTGCGCTGCGATAGGTGCTTCAGGTTATGTGTTAAAAGATGTGGAAATCGAAACATTAAAGAAAGTTATAAGGGCCGTTAATATTGGTGCATTATGGTTTGATCCTCAAATAGCGGATGTTACTAAATCTGTCATACCAAAACCAAAATCAACCGATATTAACAATTTATATAACAAAAAAGATCTAAAATCAGTTTTAACCGAAAGAGAACTTGAAGTGTTAAGGCTCATATCAGAAGGAAAATCAAATGTTGAAATAGGCGAAATTATGATGGTGAGCACAAATACCGCAAAAGCTCATGTCGGAAATATTCTAAGCAAATTATCCGTTACAGACAGAGTTCAGGCTGCTGTTATGGCGGTAAAATCAGACTTGTTTAAATAAATATAAATTTTTGATATTAATAAGGGGTGAAAAATTATGTCTAAAGAAATGTTAGATATACTGTTCGGGTTGTGCTGCGATGTTATAGTTTATAAGAATATTAATCTTGAATATGTTTCATCAAATTTGAACATGAAGTTTAAAAATTTGTTAAAAACTTCTGATATCTTAAATAAAAAGGTATTTAACGTTTTTGAAAACGATATTGCGGATATCATTCATAAAAATGATTTATATGTTGTTACAACATTAAAGCCTGTTAAATATAAAATTGAATTTAACAGCGGTGTGATTTTTGAATTAATCTCAACTCCCGTGATGTCTGATAGCAGCCTGATAGGGATAATCACAATCGGAAGAGATGTCACAAATGAAATGAAAATTAAAGAACAGAAGGATTCTTTTGTTGCAACTTTAACTCATGATCTTAAAACCCCTACTATTGCACAGATTAGGATGATTGAACTTTTATTATCGGATACATTCGGTGAAATGCCTGAAACTCAAAAAGAAATGCTGAGCCATATATTGAACTCATGCAAATATATGCAAAGAATGATATCTTACGTTTTAAATACATATAAACTTGAAAACGGCAAAACAAAGCTCAAAAATGAAGATTTTGATTTTGAGGAATTAATTAAAGAATGCTGTCTTGAACTTGATTCTTTAAATATGGATAAAAATTTGAAATTTATAACAAAATTTAATTTAAAATCTCCTGCTGCAAGAGGAGACAGGGCCCAATTAAAAAGAGTTGTTATAAATATGATATCAAATGCAATATCTTACGCTTTTAATAATACGGCAATTGAACTTGTACTTGAAGAGAATGATGAAAATATAATTTTCTGTACAATAAATGAAAGCCCCTATATGCCGCCTGATATTTTAAACCGTATTTTTGAAAAATATGTATCGGGTGTTTGCAATACAAGATTTAATAAAACAGGAACAGGACTCGGGCTTTATCTGTCGGAACAGATAATTTCCGCTCACAACGGGAAAATAATAGCGGAAAGCTTTATTGAAAATAAAAATAAAATAGGATTTGCCATACCAAAAATACGTGAATCAATTACCATATAAATTTTTAAGAATCCTCAAAATTTAAATATCTGAAATTTGTTTCTTTCAAATTCATATTTTTTAAATAAACACTTTCCAATTTGTTTTCAGTTAGTATATAAACTTTTTCTTTGGCACGTGTGAGTGCCACACAAAATAATCTCTTCTCTTCATTCAAAATTTCTTCATAACTTTTATCTAAAGCCGTCATAATTTCATAATCAGGATGAATAAAAGGGATTACGCCGTTTATCGTCCTTAAAATTATCACAATATCAGCCTCAAGCCCTTTTGATTTATGAATAGTCATAACCTGTACTTTTGTGCTGTCAATTGTTTTCATTTTTGAAAGTTTATAGGAAAACTCTTCAATATTTGAACCTGAAAGTTTATTTAAACGTGACAATATTAAAAAATTTTTATCAGGATTTAGTCTTATGAGCCTATGAATTGTTTTTAGATATTTTGCTTTGATTTTCCCGGAATCTTTTTTAAAAAAATACAATAAATCGGATGCACTTTCTTTGTTTATATAAGTTCTATCGACATTGATTTTTAAAATTTCTCCCTCTTCTTTTTTAACCGCACAAGATGGCGCGCCATAAAATCCATTGTGTGCCATAAAAGTGTTTGATGTATCTATTATGCTTTTATATGAACGATAATTATTTGAAAGTTCATAAGTTTCAGAATTATTGAATAATCTTTTAAAATTTTTAAAATAGTATAAATTTGAGCCTGCAAAACCGTTTATGGCTTGAAAATCATCTCCTGTGGCAAAAATTTGAACATTGCCGTTAAAACATTTTATTGCAAGAATTAAATCAAAAAATAGTTTTGAAAAATCCTGATATTCATCAATTAGAATGTATTTTAAATCTTTTATTTTTTTGTTTTCATTTCCAAAAAAGCACTCTCCTTTTGTTTCAAAAATTTTCTCGCAGGCACCTGTTATTAAAGTATCAAAATCAATCAGGCTTTCTTTTTTTAAGAGTTTTTCATATTCTAAATAGGTTTGTATTCCAAGTTTTAAAAATATCTTTGTTCTGTTTGAAAGGGCTTTATCATTTAATTTATTTTCTATAAAAGCTTTATCCAGTTTTGATTTTTTAATTGTGGAAATAAAGCATTCAATTGTTTTATAAAAGTTTTTAATATTTAATTCTTTTATTTTGTTAAAAAGTTCTTCCTCGCTTTGTTTTACCGGAGTAATACCGTATTTTTAAGTGTTTTAAAGAGTGTAATTTCAAAATTTTCCCTGATTTGAGAATCTCTTGCCCATGTTTCAATTAAAGGAATACCTTTTTTTCTGAAATACCTCCTTTTTATGTGCATATTTCTAATGTATTTTGAAACATCGCTTATGACGCCTTTTCTGTTAAAATATCCGGGCTCAAGCGCATTTTCATCTACTCCCCAGTGTTCAAGGTAAAATTCTTTTCCGTTATTTTGTATGTAAAAATCAGGCCTGTAGACATTCCACCCCTTATCAATATTTAGGGCGTCTTTTTCTTCTTCTGTAAAAATTATATTTTTTTCATACTCATAATCTATTCCGTGTTCAAAAAGAAAATCTGCAATATATTTTTCTCCGAAAGATTTTACAATTTCGCCTTTTAAGGTTATTTGAGATAAATCTTTTAAAAATTTTATTTTTGAATTGTTATCTATATTAATTTCTTTTTTAACGGGTACATCCAGTGCTGTTTTATAAAATTTATAAAAATCTTTTTTATAATTTTCTTTTTCTAAAACAATATTAATTGCTTTATTTATAAGGCTTTTTCGTTTTCTTTCTTCAACAATTTTTTTGTCGTTATAAATACTTTTTGCAAAACTGTGAAACGTTTTTGCATTTTCAAAATCAATATTGTGTTTTATGTGCAAATCTTCTTTAATTCTGTTTTTTGCGTCTCTGTTAAATGCCAGAATTAAAATTTCATCCAGCATGACATTATATTTTTCAATTAATAATAGGGTTTTAAGACATATAGTGCTTGTTTTTCCGCTGCCTGCACGTGCTTTTAATAGAACATTTGATTTTACTGATGAAATCGCAAGTGCTTTTTGTTCATCAATATTTTTTCCTTTGAAATATTCAAGTACATAGTTTTTCTTTAAATTTTCGTATATTTCAGTATCCATAAGGTATCTTTTGCTGCAAAATTCATCTGCTTCAAAAAAATTATATTTTTTAAGAATATTTATTAATTTTTCAATATTTTCAAGATATATGCCTGAATTTTTTTTATACTGTTCGGGCAAAAGTTTTATTGTTTTATAAAAATATGCAACGCTTTCGTTAAAATTTTTAATACTTAATTTTGCAATATTTGCGTGTATTTTCTTAATATAGCGGTTTAATCCTGCTTTATATTTGTCTTCAAATCTTTTTAAAAGATTTTTATTTTGCTTATACAAATTTTCAAATTCTATGAATTCTTCATTTAAAATATAATTTTCAGCTTTTCTTAAAATATCTTTATTGTGGTTATCAATTTTTAATGCTTCAACCATTTTTAAGAACATTTGAGAAAAATTGTTCCACTCATTTTCTTTTAGATTTTCTTTAATTTTGATAACTATTTTCTTTTCTGCATCCGTTATTTTTGAAAAATCTCCTGAAATTATTTCAGGGAAAAGCTTTCCGGTATAAGTTTTTTCATTTTGCAAAAAATCATAATACCACAGTATAGCAAGCTCTTTTAAAGGAATAAACCTTTCATTTTTCAAAATTTTTTTCATAGTTTAATTCATAAAAATTTCAGCTATTCAGCATTTACAAGGTAAATCCTAGCACATCATTTAAAATATTGCAAAACAGCTTTATTTAAAACTCTCAATTTCTTTATTGCTGTATGTTTTTAATTTATCAACATACTTTAATGTGTCGCTGCAATCAGTTCTGCAAAAGAATATTGTATGTTTATCTGGGAGCATATCATATTTTGTATTAAACATTTCGTTTGAAAATAATCTGTATAAATTTACAATGGACTTTGCCTTTTTAATTCTTTTTTTATCATCATCTGGATTGTAATATGCAGCAAATGTAGCAAAATTCAAATATATTTCAAATTTATTGGCCATAGCTTCATTAATATGCTCTTTCCAATTTTTATATTCATTTGCCCTTATTCCATGGTCGCCTGTTATTAAAATCACGGGCGGTTTATCCGAATGTTTAATAGCATAATCAATAAAATCAAGCGCTTCTTTATTTGTATATTTTAAATACGAAATAAAACTTTCTTTGTTTACTGCAAGTTTTGATTTTTCCCACCCCTCATATATTTCATGTGTATTTGTTCGTTTTTTGCCGTTTTCATCAAATAAATACGGGGGATGAGGCATCATAATGTGTGCAAAAACAAACTTTTTTGAATTATCGGAAACGACACTGTTCTTAAGAACTAAAAACGGTTTTAACTCTGCATTTTCTCCGATTTTTATTTTATCCCATATATAATTGTGGCATATTGTGTAGATTAATGAGTTATTATATGTATTTTTAAGTTCATTTTCATAAAATTTTATACTTATTATGCTGATTATTTTTGTATCTGTGGGTTTTATGAGCCTGAAAAATGCAGAGTGATTAAAATAAATGTTTTTTCGTCCGCTTTCTTTTGCAAGCTTAAATATCAACGCATTATTAACGGCATCCCACCTGTTTTTATGCCCGGCATTCTCCGGATAGTCCATATTTAACATAGACGGGATAGATATTGCGGTTTTATTATAATTTGAATAAATATCATCAAATACATAAAAGCCGCGTTTTCTTAATTCGTTTGTAAAGTCGGAATTATCAAAACCGGTAAATTTTTCCAGTGCTTTGGAGCCCGGATACATATCAAGCATAAGTATATAAATATCCCGTTCCATATTTGAACTTACAGTTTTTTTATTTTTAATAGAAACCGAATTTATATTTTTAAAACTATTAAGGATGCCTCCTCCTGTTGTTAAAACGGATGATATAAAATCAAAACATACGAAAATTCCTAAAATTGCGGAGGCAATAATTACCATGTTTTTAAAAGGTTTTTCCGTTCCTCTTTTATATAAAAAACACAAAATACACACAATTAAAGCAATAATAAGAAAAATTCCTAGATTGTTTATGTTTTTATAATTTATAAAATAAAACATAATTCCCAAGGCGGAAGAAAGATAAAACGAGATACAAAAATTTCTTAAAATAATAAAACAAATAATGGTAAATATTGAAATTCCAAGTAATACAGTAAAAATTCCTATGAAAAAATAATGTACATCAAGTGAAACATAATTTTTCACATAAAAATGTAAAACAGGATATAAACTCAAAAATGTAAAACATAGCCCGAGCTGTATACAGCTTTTTTGATTTTTTTTCAAAGCTTCCATATTTGCTTTGTCTGAGATTTTTTCAATAAATATTTTTAAAAAAATACTTAATAAAATTAAAAGTATAAAATATAATGCATAAAATAAAGGTTTTATGTCATATAATGATTGATAACAGGGGGACATAATAAGAATTAATAAAAATATATATTGAGGAGTATATTTTTTATTTAGAAATTTCACGAATGTTTCCTTTTGATTTGAATAAATACATTATTCTTTTTGTATTTTTTATTTCATCTTTTTTAATAAGGGTATAATATTTCATAAATTCTTTTTCAAAATTTTCAATGTCATAATCTCCAAAAATATCATCCCTGCTGTTTAAAAGCTCCTGTACTTTAGAATCCTCTTTTTTAACAAATTCAATAATTAAATATTTTGATATCCCGCTGAAGTATTGTGCAATTTTATTAAACGGTAAATTATTGGAGATTGCAAGATGATGTATTAAAGCAAGTGCTAAAATTACATCAACATTTTCTGCTCTTTCAGTTATTGTTTTCCTTTCATTATTTGCCCAGCCGATATTAGGAGAAGGATTAACAAGGTCAAATACCAGAGGCAGAATATTTGTTTCATTTTCTTCATTTGCCTTTTTATAATTTGCATCAACTGCATTATAATCTATATCAAAACAAACAATTTCATTTGAAGTATCTTTAAATATTCTTGAAAAATATCCGGTATTTGCTCCAAAATCCCAGACTTTTTCAGGATTTATAATTTTTTTGTATTCTTCAATTATATTTGCCTTTTCTTTAAATGAGTTTTCAGTATAGTTTGTATTATTGTAATAATCTTTCCATTCGCTTTCATTTTCTTTTAATTTGAGATTTTTAATAAAGCTTATTAATCCATCCAGTATTGCAAAATGTTGAAATTTTGTCATTTTTTGATTTATGGATTTCTTCTTTGTTGAAGAATACTGTTTTAAAAATTTTGAATGCAGATGAATGTGTGTAAAAATTTGCGGATTGAATTTTGTATGACAAGGGAGCATTTTAGAAACTACTTCTAAATCAAGCCCGTCAATATCTGCCGTGAAAAATTTGGAACACTTTGGACCTACATATTTCATAATTAAAAGCGGAGCTAAAAAATGCTTACAAAACTGTTTATATGCAACCCATGGTTTTTCTTCAAATTTTTCAAAAGAAGTAGTATCTATCAAGACAGGTTTTCCTTTAAAAAATTGAATATTAAAAGCTGAAGCATCCTTTAGGCTCATATTAAATTCAAGCGCTGCTTGTTGAATTTTAAGTGTAGTAAGAGCGGCCTCTTTATATTGCGTAAAGCACCATTCATAAGGGTAACTTATAAAAACCTTTTCAGGTTCAATTATTTTATAAACATTATTTTCTTGAATATTATTTTGCTCAATGTGCTTTATAAGAAGATTTTCTTTTGTTAATTTTTCATATAGTCCGGAATTTATTAAATTATCATAATTTTCTTTATATGAAGAAAATATTTTACGGTATACTTTATTATTTTCAATATATACAAGAGCATCTCTATCTCTAAATGAGGAATTTTCTGTTTGTGAAATCATTTTGTCCTCTTGAATGTTTTTCCGAAAAACGCTTTTATTTTTCCCCAATAAACCTTTATTGTATAACCTATTGCTGCAAAAGCAGCAAGTAATATTTGAATAACCATACTTCCTGTACTTGGATCAATATATGCATGAGCTGTTTGCGGTACAGAAAATATAATTAAACTTAAAACTATTATTAATTTAAACTTTTTCATAATCTAAACTCCACAATTATTATTTTATTTTATACAAAATTGTTTGTAAAATTTTTTAATATTACTTTATTTTCAACAAAAGGGGTTGAATTTTTTTTTTGTGTTTGATAGTATTAATTACTGTAATCCCATTTCAATAGCGATGGGGGATTAGCTCAGTTGGTAGAGCACCTGCTTTGCACGCAGGGGGTCAGGAGTTCGAGCCTCCTATCCTCCACCATTTAGTTAAAGAGCCTTTAAGGCTCTTTTTTAGTACCTTTCAGCCATTATTCTGTGTCAGGAGTTTTGACATAAAATATCGCAAGTTTGACATTTTAGTCGGAAAAACTTAGCTTGTTAGCGGATTATTTATTCTATATACTGATTTATTATATCAATATGTTTAAACCCGCCTGGTATTACAGTTTACTTAAACCGCCCTTTGCTCCGCCTGTGTTGTGTATCAGGGAGTTTGACAGAAAGTATCACGAGTTTGACATGCTAGTCGGAAGATTTTAAAATTTTGCAATGTAAATCTTTGCCTAGCAAGTCATTTAAAACAATTCCATTTTCACTTATTTTCTTAATTTTAAAAATGCCTGTTAAATTATTAATACAACAAATTTCCCTAATAAAACGAGTTTTACTAATACCAAGTTTATTTGCAAATTCTTTATAATCAGAAAAATCCGGATGTTCCAGATAATAGTCAAGGATACGAGCTTGTAGTTCATTTATACAAAAACTTTTACCGTTTATTTCTAATTTGTATTCAATATCCTGAATTTCATTATATTTTGGAGCAAGTTTTTCTTTATTTTCCTTATTCTTTTTATATCTTAATTTTTTAAATAGAATTTATTGACAAAGAATGCGGTGAAGAACAATTTAAAGAGTTTATGCGTTTTGAACAAAAATATTATGATAAGTTTTGGAAACTGTTAAAACAATGGCATACTAATTGGTGGACTTAATTTGTTAACCTTAATTATTAGATTGTTTACTCAATAAATGACTGTGTTGAAATGATACAAAATAACTAAGAAATATTGATATGACTTCAATATAGAGTTAAATTGTGTATGACAATTGAATAATTAAAGTCAGGAGTTCGAGTCTCCTAAACCATACATTGCCGAAATTTATAAAAATTACTTTAGATTACATTAACAGAGGATTACAGTGTGTCAGGAAGTTTGTTATGTGTCAGGGAGTTTGACATGAAACTCAGAAGTTTTGAAAAACTTAGCAAAATTCAAAGGGCATTTAAATACCGTTTAAAAGATGTTTTATCAGTGCTCTAAAATTACATTCACTTAATATACTATTTTGACATACTAAAATAGTGGAGATTCAAAGTAAATTTAAATTTTTTATAATTACAAAAAATATTTAATTTAATAATTGTCAAATTCAAAATCATCACATTCATGGGATATTCCATTTAATACAGAACAAAAGTTTCTAAATCCAATAAAATGATGCGACCAATCTGTATTTGGATTTGAATACAGGTATACTTTATATAAATTCTTAGGATTGCTTAAATCTATTTTTTCATTTGTTGAATTATCAACTATAAACATGATACCGCTTAGATGTTTTGCTATTTCGGCTGTTGTTAATTTTGAATTATCATCAAAGATATCATATTCTTTTGTTAATTTACAAAACACTCTTCGTGCAAGAGATCTAAAAAAGTCACGATGACATATTAAAGAACCATTTATATTTAAGATATGACATACGAATATTTTCATAAACATTCCATCAACAAATTGTTTATAGTTATATAATGGCAGGCGTTCTAATCTTTTAGCCATTTCAAAAGAATCCTCGCAAACATGGCTTTCAACAAAAACTGATGTCGTTTCTAAAACTTTATCAATACCATCTAATTTATCGATGGGCTTTTCTTCATGATAAAATTTTATATTCAAGCCTTTTATGACTTTGGAGCATAAAAAGTCTTTTTTACATTCTTTTGCATCTAATATTTCTCTTTTTAATTTTGCATATACACAATCACCATGTATTTCAAGATTCATCGGATAATCCGAAGTAAAAATAAAATAATTATCACTATTCCTTGATTCTAAATCTCGTTTTAGTTTGTATATTAAATCACTCAATCTTTGAGTTAATGTTTTAATCTCAAAAAAAATCAAACCATCATCACAATAACCGTCAATAGCTGATACATTATTATCTTTGCATTCTTTGGCTAAAGTTTTATCAATAGGCATATTGTCAATTTGAATTTTACAAGGTTTTTCAAATATTAAATTCATTAAATCATAAGCAATTAATTCTGAATATGCCCCATCCCAAGAGTTATAAAATAATTTTTTTATATCATCTATTATTACATTTTTTGAATAATCGTCATTTTTATAAATTGAATATAGTCGTTTTATTCTTTCAATGTTTATTTTTCTAAACATATCTGATAATTCTATTTTGAATAAAAAATAGTTATTTTTATCTCTAATGGAAGTTTCATTAACACATATTTCATTGTCGCAAAAGCTGTTTACTTCTTGCAAAAAGGAGCTTATTTTCCGATTAATCATATTAATTCCTCGTAACATCTTGAATAAACTTTTCAAAATTAGTTACTGCCTTGAATTGAGCTGCTGTTCCTAATGCTTCAAAATGCTTTCTTCCGCAATAAATTTTATCTTTTTCATTTTGTCTCAAATTATCATCAAGTGCTACTTGTAAGTTTTCGCGTTTTGTTTCAAGCACAAAATATAGTTTACGTTCGCCATCTTTATCAACCAAAACTGCCCAGTCGGGGTTATATGGTCCTAAAGGAGTTGGGACTTTGAATTTATTTGGCAATTTAACATATTTAAGAATATGTTTATTATTTTCAAATTGTTCCGCAAAACTTGCTTCATTGTCAGAATCATAAACAACATGAGTAAACGGATATTTATTACTTGTTGCTTCTATCATGTTGCGTTCCAGATAACCTGTTATTGGGTTATCTTTTAATAATTCTTGTGCATAATAATAGTCATCACCGAGTTTTGTATATTTAATTCCATCTAAAATTAAATCTCGTAATTCTCTTTGAATAATCCTCGATACTTCAGACATATAGCTTTGAGGATTTCTTTTAAAGATGTTCAATGTATTACTTTTAATCAAAATGTCAACAATGGTTTTTCTTGTAAGATTTGTCTTATTTTGTAAAAAAGTAATAATATCAGGATAATATGAAACTTCGTCAATAGTGCCACTAATAAAACTATCTACAATTTTAGAACAATCAATACCGGCATCTGTAATTTTTAATCTTGCAGTTTTTGAAATAATTGTAGCAGCATCACATTCCATCTTTGTATTTATTGCCCTTACGCATTTGTCAATTAATTCAGGAGTATTAAATTCAATAGAATATCTTGTTTTGTATTTAATACTATCCCATAATTCAATAAATTCAGGGTCTAAATAAACCTCGTTTTTAAGTTCAATTGTGTGTTTTTTTGAATTATCTTTAATGTTTAGATTACCTGCGTGTTTTTTAGCAATCGTTTGAATTTGTTCTTTAATACTTGCAAATTCTTCAGGTAATTTAAGAGTATCGTTTTTTAAATCAAGTTTTAAAATTGTTTGAACTTTACCTTTTGAATCGATATAGTTTTGAGCAACAAAATAATCGTATATTGCCTTTGAACTTTGTTCTCCTAAATATTGCGTTGTTCCATCAGCTTGTTTTACAGGAATATTGGCAAAGGAATGAAATTCTAATGTTCCAAATTTGATATCCTTGTTGTCTTTTTCTATTTCATGCTGTAGTTGAGTTGCAAAGTCCTCATAGCTTTCATTTGCAATAACAGTCAAAGTGTTAATATCAAACCCTTTAACACGTTCGCCATTTTGGTTTACGCAAAGTCTTAAACCACGACCGATTTTTTGTCTTCTATCAACCTCTTGTCTATTTTCTGCTAAAGTACAGATTTGAAAAACATTTGGGTTATCCCAACCAACACCTAATGCTGAGTGAGAGAAAATAAATCTTAATTTATTATCAAGACTTAATAACTTCTCTTTATCTTTCATAATTAAATTGTATGTGCTTTCTTCTGCTTTGCTTCCTGTTTTTTCGGTTAATTCAGAATATGGTGTTACAACTTTTTTATCAATTGAAAAATATCCGTTATGAACTTGTTCCACAGGTGTATTATCTGCTTGATAAATTAAATCATTGTATTTTCGTTGAGAAATTATTGATTTATATTCTTCTTCAAAAATTCTTGCATATTCGCCCTTTTGGGGATTGCCATTTTCATCATAAGAACGATATTTATCAACTTTATCAATAAAGAATAAACTTAAAACTTTAATCCCAAGATTTTTCATAGCAAACATTTTTTCTTTATCCAAGTGTTCTTGAATAGTTTTTCTGATTTGTTGTCTCTTTAAAACAGCATCATCAATATCGCCAATACATTGACCTTCTGAAATTTCCACTCCATTAAGGAATTCAATATATTTATGTGCACCATCGCAATAAAGGTCTTTTACTCTGTAATCTGTATAAATTTCACGCCCGCCTGATAAAGCAAATAAGCTGTTATGCTTGTATTTATCTACCTTAACAGGTTTCTTTTGAACTTTACCTTGTTCGTTCATAACACTAATTTCTAATGTTGCAGTTATAGAATCTTTAACTGATTTAATAGAATTTACCTTTATATAAGCTGTATTATCATAGTCTTGTGTTGAAAAAGATGCGACTTCAATTTGCTTAACATATTCGCCTTCATAAGCATCAATAGAATCAAAGCTATAAATTAAATTACTTTTTCTATTGTGAGTTGCACTATATCTGAAACTTACAAGTGGGTTTAATTTTTCGATTGATTCTTGTGCTTTTGTTGTATTATCAACTAGCTGTGGCTCATCAATAATTAAAATAGGTCTTGTAGAGCTAATTAAATCAATTAACTTACCTGTCTCTCTATCTTCTTGATTGATTACGTTTTTATCTTTATTGAATGCTGCAATAGTAATTACCATAATAGATAGATTTTGATTGATTGCAAAATCTCTTATCAATTCAGGCTTAGAACTATCATAAACAAAATAACTTGAATTGCTGTAAGGTATATGTGGGTAATCTTGCTTAAATTGTTCAAAAGTAACATCAAGAGATTTTTTTACACCTTCTTTAATAGGCACAGATGGTACAACAATGATAAACTTTGAAAATCCGTATTTTTGTTTAAGTTCAAAGATAGTTTTTAAATAAACATAAGTTTTACCCGTTCCTGTTTCCATATTTATATCAAATTCAGGGTATTTATTGTCGTTTTCAGAGGTTTGAGGTAATCCGTTATGCAATTGAACATTATGCATATTGTTTAATAATTCTTCATCAGTTAAATCTAATCTGTTACCGATACCGACAGAATATCCATCAGCAGTTAAATTCTCTTCAATACCAATTTGGTGCATATTATTTTCAACTGTAAAAACAGATTGTCCTGTTTCTTGACCTTCAAATAATTCAAGAACAGAATTTATTGCCTTCTTTTGATATTCTAATTCTTCAAACTTAAATTTCATTTTCTTCAACCTCTTCAACAAATTTATTATAATTTTGTTCATTATCCAAAAATTCTACAACCCAAGGTTGCAAGAAGTAACCAAAAGAATTAATTCTGCCAACAGGAGTAGCTTTTGCAATCATATCACATGCTGTTAAATATCCAGTTGTAGGATTTTGAATGTCCAAAAAACCAGTGCCATCATTTTTATACAATCTTAAGATAACTTTTTTGACATTTGGTTTTAAATTTTTAAGTAATTTTATTTGTACTTTCATATGATTTCTAATATTAATTTTTTGTTTTATACATTTAAAAAATAAGCTGCTAATAATGACAATCCAATAGGCAATAGCTATTAACATATACATTGATATTGCAAATTGATTTTCTTGGATAAAATCAATCAATTTCAATTGTACTAATATATTCTCAGGGGCGAATGAAAGAAATAAAGCAACCAACAAAGCCATACTGATTACAATTTCCGCAGGTATTTTTAGTGGAGTTATTGATTCTATAATCTTGTTCCAACCCATATTACACCGTTACAAACTTTCCAATGCCATAGCCTCTAATTGTTTCTTTTATATTTGTTTTTACACTATCATTTGCGAATCCATTATCTTTAAACACAACAGTAACTTGATTTTTATCCTCGAACTCGGTGCTTATTTTTGCAATTTCATCAGCAACTTCAAGAGTTATTTCATTATCCAAACATACAATTAACGCACCCATACCAATTGAATATACTTTTTTCCCTTTAATATCTAGTTCTTCTACTGGAACAGTAAGTGGTAATCCGTTTTTTAAAATAATTTCATACAAAGCATCTTCTTCTGTTCTGCCTTCAACAAAATTATTTATCTGATCCAATAATGACTGCCCAAGGTCTTTTGTATCAGGATTCCATTTTTTTATATTCGAAGAATCTAATTTAAAAACTTTAAAACCAACATCTATTTTTGATAGTAAAGTTTCGTCTTTTATGTCTTTTATAATTTGTTCTCCAGCCCATGCAAGTCTTTGTTTTGCAATATCACAAATAGTTTTATAGCCATCTTTATAAGCCTTTCCATTTAATTCAGTTTGTTCTTGCAATTGAACTGCGATAAATTTTCTTTTTTTACCATCCTTGTTTAGATTCATTACCGCATGAGCTGTTGTCCCTGAACCAGAAAAGAAATCTAAAATAATCATATTTTCTGTATCAACTAATTTTATTAAGTTTTCAAGCAATGTAACTGGCTTTGGAAAATCAAAATAATTTGGGTCTATTATTTCTGCCAATTCTTTTTTAGCATTATCATTTGAAAACATATTATCTACATAAGCTATCGAACTTACAACATTTTCTCTTTTGGCTGTTTTTACATAATATTCGCCTTTTTCATTCTTTTCTATTGATGCATTCAAATAGGTCTTTGTATAAATTCTTGGTCTGTCTTTACCTTGTTTTATAACAACAAAACCATTTCTATATCCAAAATCAAATTTCGCTTGACTCCATCTCCAAACCCAATCTTTTGGGTTATGTTCACCTTGATGTCTTAAATGGTGTTTTTCTACGCTACCTCCAGGGTAGTATTTAACTCCATCAATCTCAATAGGAAAATCCATGGTTGGATTATACCAAAGTGAATCATAATCTAAAGTTTGATTAAGTTTATATTTTCCTCTTTCATCAACATATTCATCTTCGTTATTAAAACCTGAATCATCATATGCTACACCATTAATTTTTAGGTTTTCTTTTGATTTAGCGTATAAAAGTAAATAGTCATGATTCTTTGCTATACCATCACTATGTTGCTTCCCTGACTTTTTGGTAATTCTTGGCATTATTCCAATATAGTTATCTTTACCAAAAATTTCATCAGCAATTTTAGTTAAATTAACAAGTTCATTATCATCAATTGATATAAAAATAATCCCATCATTTGTTAACAAATTTCTTGCTAATCTTAATCTTGGATACATCATATTAAGCCAATTTGTATGATATCTTCCATCTGTATCATTGTTAGTTGAAGTAATATTACCTTCTGAATCAATTTGTCCTGTAATCTTTTTATAGTTTACTATATTATCTTTGAAATCATCTTTATAAACAAAATCGTTACCAGTATTATAAGGAGGATCAATATAAACCATCTTGATTTTATTTAAATAAGAATTTTGTAATAATTTTAAAACTTCAAGATTATCACCTTCAATATAAATATTTTGAGTGGTATCCCATTCTTTACTATCATTTTTACAAGGTCTCAATGCACCACTTGACGGAGTTTGAGATAACCTTAATGCGTTCATTTTGCCATTCCAAGTAAAACGATATTTTTCCTCATCAGTATCGATATAATTGCCCAATACATTTTGCAATTTGTCAAAGTCAATTTTATCTTCATTAAATACTTCAGGGAAGATTTCTTTTAATTTTGAAATATTCTCTTGTTCAATATTTAAACTTTCGCCACTCATTTTCACTTCCTGCATATAACACCTCTTTATAATAGTTTTAAAAGATTTTCTTTTTCATTTCTTAATTTGTTTAATTCCACGCTTATTTCAACTCGTTCTGCGATATCAATAGCTTTTTTAACTTTGTTTTGTAATTGAGTTATTTTATCTTCTATTGAATTAATTTTAGTATAAATCTCTTGTGCGTCAACTTTGGACATATTGTCTGTTTTTATTACAGAACCCTTGATTTTAGACACGTTGTAAAAGTTAATTTTTGCAGTTATATCCTTATACATTTCATAAAAGTTGATATAACTTAATTTAGAAATATTTAATTCGGCAAACAAGTTATCTCTAAAGATATCCTCTGAATCAAAATCAATCCAACCGGTAAAAGAAAAATCTTCAACAGTAACTTTTGAACTGTCACTTAAATTTTTCCTCATATCGCCTGTTACAAGTTGAATCTGACTTTCTTTAACAAGCACCAATAAAATCGGATAAGGAATTGCTCTCATAATAATTTCAGCAATTCTTTTGATTTTGGAATCATCATTTAATTGAACTTCCATTATTTCGATTTCGAGATAATCTCTTTCGTCACTTCTATATGGTTGAATATTGATAGTATCAGGCTTTAAACAATATTTCCAAGTAACTTTTTTAATATGCTCATTTATAATTTTTTTATCAAACGAAAGCAAGTCGGCATTTTCTAAAAAGGCTTTTTTGAAGACCGTATTATCTACAATACAGTTTTTAGGTATATTTAATTTTTCATAAAATCTGTTCATTTACACCTATTTAATTATTAAAAATGATACCAATTCAAAGTCTTCGGAATTTGATGAAGAAGAGGTTTTATAGAAATTAGTGCCACCTTGCGAGAACAAGCTGTTTATTCCTGCTTCTTCCTTTTTCCCAACAATATTTTCAATTGCTGATTTTAAAAGTCTTGAATATGTTGCCATATCGTTTCCGTCTTTTGTTTCTTGGTTGAATTGTTGAACCAAATCCTCTATAACTTCTTTTTTGCTAACGCATAACTTTTTATAAAAATCCATTAGTTTTTTAGACTGCATAAAGCTATATTTGATTTCCCCATCATAAGCGATATGAATCATATAATAAGGAGCAAGTACATTTTGCTCTTTTGTTTTAATCTCTTTGATTTGTTTTAAAGTAAAAATTATGCCCGGTTTTAATTCATCTTTTAAACTGTCATCTAAATTCACAACGGCATACATACCTGTTGGAGCGTTATCAAGTTCTGCTCTATGCTCTTTCATATATTCCATTAAATCAATTTTAAAATCATTTAAAGTTAAGTCTGTAATTGAGATATTTCCTGAAATATCTTCTAAGTCCATAACTTTATCTTGTAAATTTTTAAGTTGATTTCTTCTGTATTCAAGATCATTCATTTCCTTTGACTGATTTTCATCGATGATATTTTCTTCTCCAGTTGCAGAAACATCAAGCATTACCATTCTATTTTGAACTCTTGCTTCCAAATTAATATATTCATCTAATTCCATGTTAGGCCAGAAATTAACCAATTGGATTTCATCATTTTTGCTGCCAATACGGTCAATACGACCAAATCTTTGAATAATTCTGACAGGATTCCAATGAATATCATAATTAATCAAATAATCGCAGTCCTGCAAATTTTGACCTTCTGAAATACAGTCTGTTGCGATAAGAACATCAATTTCTTCTGTAATATCAGGATAAATTTTTTCTCTTTTTTTAGAATACGGAGAAAAGTTTGTTAAAACAGCGTTTAAGTCACTTAATTTTAGTTTAGGGAAATTGCTCTTGTTGTTCCCCGAACCAACAACCATTGCAGTATAAAGTCCGAATTCATTTTTAATCCAATCTACAATATTTGCATATAAATAATTAGCTGTATCTGCAAAAGCACTAAAAATTATAATCTTTTTATTGCTATCATTTATTGGATTTTGAATTTTATTTATAATTAACTCTTTCAAATCATTGAGTTTTGAGTCACGTTCAGGACTAATTTTTTCTGCTTCTTGCAATAACCATTCTAATTTTTCTTTATCTAGTAATAAATCTTGTTTCCAACGAATTAGGTCTATGTCTTTGAATAAAATTTTGACATTTTTTCCGAACATAATATCTTCATACTCATTATCATCTAAATCTATGTCTGAAATATTAATGTCTGTATTATAGTCTATATCATTATTCTCAATTTTTGCTAAAGCTGTATTTATTGTACCTAGTATATTCTTGAGAGTAATTGAAAAAGAGTTTATAGAACTTTCAAGACGTTTTAAAATATTTACACGCATTAAGTTTACGAGTTGTTTTTCACGATCAGCTTGAGTAAATTTTGATTTACCCTCTTTAACTTCAACATCATATTTTGCAGAATATGCATCTTTTTTTGATGGTAACAAATAAGCAACCGGAGCATAAATTCCAAGATTTAATTTTTTAATAGTGGTATTTACTTCCTGCATTTGAGGAAATTCTGCATACATATCAATGTTTGATTTAATATTTATAGGTTTTAATCTTACAGGGAATTTACCTATATCATTGATATCATAGTATTTTTGTATGTGTTTTCTTGAACGTGCAATGGTTATTGCATCAAGAAGCTTAAAATATTCAAGATTTATACTATCTAAAAATCTTGCAGTTGTTCTTTCTTCATCCGGTAATTTTGACCAAATATTAAACGCACGTTGAGCATTTCTTAAGATAGTTTCAATACTATTCAAGCCTACATTAGAAAATGCATTATCTTGAGCTTCTGTAATAATGTTGATTTGATTTTTAATATCGTTCATTTTGTTATTAACAGGCGTTGCCGATAACATAAGAACTTTCGTTTTTACACCTGATTTTATAATATCATTCATTAAGCGTTGATAACGATTTATTGTGTTTTTACGAGGTGTATTGTTTCTAAAATTGTGAGATTCGTCAATTACAACTAGGTCATAATTTGCCCAATTGATAGTTTCAAGATTTATTTCGCCTGAATAACCTTTATAACGACTTAAATCTGTATGGTTAAGGACATCAAAGCCAAACCTATCGCCTGACAAAATATTTCTTTTATCATTTAACGTGTAAATACTCCAGTTTTCACGTAGCTTTTTGGGCGCAAGAACTAAAACTCGGTCATTTCTTAACTCATAGTATTTTATAATAGCTAATGCAGTAAAAGTTTTACCAAGACCAACACTATCTGCAATAATGCAGCCATTATGTTTTTCTATCTTTTCAATTGCTCCAATAACACCATCTTTTTGGAATTTGTAAAGCATATTCCATATTGCAGTATCTTTAAATCCTGTTCGAGTTTTTAGAATTTTGTCTTCTGTAAGTTCATCCAGATAATCATTAAAAACACTGTATAAAGTAATAAAATAAATAAATTCAGGGGTGTTTTCTTTATAAATAATTTTCATTTGTTCCAAAATTTGTTCTTTTACATCAACAACAAATTCAGGATTATTCCAATATGTATTAAACATTTGTAAGAAAGATTGAGTTTCTGTATTTCCAATCATACAAATATTATGATCTATTCTATTTGAAGGAGTTACACCTAAAGCATCCGTTGTAAAATCAATAGTTCCCGAAATTGCAATATTTTCTTTAGTTGGATTGTCAACATGAATTAAACGAGGCTGAGCAGGATTAGGAAATTTTAGAGATTTTATTTCGGCTTTACTTTTTAACCATTCTGCACATTCTTTTGCAATATTTGCTTGGTTAAGTTCATTTTTTAATTTAATTTCAAACTCATTTCCAAACAAAGTGTTATTATTTATTTTTTTACTAATATAATACTGACGAAGCAATTCATCATCTTGTTTTTTAAAATTTTGTTCTGTAAAAAGAAAACGCAGGGAATCAATTTTTAAAAGTTCCTTTTTTAGTTCTTGATATGCATAAATGGTAAAATATGCAGAAATTATGGATAGTTTTGATGACTTTTCAAGATTTTCTTTTAACTCATCAATAACTTTTCCATTATTTTTATTATCTAATATTTTTGTAGTCAATCGAACACCTCAATGCATTAATCTTATCACAAAAATTTAGAATTTTGCTTTCCCATACGATAGATACAAGTTTTCAGGAACAGATTCATAGTAACAAGGGTAATGCTATTGCTCAACATAATAAATATATGCAAAAAGTTGTAAGTTATAAATAATTTTAAGATATAATAAAAGAAAATAGGAGTTTATATGCAAGATAAAGAAATTTTTGATTTTTTAAAAGGTCTTTTTAATGGTTTAGACTTTAACAATGAAGCACAATACCAGCAAACCGTTCAACAAATTATTTCACATCCGTATATATCTTCAGATAGAAAGAATTACCTATTATCTCAACTCAATAATGAATATTTGTACAGAAAAGATCAAATCAAAAAAGGTAAAGACTGTACTGATTTATCTGAATTTATATATAAGTTAATAAATTCAGATAAATAGTATTGATACAAACGATCTATATAAAACAATAATTAATTTCTAATATATTTGTGATGTATTTTTCAAAATCTTGATTATACCTTTCTCCGGTTATGAGTTTTGAAATATAACTTTCGGTTAGGTTTAATCTTTTTGCAAGCATTTTTTGTGGAATATTTTGTTGGAGCATTTTGAATCTAATCATTCTTTCTCTGCGGTACAGAAAATGGCTTCCGTTGTTATTCATATTGTTAGGACTTTTTAGCATTTTTTGTTCTAATTTTTCAAGTTGTTCTTTTAATTCTTTTTTCATCTAAACTCCTTTGTGTACACATATTTTAACTCGTTTTATTGAAACATCAAGTCCTGATTTACCTCCGACTATGTGTCATATTGATACAAAATAGAGAAATATTAGTTGGAAACAGTTCCAATTTTCCGAGTTTGGAGTGATAGATGGAAGTATGGAAGAAAAATACATTACTATCAAAGAATTAGCAGAACTAAAAAGTGTTAGTACAAGAGCAATTCGGCTGTCAAAGAACAAATACATTACTCGTGAGATAACAGTCAAAGGTGGAAGGAGTTTTGAGATTCTGTTATCAAGCATTGAACCGGAGCTTCAAGAAAAGTATTATTCAAAAATTGTTCCAATTTTACCTGAAAAACAGCTTCCTGTTACGACAGATTTCTATAAACCCGACAAAGCAAAAGTAATTGCACTTGCTCGCTTGGATTTATTAAATCTTTGGAAAAATGAACGCAAAAATCAATCGCATAAAACTAAATTCGATAATGATTTTTTAAGTGCATATAACGCACAGGTTTTGTATCCTGAAATTTATGCAAAACTTGGCAAAGTTTCAATCGGCACACTTCAAAGATGGAAGAGAATTTTAGGCAACAGTAATAATTATGAGCTTTTAATCCCAAATTATCATTATGAAGATTATTCAAGAACTTGTTTATCGGATTATGAAAAACAAATATTTTTGAAACTGCTTTTACATCCGAATAAATTCAGTATCGGAAAAGCAATTTCTTTAACTCAATATGTTCTAAAAACACAAGGGCAAGAATATATCCCGACTCATCCGACATTCAGAAGATTTGCTAACTGGTATAAGGCAAATTATTTTGATAAATGGACACTTTTGCGTGAGGGTGAAAAAGCTTTAAAAGAACAGGTTATTCCCCATATTAAAAGAGATGTTTCAAAAATTGGAGTTGGTGAGGTTTTGGTAGCTGATGGTAAGCGATTAAATTTTCAAGTAATTAACCCGTTTACGGGAAAACCTTGCCGAGCAACTTTAATAGGGTTTTTGGATTGGAAATCAACTGCACTTGTAGGTTATGAAATAATGCTGGAAGAAAATACGCAAAATATAGCATCAGCACTTAGAACTGCAATTTTAAATTTAGGTAAAATCCCAAAATTTGTTTATTTTGATAACGGTAGAGCTTTTAGAGGTAAATATTTTATGGGTAGTGCTAAGTTCGATGAAATTGGTTTAAAGGGAATTTATGAAAAACTTGGTATAACAACAGTTTTTGCGAATCCATATAATGCAAGAGCAAAAGTTATTGAACGATTTTTCTTAGAAATGCAGGAAAGTTTTGAAAAATTATTACCAAGCTATATTGGAACAAATATAGAAAATAAACCGGCAAGGCTGAGAAGAAATGAAAATTTTCATAAAGAAGTTCATCAAAATTTTGTTCCAACAATTCAGCAAACAATTCAGATGATAAACAGTTGGCTTGAGTATAAAAACTCTCAACCTTGCCCGAATGATAAAACAAAAACAATAAAAGAAATGCTTAATAGCATTGATAAACAAGAAATAAATCAAAGAGAACTTGATGATTTAATGCTCGCTCAAGAAGTTAAAAGCATTACAAGCCAGGGGATAAGGTTCTTAAAATCTGATTATTATAACGATGCACTTTATGGATTGAGGCAAAAAGTAATAATAAAATACAGTCTTTTTGATTTAAGTTATATCAATGTTTATACTATGTCAGGTAAATTTTTATGCAAAGCTGATAGGATTACACTAACGCATCCGCTTGCACATTATACAGGCGAAATTAAGGATGTTGAAGACTATAAGCAGAAAATACGGAAACAAAAGCAGCTCAAAAATAAAACAATAAGTGCTTGTAAGGAGTTTTTAAACATCGAGGATTTAGAAATCTTAGAATGTCAGATAGAAGATAAAGAAGAATATTCGCACTTACCAATAATTTCAAAATCCGAAAGCAAAAAAGAAAAACCTGAAAAATATAATCCTGCAGTTAAACCATTATTCAAAACAAGTCGTGAAAGATACGAATATCTTATGAAACATGGCTGCACTTGTAATGAGGATAGAATTTGGCTTGCTGCTTACAAAGAATCAAAGGAGTTTAAAGATTATGAAACCCAAATTCGTATTAACTAAAAATGTAAAAAGGTTTATTAATCTAATTCACAACCTAAAAAATAAACCCGATAATATTTCAAAAATCGGACTGGTTTATGGCAATGCAGGACTTGGTAAAACAAAAACGGCAATTTATTTATCTATTCAATTTGACGCAATTTACATTAGAGCAACAAATAAAATGACAACAAAATGGTTATTGGAAGAAATTGCAAAAGAGCTTGATGAAATTCCGAGATTTTATACAGCAGATATTTTTAGACAATGTGTTAATGCTCTAAAAACTAATCCGCAAATGATAATAGTAGATGAAATTGATTATCTTCTTGCTGATTTTAGGACAATAGAAACTTTTAGAGATTTGCATGATGAAACAGGTGTTCCAATAATTTTAGTTGGAATGCAACTTGCAAAAAACAAGCTCAAAAAGCATACTCATTTATTTGACAGAATTTCAGAGATTTATAATTTTACAGAGTTTGAATATTCAGATATTAAGCAGATTGCAGAGGAAATTTCAGAGGTTGATATTACAAAAGAAGCTGTTCATATTATTCATAATAAGGCAAAAAGTTTTAGAAAGTTTGTAAAGATGATTGATATTTTTGAAAAAGTGGGACAAGCAAACGGACTGACGCAAATTGATGAAAATATAGCGCAGGAGATACTAAATGGATAAAATTTTAAAAGTTGCTAAAAGATTAAAAACCTTTGCCCTTGAAGATATCGTTATGTTCTGTGATATTGATGTAGACACTGCAGAAAAATTTATTCAGGATTCGGATAATATAAAACCTATTGGGAATAAGTTTGAGTATGTGGAAACAATAAAAACGGAAGGTAAATTTAAAATTGTTGATAAAAATATACCTTCAAAAAATTCAGATGTTACCGTAATTGATGCTTGTGAGGAGTTTTTGAGAATTAAATATAAAACACTTAAACCAATGTCATATCAAACTTATAAGACATTTATTTATGCTCAGATCATTCCATATTTTAAGGCATTTCATCTGAAAGATATATCGGTTCAAGATATTCAAAATTTTAAAAAGCAATTGCAAGAAAATAGAGTCTCTGAACGTAGGATTAAAAATATTCTATGCCTGCTAAACCAAATTATTAAATATTTTCAAGACGAAGGCTATATTGATAAAACTTGTGTATTTGAAGTAAAAAGAATTTCAAATATTCCGAAAAGACAAATCCAAATATTAACACCCGAACAACTGGTGCAGCTTTTTATAATCCTAAAAAAGAAATATCCACACTTACTTCCGATTGTTCAAAAATTAATAACATTAAAACAGCCTTTGAACACTATTTTAATAGGCAGTGAACAACAAAATAATTCACTAAAACGCAAAATTAGAAAAGATTTTTATAAAGTAAAACAGAAAATGAGATTAGAAAATTACATTATTAATGATTTACGATTTTGTAAATAAGTATTAATAACTTTTATTTAGTTTAAAAATGTGCTAATATGTAAAATGTAATTATGCAAAACGAAACAAATTTAAACCAAATATTACAAAAAATACCACATGGCACTGTAGTAACTTCATCTTGGCTTGAAACGCAGGGGGTTTCAAGAAGTTTACGCAACGCATACAAAAAAAATGGATGGTTAAACTATATTGGCAATGGAGCCTATTCAAAACTAAACGATAAAGTGGAAATGAATGGTGCTATTTATGCTTTACAAGAACAATTAGGTTTAAGTTTTCATATTGGTGGTATTTCTGCTCTTTCATTACAAGGAATAAATCATAATATAGCTTTTAACCGAAAAACATTTATTTACGGTTATAGAGGTGAAAATATTCCATCTTGGTTTAACAATAATTATAAAAATAATATTGAAATAATTAAAACTGAATTTTTACCAAAAGATATTGGATTTTTAACATATAACGAAAAGGATTTTTCAATTAAAATATCCTCTATAGAACGTGCTTTATTAGAAATGCTCTATTTAATACCGAAGAAAAATAGTTTAGATGAATTTATTGAGTTAATAGATGCCATTTCGGTTTTAAATCCAAAACTTATGCAGGAATTGTTAGAGAAATGTACAAATATAAAAGTTAAAAGAGTTTTTTTATACGTCGCAGAAAAAGCTAATTTCCCTTGGGTTAGAAAAATTGATACATCATTTATTGATTTAGGAACTGGGAAACGAGTTATTGAACCAGGTGGACAATTAGACAAAAAATATAATATTGTAGTAAAGAAGATAAATATAATATGATAAATCAACAATATTTTAATCAAGTTAAGTTATTAGTAAAAATTTTACCATATATTGCAAAAGAAGATTGTTTTGCTTTAAAAGGTGGAACTGCAATTAATCTTTTCTATTCTAATTTGCCAAGATTATCTGTAGATATTGATCTAACTTATATTCATTTTGATTCCAGGGATATCGCATATACCAAGATTAACGAAGCATTAGAAAGAATTAATAACAACTTACAATCACTTGGTTATAAATCTTTTATCCGTGGAGATAAAGAGAAGAAAATTATATGCCAAGATAAGGATTTTGCTACTGTAAAAATTGAGCCTAATTATACCTTAAGGGGTTGTATTAAAGAACCTAAAATCATTTCAATTTGTGAAAGTGCGGAAGAAATATTTGGTTATATTGATTTTCCTGTATTATCAAAATCGGAAGTTTATGGTGGGAAGATATGTGCAGCATTAGATCGGCAACATCCGCGAGATTTATTTGATATTTATCAATTAATTCAAAATGGTGGAATTTCTGATGAAATTATAGAAGGTTTTGTTGTAATGTTATTGTCAGCGAATAGACCACTATATGAAATAATTACTCCAAATATTTTAGATCGAGAATCTGTTTTTTATTCAGAATTCCAAGGTATGACTGATACTGATTTTACCTACAAACAACATATTGAAACCTTAAAATATTTAATTAGTTTTATTCAAGAAAATTTAAAAAATAAATACAAAAATCAATTACTGAATTTTGTTTCTTTAAATTTTGATTTTAATAGTTTAAATATTCAAAATGTTGAAAATCTTCCTGCTATAAAATGGAAGATACAAAATTTAAAAAAAATTGGCTAATATAAATTCTGAAAAATTTAAAGATGAATATATGAAATTACAACAAATACTTGACTGAAAGTTGTAAAATTTAGAATTAATTTTTGTAATTTTGTAATGTGTTTCAAATGCAAATTTTACTGCTATTTAAAGACAGTGGACACTTCCGGCTTGCTTCCGACTTGAAAAATAGCAATGTCAAATGGGACTTTTGTGTCTCAGCTTTATCGCAGCCAAAATATAGAGTGTGTTTGAGTTTTGGGAATTTGTCCAAATTTAGATTGGATTTTTGAGGGACAAAAAGAGTAATAAAAGACCCATTTGAGTAATTTCAGTCAATTCGTATTGAATCGCTAAAACTTAAACCCCTTCGGTAATACAGCCTAATTGATTACACTTCAAAAGTCCCAAATAAACCCCAGCCTGATTGGATTTTTCAGCCTGTTTGGTTAATTTTGTACTTTACGATACTTACTGCAATACTTTTGTATATTTTTAAACCTGCTGAAAATAAAAGAAACGGTTATATTTATTTTATTTTGCAACTAATATTTAATTTGTTGTGGATACCAATATTTTTTTATATGCAAAACATAATCTTGGCCTTAGTTGTAATTATTTTTCTTGATATTTTTGTATTTTTAACAATTAAAAAATTTTATTCGGTTTCAAAATTATCAGGTTTAATTTTTATTCCATATTTTATCTGGATACTTTTTGCTACATATCTTAATATGGGATATCTTATATTAAATGGCTAGAATAATTAAAAATACTCTTTTAAAATACGCACCGCATAAATTTACAAAAGAAAAAGATGTTAATCCTGCAAGGATTTTTGAGATAAATAATAAACCAATTAAGGATGGAAATATTATCTATCTTTGCGAAAGGGAAATCAGAGCAAAAGATAATTTTGCCCTTCAATTTGCCATACAACAAAGTAAAGAATTAAATCTTTCACTTAAAATTATTCACCCTAAAATTAATTATGAATATTTGCCAAAACAAAAATTTATAGATAAACAAATCAAACAAGCGCAGAAAACATTTCAAAAATTAAATCTTGATTTTGAAATTATTGATAAAACACCTTTTGAAATTGTTAAAAAGTTAAATCCTGCTTTATTAATCATTGATTTTAACCCGATTTTAAAAAGGGATTGGCTTAAAAAAGTAAATTGCAAGGTAATTGAAATTGACGGGCATAATATTATTCCTGCAAGATACGTTTCCGATAAACAAGAATACAGCGCCGCAACTTTAAGAAGAAAGATTTATTATAATATTTACCCATTTTTAACCGAATTTGAAAATCTTACTAATGAAAAAGTTGAGGCAGATTATGTTTTAGAAGATTTTATTAAAAATAAATTGTCATATTATGCCGAGTTTAAAAATAATCCTTCAAAAAATGTTTTATCAGGATTGTCAAAATATTTGAATTTGGGTTTTATATCTTCTCAAAGAGCGGCTTTAGAAGTTATAAAATCAGACATTTCAATGGAAAACAAAGAAACCTTTTTAGAAGAGCTTATTATAAGAAAAGAACTTGCCGATAATTTTTGTTTATATGCTAAAAATTTTAAAGATTTTTCAGGAATTTCAAATTGGGCTAAATTATCGCTTGATGTTCATAAATACGACATCAGACTATATATTTATTCTATTCAGGAATTAGAAAACGCAAAAACCTATGACAAACTTTGGAATGCTTCTCAAAATCAATTAATGCGTGATGGAGTAATTCACGGATATTTAAGAATGTATTGGGCAAAAAAGATTATGGAGTGGACAAATAGCCCTAATGAAGCGCTTAATTTTGCAATATATTTGAATGACAAGTATGGGTTTGATGCACCCTCCGCAAACGGATATGTCAGCATTTTGTGGGCAATAGGCGGATTGCATGACAGGGCTTTTGGGGATTATCCCGTTACGGGAAAAATCAGAAGAATGACTTATAATTCAATAAAAAGAAAATACAATATCTCAGGTTATCTTACTTCTCAAGCTCAAGAATAATTGCAAAAACATTTTCTGTGCTTTTGCCTATAAAACTTGTATCCATAAAATAAATTTCGTTTTTTGTTAGTCTCCCCTTTTTTATCAAAATACCTTCTTTAAGTTTCATTTTTTCAGTGCTTAAACCAATTTCTTCATCGTCTAAAAAAATTTTTGTATCAAGTTCGGGGATGTTTTTTGAAGCTATAAACGGTGCTGAATATTGAATAACTTTTATTTTGGTAAAGTCTTCATTTTTAAAGTAAGTTCGGGAAAAAGTTTTATTTTTGATTTCATAATCTTTAATAAAAATATATTTTTTCTTTGAGCAATCTAAGCAAATATCCTCGTTTTCAATAGCTTTTTTTAAGTTTGGATAAGTATTATTAATGTATTCTTTTTTCCTCTCACCGCAAATTGGAACCAATGGATTTGATTTATCCCAAACGCAGGCACCTGTGAGGCATGTTCCTTTTTTATAAAATCCCCCCATAGCGAGACCTCCAAAAATTGAGCCAAGGGTTATTGCGGTTACTGCCCCGCCGCTTAAACCGCCGGATTTATCATTTGAGCCTCCGCCAGGGGGAATATCATCTATTGTGATATCAAAAGTATTATTTGAATTGTTTGGCGCGCAAAATCCTTGCAATTGGATTAGGCAGAGCAAGAATACAAAAAACTTTTTCATATTCCCCCTAAAGTAAAAGTTAAAGTTCCTCTGTAATCCCCTTGAACAGTATCAGGCGTAACCGTTGCATAAGGGATAAAATTACCGCTTATAACATGGTCATAGGGATTATTAATAGTGTAAGAAGAAGGCGACACGGAAAGGTTTGACTTATTAAAATTATACATACCCTGCTTATGTTTTAAATCCTTAAAATTAGCATAAACTATAATCGGGGTATTCATATTTGTTCGGATTTGAACTTTTACAGGGGAAAGTTCTAAAATATTTTGATTAAGATTAGGACTTGTTGAGTTTTTTATTGTCATATTGTTTAAATGTTCATCTCTATCATATTCTTCAGTTTCCACAATAATTTTTTCTATCTCATAAACATTCGGTAATGCCGCATTAAAATTTTGGCTTGCACTTTCTGTGCAAAAACCCTGAACTACACTTATAAAAAATAATAAAAATACCCATACAAATTTCATCAGTAGAATTTTAAACCCAAAAGCAAAAAATAAAATTCTCCTTCATAATTACCCGGTTGTTGATAGAAAGCTGTTTGCATAGCGAATATTTTTATACTGTTGAGGATTTTAATGAAAAAAATATTAATTATATTTTTTATATTTTTCTTTTTTACTGCATCCAGAACAGAAGCGGCAATTAGCGTGGAAAGTGTTGGAGATACGGTTGTTTCGCCGACACAAATTTCTCAGGCCATAAATGTCACTATGAGCGGGGTATTGAATCTTTTAGCAACATTAAAAGTCAAGGCTGATAACTCTTATATTACAAATATAGCAGACAGTTCCTTAAAAATTCCGATTACAAAGTTGTATTTGAACGACGGTGCAAATTCTTATCAAATAAAGAATGATGACGTTACCATATTTAGCAGCATCATTACACTGGCGACTTATACAAAACCATATACAGCTGTTGTAACCAATGTGAGTGCAATTCCGCCGGGAGATTATAACATAAATTTGCAATTTACGCTTAATTCAACTTTATCTAATCAGACAATTCCTTTCACCTTATCTTTTACAATTCCTGTTGAGCAATCAATATCAACAACTATAACTCCTGTAACAATTACTTTAACTCCTGAAAATGTTTTTAATACATCCGCAAATGTTTCTAATACAACCTCTCCTCAAATAAACATTAAATCTAACAAAAAATGGAAATTATCAATGGATACATCAAATTTAGGCACATTAATCGGAGATTACTATTTTCAAGTGCTTTCAGCTACAAGTCATGTAACTGAATATTCAACAAACCCTGTAAAACTTGAAGCCAAACAGAAATATACGCTGGCAAAAGGTGTAGGAACTTATAGTGCACCGATTACGGGAAGCTATTCATCTGATTACATTCTTTTAAAATATTACCTTGTCAATAATTCAGGAAGTTTTCTAAAAGAAGGTACTTATAACAATAACATCAGATATATTTTAGAGGAGGATAATTAAATGAAGAAAATTTTACTATTGTTGTTTTGTATAATTTCCTTTTCTGCTAACGCCGATGCCGCAATAAAGGTTACTCCTACAGTAATTGAGATGGATACGAAAGGTGCAAGAAGTAATTATGTAACTTCATCCTTTAATGTTCAAGGCGGTGAAAATGAAACAATACGTTTTAAGATTTATCCTGAGTATTTCAAAATAACATCCAAAGGTACGATGGATATGCTTGAAAAAACACCGGCAGAGGATTCATTATTAAATAATATAAAGTTTGTTCCGTCTGAATTTACTTTGCAAAACGGCAGAACCCAAAAGGTGCGCTTAACAGTTACGGATTTTGACAAACTTCCGGATGGTGAATCAAGACTTGTTTTATTTTTGGAAGATGTTGCGGCAAAAGAAGTAATTTTACCGTATCAAAACAAAGATGTAACAACAAAACTGATTGTAAAAACAAGAGTTGGGATTCCTGTTTACTTAGATAAAGGACATGTAACTAAAAAATGTGAAATTGATTTGTTTAAAGCTGAACAACAAGGAGAAAAGCTTGTTTGCAATATGAAAATTTTATCCGAGGGAAACAGTAAAATCAGATACTCAGGCAAAACCCAGATTATAAAAGGCAGAACGCTTATTGATGAAAAACCCCTTAATAATAATGTTGTAGGGGCGAAAAATTTCTTATTAACAAATGAAATATTACCCATGGATAAAATCCCGGATGACGGAGAGTATAAAGTTCGTCTCATTCTTAACTACAAAGATGAAAACGGAAAAACAAAAAATTTGATAAAAGAATCGACAGTGAATGTTATAAAAACCAAACAAACAACAATTTAAAAAGGAGGAAAAATGTTAAACAAAAAACTCGCAGGATTATTTTTAATTCCTGTCATTTTAGGCACAATAAACGCTTCTTATGCTGCATTAAGCAACACGGCATCTCAAACACTGACGGCAACACTGGCTAACTATTTAGACATTCAGGCGTATACAGCAGGCGCTGTTCTTAATACTACAATCACACCGGAGACAGGAGCTTTAGCGACAGCTCTTATTTCGAAATTCCAAATCCGTACAAACGCAAATACGCCGGGTTTGTTCTTAAAAGCTACAACAGAAAGCTCAACTAGCCCGAATGAAGTTGCTTTTTTTCAACAAAGCGGAACAGTTTATGTGATTTTATCAAACACAACAAACAAACCAACCGCAGCAGCTGTTGCAGATTGCAAAGCTGCATCCCCGACACTTGCCAATAATGCAAATGCGATTGCTTATCCGATTGCAAGTGCCGCTGCGGACAATAGCGGTACCGTAACTTTTGACAATACAAAAAACCAATATAATGTGTCTGCTAATGCAGGACAAACCATTGTAACAGCTACAACAGGCACAACGCCTGTAGCAAATACATATTCTTATCTTGATACCGCAGGGACTTATCAGGCTATTTTAACACTTTCTAATACGTCTTTGTAGGGATTTTTATATGCTGAAAAATTTAAAATATTTGTATATTGTTTTAATAATTCTTGCAAGCCCGAAAGCTTTCGGGCTTGCAGATTCTCAGCAAACTATTCAAACGGTTGTACCTGCGGCAGTTGACGTTAGTTCAATAAATACATCTGCCGCATCGGGTACAATTAACCCTGAAACAGGCGTAAGTTCAGCACCTTACGCTACTTTTCAAATCCAAACAAACGGGGATGATGACAAATACGACTACATTTTAACAGCCAAAATAAACACTTCAGATAGCGGAAACGTAAATGCTTATTCTCAAAACGGCTCTACTGCCTATTTATTGCTTGGAAATATTACAAATTTACCAACAGTATCGGTTATAAATGATATAAAAACTAACTCACCGACCTTAGCAAATAATAAAAACGTTATTGCATATCCGATTACAAATACGCTTACAAACCTTAGTTCTGCGACACTTACAAATAATGCAACTTACGGCGGACTTTGTTATGTAATAAAAACCGGTTCAAATCAAAAAGGGACAATAAAACAGGCAATAGGAACAACCCCAATGAATAACACATATTCTTCAATTACTGATACTGCAGGCACTTATCAGGCAGTTTTAACACTCACTGCAAACAGGAAGCCATGAAACAATTTTTAGTAACAATTTTACTTTCTTTATTTTTTATTACTCCTGTTTTTGCCAAAAATTTTGAAACGACAGTTTCTGTTGTTGCTGTAAATAATACTGATTTTTATGATATTGAGCTTCTTTTAACAAAAGACGGTAAAATATATATACCCTTTAAACAAATTTCAGAACTGTTTGAGATTAAACCTGTAACAAATCATTCAACACACGATATTGCCTTTGAGTATGAAAATAAAAAAGGTAAAATTTCAACAAACGGAATAATTTTTGGTGGAAAAAATATTTCAAATAAGCAAAATTTTTACCTTAAAAAAGGTTTAATGGCGGAAGTTAAAGATGAAATTTTTTGCTATGCAGAAGATTTAGAAAAAATCTTTAATACAAAAATCGAAACAAATGAAGATAACCTGTCGATAATTATATATTTGGAAAATAGAGCACCGGATTTTGAACCGTCAAAAATAATTCATCAAGAAGAGTTTAAAATAAAAGCTTTTCAAAATGTTTATGCTCCAAAAGAAAATAAAAAATTTGAACTAAATTCAATCGGAATAAATAATAATACGCTTTCAGATTCAATATCTCAATATATGATGGGTCAAAGCCAGAAAAATGTGTTTTTTAATAACAACACCCAAATACTTTTAAGCGGAAAAGCGTATGGCGGCGACTATGCGGTTGATATGAATACCTATAATTACAAAGGAGAGCCATTTTCTTTCGGGGGGTTGGGGTTTAATTACAAAAATAAATTTAAAAATTTTGAATATGAAATAGGAAAACCTAAAGGAATTATTGAAAAAGATTATAATATTGGAACCCAATTACTTGGTGCCCAGATAAGAAATTATAATTCCAAAAAAGAAAATTACAGGGATTTAAACGGTTATGTTGATAAAACAAGTCTTGTAAAAGTGTTTTTTGATGATGAAGAGATAAAAACCTTGAGTACTTATGACGGGCATTATTCACTTGATGAAATTTTCACTAACAAAGAGCCTAAAAAAGTTAAAATTGTTGAATTAAAAGCAGACGATTTAGAAGAAATTGTTTTGGAAAAAACCCTCTCAAATCCCGATGAAATTAAAAAAGGTGAAGTGCGTTATGATGTCATTTTTGGAGCAAGTGGGTATAACAACAGGCTTTTTTCGCAAAATAACTATATTTATGAACTTAATACAAAAAAAGCTGTTGCGGGGGTTCAATATCAATACGGAATATCTGGTAACATAAAATTAGATTCAAAACTCTTTGTTGATAGGATTTATCACCATCCTGAAAACTCAATTTGGCAGAGTTTTTATTCTAATGATGCGCTTTTAACTTCAGGCACCTGGAAAAATCCGAATAATCTTGACGGGGTTACAAACCTAAATACAATTCATTTTCAGAAAAATGATATTCTTGCCTATAAATTAAGCGCAGGTGTAAGCAACTCGAGAGATTTGAGCCTTGGTAAGAATCAGCTTTTGGGGTATGCAATTTCTGCAGGAGCAAAGTTAAAAAATCAATTTGGCAATATTGAAACCGAGCTATTTAATACCTCGCCTGATTTTTATTTTGCAGGAAGCGACGGAAGCTTTATTAATGACAGGCTTGGAGGCGGAATTACATTTGATTTTTCAAAAAACGGGGTAAATATTTTTACCCAATATAAAAAATATTTTTCCAACACAAACCATAAATTTGAAGGCGGATTAATTGATTTTAATGATTACAATTTTGGAATTAATAAAAATTTTGAAAAAGTTGCAAATATCAGATTTAATATTACAGGACGTAACGGACAAAACGCTTTAGCTGAAAACAAAAGCTATTATTATGATTTTAATCTTTCAAAACAATTGACCCCCGATTTTTATTTAGAAACAGGAAAAAACGCAAGTAATTATCAAACAAATTACAAAGAAGAATACAACGGCTCAAACGGGTTTAATTCTTTATATTCAACAATTTATTTAAAGGCTGATTATAAACTTCCAAAAAATATTGGTAAAATTTCTTTAGGACATGATATTGTGAAATATGATTACAGCGGCTCTAAAAATGAATACAATATGGCAAAAATCGGATATACATTTCCGACTTTTAAAAACCTTACACTAAGCTTAGGAACGGGTTATAAATATACAGGAAACGATAACGGGTTTGATTTTAATGCAAATTTAGCAATAAGGACAAGAACAGGAAGAACGGTTAATATAAATTACCAATTCAACAGAGCTGGCGGGTTTATTGTAAACAATATGTTTATGCCCGCAAGCAACAGACATTCGATAAGTATCAACTTAAATGATGTTTGGGCGATTTTACCAAACGGCATTCAATCAATCGGCTTCAATAATCCTAATCAAGGATTTGTTGATATTGTGGCTTATATTGATAAAAATAATAACAGTAAGTTTGATAAAGATGATATAAAAGTTTCAGATGTCCCCATAAAGTGCAATTGGATGAATGAAAATATTTATACAAATAAAAAAGGCAGAGCTTCCCCTGCAGGAATTGATAGCGGGGTTTATAAAGTTAAAATAGATAATGATAAACTGGCTACAACGTTGGTTGATTATGAAAATAAAACTAAAATGGTTCGTGTTGAAAATGGTAAAACAACAAGGGTTGAATTTCCGCTAAAAAGCTGTGCGGGAAATATTTCAGGCAGAGTAATTATTACGGATGATTTTGACAGACATTTGGATACAAAAGATTTTGTGGTAGTTTTGCTCGATGGCAAGAGCGAAGAAAAAGCCTACTCAACTTTAGATAGCAACGGCGAATTTTATTTGTCAGGAATTGAACCCGGCATATATTTTGTGCAATTGGATAAAAATATTATTGAAGAAAATAACCTTCAAAATATTGAAAATAAAAGTGTCATAAAAATCGAAATCCCCTATGAATACAAACATTTTACGGATATAAAAGATGTTAATTTAGTGTATAGTGTTGTTTCAATTTAATAGGGTGTAATGTTACAAAAGGAATAATATATGATTGAAACACTTGATATACCCTTAACACAGAGGTAAATTGTGTATGACAATTGAATATAATGTCAGGAGTTAGAGTTTCCCTAAACTATATTAATTATGATGGCAGCTATGTCCTTCGCCATGGTGGTGTCCGTGGCAGTGATGGTGATCATGTCCTTCTCCTGCGCAAGCATTTTCACCTGTTGTAAGGGTATTTGATAAATATTTTTCGAGAACTTCTTTAATCGGTAATTCGGGACAGCCTGTAATAACCTCAACCCCGTTTTGAGCAAATGTCATCAAAGGTTTGTTTCCCATACCGCCTGCAAGAACTTTACTTGCTCCCTGTTCTGATATCCAGGAAGCGCTCTGGCAAGATATACCTTCTTCGGGTATTTTTTCTTCAATATTTAATATTTCTTTAGTTTCAGGATTAATTTCCGCAAATGTGAAAGAATCACAATGCCCGAAATGTCCGCATAAGCTGCCTTCTGATGTTGGAATACAAATTTTCATAATCATATCTCCTTTTAATTTTTCTGTGTTTGTTTGTAGAAGTATTGCGCTTTCTAATGCTTCCGTATCTGTAATATTGTGGTTACGTGCATATTCACGCAAGATATTTAAAATGTTTTCATTGATTCTTCTGTTAAACGGCACCTTCTTTAGGCAGGTTTTCTTCCTTCCTGCACATTCGCGTTTGCCGCCCCAATTAGATTTATTACAGTTTGCCATAATTATACTGTACTGCTTATATTTGATTATGTCAATACATAATCAAACAATTTTTTAATTATGTATTAATAATAGCAACTTTTATAACATTTTCCTGTTTATTTTCAAAGACCTTATAAGCCGCCTCAATATCTTTAAGCGGATATTTATGTGTGATAAGAGGTGTTGTATCAATCTTGCCCTGCTCAATAAGAGATAATATTTCTTTGCAGTCACAGCCGTCTACGCCCCCTGTTTTAAATACGAGGTTTTTACCGTACATATCAGGCAACGGTAAAGTCATCGGTTTGTCATACAGTGCAACTATTGTAACTATTGCGTTTGGCCTTGCCGCTTTCCACGCCGTTTGAAAAGAATCTTCACTGCCTGCGACTTCTAAAACTACATCCGCACCGCCATGTTTGCTTTCTTTATTTGCAATTTCAAGACAATTTTGAGGTTCTGTTACAATTACTTCCGGATAATGTTTTCTTATAAAGTCTCTTCTTGTTTCATCCTTTTCACAAATTATAATTTTTTCAGGATTTTTTAACATTACACATAGTAAAGTGCATATGCCTGTCGGGCCTGCACCGATAATTAATACCGTATCTTCCTTTTTTATTTCAGAAATGCGGGCTGCCCAAAAACCGGTTGCAAGTATATCTCCTACAAAAAGCGCCTGTTCATCAGAAACCGTATCCGGAATTTTATTTAAGCCTTGATTTGCAAATGGAACACGAACATATTCTGTCTGTGCGCCGTCTATGCGGCAGCCTAAAGCCCAGCCGCCGTTTTTATCCGTGCAATTATTAACAAATCCGTTTTTACAAAAAAAGCAATTTCCGCAAAATGTTTCAACATTAACAGTCACCCTGTCTCCAGCTTTTACGTTTTTAACATCTGCTCCGGCTTCTTCCACAACACCCACCATTTCATGCCCTACCGTTATTCCTGAAACGGCTTTTGGAACGGAGCCATGCTTAATATGCAAATCGCTAGTGCAAATGCTGCTCATTGTAACGCGTACAATCGCATCTTTTGAATCAATAAGTTCCGGCTTATCTTTTTGAGTTAATTCAAAAACCCCGTTTTGTTTATATGTGTAAGCTAACAAATTTTCTCCTTTTATAATGATACAGAAATTATAATGCTGTTTAAAATATTATAACACAGAGCTAAATTATGCATGATAATTGAATATATGCCGGAATAATACTTTAAATATTTCGCAGCTATAAATATTTATCAAGATAATAAAGCCTGCTGTCATTATGATGATATAAAATTCTTGAATATCAATTTTCCTTGTTTTAGCATTGATATATGGATGCCGGTTTTTTAAAAACAATCAGAATGGAACGCTATATATTCGGTATTTTAATGGCGCTTTTTATGGTGCTTGTTGCAGAATTTATAGGTGAAAAAGAAATTATTTTCCCTGAAATCTGCGCTCTTACAATCGGTGCATGGATTTCAGAACAACAGCCCTGGATGGTGAACAAAAGAAGAATATTTTTCCTGATGTCAATTGCTGCATTATTTGGGGTTTTAATTGTAAAATATGTTTCAATTCCTTTAATATTTCAGGTCTGTCTTTGTTTTGCATTTACAGGTTTTATTTTAACTCTGTTTAAAACAAACTTTATTCCTATAATTTCAGCCTGTATCCTGCCTGTTTATCTTGGCACAAAAAGCTGGATTTATCCTGTATCTGTATCTGTTATGGCTTTAATTATAATCTTTGCCCAGTATTTAATGGAAAAATTTCATTTTAGGCCTGTTAATAAATTTACCCCTTGTGAATTTAATATTAAAGCCCAGATTATAAAATGGTCAAAACTTTTGCTTGTGTTCGGTTTAATTGCATTAATTCCCTTCAAAACCCACCAGATATATTTTCTGGCTCCGCCTTTGATTGTTATGTTTACGGAATTTGCCAATCCAAAAAGCAAAGCAAGGAAAAAACCCTGCTATATTGTTGGTTTAATGACATTTGCCGCATTTACCGGCTGTCTTTTAAAATACATTTTGAATATTATTCTGGGGTTTCCTCTTTCAATTTGCACGGCATTAGCCTGTATTATTCTGTTTATTGCACTAAACAGAGTTAAAATAAATTTTCCTCCGGCAGGTGCCATCCTTTTAATTCCGGTAATCCTCGATAAAAACCTTCTTTTAATGTTTCCTTTTGAAGTTTTTGCAGGTGCTGTTATTCTTGGTTATACAGCAATATTTTTATTTAAAGATTCTTCCTCAAATGTTCAATAAAATTTTTTAAAACAATAGCATGATTTACAATAGGAGATTTTGCCGCATAAATTAAAGTCACATTTTGATTTTTTAAAATATCCAAAACCTTTTTTACATCTTCATTGTTTTGAAGTTCTTTTTTATATTTTGCGGAAAATTCCTTGAATTGGTCTTCTCTGTGGTCAAACCATTTTCTTAAATCAGGACTCGGTGCAATATCTTTAAACCAGAAATCTAGATGTGCTTTTTGTTTGGATATTCCCCTCGGCCACAATCTGTCTGCAAGTATTCTTATACCGTCATCTTCGGATGGAATTTCATATACTCTTTTAATTTTTAGACTATTCATATATGCCGTATTATCAAAACTTTAGCCTGAAGTTAATTGTACGGATTAATAATAAATAAAGGCAATTTTATTTTTTAATCATTTCGCAATATGGTAAAGTTTCAAAACCGAGTTTTTTATATACATAACAGGCGTGAGCATTTTCTTTTTCGGCTTCAAGTCTGAAAACAGCAGTGCTGTATATTTTTTCAATGAAATTAATATATTTTGAAATTATTCCTTTTCCTCTGAATTCAGGTTTTAAATATAAATCTTCAAACCATATGCACATTCTGCCGAATTCGGTTGAAAAACTTTTTGCAATCATTCCGTATCCCAGAATTATTCCGTCATCTTCAAAAATATATCCCTCTAAATACGGGTTTTCTTCTATACAGTAGTTAAAATCCGTTTCAAAAATTTCTTTACTACCGTTTGTAAAAACAGCATCGCTTGAATAAAATTTTTCCATCATAGATAAAATTTCGTCTTTATCGCCTTTTTCCATTTTTCTGATTTTAAAATTCAATGTTAAATCCCCTTTTAAGAAGGTCTAAAATTTAATTATATCAAAAACACAAACTACCCGAACGGGTGGTATGTTTTCCGTTTTTCTTGTTGTAATTTTTTCTTATGATCAAACTAAATACTTAAGAGTCAATTAGCAAAAGGGAATGAGTAAAGACTATGGAAAACAAAATTTCAATTTATATAATTGAAAGCTATAATATGACGCGTACTTTATACAATCGCAATCTTTCGGATGAATTTGAAATAAAGGGTGAATTTAAGGAAGAAACAGCCTGTTTTAAAGCTTTTGAATCTTCTCCTTCAGATATAATTTTAATGGATTTAAAATTTCCCTATCAAAATTCTTTTAATTTTATTAAAAAGGTAAAATCAAAACACCCTGATACTAAAATTATAATTCTAAGCACGGTTGAAGATGAAGAAATAATGTACACGGCGCTTACTTTCGGGGCCTCAGGGTATCTTTTAAAGGATATAAATTTTGATATTCTGAAAAATACCATAAAACAAATTCACACAGGAAAGCTTTATTTCCAAACGCAGGAAGAAGTCAAAGTTCTGGTTTAAAACTATTCTTGTATTATTCAATAAGATAATATATAATATTATCAAATATTGCTATGGAATAATTATGAGCAATGATTTTCATAAAAAAGTCGGTCGCAACATTAAAAAATTAAGAGAAGAAAAAAGACTTTCTCAATTCAAACTTGCAGTTGAGGTTGATTGTACTCCGTCAACAATTGCAGGAATTGAGGCTGGTGTAAATACCACTCTTGCAAGGCTTTATTCAATTTCAAAAGTCCTCGGTGTTGAGCCGTATGAATTATTAAAATGATAGAAAACAGATTTGCAAAACTTTTAGGCGAAAAGAAACTGGACAGGCGTGATATTGTGAAACTGACAGGGCTGGACAGCCATATTGTCCTTAAAATTTACAAAGGTAATTATTCGCGCATAGATTTAGAAACACTGAACAAATTATGCTACGCGCTTGAATGCGACACTAATGACATTTTTAAATACATACCGGATTAATAAATGAATCAAGATGTAAGAAAAATTTTAGCGCAAAATGTTAAAAAACTGCGTGAAATCAAAGGCAAAAAGCGCGAAGAAGTTTCTCTTGCACTCGGGTTTGATAATTCTTATATCAGCAAATTAGAACGCTGCAATATTAACCCCACTCTTGATAAACTCACAAAAATTGCCGAATATTTTGAAATAAAAATGGAAGAATTGTTTAAAGAAAATTAAAGCTTTGATTTAAAGTTTAGTTTTGAAAATCTGTATCCAAAGCCCATTCCAAATAAAAGCATAACTGCGCCGAAAAGTATTAATGTGTTTGCTATGCCTATTAAATTGGCAATAAATCCTGCAACAAAACTGCTTAAAGAGGTTGTTCCCATATAGCAGATGGCATTAAGGCTCATAACCCTGCCCCGTTTATCATCGTCTACAACCGCCTGTGTAAGTGTATTATCAGGTGTAATAGATGATGTCATACCAAGACCTACGGCAAACATGGCACAAATGGCGGCTGTTTTTGTGTGGCAGAGCCCCAGAGTTATAAATCCAACGCTGAAAATACAGGCTCCTGCAAATAATATCCGCCTCATCCCTCTAAGACTTGTTTTTGCGGCAAGAAATAATGAAGATACAAGCGCGCCGACCCCTGCCGCACCCATTAAAAAGCCCAGAGTATCAGCCCTGTCGTGCAGAATTTCTGATGTATATATAGGCATCAGCATGGGATATGTCATCCCGATAAAGCTGAATACGGCTAAATATAATAAAAGTGTTAAAATTTCAGGGGTTTTAAGTGCATAATCAATTCCTTCCTTAAGCCCCTCAAGGATTGTTTCATTTTGAATTTGCCCGCATTTAACATCCTTTATTTTCAGCGCTTTTACTAAAAATATCATAGGAATTATACATAAAAAATTTATGAAAAAACAAACGGTAATTCCGGCATGGGCTATTAAAAGCCCTCCTATTGCAGGCCCCAGAAGCCTTGCAACATTAAAACAGGTAGAATTTAATGATATCGCATTGCCTAAATCCTTAGGATCATCCACAAGACACACAAATGTAGACTGCCTCAAAGGTACATCAATTGCCGCAATGCAGTTTAAAAATATACCTAAAGCAACAATGTTCCATATTTGAATTACATCAAAATATGTTAAAAGCGTTATTAAAAGTGCTTGGGTGCAAAATAAAAACTGTACAAAGATTAAAAGCCTGTGTCTGTTAAATTTATCAATAATAACACCTGCAAAAGGGGTTAAAATAAATAACGGAATGGCATTAAAAAACATCACACTGCCCATCGTTAAAGGTGATTTTGTCATATCATAAACAAGCCATGCTATTGCAACGTTTTGAATCCATATTCCAATCTGTGAAATTGCAATGCCCGGGAAAAACAGTCTGAAATTCCTGTATTTTAACGCTCTGAATGCTGAACTTAGCCCGTGCATAGTTTATTTTCTTTCTCTTATAAAATCTAAAATTCCGTTTATGAAGGTTAAAGGATGAACAGGACACCCCGGGATATATAAATCAATCTTATGTTTTTCTAAAAAGCTTCTGTCGATTTCATCCGAATTTTGATACACTCCGCCTGAAATTGCGCAGGCTCCGCACAATATCACGATTTTTGGATTTGGAGTTGCCTTGTAACAGTCTTCAAGGGCGTATGCCATATTTTTTGTGATAGGGCCTGTAATAACAATACCGTCTGCATGGCGCGGAGAAGCCACAAAATCTATACCGAATCTTCCCATATCAAAATTAACGTTTGAACATGCGTTTAATTCCATCTCGCATCCGTTGCAGCCCCCTGCTGATACCTGTCTTAATTTTAAAGATTGTGAAAACATTGAGGTAATTTCTTTTTTTACTTCAACCGCTGTTTTATAAAAATTTTCTTTTGATATATTTTCATCAATTACAAGATTATTTCTGTTTGTTGCGGAAAGCTTATAAAAATTAGAAAAATTAATCGCATTTCGTTCACATACATTTTTGCACATACCGCAGAATGTGCATTTTCCCATATCAATTTTTAAGGGGTTAAGGCTCAGTGCGCCTGCAGGGCATACATCAAGACACTTTTTGCAGTTATCGCAGTTTGAATTTTTTAAAACGGGAAACCCGCGGAATTGCTCTCTCATCGGGGCATTTTTGATATCTTTTATAAATTGGTTTCCTTGAAATATCCTTGATTTTAGCGTATCAAACATCTTTAAATCCTTATTTTATAGGTCACATCCTGAATATGAGAGGTTAAAACTCTTATTGCAGAGAGGAAAATCCGAAACCCCGTTGTTTCTGACCGCAAGCGCCAGCCCGTACCAGTTGTTAAATGAAGGGTCTTTGATTTTATATCTGCTTAAAGTACCGTTGTTATCACTCATTGCTATATGAACAACTTCTCCCCTCCAGCCTTCAACAACGGATATAACAAAGGCATCCTTCGAATTTTCCTTATTTAAAACTTCATATCCTGAATTTACAGGCTCATTTTTAAATTCTTTCAGTTTTTCAAAAATCTTTCTTATGATTGAAATTGATTCAATAATTTCTTCATACCTTAAACGAAATCTTGAATATACATCTCCAACCCCGTCAAATTTTTTCTTTTGAAGATTTAGTTCTTTTATCCATTTATCAGGGTAATCAAATCTTGAATCAATATTAATGCCTGCAGCGCGTGCCGCCATTCCGGCAAGCCCGATTTCTTCGGCTCTCTCTTTGCTTATTGTGCCTGTTTTTTCAAGCCTTGACATTACGGTAGAATTTTTGAGCATTGTTTTTACCATTCTGGAAACATCAGCCCCTACCTTGTTTAAGGTTTTAAGTGCGCGTTCAATTTTTTCATCATCTATGTCAAAGTTTACTCCGCCCGGGGTTAATAATCCCCTTCCAAATCTGCTTCCTGAAAATTCAAGCATAGTGTTAATTACAAGGGTGCGCGTCGCTCCAAAAACGCTTGCCCCCATTAAATAAGCTATATCGCCCGCTATAGCGCCCAAATCTCCTATGTGAATTGCGGCTCTTTCCATTTCAAGCGCCATTTTTCTTATTAATTGCGCTTTGTTTGAAACGGAAATTCCTTTCATTGCTTCTATTACATTTGAATAAGCTAAACTGTATGCTATAACGCTATCCCCTGCAACGGATTCAATTAATTGATTTGAGGGATTCTGCACCATAAGTTTTTCTACCCCTTTATGCTGATACCCGAGGGCAATTTCAAGATGATAAACACTTTCCCCGTTGCACATAAATCTAAAATGACCGGGTTCTATTACCCCTGCATGGATTGGCCCCACTGCAACCTCGTGGATTTCGTCTCCTTCCATTTTAAAGAAAGGATATTTATCTTGATTTTTTCTTAAAGGTTTTAACCACGGATGATTAAGAGGTTCAATATGAAATTCTTCAAAAAATTCCCGCTCAAAGATATGGAATGAAGGAATAACCTGTGTAATACTTTCATAACTTCTTATTCCGGCTTTAAAAAGTGATGAGGTTACATAAAATGAGCCTTTATCATCCCCGAGAACCGTAAAAAGTTTAACCTGCCCTCTGCCCCAGTCTTTGCCAAAAAATGCCAGAGGCCGCATTTTATCAACGCTTACAAGGCTTATAATTTCAGCCCTTAAATCGTCGATATCAAGTGTCGGGATATCGTTTAAATTTATTTTTTCATTATTTTTTGTCTTAATCCAATTCATATCTTTATCCTAAAAAGCCTGCGGCTGCTTTAATAATTTCATTCAAAACAGGGGAAATATAAATTCCTAAAATAAATACGACAGTGAGCATTATAACCTGCGGAATATACATTGAAACGGTTATTTTGCCCCTGTTTTTTTCTATAATACCCTGTTTTTCTTCGCTCAATGTTCCAAATGTCATTTTTAGTACCACTTTTGCCATTCCGTATAATATTACCGTTAAAAGAAGCGCAAAAACAATGCACATCAAATAATGACCGTCCGAAAGCATTGTTTTTATTATCAAAAACTCGCTTATAAAAAGAACGGATGTCGGGAAAGCGCAAATTCCAAGCAAAGATAAAATCCAGAGCCAGCCTGTTTTTTTATCTGCAGCCATAAGCCCTGAAACCTGCTTTATTCTTTTTGTTTCATAAAGTTCAAGCACATTTCCCGATGTTAAGAAAAATGATGCCTTTGCAAGAGAATGCCCTATTAAATGCAAAATAACGGCATAATGCGCCGCCCCCAGAAGAGCCGTTCCTATTGATAAAATGCCCATATTTTCAATGGATGAATATGCAAGCATTCTTTTATAATTTTTAATGTGATATAAGAATACTGCAGTTACAAACAAGGATAAAAAGCCCATAATAAGAAGCATTATTCTGCCGTAAAAACTGTCTCCCGCGGCACATAAGATGTTAAATACTCTTAAAATTACAAGGTAAGCTGAATTTAAAAGGGTGGCAGAAAGCAGAGCGGAAATCGGCGAAGGAGATTCGGAATGTGCATCGGGAAGCCAGAAATGCGCAGGTGCAAGCCCCATTTTTGTTCCAAACCCGAATAGTATAAATACAAAGCTTAATTTTAGCCAGAAAGCATCAAATTTACCGCCTGAAGCATTTTCAAAAAGCTGTGCAAAATTTAAAGTGTTTAAGTCGGATGATATATTTAAAAATATAATGCCGATAAATGCAAGAGCAATTCCTATTGAGCAGATAAAAACATATTTCCAGGCTGCTTCAATAGAATTTTTAGTTTTATTAAAATATATTAAATATGCGCTTGTAAGGGTTGTTCCTTCAACTAAAATCCAGGCTATTCCTAAATCCGTGCTTAAAATTGCCCCTGTCATTGCAAAGACAAATGCCATAATCATAATAAAATAATGATTCATTTTTTTGTTTGAAGCACTTATATGCTTTGAGTAGCCGTTATTATAGATAACTGTCATTAGAAACACAAATGATAAAATAATAAGAAAAATTTTATTAACATTATCAAGTGCAAAATAGCTTCCTGCGGGTTCATTTACAATATTAAACACAAGAGAGAATGAAATTATAAAATGCAAAATTGCATAAATATTCAATAAAAATTTGCTAAAACCCTTATGCCTGATTAAAAGCATCAAAAGCCCCGCAATTATGGGAAATATCATCAATAAATTTATCATTATTCATAATCCTTAAGTTCAGATAGATGGGAAACTTCAAGGTCTTTAAATTCCTTGTTAATTTCTCTTACAAAAAGCCCTAAAATGTATACTGCAATAAATACATCAAGAAGAACCCCGAGGTTTACAAGCACGGGCATTTCAGAAGCTACGGAAAGTGACAAAAGAAATATTCCGTTTTCCATAGTAATAAATTCTATAACGTTTGAAACGATTTTATGTTTGATTGTAATAAGCCATAAGCTGATTACAATAACACTTACGGATATTCCGAAATATAAAGGTGCAATGTTTTTCATTCCCGTCATACAGTTTGAAGCCAAAAACCCCGCAAGAAGTATCATGCTTGAAATAACAAGACAGTAAAAATGAGGAATATTGGCCTCATCATCCCTGTTTGTATTGGTTTTTTTTAAGATTTTATATAAAAACCACGGAATAACAACAGCTTTTACAATAAGCGTTTCCATTATTAAAAATGCAATATCAAGAAGCGGCGTGTTTTTATACCCCAGAAGGCATATTAAAAACAACAATATCCCCTGAATTATTAAAATCCTTATATGGGAAATTATTCTTGATGTTGCAGATAAATACAACATTGATAAGCCGAAAAGTATTACAAAACCGTTTTCCAAAAATCTAACCTCCAAACACCTTTGCAGCTGTAAGTGACATAACAATAAGTGCAAAAGAGCTCATAATAAATATAAATTCAAAAACATGCGACATTCTGATACGCGCCATGCTTGATTCCACCGTTCCTATAATAATTGATATCAAAAATACAATCATTAAATAGTAAAGGGCATAAAAAGGATTTCCGTCAGGAATTATAATTTTTGCAATTAATGATGTTATTAAAAGCATCTTAATCCCTGCTGACCAGCTTATTAAAGCTAAATCAAACCCTGAATTATCAAGTATCATAACCTCATGAATCATCGTAAGTTCAAGATGTGTCGCAGGGTCATCCACAGGCACCCTGCATCCTTCAATTAACACCATTAAAAACAGTGCAAGTACGGCGAATATTATAATTAAAACCCCGTAGCTTCCGGCATTTTCAGCTATTTTTGACAGGCTTTCAAATGTGTAATTGCCGCTTAATGCCATAACAGAGCCCATTATTATGAAAAATGCAGGCTCAACTATTGATGTAAAGCAGGCTTCTCTAGATGTTCCCATTCCTTCAAAGCTTGAACCCGTATCCATTGCCCCGATACAGGAGAAGAATTTTCCTAAAGCAAGAAAATAGGCAAAAACAATAAGCCCTGCAGGGATATCAATAATTGCATTTCCTGAAATTAAGGGTATAAAAAGTGCTGCCGTAATTACTGCCGCAAATGATATTAAGGGTGTAAGCCTGAAAACGGCTGATGCTGTATTGCTTATCACAAAATCTTTTTTAATTAATTTTATAAAATCATATAAAGGCTGAAAAACGCTTGCACCGTATCTTCCGCCCCAGAAAGCTTTTGTTTTTCTTATAATCCCTGTCATTAAAAACGGTAAAAACATTACTGCAATTATATTTGATAAAATTATAAATCCCTTCATAATTAAAAACCTCCGCCCGTAAAGCCCCAAGAGAAGAAACTTCCGATGATTGCAATAATAAGGAAAATTAAACCGTATTTTAAATAATCCTGCAGATTGCCGTTTTGTAATTTTTCAAATTTTGATAAAAACCATTCGTCAAATTTTAAAAACGGGTTGATAACGTAAGCTTCCTCTATGTCTTCAATTTTTAAGTTAAAATGAGCGGATTTCGGGAATAATTTTTTCGGTTTTTCAATGTCAAAAATCTTTTTAAATAAAGGCTTTAACATTGATAAAAACGGGCTTGCGTATGATGAACCCGTGTATTGTGCATACGGCAGCTCTCTATTGTATCCGCAGCCCCATGTAGGTGCGGTTTCAGCTTTTTTATTTGAATATTTTTTAATATACATAAGTAAAGTTATGATAAATAACATTAAAAGTGCACTGAGTGCAATAACTTTGACAATTTCAAGAGGTTCTCCGACATCAGGAATTTGAATGTTCGAAACCCCCGCAAACAAAGTTTCAACAGGCATAATCAATATTTCAAAAAATAATTCGGGAAAAATCCCTATTAATAAAGCAAATGAGGCTAAAATCCCCATGGGCGCAATCATTGTCTTAGAAACTTCATCAGCTTTTTGAGCCTTTTCACTTCTCGGGTGCCCTAAAAATGTTACACTGAAAGCCTTTGTAAAACATAAAAGTGCCATTGTGCCTACAAATGCAAGCCCTGAGAAGGCAGATATCAAAACAAGAAAATTAAAAAAGCTGTTAATTGAAAGCCCTTTTAACATCCCGAAGTATATTAAAAATTCACCGATAAACCCGTTAAACGGCGGAAGTGCACATATTGCAAGGGAGCCTATTAAAAACAGAGCTCCGGTTTTCGGCATTTTTTTGATTAAACCGCCTAAAAGCTCCATATTTTTTGTATGGCATTTAAGATAAACGGCTCCTGCGCCGAAAAACAACAGATTTTTAAATATTGAATGGTTTAATATGTGGAATATGCACCCGATGAAACCTAAAAATGCTACAATCGGCTGATTATGAACAAGTCCGAGCATCCCTACTCCAAGCCCTATTCCTATTATGCCGATATTTTCAATTGAAGAGTATGCAAGCATTTTTTTAATATCAGATTGGCTTATTGCGTATAAAATACCGTATAGTGCAGTAATAACGGATATTATTAAAATAAAATAAGCAATAAACCTTGAGGGGGTGCCTGTTAAAGATAAAATTCTTAAAATTCCGTAAATTCCTGTTTTTATCATAACGCCTGACATTATGGCGCTTATATGGCTCGGTGCAACGGGATGCGCTTCAGGGAGCCAGTTATGAAAAGGAACAAAACCCGCCTTTATGCCGAATCCGATAAAAAATAACATGAATATAATATCCGAAAATGCGGTATTTTCTTTTAAAACCTGTGCAAATGTGTTGAAGTCGTAACTTCCCGCTTTGATTGACAAAGCTGCAAAAGCTGTTATTAAAAAAAGCACAGAAATGTGCATGAAAATAAGATATTTTACCCCTGCGTTTAATACTTCTTTTTTATCATTTTCAAATATCACAAGGAAGAATGAAGACAGTGACATTATTTCCCAGATGATAAGGAAAAATAAAGCATTCTGGCAGGTAACAACTCCAATCATTGAAATAAAAAGCGCTAAAAAGAAGATATAATGCGAAGTAACACTTTTGCCTTTTTCAATATAGGGTTTTAAATATCCTTTAGAATAAATTAAGGCTAAAAGCCCCATTACAAGGATTATTATCGTAAAAAATGCACTTAAAGGATCAAAAACAAATTGTATATCTTTAAAAATCCCGTCCGTATGCAGAGTATTTGTTACGGGATATCCTGTGAATAATGCCTTAACGGCAGAGGGCATAAGGTATACCCAGCCTGCTAAAACCGTTATTATGCTTAAAATGTATAAAATCATTCTTATTTTTATCCAAATTGTTAATGCTTTAGTATAAGATTATTCTATAATAAACTTAAAAAAAGAGGAAAAAATATGTCTGAAAATTATAAAACTTATCTTGATAACGGAATATATGACATTCAAGACGGCAAATATACAAACGCTCTTGAAAATATTAATAAATCGCTTGAATTAAAAAATGATTGGGAAATTCCTTATTTTTACCGCGCGGTTGCCTATCAGGCGCTTGAAGATTTTGACGAAGCTATGCTTGATTATACAAAAGCACTGCAATTAAACCCGAAAATGACCGATGCTTATTACAACAGAGCAAGAATAACATTAACAAGAAAGGATATTGAAAACCCTGATATTTTTGGTGCTGTTAAAGATTTGGAAAAGGCAATCGAACTTGATGAAAACTTTATAGATGCTCTTTATGCAATGGCCTGTGCGCAAAAGAAACTTGAAAATTATAATGAAGCTCTGGAATATTTGAATAGAATTCTTGAAATTGAACCCGATGCGATTAATGCAAAAGCTTTGAAAAAGCTTATCGAACAGAAGTATATGTAAATTATAATAAAAATTTTGCAGGCTTTTGCCCCCGTATGTTACAATCATTTCGGGTAAGCTTGTCCTATTTACACCTCCCCCTGCACAGACTTGTAATGTAGGAAATGACAGGAAAGGAGGCGAAAAAGATGAATTTCAGTATTACTGAAAAAGCGCTATGGCTTATCTTGCTGATAATAATAGCGCTTATAATCTTAACAAAATAGGGAAGTAATGAAGCACTCCGGGAGAAAATTTCCGCACTCTCGGGGTGCTTTCCCTATATTCTTATTATAACCTATTTAAAAAACATTGCAACACAATCAAAAGAACTTTTGCAGGATTTCATCAAGGAGCTTTAATTTATCCGTATCGTTTTGTATGAAATTTATTTTCTGATTAATTGCAGCCAGAAGCTCTTCTTTGTTATCCGGTTCATCAAAGCGAAGTAAATCTTGAATACTGGTATCCAGTGCTCTGGCTATGTTTTCAATTGTTTCAGCCTGTGTAAAGCTTGCGCCGGTTTCAATACGTGACATCATTCTCGGGCCTATATCCGCAAGTTCAGCCAGATGTTCTTGTGATATACCTTTTGCGTTTCTTAATTTTGCAACGCGTAAGCCAAATAATGTTTTTAAATTTTTACCGTCAGACATTAATTTTATTCGCTTTCCGTTATTTTCTTATGCTAATCTTTACTGTTAATAAAATTAATGACATTGTCTGACTGTATAACAGACACATAATTACTAAGTTTTGTAACAATATGTACTTTAATGTCTTGAAATAAGAAATTTATTTGTTAGACTATAAGTAAAAGGAATGATTTTTTAATTTTCAAACTAAATTAGATTTTAATTCAGCGCGGGCGTGTAACATCGCAATCGCCCGTTTTCTTACAGAGACGGAAAAAATTCACCCTTTTTGACCTTATATGATAACGGTATGGAATAACATACCGTTTTTTATTTTTTAAAGCGGTGCGGCATCTCATGCAAAAATATTTGAAATGGCATTTCATACAAAAAATATTAAAATAGCTGTAATTCCTGTTAAAAATTAACACATCTTAGCTATATGACTTTTATTCCATTTTAATGTACAATGGGTTTAAGTTTTGTTAGGAGGATTTAATGGCAAACGAGGAAATGAAAAAATTTACGACAGCACAGCTGCTAAATTTTTGTTTAGGATTTTTCGGGCTTCAATTTGCCTGGCAGATGAGAATTATTCTCTCAGGCCCCGTAACTGAAGCTCTTGGCGCAAGCCCTTTTATTTTTGGTTTAATCTGGCTTGCAGGCCCTGTAACAGGGATTGTGGTACAGCCCATAATAGGCGCGCTTTCTGATGTAACACAGACACCTTTCGGCCGTCGTGTTCCGTATTTAATGGGCGGTGCAATATTGGCTGCTTTGGGACTGTTTTTCTTACCGAGAAGCGGAGACATCGCAGGATTATTCGGCGAATCTGCCCCTGTATGGCTCGGGCTTTTAATTGCAGCTGTTATGATATGGATAATTGATGCCTGCGTTAACGCGGCTCAAGGCCCGTATAGAGCGCTTATCCCTGATAATATACCTAAAGAACAGCACGCTCTTGCAAACTCATATTTAAGCTTTGCAATCGGTTTAGGTTCTGTTGTTGCGGCAGGAACGGCACCTTTCTTAAAATACGCATTCCATTATGATATGTCAATAAATGCACAGTTTGCAATGGCTGGCGCGGCATTTTTCCTTGCAATGCTTTGGACTTGTCTTACTATTAAAGAAAGAAAAATTAAAGCTGAAGCAAAAGCTGCAGCAGAAGGTGAAGAACAAGAATCATTTATTCAAAATGTTAAAGAATTTTTCAAACTTTCTCCTGAAGTCGGCAAAATTTGCACAATGCAGTTTTTCAGCTGGATTGGCTTAATGAGTATGATGATTTTCTTTACTCAATATGCCGTGCATATTGTTTTTGGCGTACCTGATTTATCAAACGCTGATGCGGCTTTGAAACAATCTTTTGCAGTACAGATGGCAGACGGGCAGTATTTCTCTCAAATCTGCTTTGCAGTGTTTAATTTAATATGCTTCCTTGTTGCCATTCCTATCGGAAAATGGGCAGAAAAAAGAGGAAATAAATTCGTACACATTATTGCTCTTGTAAGTATGGCTTTAGCTTATCTTTTAATGGCATTTTTGCCTAATAAGATGTCTGTAATGAGCGCTATGGCTTTAGCGGGTATCGGCTGGGCAAGTACGCTGGCTCTTCCTTTCGCAATGCTTTCAAGATATATTAAAGCGGGTACGGAAGGCTCTATAATGGGTATATTTAATATATTCATTGCGGCTCCGCAGGTGCTTGTATGCACGCTTCTTGCCTGGTTTATTGATAAAGCTAAATTTATGCAGGATGCACTTGTTAACAACCACTGGGAATATGCTTTTATAGTTGGCGCAACAATGCTTATATGCGCTGCTGTAACAGCTTCTCTTGTTAATGAAAAATAAATTTAAAGAAAATCAACAAACTTAACGAACTTAAAGAAATTCTTTATAAATTTAATAACCCCGCCTGTGTTGAAATAGGCGGGGTTAATTTATAAAATTAAATGTGTAATAAATTTGTTGCTGCAACTATGTTACCTTTTTCTTACAAAATCAATTGCCTGTTTGCCTGAAATATGTTCTATTTCAATTTCTGCCATACAAAGAAGTTTAAATTCCCTGTCTATTTCTTTTTGAATAACATCATCATTAAAAGGGCAGTATTTTTTAGTAAAGGCCGTTATAACAGGCGTCATCTCATTTTCTTCCATAATACGGGCTTTGCCGAATATGACGGCGCTTCTGTAGTCCGTTCCGAATTTTTCAGGCACAACTTCATCTTTTTCAATTACGCAGAATGAAACCTTATTATGCTTTTTAATTGCATCAATTTTATGTCCTTCTTTTGCACAGTGAAAATAAATTTTAGAATTAAGATAAATATAATTCAAAGGCACGGTATAAGGGTAATCTTCATCTCCGAGCACCGCAAGAATACCTGTTTTGCCGTTATTTAAAATTTTAATACAATCTTCGTTTGATAAAGCTTGATTTTTTCTGCGCATTTGTCTGAACATAAAAATTCCTCCGTTAAAAATGGCGGATATTATAATAACACCCGCCATTATTTATAAAACCTTTTATTATTTACCGTTTGACGGGGCAAGCACCGTTACAACGTTTCTTCCTTCAAGCGCAGGTTTCTTTTCAACAGAAACACCGCCTTCAGCTTCAATATCCGCTAAAAATTTGTTTGCTAAATCAATTGCAAGCTTGTTATGCTGCATTTCTCTGCCCCTGAGCATAACAACAACTTTTACCTTGTTTCCTTGAGCTATAAATTTTTTGGTGCTTTTTAAACGCACTTCATAATCGTGAGTATCTATTTTATAGCGCATTTTTACTTCTTTAATATCAACAGTGTGCTGTTTTTTTCTTGCTTCTTTTGCGCGTTTTTCAGTTTCGTATTTATATTTGCCCCAGTCTAAAATCTTTGCAACGGGCGGAGCTTGATTAGGGGATACAACAACTAAATCTAAATCTTTTTCTCTTGCCATCTCAAGGGCTTTTGCGGTTGATACAGTTCCGTGGTTTACACCTGTATCATCAATTAACATTACTTCTCTTGCCCTTATTTTTTCATTAACCAGTTCTTTGGCTTTAATATCATTTTTAATAATTGCTGTATCTCCTTATTTTATTATTATCTCAGGGTAATTTTATCATAAAGTCCCTTAAATGTATACAAATAAAGCTCAATATTAGTTCAAAAAGACCAGATAAAAAGCCGGATTTTCAAATAAATCCGGCTTTTAAACTTAATAACTTCAAAAAACTATTTTACTAATTCTTTGAATTTTTTACCTGCTGAAAATGCAGGAACTGTTTTAGCTGCGATTTTAATTTCTTTACCGGTTTGAGGGTTTCTGCCTGTTCTTGCAGCTCTTTTTCTTGCTTCAAAAGTACCAAAACCTACTAAAGTAACTTTTTTACCTTTAGAAACAGTTTTTTCAACGGTATCTAAAAGAGCAGCTATAACTTCAGCAGTTTGTTTTTGTGATAATTTTGCTTGAGCACTAACTTCTTTTACTAATTCTTCTTTGTTCATTCCTTTGAACCCCTTTCTTTAGTTACTCCTTTATTATATCGGTTTATCCTTTATGTGCAAGGTTTTTAAACAAACTTTACATTTAAAATCCCCTATCAGCAGGGTGTTTAAAGAATGGAACGCTAAAAACCCGCTGTTTATAATGTTTTAGCGGGTTTTGAAAATCTTTTAATATCTTATTAATACTGGTTTTTGGTTACGGAAAACTTAACATTTTTGTAAAAATAATTTAATATTTGATACGCGTTGTACCCTTTATTTGCAAGATTATTAGCACCATGCTGGCTCATGCCGACGCCATGCCCGTTTTTTCTGATGCCGTCATCATACCCCGGAACAGATTTAATATAGGGTAAATCTTTTGCCCAAACAGCACCCGAACCAACTGTTTTACCGCCTGAAGAGGCATGGTAATAAGCGGGAATAATTTTTCCGTCATGGGTTAAGACAATTCCTCTTGTTTCAAGCACGGCACGCGTTGTTCGTTTTGTTTCGGCAGATGCACCGCCGTAGGTTTGATCTTGCGGAGTATCTTTAAGGTCGTATCCCATTGATTTTCTTTTGCCGAGATTTGCTATGGCATAACTTCTTGCCGCAATTGCCTGCGCCTTATGTGCTTCAACATTCCATCCCGGCGGCATTTCTGCAGGAACAACACCCATAAGATATTCTTCAAGCGCAACATTATTTACAACAATCAATTTTCTATGATAATTGTAAATTACAATATCGCCCCTGTACCATCTTTTTTTGGTAGCCAAAAACCCTTTAGGCTCTTTATTTTGAACAATTATGAAATTTGTTCCGAGGTTATAATATTTTCCGTTAATTTTTATAACCAGAGTGTCGTTATGGGCCTTAATTGTATAGGGCACAAGAGCTTTTGTATAATATAAAGGCTTTTTACTTCTGCCGTCTATAATCTGCCCTGCTTTTGATGTTCCTACATAGGTCTGTTTAATGTTTTCATCTAAGCCGATTTTTATTGCATGACAAGGGGAAACATTAATGAATAATGCTGATAATAGTAATAATAATGTGATGCAATACTTTTTCATAATTAGATTTTATTAAGACCCGCCTGAATAGTCATCAAACAAATACAGTATTTATTTTTCTGTAGTATTTCTAAACGCCGCTATGATTTTGAAAGAAACTTCCCGTTTTGCCTCATCCTCCATGGCTTTTAAATATTCAAGAGCCATAAAATATTTAGCATTTTCGTCCTGCCTTTTATACCAGAAACAATCAAAATTGTTCTGTCCTGCTCCTAAAGAAGGCTCAACACCCAGGTTTTTAGCCTCCTTTATTATAAAATCCGCCATGGCATTCTTTTTTTCATCATCTGAATTTTGAATCAAATTAATGGCATTAGTTATAACAGGGTCAGCATCATACCAACGTTTATTCATTTACTTTAAAGCATAGAAAAAAACCTTTAAAATGTCAATTTTGTAATGATTTTTTAATATTTATTAAATCCGGTTGTTCTTTTATGGTAAAGGATTTTTTGAAATTTTTCTTTAATAATATTCTTAATTGAAAGCACAGGGGTTAAAAACCTTCCTCCTCTTATTATGTTTGAATTATGGTATCTGCCGGTATCATAAAAGCTTGTATAAATCTGGTTTTTAAAACCTTCGGACATAAACCATAACCCGCTTAAGGCTGATGTTATACCCCCTATCAGATATCTGCATCTTGATAAAATATAAATTGAAAGCAAATATTCTTTTGCAAGATTGTAGGCATGGTCTTTTCTTTCAACTTTTATGTATCTCAAGAGTTTATTTTTATCGGATTTTTCATAAGAATATTTATATTGTTTATTTTCAATCAACATATCTTTAAATTCGTTTTGAAATTTTTTATAAGTTTTTTCATCTTCGGTTGCAAGGTAAATTTTTTTGTACTTAAACCGTTTCAAAAGTTCTTTTGCTTTTTTAATTAAAATATCACTATCCGGCTGAATATGGTGTCCGTCGGGACGAAGACTCGTATAATCAGTTCCTCTGCAGATTATTCCTAAAATTTCGTTTTCATTCTTGGTTATTTCTTGGTATTCTCTGCTTAAAAAAGATTTCATTTCATCGCTAAATTCTATTTTGTTGAAAAATTCCTGAAACTCTTCGCAATCTTTACCTTGCAGGGCTTTTTTGATACCATTGTTTATTTCATTAAAACAAGATGCCTCCATTTTGCTGCCGCTTATAATGACATTTGAATTTTTATCTATATCTTCAAGTCTAAAACCGGCCGGCTGCTTAAAGAAATATTCCCAAACATTATCTTTAAATTCTCTGCCGTCTTTAAAATATTGATTTGCATAATGCTGCAAATCTATGATGGGAATATATCCTTTTTTAAAAGCATATAAAATATGACTTAAACATACTAAAAATATTGAAAATAAACCGTTTTCAAAAAACGGACAGGCTACTATGTATAGGGGCTTTTGATTAGTTTCTTTCATGTTTTAAACATAGAAAAAAAGCTGTATAATGTCAATTTTGCAGCGGTTTTTATATAAAATTGTTAATTTGTGTAAAATAAATATCGAAAAATTATTCGCAGCAACCCCCTTCGCATCCCTGGCATTCGCAGTGTTTTCCCAAATCTTCCAGGCCGCCGATATTTTTAACGCTGCTAAATGCTCCTATTCCTAAATATTTTGAAGCAAACCCGAGTTCTTCTTCAATTCTGATTAGCCTGTTATATTTTGAAACCCTGTCTGTCCTTGACATTGAGCCTGTTTTTATAAGCCCTGAATTAAGCCCTACGGCTAAATCCGCAATAAATGTGTCTTCCGTTTCTCCCGACCTGTGAGAGATTATTGTTGTATATCCATGCCTTGCGGCCAGATTTACGGCATCAAACGTTTCGGATAATGTACCTATCTGGTTTGGTTTAATTAATATCGAATTTGCAATTCCTTCTTGAATGCCCGTACTCAGCCTGCAAACGTTTGTGACATATAGGTCATCTCCTACAAGCTGGCATTTTTCTCCGATTTTTTCAGTCAATAATTTCCATCCTTCAAAATCATCCTCCGCCATACCGTCTTCTATTGAAATAATCGGGTATTTATTTACCCATTTTTCAAGAAATTCTGCCATCTGTGCGCTTGTAAAAGTTTTATTTTCGCCTTTCAGATTGTATTTTCCGTCTTCATAAAATTCACTTGCGGCAGCATCAAGGCAAATTTTAACATTTTCCATTGTATAGCCTGCTTTTATTATGGCTTCAAGGATAATTTCCACGGCTTCTTCGTTAGAATTTAAATCGGGTGCATATCCGCCTTCATCCCCGACTGATGTTGCATATCCTTTGTCTTTTAAAATTTTTCCTAAGGTATGAAAAATTTCGGACCCCATTCTTACAGCTTCGCTAATGTTTAATGCACCGACAGGCGTTATCATAAATTCCTGAAAATCTATATTATTATTGGCATGTGCTCCGCCGTTTAAGATATTCATCATAGGTGTCGGCAAAATTGAGGCGTTAATTCCTCCCAGATACCGGTACAGAGGGGTGCTTAAGGCGGCTGCGGCAGCACGTGCACAAGCCAAAGATACTGCAAGCATTGCATTTCCCCCGAGCTTTGATTTATTTTTTGTTCCGTCCAAATTTATTAAAATATTATCAATCTCTCTCTGGTTAAATGCACTGAGCCCGATAAGCGCAGGTGCTATAACGGAATTTATATTATCAACAGCCTGCAGTACACCGCGCCCCATAAACATTGATTTTTCTCTGTCACGCAGCTCCAGAGCTTCATAGGAGCCTGTTGATGCTCCCGAAGGTACGGAAGCACGCCCGAAACTGCCGTCTGATAAGAAAATATCCGCTTCAACAGTTGGATTACCTCTTGAATCAATGATTTGACGCGCTTTAACTTCTTCTATAAATAAGGACATATTTTCCCCGCCTTTCTTTTCAATATATTTAATTATTACCGCCTGAATAACGGGTGCAATTAGCAGTAATTATTGCCCAACCGGGCAATAATGTTATTTTTACATTAACTTTTGTAATGTTTCTATACAAAAATTAATACAGCATGACAAAAGAAAATATTTACAGGCTTTATTTTGTATAAGTCTTAAGAATAAAGGAATTTTTATGAATATTACCCCTGTATGTATTTTTTCAAAAACAAATATAAATTATCAAAAGCAGCCTTTAAACAAAAATAAAATGTCTTCCATGCCTGCCGCTTCAAACGGCATATACAATACACCGGCACAAAATCTTGCATTTACTGCCGCAAGAAAAGCTGAAACAAAAAGAGTTTCAACCATGTACAGAAGAGTTCCCGTTGACAGGAAAAAACTTGAAACAATAAATAAAACTCTTGGTTCATGCAAGATGATGTTTCTTTCCGTAAATGAAACATTCGATAATTTTTCAGATATCTGTGAAAGTTCAAGAAATGAAGCGCTTGAAGCCTTTAGCCAATCTTCGCCGAGATGTGATACAAAGGGAAATTACCGCTATACCGAAGGGATTGATATAGCAACGGATTTATGCAGTGTAGAAAAGGCATTTACCTATAACATATACGATGATGCATTAAACAGTTATAAAGAAGGTTTTATAAATTCAAGCAGCCCTGCACCGGACGGAGTAAGAAAAATCAAAAAGGGTATTTTGAATGAATCCGGTGCAGCCTCAGGCGAATATTTTGAAAACAGAATATATGAAACAAGCAGTTTTAAAAAAGGCTCAAATAACTTAAATACAACAAAAAAATTAATTAAATTTGACAGCAGCACAAATGAAATGCTTGAATATTCAGAAGATGTAACAGGTGATGATACAAATAAATATAGTTTTGCAAAAAGAACCGTTTCATTTGATACGGAAGGAAATCCTTTAAGCTATAAAGAAGGCGCGGAGCACCGCAATAGTGATAATTTTGATTTTGCCAAACGGATGATTACTTTTACAAAAGACAGCAAAGGAAATATTGTTCCGAAATATTATTATGAAAACCGGAAAAATTCCGATAGCCAGGACAGAATATCATACACCTATAAAGCGGAACGTCTTGAAAACGGCAGCTGGATAGTTGTAAGATAAACGCAGGAGAGTTTTTTTATGAATATTATACCCGTATCATTAAATTTAGTTTCTAAAACAACAGCTTATCCTGCTTTTGGCATAAAAAGCAAAACGCACAAAAAGGAAAATAGCAGTTTAAAAGCGGATGTTTTCACAAAAAGAGATGATAAATATATAAAAGCATATAAAAGCCTTATTGAAAAAGCATATAAGGCAGAAAACGGGGGGGGGGGGGGTAAAAAAGTCCGGTTGAAACCTTCCGATATTAAATTTCTTCTGGATATTAAAGATTATAATAAATTTAGAAGTATAATTACAGCGCCTGTTGAAATTGAAAGAACCTTAAGAACAGATAAATTAAATATATTCTTTTTCACAGATGCGCAGGCAACAAATCAAATTGCAAAAAGATTAAATAAAAACGGCGACAGAAAACTGCTTAAAGAATTATTGATGCAGCAAAGAGGCTTTGACGGACAAAATGTATTCCATGAACTAGCAGAAGAAGATGAAGTTAAAAAGCTGCAGGTGCTCAAAAATAATCTTTCAATAAAAGAATTTAAACGTTTTATGAAATCAAAAGATGATTTTCACCGCACTCCGTATTCAATTGCGCAGGAAAGAAATAATAATGTAAAAGCGCTTGCAGAGCCGCTTTTTATGGACGAATTTCCCGAATATTAATAATCTTTATAATCATATAAAGATTATATTAAAAAATCCGTTTTTCCATTTTTTTTACTCTATAATTTAAAACGAAAATAGGAAAGCAACATCAGAAGGAGAAAAAATGCAGGCAGTTCTTAGCTCACAAGAAATTTCAAACAATAATTTAACCCAAACTCTTGAAAGATTGTTTGATGATTTAGACACAGCCGATAATATGACAAAAAACGCCATAGAAAATGATGTTGTAAGATTTGGCTCTGAAGCTGCAGATTTTCTTGTTAATAAGATAAGAACAGCAAAAGGCGCTCAAAGAGGGGTTGCCGCTATGAGTTTAATCAGAATAGGCGAAGATTCAATTGAGCCCTTAAAACAGGAAGCTGTTAAAGATAAAGATTTTCAATGGATTGCAAACTATTTGATAAGAGAAATTACAGGCCGTTAATATTTAAAAATAAAATAATCTTTTAGTATAATAAAAGAAATTAAAATAACCCGAATAAAATAGTCATTTTTGGCAATGAATACAAAATTGTGAAAGTGCATAATTCAATCAAAAGATAAAAATGAATTATGCACTTTTTGCATTTTTAAAGCTTAAAGTTAATCTTTATTAAAGGAGGAAAGATGACTATTAAAAAATTCGTATTAACAGCAACAGCTGTAGCAACAGTATTTGCTTTTACAGTACCTGTTAGCTTTGCGGCATGTTCTACAGGGGCGGCATGTCCTATAGATTCACTTCAAAAGGTAAATCCTGACACTGCAACATGCTCAAAATGCAAATCAACAATGGATTCTTGTAAATGCAAAAAAAAGGGTTTTTTCAATTTTTTAAAAAGAAACAAATGCAACCCGTGCGAAACGGGAGCAGCAGCACCTTGCGATCCCTGCAAAGTGAAAAAAAATGATTGCGACCCTTGTAAAAAAGCAAAACCAACCTGCGACAAATGCTCTACAGGGTTAGGTTCCAGCTGCATCAATCAGAGAACACACTCAAATATGCAGGTTTATGCATACCCGGGTGCAATTTATTCTCCTGCAAACGTAGCTGTAACCGGTGAAGCAACTAACAATTCATCAATTACAGACCAGACAATTGCTGAAATTCCTGCAATTCCCGGTGTTCGTTTATCAGATGAATGCATAACAGGTGCAGCAGCTCCTATTATCGATCAGGCTTTATTACCGCCTAAAGAAGATTGCTGCCCCGGTGCAAACGTTCAATCACCGAATTCTATGCAGGCAATTTACAAAGAAATGGAACCCGTAAAAACTGATTGCGGGTGCACAACAGGCGCTGCAAGCAATGTAAGCGGAAATAATTATCCTGACGTTCCAAACAGATACTGGGCATCAGCTGATATTAACCGTTTAACAGATAAGTGCGTTGTAGTAGGATATCCGGATGATTTCTTCAAACCTAACCAGTTTGTAACCAGAGCTGAAATGGCTGCTATGGTTGTAAAAGGTTTTAACCTTGAATCTACGGCAATGACAGCTGACGGAAACTTCTCAGATGTTCCTTACAGCCACTGGGCACATGATTTTATTAACAAAGGCGTAAGCGCTGATATGCTTGCCGGCCATTCAAATAATAAATTCTTACCGAATAACCATATTACAAGAGCAGAAGCTTTAACTATTATGTCTAAAGGTTTAAAATGCCCGATGGACAACTGCAAAGCTGAAGAAATCTTAGGCCAGTACAGAGACGGCAGCGCTGTTCCAAACTGGGCAAGAGAATGTGTTGCAAAAGCAATTGACGTTGGTGCTCTTAAAGATTCAAAAACTTCTGATTTAATCAGACCGAATGAAAATGCTACAAGAGCAGAAATCGCTTCAATGCTTCAAAACACAAGAATTGCAGGCGGATATGATAAAGATGCTCCTGAAATGACAGCAATCGGCCCTACCAAACCTACTTTTGTTGAAAAAGAAACTCCTGTATGCATTCCTACTCTTGAACTTTCAATGAAAGATCAGGTAAACGCTAAAAACGCAAACGTTGGCGAACAATTTGCAGCAGAAACTCTTCATGAAATCACCGTTAACGGTGTAACATACCCTGCAGGAAGCCGTGTAAACGGTAAGATAACAGAAGTTATAAGACCTTCTAAATGCAACGCAGGTGCAATCAAACTTTCATTCACTGAAATTGTCGGCTGCGACGGCTGCAAACAAATGCTTCCTAAACAGGTATTAACAGCTAAAGTTGAAAAATGTAAAGACGTTAACCCTGTTGTAAGACTTATCCAAATGCCGTTTACCTTTGTTGGTTCTACTCTAGGTCTTGCAGGACGTACAGTAGGCGGTGCAGCTATCGGTTTAAGCAACGCTGTTGAAGGCTTATTCGATCAAGCAGGTACCGGTACAGGCGAAATCCTTTCAGGACAATTTAAAGCCGGCGGCAGAAGCTATATCGACGGTATCAAAACTACTTTAAAAGCTCCTGTTGATATCGTAAGAACTGCAGCAGTAGGTACAGCAGGTTTATTTAACAACACTGTTGATGAAATCGCTTACGTTGTAGACGGTGCAGGCAACAAAATTACAAGGGTAAATCCTAAAGACAAAATGACTATCGCATTCGGTAACGATAAGTAATCACTGCTATGCGTGTTATATGTCGATATTGATGAGTGGAATTATTTCACTAAAGGAAAACAAAATCCAAACATATCAATAAAAGCCAAAACCGGAGTTATAACAAACTCCGGTTTTCGGTATTAAAAATTATTTCTATGTTTTTAATATTTCATTAATATTTTTAACAGTATCTGTCAGGGTTTCTGAAATTATGGAGGCTTCAAAATCTTCGCAATGGTTTGCCCATGCGGCTAAAAGGTTTGCGGCGCCGTTTAATTTATATATTTCTATTTCAAGATCACACATATCATCACTGCTTAACATTTTATTTTCTCCAAAATGTGAAATTCAACTTTACTTTTTAAAATAAATATAGCATTAAAATTAATTTATGACAACAGATTTTGATTTTGATGAAATTAAAAAATTAATAGGGAAAAATATAAAAAAATATAGAAAGCAAGCTAAATTAACCCAGATAGAGCTTGGTATTCAGGCTGATTTAACAAGAGAAAGAATTACCCAGATTGAAAGAGGCCTTGGCGCCCCAAGCATGCTGAAGCTTTTTATGATAGCAAACGCTCTTAAAATCCCCGCCTCCAAACTGCTTGAGTAATTTTTATTAAAAATTTTTATGTTATATTTCAATGCTTCCCTGTCTTAGAATTATCGGGGTTTTGCCTGTGCAGAGTACAACCGTGGATGATATTTGAAGCGATGCTTGAGTATCGCCCGAACTTCCATCTGCTAAAGGGCTTTCAGGTTTAATCAATGTAATTTTTTTGCCAAATTTTTCGCTTGCTTCATCAAAATCTGCCGCAGGAGACTCATTTGAATAATTTAAAGATGTTGTTGCAAGCACGGCACCATTTTCAGCCTTATAGCCGTTAATTTTTCCGTCCGTATTTTCTATTTCAAGGCATAATTTTTGAAAGCCTTTGTGGTTTGGAATTCTTATCCCGACAGTGTTTTTTCCCGATGTTATAAAGTCGGGCACAAGGTCTGTTTTTTCAAAAATTAAAGTCAAAGCCCCCGGAAAATATTCATCCATAAGGATTTTAGCATAATTAGGAATATTTTTTACGTAAGGCATAAGGTTTTTTATACTATTACTCATTAAAATCAATGGTTTTGACCTGTCTCTGCCTTTGATTTCATAAATTTTATCAACAGCCGTCCTGTCATCCGGCAGGCACCCTAAACCCCATACGGTATCTGTTTCAAACCCCAAAACCTCACCTTTGCTTAATATCATTGTATTTCAGCCTTTCTGCCGTTTATTTTTTCTTTAATGCGCTCAATCAAATCATTCAGATATTCAATTTTTGTAAAATAAGCGCAAAGGCCGTATACTATAAGCATTACAGATGCCACAAGCATAAGCTTTATAACTCCTGCAACAAAATTCCAGCCTACAAATAAATCAAAAGCAAGCCCTGTAAGGTATCCCGCAAGATATGCCGCAGCGCCGGATATTAAAATCCTGTAAATATTTGATAAAAGCCGTGTATAGCCTATTCTTATTTTTTTGCGGAGCAAAATTCCGAGTGTTGTTGCATTAAACAGCGTAACAAGAGTTGTAGAAAGCGCTATACCGTTAATTCCAAAGGGTTTTACAAGGAGCAGATTAAGAACACACTTTAACGCAATGCAGGCAATAGCTATTAAAAACGGGGTTTTAGAATCATTAAATGAGTAAAAAAGCCTTGTGGCGCTATCTCTAAACACATAAGGCAAAATTGATAACGTTATAAAAAATAAGATTTCAGAAACCATAATTGTTGCTTCATCGTTAAAAGCCCCGCGCTGCAAGGCTAAACGGATAGCATCGGTTCTGACAACGAAAATCACTGTCATTAAGTAAGTTCCTGCAAAAATCAGCGTGCCCACGCCTTTTTGAAAATAATGACGCACACCGTCAAAATCATTTTTAGCAACCAGCCTTGAAAACAGCGGAAAAAGCGGCACTAAAATCGCCGTAAGGAGCATCCCTACAGGAAATTGAAATATTCTGTTTGCATACCCGAAAGCAGTCCAGCTTCCTTCTTTTAAGCTTGAAGAAAAGAACATATCAACGTAAACGCCCAGCTGGCCTATGGTTGAGCTCAAAAATGCAGGAAATAAAAGTTCTAAAATTTCATTAAAATTTTTATTATGGAAAAAGTCAAAAGCCGGTCTGAAACTGTATCCCAGTCTTACAACAGCCGGCATTTGTATTAATAGCTGTATTATAGCCCCTATTGTTGTTCCTAAAGCCAGATAATATCCTGTTTTATCCCCTTTTGTAATAAATAAAACCGCTATAATCCCAAGGGAGAGAAGGGATGGCGAGATATTAGGCAGTAAAAATTTCTTATATGTTACTAAAATCCCGTAATATAAGCCCATTACAGACCCTATAAACACAATGGGCGACATTATTTTAAGGTGATATGCCGCCAGATTTACAAGCTCTGTGCTTCCTTCATTTATAATCACGCTCATAATTTGAACAGGAAAGAAAAAACACAGAAGTGCAAGCAGTGCAAATAATATCATAGAGAAGGTTTCAAAGGTATTAAAAAGCTTTTTTATATCGCTTTGAGGTTTACTTTTAAAATCTCCGATAAGTTTTGAAAAAACCGCAACAGTAGCACTGTGAAAAGGGCCTCCGACCCCGCCCAGAATAACAAGCACAAGAGCCGGAATTTGATAAGCATAAAAATATGCATCCGATACAACACCCGCGCCGTAATAGTTTGCAACCACAACATCTCTTAAAAATCCTGCAATCTTAGACAGCAGAATAATTACGGCTATCCACCATGCTGCTTTTATAAGTCCTCCGCCTTCTTTATGATTTTTGATGCCGCAGGAATGAATTTCGGTTTCTGTCACTTCACCTGATAAAATATTGTTATTATTACCATCAGGCAGGTTTGATATCTCTTTTTCCATTGCTATTTCTCTATTTCAACCCAAAAATAAACTGTCTTATCTTTATCCGCTTCAATTAGAGGCATAAAAGTTATTGTATTTTTCCCATTTTCCAGATATTTTGTAATATCCATCGTTATTATTTTACCGTATAATCCTTTAACAGAAGGGTTAAAGCGGGTTTTATTTACGTAAAATTCAATATGAGAAGGTTTTTTCTCGTTATCAATATTTAAAATATACTTTGCCTGTGCTTTTGATGCGTTATATAAAGCTGTAATTTCCTCTTTAAGAGGATTTTCGTTTATTGAATTTGACAGATTGCCCGCTGTTCCTTTCTCTGCATTGTTAATATACAGAGTTTGAACATAATTTTGATTATAATTATTATAAGACACCTTCTTTGGCATTGTGCCAAGCGTAATTCCGCTGTAGTAATGTTTTAAAATTGCGTCATAACCCACGCCCTGAGAGGCTAAATACCCTGCACCATACTGGCTCATGCCTACGCCATGGCCAAATCCTGCGCCTGTGAAGCTGAAACTTTGCGGCAGAGGCATACCCAGCCGGTTTTGATAAATCTTTTTCGGCTCGCCTGCTTTAAATGATTCAATTATAGCCTCCTGTTTTAGGGCTTTTTCGGGTTTCAGAAATGAGAAAATAACATTCTCATCCTTTTCTTCAGGTTTTTTATTTTCAAGAATGTTGTTTTTATCAGCATTTTCAGTGTTTTTTAACGATTTTTCAGGGATTTTCACCCCTGCGGGTTCAACTTTTGTTTCAAGTTTGTTTTCTGATTTTATATCTGATTTTAAAATATCAACAGGTTCCTGCGGCATAATTTTTTCAACCACAAAATTTCCTGACCATAAAATTGATTTTCCTTTTTTGAATGCACGTCTTATGCCGAGTTCCTTTTTAATCCGCCAGTTTCCTCCCATAGAGCGGATTTCCACTTCAAGTGCCTTTCCTGATTCGCCCCTTTTTGTAACTTTTATATCTTCTAATCCCCACACTTCGTCATTTTCCCCGAATGCAGGGTATACAAGGGCTTTTAGGGATTGTTCACGCAGTGTCTTTGTTAAAGTTTCTTCAAGTTCAAATCTGTCAAAATTTACTTTCCATCTGTGTCTCGGGGATTTTATATCAAAAGATGGTACGTTATTTGAATAAAATTCTTTTAATTCTTCTTCCGTTTTGGGATAACCTGCGCCATTATTGTCTTTCACCGATTTTAAACAAGGTTTTGAGTTGTAAAAACTGTTTCCTGAGCCGTATACAGCCTCATAGTTTTCCGTAATTCCGCCTCCTGTGGATGAATATAGTGCTAAAATCGGCTCTTTATTATAGAGCGCAAAAATCCCCTCTGTTTCTTCTACTGCCCTGTCGGATAGCGGGTTTTCACTGTTTGCACCGTAATAAACCTGACATGCCGTTGAATCGCAGATATCATAATTTTTATAAACATTCTGCGGGCGGTTTGCATAGTTTCTTGCAGCCACTGCCTGCGCTTTGAGTGCGTTTAATCCGAATGATACAGGCATTTCATTCGGCACAACACCTTTCAGATAAGTTTGCAGGTCAAGCACGTTTATTATGTTAAATTTGTTTTTCCCCTGCGGATATGCGGCTTTCAGCTCTATCATACCGTTATAAAATGCCGGATTTCCTTTTCTGTTCAGGTTTTTTATCCCGAGCTTTCCGTTAGACATAATAACAACAGGGCCTTTGGCATTTTTTAAAAGCTCTTTTCCGTTTATAACAACAAAAAATTCGTTGTTTTGCATTAATGTGCGGATTTCAGTGTTTTTCGGAACATCTTTAATCTGTGCTCCGCTTGCCATATCAAGGATTGAGGCAGCATCGGCAGGAATTATTGTCACATCATTAAATTCAAATGTCGAAAACCCAGAATTTGAAAGCCCTACCCTTATAACATCCTTTTGTTCGGTCATAGCGTATGTTTGAAGGGTATTCATTAAAAACGCCGTAATAAATAAAAAATAAACTAAAAACTTCATAAATCAATTTTACTACAAATAATTTTTATGCTAAATTTATTAATGCACAAGCTTTAAATTTTGAGAGGTAAGAATATGTGCCGTATTGGTGCAATTAAATCTAATAAGTATTTTCATCCTGCTAAAACCCTTGAATTAATGCGCTCCCAGCAAAAAGGACACGATAATTCGGGCTTTGCCTTTGTAATGCAGGATTTAGGCGGCATTTTCGAACCTTATAAAGATTTACCCGTGCTTTCAATGGCATGCACCGATATGGGCATCAGAATAGCTGAAGACATTCTCCATCAGGCAGGTTTTGTAAGGCTTATGCAGTGGACACCCGATATTAACAAAACCGCAAAAAATTTGAATATCTGTCCTATGCCGAATTACGTTTTCGAGGTTTTTAATTACCCGAAAATGTACAAGTACGCTACTCAGGAAGAAAAAGAAGAGCTCTTGCTTGAAACACGCCTGCAACTGCGCGCAGCACTTGAAGACGGGGATAACGGCTATGTTTATTCATTCTGGCCTGATACGCTGATGCTTAAAGAAATCGGCGATCCTAAAGATATAGGTACATATTTTAATTTAAATGAGCCGAATAATGATTTTGTATCAAAAATTATAACGGTTCAATGCCGCCAGAATACAAACTATGACATTGTGCGCTATGCCGCTCACCCGTTCTTTTTGCAGGGGTACACGGTGCTTGCAAACGGTGAAAACACATTTTATGAAAAAAATAAACTTTTCCAGAAAAATTTATTCAAAGGCTATATAGGTTTTGAATCAGATTCTCAGTGCTTTTTGTACACATTGCACTATGTAAATAAAATTTTAAAATGGCCGCTTAAATATTTTAAACACGTTATTACGCCGCTTGAATATGAAGAAATCTTAAAAAGGGAAGACAGAGAAATTCTTCTCAGAATTAAGGCTTCTCTTGCTCATCTTGAAATAAACGGCCCTAATACCATAATAGGCGTAAATCCTGACGGAACAATGTTTGTAACGTGCGATTCCAAAAAACTTCGTCCTGTTGTTGTAGGCAGAGATAATGACACGGTAATTATTACAAGCGAAGTCTGCGGCATAAATGAAGTTTTACCGAACAGAAACACCGCGGAAGACATTTACCCGAATGAGCGTGAAACCGTTGTAATCAACAATGATTTAAGGATTGAAAGATGGAAACAGTAGATATAACAGGAATTTCAAAGTCTGACCTTAAATGGCAGATTGAGCACAATCAGGATAAATGTACACTTTGCGGTAAATGTGTAGCGGTGTGCACTATGGGTGCAATTAAAGCTGATGTTCAAAAGAGACGTAAAGTAACATCCTGCGGAGATTGCCCGACTCCTCAAGTGTCTGAAACCGTTGTACCTGTCATAAAACAGATTGTTACATCATCTAAAAACTGCGTAGGGTGCGAACTTTGCGCAAAAGTTTGCCCGAATGAGGCGATAAAACCTGTTTTAAATGAAAAAAACAGAATGAATGTTAAATACAGGGCGTTGAACGCCGAATCTCCGAAAAGGGGCGGCAGAACAAACCTGCACACAGAAGGCAGAACGCTTGATAAAATTAAAATCGGAAGAATTTCCCAGATGACAGACCCTTCATTAGATGCGCTCCGTCATACTTTCGAGCTTCTTGCGCCTTTCGGCAGGGTGCTGCCGCCTGAAAATCTTCCTTTCAGCGTGGATGAAAGCGGAAATTTAAAAATTGATAAGAAAATCCCTACTACCCGCTGGATTTACCCGATTATTATAGGTGATATGTCAATAGGGGCGCTGTCTCCAAGATTATGGGAAGCAATTTGTATAGCGGTAGCTTACTTAAACGAGGTTCATAATCTGCCAATCCGCATGTGTACGGGAGAAGGCGGAGTTCCCGAAAAACTTTTAAAATCAAAATATTTAAAATATATGATTTTACAGATAGCATCGGGGCATTTCGGGTGGAACAGAATTATAAACTCAATGCCTGAAATGGTGGAAGACCCTGCGGGAATTTTAATAAAAATCGGGCAAGGCGCTAAACCCGGTGACGGCGGACTTTTGCTTTCTAAAAAAGTTGAAAAGCACATTCAGGAAATCAGAGGGGTTCCAAAATCCGACCTGCTTTCTCCTCCGAACCATCAAGGGCTTTATTCAATTGAAGAATCGGTACAAAAGATGTTTCTTTCAATGAATGCGGCGTTTAAGTTTAAAGTACCAGTTGCAATTAAAGTTGCGGCAAGCGTTACAAGCGTTTCTGTTTACAATAACCTGCTCCGCGACCCTTACGATATTGTGGGCGGTTTCTTCTTAGACGGCATTGCAGGCGGTACAGGCGCGGCGCACGAGACTTCGCTTGATCATACGGGGCATCCGATTGTTTCCCGCCTTCGCGACTGCTATAATGCCGCAGTGCATCAGGGTAAACAGGGGCAGATTCCTCTCTGGGCGGCAGGAGGTTTAGGCATGAGCGGAAACCTTGCAGCAGATGCGTTTAAGATGATATGCCTCGGTGCAAACGGTGTATTTACGGGACGTTTAATGCTTCAAATTGCAGGATGTCTCGGTAATGACTGGGGCAAATGCAATGCATGCAACACAGGCTTATGCCCTGCAGGACTTACAACCCAGCATCCTATATTAATGAAAAGGCTTGATATAGATAAAGTTGCACAGAATATTGTAAATTATTTCCTTGCAACTCATACGGAACTTAAAAAATTAATGGCTCCAATCGGAAACTCCACGCTCCCTGTGGGCAGATCGGATGCTTTAATTACGGTTGATAAAAATGTCGCCGAAAGGCTTGGAATACAGCATGTTTGCTAATTTAAAAGGTTTAAATTTATGAATGTTACTATAATAGACAGTTTACAGGACGGCAAAAGGCTCTCTACAAGAGAACTTTTAGATATCATATATGAAAAAATCAACCTCGGTTTTAACGAATTTAAAATTTTAGCCTCAGGCCAGCATGATATAGGCGGCCCCCTGTGGTCAAAAAACGGGGCTAAGGATAATGCGGGGCTTGTTTTCCATGTTACAAACCCGGGACAAAGAGTAGGTTCAATGGGTATGAGCGGTACAAAAATAGTTGTACACGGCTCTGCTCCTGCTGATGTGGGCTGGCTGAATTCAGGAGCCGAAATTGTGGTACTCGGAGATGGCGGAGACACTACGGCGCATTGCTGTGCGGGCGGAAAAATTTATATCGGAGGGCGTGTCGGAACCCGCTCCGGCGCTTTAATGAAACATGACCCGAAATTTGAAGAGCCTGAATTCTGGGTATTAAAAAATACAGGTTCATTTTCATTTGAATTTATGGGCGGCGGAAAGGCTGTTGTCTGCGGATATGGCTGTGAAGATTTAAAATCAGTGCTTTCAAACCGCTCATGCTGCGGAATGGTGGGCGGGGTTGTTTATGTGCGCGGAAACGTTGAAGGGCTGACCGCCGATGTTGATATTTATCCTCTGGATGATGCGGATAAAGACTTTTTAATCAAAGGGTTAAAAACATTTTTAAAAGAAATCGAAAAACCTGAAATTTATGACGAATTAATTGATTTTAACAGGTGGCGGAAAATTCTTGCAAAGCCTTATGATAAGAAAAAATTTGTACCCGAATTATCAATAAGCGAATTCAGACAGCAAAAATGGGTAAAGGGCGGGATATTCTCTGAATTTTTCGGTTCCGATAATGAAGTGATTGATTTAATAAATACAGGCGAAAACCGCTTGAGGATACCATCCTGGGATAATAATTTAAAAACTCCTCCTTGTGAATTTGACTGCCCTGTTTCAATTCCGACCCAAAAAAGGATTGCACTTTTAAGAGAGGGCAAAATTCAGGAAGCACTTAATTTAATTTATAGATATTCTCCATTCCCGGGGTCTGTCTGCGGGCAGGTTTGCCCGAATCTTTGCATGCAGACATGCTCCAGAAAGTCTGTAGATGAAGCTATTAAGGTAGCGGAGCTCGGGGTTAAATCTTTTGAAAATATTGACCTTGGCGAATTTAAACCGACAAAAAATAAAACCGTTGCAATAATAGGTGCGGGGGTCACAGGGCTTTCTGCGGCGTGGAATTTAATGCGCCTCGGGTATAATGTTGAAATTTTTGAAAAAGATACGGAAATCGGCGGAAAATTAAGACAGGTAATTCCCGCAGAAAGGCTCAATCAGGATATTTTAAACATTGAGCTTGAAATTTTAAAAAGCTCAATAACCACCGCAGGCGGGAAAATTAATACATCATACAATATTGATAAAGAAGAATTTGAGCGCATTCAAGATGATTACGATGCGGTTGTTGTAGCTGTCGGGGCTCAAAATCCTTTTGTATTGCCTGTTGAAGGTAAGGAAAGAATTATTAAAGGACTTGATTTTCTTAAAGAAATAAATAAAGGTAATAAATTTGGTGTGGGCAATAACGTTGTTGTAATAGGCGCCGGAAATGCCGCAATGGATGTAGTTTTAGGGGCATACAAGGTCGGGGCTAAAAATGTTACCGCTATTGATATTCAAAAACCTGCCGCGTTTGAAAAAGAAATAGAGGCTGCAAAGTCACTCGGAGCAAAGATTATGTATCCTTGTTTCACGGAAAAAGTAACTCCTGAAGGCGTTTATCTTAATAACGGCACACTTTTAAAGGCAGACAGCGTTATTATTGCAATCGGCGACAGAGCGGATTTGAGCTTTACAGGGGATGAATTTTTAAATGAAAGAAAACAGCCGCTTTTAAACCAATTTAATCAAAGTTTGAAGGCTGATAATGTATTTTTTGCAGGAGATTCAATCAGGCAGGGGCTTTTCTGTGACGGCATAGGCCAGGGCAGAAGTGCTGCTTTAAATATTGACAGATTTTTAGAAGGAAAGCCGCTCCAGCCTTACAAAAACGGTAAAAAAATCAAACCCGATGAAGTAAAAGACGCTTATTACAGAACAATGAAAAAAAGCGAAATCTGCGCGCTTGATACACTTGATGAAACACAAAGATGCTTAAGCTGTGCAGGATGCAGGGATTGTAAAATGTGTCTTACAAGCTGCCCCAGAGGCGCAATAGAGCGCGTTGAATTCCAAAATGCTGACGGCTCAACCGCTTTTGCCTATATTTCAGATGAGAAAAAATGCATAGGCTGCGGAATATGCGCAGGGGTTTGCCCGTGCGGAATATGGACTATGAAAAGCCGGCTTGAAGGATAAAATTTATTTTTGTACTATAGTGCGATGGATGCACTCTGCTATTTATATGGAGGATTTTTTCTCCATAAAAATATTATATAAAAATGACACGGGGAAATTTGCAATTAAAAAATCCCGCATTATTTTATTGTGCGGGGGCAAATTTTTTTTACGGTCATTTTTATATAATATTTTTATTTCACGAAAATTTCAGTCAGCAAAAAAACACAGAAATGTCTTATGCAATAAAATTTATTTTTTCTTATTTTTGTTTTGTTTTTCAACTGCTTCAAGCCCTAAGCGTATAAGGTCAATCGCAGCCGCAGAGCGACTGGGATAGCGGTTTTCAAAGCGGAAATCTTCCACCTTCTCAAAAAGCTCATCATTTAAAATTATTGTGAAGCGTGGTTTTTCTGTCGGCATATTTACTCTCCCATAACGATAATTATGCCTGTATTTATATTATCTGTCAAGCTAAAACATAATGAACTTGACATTTTCAGAGTTTATTAGTATCATTGGTTCATAACTTATTAAATTAATAGAAAAGGAAAAAATATGTCGCAAAATAATGATTACAATGCTGTTATCAATAAACTGATTGCACTTGAAGATAAATTGAAAGAAATTGAATCCATTACAAAAATTTTGAATATGTGGATAAAAGAGAATGATTATGAATTAATTCCCGTAATTAATATGTTAAACAATAAATTAGCCGATACAGCTAAAATTATCGGCAGATAAATATTTTTCGACAACTATTCAATTAAATGATATAATAGGCATATGGAGAATAAAGAATTAAAGGTAAAACACCTTATTGCGCTGAGGAATAATTATTTCGGTATGATAATGCTGATTTCAGGCGGCATAGCGGGATTGTTTTTCGGCGATTTTTTGAATATCAAAATATTAACTCTTATATGTTTAGGGATATATTTTGATTATCTGTTTTTGATGAAGTTTTTATATACAAACAGTAAAATTGAAAAATTGGTAGGAGAGTAAAAAATGAATATAAATTTAAGCCAGCAGGATATAAATTTTATAATATGTACAATTGGTATGATAATTCTTGCAATTATGATGACTTATACCCTAAACAGGGTTCAAGATGCTATGGATGGCAAAATAAAAATGTCAAAACAGGAAAAAAATTAACATTACCAATGTTTATAGACAAATTTCCTCAAATAAAAAAGTGAGCCCTCAAAATCTTTTTATCCCGCCCGAAATTTTTTATATCGCAACCCCGAATAAAGATGGCAGGTGGTTTTGCTGACTCACATTATTATCTTAAACCATATTCTACATGCTTTTATCGCCCGAAAGGATTAGCCCGAAAGTATTATTTTTAAAACCCGCTGTTTACAAGACTTTTAGCTATTTTTATTAAAAAACCTATTGTAACAAGTTTTTAATATATAATCCGCCATAAGATACCCCGCAACCGCAGGAACGACGGGGGTTGAGGCAGGCGTATATTTTGTAAATTCTACACTTAATCCATCATCTTGCGTTATGCATTCAGTTGTCTTAATTTTGCGCTCTGAATGTGCCTTTTCGCTGCTTGATACAACGGTTAAACCGCTTTCAATATCTGCATATTTTTTTAATTTATGGAGCACATTTTTTACAAAAGCATCCTTGCCGCCGCCCATAGCCTTAATTTCCGAGATATCCGATACAAAAAGTTTTGAAGCATCCATTCTGTTTCCGGCGCCGAAGGATGAAATTGTTTGTATATCGTTATCACGGGCAAATTTAATAAGCTCAATTTTTGATTTAACGGTATCAATGGCATCAACTATAAAATCCGGCCCGCCGTTATCAATTGAAAAATCGCCTGAAAAAACCTGTGCTGAAACATTCTCAGAATAAAATCCGTCATAAATCTGCACCTGTATTGAAGGGTTAATATTTAAAAGCCTTTCTTTAAATACTTCCGTTTTTTTACGCCCGACGGTTGAATTAAGCGCGATAAGCTGCCTGTTTATATTTGAAACACTGACTATATCAAAATCAACAATTAAAAAATGCCCGACCCCCGCTCTGGCTAAGGCTTCAAGTGCAAATCCGCCGACGCCTCCAAGCCCGAATACTGCGATTTTCAAGCTTTTAAGATATTCTTGAAAATCTTTGCCCCAGTATAATTCGTTTCTTGAAAAAACCGTATCCATTATGGCTTTATTTTACACTAAATAATCCATAATTGAATCTGCATCTTCGGGTATAAATTCTTTTCCTGTTTTTACAAATTTTCTTTTAACGGATTCTTCAAATTCTTTAAGCAATTCCTCGCTTTTTGTTTTATTGAGTAGCCAATCTTTAATATTATTAAGCTGTACTTTGCAGCCGCTGCTATTATTTGAGTTTATATCCTCATCATATTTTATGGCGGTTAATGTTAATGATGAATTTTTGTATTCAGCATTTACCATAAATTCATCATTTGTAGGAAGCCCTTTAAGACTGGTTGTTACATTATTTAAGGTATCTGCAATTTCTTTTTGTATTGAAGGGTGGCAATTTGAAATGGCTTTTGCGCATTTTTCTTTTGATTGTACATAACCTTCATCCGGATCTAATCCGTATCTTACCTGCCCTCTAAAGGCAATTTTATCTATATTTAACATAAACATTTCTCCTGATATGTGGTATAAATAATAAAACCCCTGAATATTTTTTTTGCAGTATTGAATTTACCCCTTAACAGCGCCTTCTGTGGAGCCTTGGATGAAATATTTTTGCAGGGCAAGGAAAAATACCACAATCGGGATAATTGAAACCATAGAACCTGCAGCTATAAGCCTGTAATTTGCGCTGAAAGCTCCCTGCAAATCATTAATTCCGACAGGAAGAGTGTAAAGGGCATCTTTTGTTAAAATAATGCTCGGCCATAAAAATTCGCCCCAGCTTCCGATAAAAGTAAATATTGCAAGCACAGCTAAAGACGGCTTTATTAAAGGCAAAAGCACCTTAAAAAATATTTGAAGCGAATTGCACCCGTCTATTACGGCAGATTCCTCCAATTCTTTCGGAATTGCCAAAAATGCCTGCCTTAATAAGAAAATTCCGAATGCATTTACCGCAAAGGGCAAGATCAGGCCTAAATATCCGTTAAAATTGCTATAGGAATCTGTCAGGTTTAATTTTAATGTAATAATATAGATAGGGAGCATTATTGCCTGAAAAGGCACCATTATGGTAGCCAAAATTCCAAAGAATACAAGGTTTTTACCTCCGAAATTCATCCTTGCAAGCGGATAGGCTGCAAGGGCAGAGAATATAAGGTTTAAAATTACGGTAAAAAACGCCACAATGAAGCTGTTTAAGGCATATCCCACAATGGGTACAAGGATTAAAACCAGCCTGAAATTTTCAAACGTAAAATCTTCAGGGATAAACACCGGCGGATAAGCAAAAATATTTTCTCCCGCACCTTTTAAGGCGGTGGATGTAAGCCACAAAAAAGGAAGCAGGCACAAAATGCAAACCGTAATTAAAATTATATGAATTAAAAATCCTTTGATATGTTTCATTCTGCCCTAAACCCCTATAGTCCGTATTTTTTCCGCTCAAAACACAAAATATTTATAACGGAAAATATCATTACAACAACCAGCAATACAACGCAGGCAGCGGAAGCCAGACCTATATCAAGGTTTTCAAACGCTCTTTCATAAATATAATAAACGATTGTTTTGGTTGAATCCAGAGGGCCGCCTTTTGTCATAACATATATTTCAACAAAAACCTTTAATGCCGAAATGGCGCTAATGGTTGATACAAGGGCAATTGTCGGCATTAAATGCGGGATTGTAACGGTTAGATGTTTTTGAAATTCATTTGCCCCGTCAATTTCTGCCGCTTCATAAAGTTCCTTCGGCACGCTCATCAATGATGCAAGGTATATCATCATATAATATCCTATCCCTTTAAATACCGTTACAAGCGCAACCGATATCATTGCGACTTTCGGGCTTGAAAGCCAGCTTATTGCAGGAAGATTTAAAATTTCCATAAAATAATTTAAAAGCCCGTTTGGTGCATAGAGCCATTTAAAAGCAATTGCCACAACAACAATGGATACTACAACGGGAAGATAAATGATAAGCTTGTACAGGGTTTTTCCTCTTATTTTCTGGTTTATTAAAATGGCTAAAAACAAAGGAAAAACAACAAGAAACGGTGTTGTTAATATCAAAAAATAAAATGTATTTATTAAAGATTTTATAAAAACGGGAGAATGATAAAGGGTTTTATAATTTTCTAAAGTGCCGAAAACCGGTGTATATATATCGTTTGAATAATCCTGAAAACTGTAGATTATTGTTTGAAAAAACGGCAGAAAGAAAAACACCGTAAGCAATAATATCGCCGGCAATAAAAACAAATAAGGGGTTATTTTCTTATAAGCATGCATATTTTAATAATAATTCAATCTTAACAAAAATTAAACACCTGATACGGCGTTTTCAATCGTATGGGCGGTTTTTTGAATAAAATATTTAAATATTTTTAAAATAATGTTATAATTTAGGTTGTTGTTAGCAAAAAAAATCTGTTTTGTGTTTTGTAATAATGTGTGTGAAGGGAAATATTTATGATTGAGCCTATTTCTTGTAATTGCGGCAGCAAGCATAAGCTGAATTTCACAGGCGGACAGGAGAACAATAATTTTAAAGGGATAACTTCATCTCTGCCTGAAAATGCTTCAAGTTTAAGCACAAGAGAAGCCTATAATCAGGCTGTTTCAAGCGTGGATAAAACTCAGAAAGAATTCATAGCGCCTGCAGGTACAGCAGAAAATCTTGATATTAAAGGGTAAGTTACCTTACAAAAAGGGATTTAAAGGCTCTTTTTAAAGTATAAAAATCAACGGAAAAGATGATGGAAAATATCATCTTTTTCACATTTAAAGGGTTAAATCTTGATACAAAATAATCATAATTTTTAAAGATAAATTTTAATACATCAAACCTTATCCTTTTGTTATATCCGACATACAGCTTGATACAATCAGGTTTTAAATATCTGAAATTACCTATAACAGGATTTGCGCTTGAAAGGTTTGTTTTATGACGCCTGTATCCGAATAGCGGTGCCGAAATTAAAGCAGAACCCCCTATTAAATGCAAAAACGTGAAGGCTATTTTATCAGCACCTTTTATCCAGTCTTTTGGAGTCGGGTATTTTAATAAAAATTCGGCAGCAGATTTTCTCATCATAGCGCTTGATGTAGGGCCCCATGCCCAGTTTCCGAATTTGCAGTTTTTATTATCAAGCACTTTTACTTCAAAATTTTCAATTTTTTCTTTCAGAGAAAAAATTTCATCCTCATCTGTTATATTTTTAAGGGTGCAGGTAAAATCTTCATTTTTATACCCGCTTGAAGCAAGGGATACAAGGGAATGCAGCACCGAATTTTCATCAATTTCAAACTGGGCAGCGCTTGTAAATGCAACGGATGTTTTCATATGCACCATTAAATGGCACATTAAATATTCAGGAACTAAAACATCATCCGCATCAATTAAAGAAATAAATTCGCCATCCGCAATTTTTAACCCTTCCAAAAATGAGCCGAACTGTCCTAAATTTTCAGAATTGTGGATTATTTTATATTTTTCTTTTGAAATTTTAAGCGGATTAAACAGTTTGCTTATAAAATTTTCATTTGAAAGATTATCAAGAAATTCTTTTGTATTATCCGTAGAGCAATCATTTACAATAATCACTTCAAAATTTTTATATGTCTGATTTTCAATGGATTGGATTAAACAGGGTAGGTATTTTGCAAGGTTATAGCAGGTAATAATAATGCTTACCTTAGGTTTTTTAAAAAGCTTCATACCGCCTTTTTTGTTTTCAAAAGAAAATTTCTGCATAAATAAATTTTAGCATATTTTAAAAAGAATTTGTGCACCAAAGATAAATTTTAGCGTTAAAATGTGTTTATGAAAAAAGTAATCGCTTTCTTAATATTATTTTTCATAACTGCATCGAATGTTTTTGCGGCAGGTGCTTATGCTGAAAAAATTCAAGATAAAAAAGAGGCGGATATTGAACATCATGCAGTTGAAGCTTATTCAAAAGCAGAGAGCGGAATCGTTCAAAAAATTGATTACGATTATACGGAAAAAACGGAAAATCCTGAGAATGTTTCAAAGCAAATTGTAACCGTAAAAATTACAAGCGGGAAATTTAAGGGAAAAGAAGTAATAACCGATAATATGTTAACGGGAAACCCCGCCTATGAAGTGTTTTTAAAAGAAAATGACAGAGTGACCATTGTTGTTGAATCAAATAACCCGAATCCTTCAAACCTTGATGAGATAAGTGTTTATGTATCTGATATAAAAAGGGTGAATGTAATTTATCTTTATACATTTATTTTTATTGCCCTTTTAATCGGAATCGGGCGCATGAAAGGATTTTACAGCCTTTTATCCATAATTGTTACTGTAATGCTTGTATTTTTAATATTTATGCCAATGGTGCTGTTTAACGCTTCTCCGATTATAGCGGCACTTATTATATCGATACTTTCAACAGTAATTACAATGTACCTTGTTGCAGGGTACAATTCAAAAACAAATGCCGCAATTTTAGGTACGGTTTTATCGCTGATTTTTGCATCAGGCCTTGCGCTTCTGGCCATCTTTCTGGCACATTTAACAGGCTTTATGGGCGAAGAAAGTTTATTTTTATATATGTCTCGCCCTGATTTGGATTTACAGGGTATTCTTGCCGCTTCAATGATTATAGCTGCTCTTGGCGCTTTGATGGATGTTGCAATTTCAATTTCAAGCACGATTAACGAAATTCATATAACAGACCCGAAACTCTCTGTTTATGAGCTTTTTAAATCAGGCATGAATGTTGGGCGCGATATTATAGGAACAATGTCTAATACGTTGATTCTTGTATATCTTGGAAGCTCAATGCCTCTTGTGTTATTAGGGTCAAACATTGATACGGCAAAGTTTTTTAATTTAAATCAGGTAGCGGGAGAAATCTTATCGGCATTCACAGGGAGCATTTCGCTTCTTGCCTGTGTACCTTTGACCGCCATTATGAGTGCATGGCTGATTAAAAGAAAACAGGCAGAACTTGAGAAAACGGAGCAGAATGAAACACGGGAGGTCTTAGAAACCGAATAATTTTACATCACCCCTGTCATTGCGAGCGACCAACGGGAGTGCGGCAATCCAGACCCCCCCTTCCCCTAGATTGCCGCAGTCGTTGCACTCCTTCGCAATGACAAAAATTAGTATTATTAATTTAAAATGCTGACAAGTTCTTAAACAATAAAAAATGAACCCGGAAATTATATGAGTGCTGCAAAGACTGCTTAAATTTTTATTATTAAGGGTTCTGATAAATTTTCTGGTAAACAATACAAAGAAGAATTGGTAAAATGAATTGCGCCTAATGCTTTTCCGTTCTCAAATATCAGCGCATCAACAAAGCTTATTTTTTTAAATAATCATCAGTAAAATCAAGCAATAACTTTAAAATTGTAAAATTATTTTTAATTTTATCTGATTTTAAATTTTCTAAAAGCCTTTTATAGACTTGTTCAACAGGATTTTCTATGTCAAATAAAAACAAATCCGAAATTGTTTATCCGTCAATAAAATTACCGCTATAGCCGGTTTTAAATACAAATTGTTAAATTATGTAACGAATTTTTGTAAAACTATAAAGTTTGATTAAAAGATATCCGATAGCTAAAACATAAGGAACAATAAAGAACTTAAAGAACAAGGAGATGTCAGCTATGGATAACAAAATTAATCTTAATTTTTATGGGGTAAATTACCAGAAGCCGCTGCAAGACAAGAAGGAAGCGGAAGTTAAGGAAGAAGAAAAGACTGTTCAAAACAATCAGGGTAAAAATGTTGCTGCTGATGAAGTTTTAAATGCAATGGCATTATCAGGCAAGCAAAATATAGCATTTGCAGGGGTTAACGCCATTAATCCGAAAGATTACCTTGATGAAGCCTCAATTGCAAGAATTCAAAATTCAATGCTTACTTTTACAGGCAATGTTGAAAACTATTTGAATGTAATTGATGCGGAATTTCCAAATCTCTCAGATGCCCAAAAACAGGCGCTTGCTTATCAAGCAGTATTAAAAAATATGTAAAATAATAAAAATCATAAAGTCCAGAAGCCATAATATAATGGCTTTTCAAGCCAAATTTCTCCTCTCTCCTATATCTCCATAGTTCTTTAAAAGTTTTCCCTTTGTGAGCAATCGCAAAGGGATTTTTTTATGTGTTAAAATCAAGTTAATTATGAAAAATAAAAATTTATATGAAATTTTAAATCTCAGTCCGAATTCTTCAAAAGAAGAAATAAAAATTGCATATAGAAAACTTGTAAGAATTTATCATCCCGATATAAATAAAACAAAAGAGGCGGAAACTTATTTTAAATTACTGAATAATGCTGCAGAAACACTGCTTGATGACGCAAAAAGACTTCAATATGATACTCTGGCGGGCATTTCAAGAACTAAAAAAGATTATGTTAAAAATGATGATACCCTGAAAACCGAACCCTCCCCCGAAAATGATAAAAAACTTGTTGATAAAATGCCTGAAACTAAGCAGGGGTATGAGTTTTCAGGCAATAAAACAGATGAAACAGTGGAAAACAGAGGCTTTTTTACAAAAAAAAGCTCAAAAACCTTTGAAAATAAAGAGTTTAACGCTGATGAAACCTTAAAAAATCAATTCAGAGGCCCGAAAATAGACGGTAAAGATATTGAAACGGTTGTAAATATATCAAAAAAAGAGCAAAAACAAGGAACAGTGAGGAAAATCAATGTTCTTCATACCGATAAATGCCCGAAATGCGCAGGAGCAAAGTATATAAACGGTAAGGTATGCGCCCTTTGCCACGGTGTGGGCGAAAAATCGGAACATAAAAAAATGAACGTGAAAATTCCTGCAGGAATTAAGCACGGCACAAAAATGAAAATTCAATCCGAAGGCGAATACGGAAAATTCGGAGGCAAAAACGGCAATCTTTATCTTTTAATTCAAATTGAAAATGAAAATATAAAAAATCAGCCTGAATTTGAAGATAAAAATACCGGTAAAGATTTTGTTATAGAAACGTCAATAACCCCTTGGCAAGCGGTTTTAGGGGGTAAAATAACAATTTCTGCTGCAGGGAAAAATGTTTCAACAACAATTCCGCCTTTGACAAAATCGGGTACAAGATTTAAACTGAAAGTGGATGATGAAAAATGGGCATCATTAGGCTTAAAAGCAGACTATACTGTAATTGTCAGAATTGATATAAATGAAAATTTAGACAAAAAAGAAATTGAACTCTATAAAAAATTAAGGGAAATTGATTTAGGTTTAGATAGCTGAAAATAAAGTATATAAAAGGATTTTAAGGAAAAATTTTGGAAAAAACTTGTAAAATTTGTGAAATATTTGAATCAATTCAGGGTGAAGGGCTTACGGTAGGTCAAAAACACTTATTTATAAGGCTTTTCGGTTGTAATTTGAAATGCAAATACTGTGATACCAATAATTTTGAAGAAAAAAACGTAATAAAATTAACAAAATCCGCGCTTTATGGAGAAATTCAGCACTACGGGGCGCAAATTATCAGTTTTACAGGCGGAGAGCCCTTATTGCAATCCGATTTTTTGAGAGATTTTTTATCGGAATATAAGACTTCCCTGAAAAAAACAATATACTTAGAAACCAATGGTACTCTGCCATACAACCTTAGAGAAGTAATAGATTATATCGATATTGTTGGGATGGATATCAAGCTTGAATCTGCCGCAGGAGAAAAGCATGATTTTTCTTTAAGCGATGAATTTCTACTTGTAGCAAGAGATGCAGACGTTTTTGCAAAAGTTGTTTTTGATGAAAATATAACGGATAAAGAGATAAATGAACTTGCAAATTTAGGGATGAAGCATGGAATAGAAATTATTTTACAGCCTAAGATGCCTATGTCCAAAAAGCTTGATATGACAGGTATTTTCCAGAAGCTGTATTCAAAATATTCAAGAATAAGGCTCATCCCGCAGGTACATAAATTCCTGAACCTGCCTTAAAATCAGCATTCTGCGGATTTTACTATTGACACCTGTTACGTTACAGGTTATAATAAATAATATGATAAAAAGCTTTGAACATAAGGGTCTGGAAAATTTTTTTAAAACAGGCTCAACTAAAGGCATTCAGGCAATTCATGCTAAGAAATTATCAATAATATTACTATCGCTTCACAGGGCAAAGTTTGTAGACGATCTTGATATTCCCGCCTTCAAACTTCATCCTTTGAAGGGTTCCATGAAAGGTTTATGGTCAGTTACAGTGCAGGCCAACTGGCGCATAACTTTTAAATTTGAAGACGAAAATGCTTATATAGTTAATTATCAGGATTATCATTAAGAAAGGTATAAAAATGGAAATGTATAACCCCCCGCATCCCGGAGAAATTTTGCTTGAAGGCTGGATAATACCTCTGGGTTTTAGTATATCGGAATTTGCTTTAAAAATCGGAACCAGCCGTAAAAATTTATCTGAAATTGTAAACGGAAAATCAAGAATTAGTCCTGAAATGGCATTAAAAATTGAAAAAGCACTGAAATCCCGTGCTGGTTTCTGGCTTGATTTGCAGCAGGCGTATGATTTATGGCATGCCAGACAGCGTGTAAATCTTGATAATGTTGAAGTTATAAACTGGCAGGCAGGTTAAAGCCCGATGTGGCATTAAGAAATATTAAATTTTGGATACATTCTTAATCAAAGAAGGTTCAAAATATATTATTATGAGTTTTGTATTAATGCGAAGATTTAAAAACGAGGTATTAAATGCAAATTCATGCTATAAGGAGTATTCAGTTCAAAGGAGCTGAAACAGATAATAAAGACAAAAGTTCTGCTGAAAATAAAAAAGATACCGCTGCAAAAAACAGCCCGTATGCTTATTACAGCAAAGCAGTTGCTTATGAAGCACAAAAGCTTTCTGTCGGAAGAGAAAAAGAAGACGGCGAATATAAAGCCGCAACAATTATTGCCGGTCTCGGTGCAGTTGCAGCTTCGCTTATGGCCCTTTTCAAATCAATTAAATCTTTGAATTTAAATAAAAAACTAAATAAAGCAATTAAAAATTCCGCAAGCTCTGAAAGAATTGCAGAGTTAAAAACTGCGGCTCTTAAAAAGCAAAAAGGAAGTACTGTTGCGCTTGGCATAGGACTTGCACTTACTTTTGTTTCAATAGGCGCATGGGCGAAAAATAAATTTGAAGCTGATAAAACCGCTAAAGAAAGAGGTTTTATGCCGGATAAAGAGCTTAATCAAAAGGCCGTTCAAGATAAAAGCACAATTGATAAGGCTTTGGATGCCTTAAAAACAAAAGATGCCGAAACAAAAGATACAGAAACAAAAGATACAGAAACAAAAGAACAAACAAAAGAAGACATAAAAGAAACTGCTGAAAATAATAATTAAAAATAATAAAAAGCCTGTCCCTTATCGGATAGGCTTTTTAAAAAGGTTACATGATATTTTAAGCTGTCAGTTGTTGTTTATCGAAAAAATTCCTAAATTATCCTAAATAATGTTTTAATTCCGCGGTTTTTTCGGAGCGTCTCAATTTTTTTAAAGCTTCTCCTTCAATTTGTCTTATCCTCTCTTTTGAAAACCCTAAAATTTTCCCCAATTCTTCAAGTGTTTTTGTTTTCCGCCCTTCTAAACCGAAGCGGTTTATTATGATAAATCTTTCTTTCAGCGAGAGTATATCAAGCGCTTTTATAATATCTTCGTTTAGAAATTCTTTTTCTGTCTTGATATCAGGCAGTTTTCCTATATCATCTTTAATATAATCTTCAAGGCATAAATCCTGTGCCACAGGCGTATCAAGGCTTACAGGCTCTTTTATCATAGCTTTTTTAACCTGTTTTATTTTTTTGATATCGGTTTTTAAATAATCCGCAAGTGCCTCATCATCAGGTTCATGCCCTAAATCTACACTCAGTTTTACAATTGCGCGTTTTAAGGTTCTTATCTTGTCGCTCATATGCACGGGGATTCTTATAGTCCTTGAATTATTGGCGATAGCCCTTATTATTGTTTGCTTTATCCACCATGTTGCATAAGTTGAAAATTTAAAACCTTTTGTATAATCAAATCTTTCTGCGGCTTTAATAAGTCCTAAAGAGCCTTCCTGTACAAGATCCATAAATAAAATTCCCTGCCCTGTGTATTTTTTTGCAATTGATACAACAAGTCTTAAATTTGCCTGAATAAGCTTTTTTCTTGCAATTCTTGCTTCTTTTTTGCTGCCTTCCTTTATCGTCTTTCCGATTGCTGTTTCGTTTGCCCTGTTTAAAAGTTTTATTTTGCCTATATCTTTAAGATACATCTGCAAAATTTCATCTTTATTTGCAATGGTGTTGAAGGTTTTAATTTCTTCTTCATCATCTTCTTCATTATCTGTTATAGGGCAGCTTGTTCCCGTAAACTGGTCTTCAAAATCATACTCTTCATACACCTTGTTTAATGAATTTTTCATAAAAAAATTTCCTCCAACCCTTTTTAAAAACTCTATTCCATCCTCTTTTAGTTTGTTTGACGTTTGAAATTTCATTATGTTTCCAATATTTAAAACTTGGTGTATAATAAGCTCTATAAAGCAATATACGGGGGGACGGGCCGCGCCGGCATGAGAATTTTTAAATCATTACTTTTTATATTTTTATTGTTTTTCTGTTCCGATAAGGCATTTTCGGCTGATGTAACATTCACCGCAGTTTCTGATGCCTGTATTAAATCAGACAAAATCAATAATTCTATGACACCCTCTATTCAAAAACTTTTAAGGGTAAAGGATGATATTAACCGCTCCGGAAGCGACTTTGTATTATTTTTAGGAAATAACATTTCAGGAGCAGATAAATATAACCTTGTTATGTTTGCAAAAATAATTAAAAAAATCCAGAAACCTGTGTATGTAAGCATTGGCAACAATGATATACAAAAAACAAAACACCTTGAAAAAAAAGAATATTACAGACTTTTAAACAGATATTCAAGAAATAAAATTTCTAAAATTCCTTCCGTAAAGAAACTTAACGGATTTGTATTTATTTTTATGGACGGCACTAATGAGATGGTGTCAATGCCGAGAGGATATTATAAAGAAAGAGAATTGATTACTTTAGAAAAATATTTAAATAAATATAAAAATAATGAAGTAATCATAGTTCAGCATTATCCTCTTTTAGGAATTGAAGATGCAATGAAGGCTACATTTAACGCTGAACCGTATAAAAATTTAATTTCAAAACACAAAAACATAAAGGCAATTATTTCGGGACACGACAATAAAGATTTTACTATTGAAGATGAAAACGGAATAAAACATATCAATATCCCTTCTTTAAGTGTTGGCGCCGAATATGAAGTAATTACGATAAAAACGAAAGGCGATGAAGTCTTTATCAGAGCGAAAATTATAGATGTAGAATAAGGAGGAAAGAGCGTGATACAGAGTTTAGATAAATTTTTAAAACGTGCAAAAGACTTTATAACAAAACACGCAAATCCCTTTTGCATACTTGCGCTTATCCTGTTTTGCTATTTATTCTGTATTTTAAATTTAGGAAACTACAGGCTTATTGATATTGATGAAACAAGGTATGTAAATATTGCGCGTGCCATGTTTGCGGGCGGTGATTTTGTTACTCCTTATTTGAATTTTGAGCCTTTCCTGGAAAAACCTCCGCTTTTTTACTGGCTTATAGTGCTTTTATACAAATTAACAGGTTCCACGGATGAATTTATTTCAAGGCTTCCAAATGCCATAATGTGTATTCTGGCTGTGTTTGCTACATTTTTCTTTGGAAGAAAAGCCCTAAATTCTAAAATCTTCGGGCTGGTAAGCGCATTTATCTTATTATCTTCCGTGTGGGTGGGGTTATTTACTCATATTGCCATTATGGATATCGGCTTTATGGCTTTGTGTACCGTTACGATATATTGCGCGGTTGTTACACTTTTTAATGTTAAAGAGGAAAATAAAAAATATCTCTGGTATCTTGCCTACTTTTTTATGGCGTTAAGTGTGCTTCAAAAGGGGCTTATAGGGATTATAATCCCTGCTATGGTGACAGGGCTTACGTTTCTTGCTTTTAATAAGGGCAAAGAACTTGTAAAACCTCTTTATATAATCCTCGGAGTTATTATATTTCTGCTCGTTGCGCTTCCCTGGCACATAGCGGCATATACGGCAAACGGCAGTGCATTTATTGATGATTATATTGTAAAACACCACTTTGCAAGGTTTTTAAATTCATCTCTTGGAATAAACAGAAAACAGCCCTTCTTATTTTATATTCCGATTATCCTTGCAGGGTTTATGCCATGGACATTCAGCTTTATTTCGGCTTGTATCAGAGGGATAAAATCTCTGGTTAAAGATTTTAAAGCTGCAAAATCTTTTAAACAGCTTCTTTCAGCTGATACAAACGACAGAAAGCTTTTAGTTTTTGCATCAATTTATATGCTTTCCGTTTTATTGTTTTTCAGCGTATCGTCTACAAAACTTCCGACCTACATTCTGCCTTTATTCCCTGCATTATCTTTAATTACGGGGTATTACTGGTGGGGATATATTGCGGATAATAAATTTGAAAAAGGTATAAAAATTTCAGCTTTAACGGGTGCTGTTTTCTTTATTATATTTGGAATCGGCGGAGCATTAATTACAAACTTTTTATCCGGCGAAAGTTTATTGTATGCGCAAAATGCCGATAGTTTCAGGATGGTGATGGCATCATGGCTGATTGTAATATCTTTAATTACAATTTTATGTTTAATTGCAAAAAACAGATCGCTGTTATTTATTGCAAATGTGATTTTGATGCTCGGTGTATCAATTATTACAAGCGGAAAAATTCTGGGGTTTATTACGACATTCGGCCAGAATGAGCTTGAATATTATGCGGATAAGGCACAGGTTGTTTCCGGCTCAAAACTCATAGCATACGGCACGGGAAAAAAATACAGTCTGTTAAATAATTATGAAGGGAAAATTTACTATATTGTCGGAATAGATAACGAAGGCTATAATGAAGTAAAAGATATAATTAAAAATGCGGCGGAAAATAAAAATGCCGTATATTTGATAACAAGAAATAAGAAAGAATACCCTTCGGATATTCTTGAAAAATTCACAAAGCTTGAATCCGGCAAAAAATATGACTTGTATGTGAAGTATTAGCTAAATTTTTAACTTAACTGCACAGTAACTGCCGAGTATGGAAATTGTTTAAAAAATACAGCAGTCTGGCAACACTCATAAAATTTCTAATCTCACCTTTTATTGTTCGAGAACTCGCTGGCGCTTTCAGCCGATAAGCGCGCCAGCTCAAACACTCTCACTTTATACGTTCGATAAGAAATTTTTATTCGCTTATGCTTAATGCTGTATTTTTTAAACAATTTCCATAGCATAGATAGATTATTCTATACGGGAATTCGAATTGTAAATTCCGTAAATTTTACTGCTATCCCGTCTTTTTTGACGGCAGAGCTTTCAAATGAAATTGTGCCTTTATGTTTTTCCACTATCTTTTTGCAGATGGCAAGGCCTAATCCCGTCCCCTCGCCTACTTTTTTTGTTGTAAAGCCGGCATGGAAAATTTTCTTCTTATCTTCCTCTTTTATTCCGCTGCCGTTGTCTTTAATTTTTACAAAAAGCGAGCTCTCTTTTATTTCCGTAGAAATTGTGATTTCTCCAATAAAGCCTGTCTTTGCGGCTTCCGCTTCTTTTTCGATACTTTGAATTGAGTTCATTAAAATGTTTAAAAATACCTGATTCAGCATATTCGGGTAACAGTTTACAGGCTGCAATTCTCCGTAATTTTTAATCAAATTAATATCTTTTTTCAATTTATGTCTTAAAAGATTTAAAGTTAAATCCAATTCATCGTTGATATTTGCCGCCTGCAGGGTTTCTTCATCAAGACGCACAAACCTTTTCAGCGATTGCACAAGGTTTGAAATTCTCTTTATTGCAATGGCATCTATTGAATTTGTATCCCTTAAAATTTCAAGCGTATCATTATCAAACGGTGTATTTGAATTAAAAAACCGTTTTAAAATCTCATTATTTGCGCAGATGCTCGCTAAAGGTGTATTTATTTCATGGGCAACAGATGCTATTAATTGCCCCAGAGATGCCATTTTTTCCGAGTTTATTAATTGAAGCTGGGTTTCTTTTAGTTCCGTGAGTGCATTTTCAACCTCTTGTTTTTTATTCGAAACCTCCTGAAAAAGCATAGCCTGCGTGATTGCACTTGAAATCTGCATTGAAACTCCGAGCAGAAGCTCCTTTTCAATTTCTTCAATATTTTTCTTTGTTGTGAAAATAATAAGGATGGCAATTAAATTTTCGTTTCTTGTAATCGGGATAATAATCCTGTTTAAAGGAGTTTTTAAGGGTTCAGTTGAATTTTCGCTTTCTTTAAGACATATTTTAACCGAAATTTTATTATCAAAAATTTCATCCGTTGTCTGCTTATCGTATTTTAAAATTTCTCCCGTCCCTGAATTTTCCGCCCCTGAAACGGAAGGGTATAAATATTCCGTTATAAAAGCTTCCTCATCCGCTTTTTTCTTTGCAAAACAGGCTTTTTTCGCACCGAAAATAATGGATAATTCTTTCAGTGCAGTATTTATTAAATCGTTTAAATCTATAGTTTTTGAAATGCTTGTTGAAATCCTGTTTAAAAGTGCAAGCTTTACGGCTTGATTTTGTGCTTTAGAATTTGTGTTTAAAAACTCGCGGTTTTGAATTTTTAACTGTTCGTTTTCCTTTGTAAGTTTTTCAGTTAAAATTTCCCTTGTAACGTCATAAAAATAAACAATACGGTATTTTTTTAAAGAAAAAGCCTGAATTAAAAAATATAAAAATTCTCTCTCGCTTTTTTGATACATACCGTAAAGGCTGCAATTCCGCTTTTGTTCAAATGCATCTTTCAAGGGAGAATTAGTCTTTAAATTTTCGCTTTCTAAAAGGTAATATTCAAAATAAAATTTATTATCAAGTTTTTTTAAAATCTTTATATCATTGTAAAAATCTGCCGCATCAGGGAAAACATCAGAAAAAACTTTTTTAAAAGCCTTGTTAAAATAAACACCGTTTAAATTTTCAATCTTATTTTCGGGCTGAGAATTTTTGGAAGAAAAATCGCAAATAATAATAGGTTCTTTTAAATTGTGGTAAAAACTTCTTAAAACTTTGCTCATCTTTCCCCGTAAAGCCTTATGAAAAGGCAGTTTTCAAGCTTTTTACATCATAAAATCATCAGAATTTTTCTTAACGTAAAACCCTAAACCTACAGATTTAAAGCTTGAATTTTCACTTTTTAAGCTGAAATTTTCTTTATTTAATTCATTTAATTTTTGTCTTAAGGTTTCATTTTCGGTTTTTGTTCTGATTAATTCAACCACAATTTCATCAAGCCCGTCCATTTTTTCATTTAAAACGCTTGATATTCTATCCACAATATTATTTTCAAGTGCTTCAACCGCTCTTGAAAATTCGTTTTTATGAGCGGGAAGTGCCAATCTGTCTGTATCTTCAATTGAAATTTCCTGTTTTTGCGCTCTCTGTTTTACTCTCTGCAGGAAATTATTTTCTTTTGCACTGTTTATATATTCTTTTTCCGTATTCATTTTTCTTACTGCTTCTTCTACTGCACGTTTCTTTTCTTCCTGAAGCTCTTTTGTGTGTTTATAAAGTTCTTTAACCTTTTTTAGCACATCAATATCATCTTTAGAAAAATAAATATTTCCGAAGCCGTCTTTTTTGGGTTTTAAGCATGCTTTCTGGCATAGCGTGGAAACTTCTTTAGGGTTTGAATTTAATATTCTTAAAAGCTGACCCGCCGTAATTATTTCTTCCATTTGATTAATATTTTCCTGCTTCACTTCAAAATTTTCCAATTCTTCAAATCCTGCCGCCTATAGCGAAATGTGGGTTTTATGGGGGATAATAAAATATCCCACAACAACATTATAGATTAAATTTTTTAAAAAACTACAAGTTTGTCTTTTATTTTTACAAAAGTTGTAATATTATAATAAAAGATTTGAAAACTATTGAGATTAGCGGATTATGCAAACGGGGAAAACACCAAAAAGAGGATTATTTATAACTTTTGAAGGAGCGGACGGCTGCGGTAAAACAACGCAGATTGAGCTTTTAAAAGAATATCTTGATAAAAAAAATATTGCAAATATTTTAACCCGCGAGCCCGGCGGTTCTGATTTAGGGGTGCATTTAAGAAAAATTCTGCTCCATTATGAAAACCCTGTTTCAAATGCGGCTGAAACTTTTTTATATCTGGCTGATCGTGCCCAGCATATTGAATATAAAATAAAACCTGCGCTCAAAGAAGGCAAAATTGTTCTTTGCGACAGGCACACTGATTCCACCCTTGCATACCAGGGTTACGGCAGAGAGCAAAATCTTGATGAAATCAAGCATTTAAATAAAATTGCAACGCAGGGGCTTGTCCCTGATTTAACAATTGTTTTTGATGTTGAAACAGAAGTTGCTCAAAAAAGACTTCAAGGCGAAAAAGACAGACTTGAAGCCGAAGGAATTGAGTTTCACAGAAAATTAAGAAAAGGCTATCTTGATATAGCAGAAAATGAGCCTGAAAGGGTAAAAATAGTTAACGCAAATCAAAACATAGAGAGGGTTTTTCAAGACACGATAAAAGTGGTTGAAGAAATTTTAAACGTATGAAAAAGATAAGAAAAAAAATCGCAATAGTTTTTCTGGCACTTTTAATAATGCACACAGGCGTTGCAAATAAAGCGGATGCAAGCCTTATCTGGAGCCTTGAATCCGGAATAAACCTTGTTAATATGCAAAAATATGATGAAGCGGCAAAATTTTTTGAAGGTTATATTAAGGGTAACCCTAATGATGCGGATGCACATTATTATTTAGGGGTATGTTATAAAAATTTAAACAAAATGCAGCAATCGGCAGAACACCTGCAAAAATCTTATGAATTGAGCAAAAATATTGAAAAAATAAGCATTGCGCCAAAATACACAACGGATAATTCAGCCGAGGATGATTATCTTGATATGGCAAATATGTATTTTGATTCAAAAAATTATGTTAAGGCTCTTCAGTATGCTGATTTAATTTTAAATGTTAATCCGAATAATATAAATGCGCTTTTACTAAAAACAAAAATTTATTATAATCAAAGCAACATAAAACAGGCAAAAGTATATTTTAACAAAGCACTTTTGCTGGATAATTCGCTTTTACAGTCAATCTGGGCGAAAAATTTAAATATTGTGTCGCTTCCGAAATATGATTTTGATTATTACAATACAAAAGGTTTGGAATATTATTATTCTGCCGATTGTAATAATGCCGTGACTTATTTTAACAAAGCGCTTGAATTAAACCCCAAAAGCGCTGTTGCATATAACAATCTGGCTTTATGTTATATGAAGCTGAATAATGTTGAAGAGGCAAAAAAAGCCCTGAACAAGGCAAAAAGAGCGGATGCCAATTTTAATTTAACATACATTAATTTAGCAAAGCTTGAAGCGCTGAAAGGCACCCTGTATAAGAAAAATACAAATAAACAGAGAGAAAAATATCTTAAAGAGGCGCTGAAAGTTAATCCTAACAGCAAATATGCCTATCTTGAACTAGGTAATTACTATCTTGAAAATAAAGAGTTTGATGTTGCAAATAAATATTTTAAAAATGCAATACTGATTGACGGAAATTTCTATGAAGCTTTGATGGGGCTAGGTACAAGCCTTGTTGAAGAAGGGAATTTATCAGATGGTATAAAAGTATTAAGAAGGGCTTCCGTTGCGGTTAAAAACGGTAATAAAAACCCGGATATGCTTTATTACCTTGCAAAAATATGCGTTGCAAATGCTAATTTTATGGAAGCAAAGGGATATTTGCTTGATGCAATAAAGCAGACCGAAAATCCTAATTATTATTTTGAGCTTGGAAAAATTTATTATCAGGAAGAAGACCTCTCATCAAGCGAAAATGCTTTCAAAAAGGCTATGGAGCTTGATTTGGAATTTACCCTTGAGGCTGATATTTATAACTATTTAGGTCTTATTGAATATAAAAATTTTGATACCGAACGTGCGGTTTCCATGTTCAGAAGAGCTGTGGATTTAGACCCGAACAGGGCAATGTATCTTTATAATCTGGCACAGGCGTACAGAAGCCTCGGGGATAATAATGCCTACAGTAAGGAAATCAACGCCATTGCAAGTTTGAAACCTAAAACGGTGCAGGATTACCTTGATTTTTCAACAATTTATTACGATAAGAAAAATACGGCAACGGCAATTAAAATTTTAAATGACGGTATTTTAAAGTATCCTGATGAAAGAAGCCTTTATGAAGCGAAATTAAAGCTTTTTAAGGCAACAAAAGACCCGAAAGGTATTAAAGAAACCGAAAATGCCATCAAGGCACGCTTCAAAAAACCGGCAGTGTAGAATTTACATGGATTTTAACCTGTTTTCATCATTATCCATACCCTGCTTTAATAGCGATTTAAGATAAGTTTGGTATGGAAGACCCAGTTTTTTTGCAATCTTTTTTGCTCTTGCAATTTCAAATTCTGACCATCTGAAATTAACCTTGGGGTATTTTTTCTTGATGGATTTTTCTGCTTGGTTTGTGATTTCATCAACGTTATGCGTATTTCCAAATTCATCAACTATATCTTTGCTTTCGGAAACAATTTTTTCCGTTGAATTTTTCAGTAAATTTTCTATTTCCTGTTTTGAAAATTTCTCGTTCATATTATGCTCCAATTTATTTACCTAAAAGCTGTGATAATAAATAGATAAGTGTCCTTTTGTTTTAATTTCATATAATATAAATCTATGTCATAAGTTTTTGAGTATGCTTCATATCTTTTATATTTTTCGTTCCAGTATTCTTCGCTTATTGTAAAAAATGCACGGATAGCATCATCAACCGTAACGAGGTGTCTATGGTATATATGGGGTTCGTATTCATTATTTACAGGGTTTAAGTCTAATTTAAATTTAAAAGTATATTTACCGACCTTTTTAATTAAATACTTTTGTTCCATACTTTAATTATAGCATATTGTACTTACTTTGTACACCTATTGGGTGTACAATTTTTGATTTTATTCAAACCTTTTAAATATCACATCCATATTTTTAAGATATTTTTCGTAATTGAAACATTCCTTAATTTCATCTTCCGAAAGATGGCGGCGCATATTTTCTTTAAAATTGCCGTTATTATTAAATGCATCCAGCGCTTCTTTTTGAACGATTTCATAAGCCGCCTCGCGCGTCATGCCATTTTCGGTTAATTTCAAAAGACAGCTTTGAGAAAAGATTATATCGCCGTATTTGCCGATATTTTTTATCATATTATCGGGTTTTATCGTAAGGTTTTCAAGGGTGTTATTAAGCCTTGTGAGCATATAATCGGCAAGTATTGTTGAATCGGGGAAAATTACCCTCTCTACGCTTGAATGCGAGATATCTCTTTCATGCCAGAGTGTGATATCTTCCATTGCGGCAATGCTGTTTGCCCTTAAAACTCTGGCTAAACCTGATAAATTCTCGCTTGCAATCGGGTTTTTCTTATGCGGCATGGCAGAAGAGCCCTTTTGCCCCTTTTTAAACCCTTCTTCAACTTCTGCCACCTCCCACCTTTGCAGATGGCGGATTTCAACTGCCGTGTTTTCAATAACGCTTCCTAAGATTGAAAGTGCTGAAATAAAAGCGCTGTGTACATCACGGGCAATTACCTGTGTTGAAATTTTAGCCGGTTTTAATCCTAAAATTTCACAGGTCAATTTTTCAATCTCGGGTTCTACGTTTGAATAAGTGCCCACCGGGCCTGAAATCTGTCCTCTTAAAATATCATTTAATGCATATTTTATACGGTTTTTTGCCCGCTCAAACATATCATACCAGTTTAAAAGCTTAAAGCCGAAGGTTATAACCTCCGCCCCTATGCCGTGCGAGCGCCCTATACACATTGTGTCTTTGTATTTAAAAGCAAGGGTTTTAATTGTTTCTAAAAGAATATCCATATCGTTTAAGATAATTTCCGCCGCATCTTTAATTTGAAGAGCAAAAGCCGTATCAATAACATCAGAGCTTGTAAGTCCTTTATGAATATAGCCTGAATATTTTTCTCCGACATATTCATTTACACAGGTTAAAAAAGCTATAACATCATGATTTACCGTTTTTTCGATTTCATCAATCCGCCCGACATTAAAATTTGCGGTTTTTAAAATATGTTGATAAGCTTCATCCGGTATCTGCCCGAGCCTGTAATAAGCTTCAACTACAGCAAGCTCAACCCTGAGGTAATAAGAAAATTTACTTTCCAGTTCCCATATTTTTGAAATTTCTTCTCTTGAATATCTTTTAATCATAAATTTTAACCCCTATAAAACCCTTACAGTATAAAATCTTTACAGTGCGGTTTTTAGCAAATATTCTTCTACCCCGTCTGCGATAGCTTTTGCTACAATTTTTTGAAATGCAGGGTCTGTTAATTTTTTTCTTTCATAAGGATGGATTATATATCCGCACTCTACAAGAATGCTTACAGGGTCGCTGGAACGGACAACGGCAAATGAAGCTTTAAATACGCCGTCATCCCTAAAACCCGTTTTTTTCACAAGATTTTTTTGCACGCTGTAAGCGAGAACTTTTGCATTTTCATTGTAATAATATACTCCGCTTCCGTGTTTTTTTGCCCAGTTTTTAGGGTTTGGAAGGGAATTTTGATGAATGCTTATAAAAATATCCGCATTTTTAGCCCTTGCCTTATCCACCCTTGAATACAACTCTGTATCCGTATCGGTTTTCCTTGTAAGGATTGTTTTTGCGCCTTTTTCTTTTAATATATCATTTAATTCATTTGTAATTTGAAGGTTTATGTCTTTTTCATAAAATCCGCCTGAAACAGCTCCGCATTCTTTTCCGCCATGTCCTGCATCCAGCGCTATTTTGATATTTTTAAGAGGCTCTTTTTTATCTATATCAGCGGGTTTTTTAATTTTTAAAACAAGAGAATCATTCAAAATGCCGTTTTTGCTTTCAACATCATACCCTAAAATCGGTTTGTTGTTTCTAAAGTGGATATTTAATATCTCTGATGAATTATTGGCATTTTTAACGAAATAATTGAATTTCCCGCCGTCTTTAAATTTTACCTTTAAGTTGTCATTGTCAATATCAACATTATAAAGCTGAAATTTTAAAGAACCGTTTTTAAAATCGTCATTTTGATAAATTTTATAAGGAGTTTTGGTTTTTGTATTTATTTTTACAAGATAGTTTTCTTTATTTTCATAAAATTTAATTTTTGAAACCTTTGAAGGCTTATTTTTTGACGCAATGCCTTTTTCTTTGATATAAATTTTTTCTATCCAGTAAGATTTATCCAGCCCTAAATCCACCTTATAAAAATTGGCGGTTTGTTTTGTTGAATATAATGAAACACCGCTTTTAAGATGGGTAAATCTTTCCGCATTTCTGCTTGCGCCGTATCTTACAGGCGAATAATCAAACGTTGTTTTAATTAATTTGTAATTCTCTGTGCTGTCTGCCGCTTTTGCTTCATTTATTGCAAATGAAGATAGAATCATTAAACCCGTTAATAAAAATAATATCTTTTTCATAAACAAAATATTAACAGGAGCATAAAAAACTATCAATTTTTTTTATTTTTAAACCTTAAATATACACAATGAAAATTAATTTAAGCAGCTTAAATTATAAACTTAATTTTAAAGCCGCAGCATTAAATATAAATACATTTTCTGATAACCATGGAAATCTTGAAAAGCTGGATGCGTTCTATCAAAGCGTAGAACAAAACAGGGACGAGCTTTTCCTTGAAGATAAAAAGGGGAACCAAAATGCCCTTGTAATTGCGGGCGACTGGTTTATTTCAGGCGGGACAAAAGGGTATAAATCAAACAAAAACGCTAATTCACATTATTTTCAAACCCTGTTCTTTAATAAATTTGTTGAAAAAATGCGAGCTTTTGCACATAATACAAAAACTTATTTTGTTCCGGGAAACCATGAGCTTGATGCAGGAGTTTTTGAGTTTAAAAAGGTTCTGAATAATATCAATGCAGCTGTTCTTATGACAAATCTTGATTTTGAAGCTTCTCCCGTTCTGCGGTCTTTAATTGATAAGAAAAAAGTTGTAAAACAGGATATTCTTGAAATTGAAGATGATAAAAACCCGAATTTAAAACATAAAGCATTATTTTTGGGAATAAATCCCGTTAATATGCCATATTATAAAAATACTGCATACGGAATAAAATTTATAAATAATATCGCAAAGGCCGGAAAATCAACAACTCCCGAAGATTACAAAGAGACCTTTGATGAAACTGTAAAAATTATTGAAGATTTTAAGCGCGAAAATCCTAAAGGCTTAGTAATAGTGTCAAGCCATACAGGGGTTGACTTTGCACAAAATCTTGCCCGCAAAATGGGAAAAGATAACATTAATCTTATTTTAAATGCTCATGAACATCTGGATGGTATTGAAGAAGTATCGGGTGTAAAAATTGTTAATCTGGGCCAGAATTTTAAAAAACATGTTAATGCTAAATTCTTTATTGATGATGACGGGAATTTAAAATCCGATGTATACTTAGGGGTTTATTATCCAAATAAAGAGTCTGTGCGCCCTGATGGATTTTTTAAGAAATTTTACGATGAAGTTTTTTGTAAAGATTTGAAAAAAGAATATAAAATTAATACAGTAAAGCCGGATATTGCCGTTTTAGGCGTTGAAGACGTCAGACTCGGAAATAATTATCTTGCAAATTTTGTAACGGATGCAATTCTTTCTCAAATTCAAAAAACAAATCCTGAAATTCAAATATTTGCCATAAATGCTTCTGCTATAAGAACGCCGCTTGATACTGCTTTAAACGGCGGAGCCAATAATATACAGATAATGAACACATTAAACGGTATTGTAAATGAAGATGCGGGCATTTTGAAAAATAAAATATCGGGAAGAATGCTTATAAAACTTGTTATAGAAAATGTTTTATTCAGCGAAATAAACCCCAAACGCAATCCCGTAACACACTATAGCGGCCTTATTATTGACAGAAAAGAAATTCTTAAAGGATGCCATACAGGGAAAACGGATGAATATTTTACACAATTTATTAAAACATCAGACGGTACCTCGATTGATTTAAACAAAACTTATACAATTGCTAATGTTGAAAAATATTTTAAAAAATCTAAGGTACCTTTTATAAAAGATACTCTTTATAATGAAGCGGAACCTGTGAATTTAAATGCTAAAGAGTTATTTATTAAATATATAAATGAAAATAAAGACAATCTTACTGCAAAATGTGATACAAGAATTATTGACTAAGATTAATGGTGGTGTCCGGTTCCTTTATTATGTATATCTTTTGTACCCGTTTCATAACCGCATTTAGCATAAATTAGAGCCAGAATTTTATCTATATGTAATTTCTTTGCAAAAGGAACCTTCATAAGTACAAGCATTTCAATTAAATCATCGGAATGCACAAGTAAATCTTTCGGTTTAAATTTGCGCTCTTCCCCTTTGTCTTTAAATATTTTCTTTGAAATTGTGTTTGAAATTTTCTGCGCTATAGGAATTCCCAGCCCGAGCCCGAATACAACAGGGGCAAATTTACCTATCCCTTTATCAAGTTTTTTAGACTGCATAAATTTTACGCCGCCTGCAACAAGCAAAGTGGGCACTGTAATATTTGTCATTTCAAAAAGGCCCTCTTTGACCTTTTCAATTCTATCTTCCTTATTTCTATCCACAATGCATCCCCCTGCAAGACCGCCTAAAATGGCGCCGCCTGCCGTGGATAGAATTTTTGGAACACCGTCTATTTCAAAATATTCGCCTGCCTCTTTTAATTTATCAATAACTTTGCCTGATTTTAAAACCTCTTTATTTAAAGTTTTCCCTTGGGCTTTATTAAATATAATAAGCGGTAAAATCGTTCCGATAATTGCTCCTGCAAGCGGAATAACCTTTTTAACCGCACTTTTCTTATGATTATGAGATTCTTTCTTATGATGTTCCGTATTTATACGAGTGGGCAGATTTTCATTTCCCGGCTTATTTTTCGGTACATGAAAATCCTTAAACGTATTTGTTGAAACTATATTTTGCAGTGAACTGACTTGCATGATAAATTATCTTCCCACAAACTAATTAAAACATAAGAAAAGCAAAAATTGCTTTATTGAATGTAAATTTTAAACTTAGATTTCTTTATAAATAATTGTTTTTATCTTCATTTTAAGTTATGGTAAATACAAGCTAATTTTGAGGTATGAATTTTATGGAAGAGAATATCGGACTTTTTGTCATAGACTTAAGCGAATGCAGTAATACGGGAGAGATTATTAATAATGTTTCTTTAGCTCTTGAGATTCCGAATGCTTCAGGCAGGGGTATTTCATTAAAGCTTAAAGATAATGTTTTAAACCAATCTCAAATTTTAAGCATAAGATCTTTAATTGAAAGCTATAATTCAGAACTTGTAAATGTTGAAACCACATCTTTAATTACGCAGAATGCCTGTGCTTCAATGGGTATAAGGGTAACACAGCCAAAAGTGTTAAAACTTCAAACCGCAGCTGAAGATGGTGAAAATCCCGAAAATAAAGAAGAAATCATTGAAATTCCTGCAGCAAATCAGGCTGAACCTGCTTCAAAAGAAGTTCAAAACAAAGAAGCGGAAACCGCAGCGGAAGTTCAAAAGCCGCAAAATACCGAAAAACCTGTGCAAAATAAATTTGATGAATTGAAAAAGCACATAAGAGACGGCGCCGAGCTTCAAGATGCACAGGAATTGCCCAAGAAAGAACCTGAACCCGTTCAGCAAAAGCAAGAAGAAACCGTTGAAGGGCTTCAAAGACAGGTTATTACGGTTTATAAAAAGGCAAGTGATGAAAAACTTCAGGATGAAGAAGATTTTGAAGAAGTTGATTTTTACGCTCCGCCGACATCTGACCCTGTCGTTATAGATAATAAGCAGACTATTTATGTTAACCAGACTTTAAGAAGCGGACAGACTCTTGAATTTGACGGAAATATTGTAATAATCGGTGATTGCCACCCGGGTTCCGAGATTAAAGCTACCGGAGATATTACAGTATGGGGAGTCCTGGGTTCTATTGCCCACGCCGGTTCAAAGGGAAACAGGGATGCAAAAATTAGAGCATTAAAAATGAATGCCGTTCAGCTAAGAATAGCAAACTGCTACTCAAGACGCCCTGACGGCGGCAATATTCCTTATATTGTTAAATCCTCAATATTTACGCCGGAAGAAGCCAGAATTATAGATGATAATATTGTGTTGTTTAAAATGTCTAATCAATAGGAGTAAAATATATGACAGGTTCTGTTATTGTAATTACATCAGGAAAGGGCGGCGTAGGTAAAACTACAACCTCTGCAAATATAGGAACTGCTCTTGCAAAGGGCGGAAATAAAGTAGTTTTGATTGATACTGATATCGGGCTTCGTAACCTTGATTTATTATTAGGTTTGGAAAACCGTATTGTTTATACGATTGTGGATGTTGTTGAAGACAGATGCAAACTTAAGCAGGCTCTTGTAAAAGATAAGAAAAACCCGAATCTCTGCCTTTTAGCCGCAGCGCAGACAAGGGATAAATCAGCCGTTAATGCTGACCAATTAAAAGAAATCTGTGAAACTTTAAAAGAAGAATTTGACTATATTCTTGTAGATTGTCCCGCAGGTATTGAACAGGGGTTCCAAAATGCTGTTGCGGGTGCAAATGAAGCAATCGTTGTAACAACTCCCGAAATGTCTGCAATACGTGATGCAGACAGGATTATCGGTCTTTTAGAATCAAAAGAAGATGTTAAAAGATACAGATTGCTTGTAAACAGAGTTCGTCCGAATTTGATTAAAACAAACGATATGATGAGCGTTGAAGATGTTGTTGAAATACTTTCAGCGGAATTAATCGGTATTATCCCTGAAGATACCGGTGTTATAACTTCAACCAACAAAGGCGAGCCTATTGTAAATGATGAAAAATCTCTTGCAGGTCAGGCATATTTAAATGTTGCAAGAAGAATTCAAGGGGAAGATGTACCCTTCCTTGATATAGATCAGCCGAAAAATATTTTTGAAAAAATCAAAAAATTTACTCAAAAGCTTATGTCAAAGAAAGCGAAGGCTGAATAATGAAAGATATTTTTCATGATTTGTATAATAAAGTCTTAAGCTTTTTTACATCTCAGGAAGAACAGCAGGACCCTACAAAAGGGGTTGCCGTTAACCGCCTTAAAACCGTGCTTTTGCAGGATAGGGCAGGGTTTTCGGAACGTGCTATTCAAATGATGAGAGAAGAACTTGTTTCTGTTGTATCAAAATATATGGAAATTGACGATGAAAATTTTCAATTGCAGATTGATGCACTTGAAAATAAAACAGTTCTTGCCTTAAGCATTCCGGTTATACGCCCGAAAACAGACGATGAAATCGATGAAACAATAAAAGAACAATCATTGAAAAATCAAAAGAAAGCCGAGGAAATTGTAAAAGAGCTTGAAAATTTAATCAAAGAAAAAGCTCTTGCACTTGCTGACGGTACGGAAATTGATAATGAATTAATCGAACAGGCAAGAAAAAATATAGATGATAAAGAGCTTGAAGATGAAATTCAAAAGGAAGAGCCCGAAACTTCTGATTTTGATGAAAACAAAGAAGACAATTTTGAAACCTCTGAAAAAGCAGAAGAAAACGAGCCTGCAAATGCTCAAAAACACTCATCAAATAAGAAAGAAAAAAAGAAAAAACAATAATTTAAAGCAAGGACTTGAAAAAACAGGATGTTTTATTTAAGATAACCTTACTTGATAAAAAACTACAAGGAGACAAAAATGCAACTTATACTTAAAAAAGATGTTCAAAATATTGGCGAAGTTGGCGATATAGTGAATGTTAAAGACGGATATGCAAGAAATTATTTAATTCCGAACAATTTAGCCGAAAAAGCAACGAAAGGTTCTTTGGAAGCAAGAGAAAGAGATATGGCAAGGATTAAAGCTAAAGCTGAAAAACTTCATCAGGAAGCTCTTGCACTTGCAGAAAAAATTCAAGCTGTTGAAGTTATTGAATTATCAGCAAAAGCCGGTGAATCAGGCAAATTATTCGGTACAATTACAACTAAAAAATTAGCCGAAGAATTACTTGCAAAAACAGGTGTTGAAGTAGACAGAAAAACTATCACGCTTGACAACCCCATCAATAAAATCGGCGATTTTACAATGACTGTAAAATTATCTTCAAAAGTTAAAGCTCAGGTAAAAGTTACCGTAAGCGCTTCCGAGACAATTAAAGAAGCAATTGTTGAAGAAGAAACGGCAGCTGAAACCGAAGAATATTAAATCTGATTTCAAAATTAAAATATAATAAAAACGCTCCGAATTATTTTTGGAGCGTTTTTTATTTTTTAATTGCGTTCTTTAGTTGTGTTTTAATTTGCTGCCGGTCCTAAAACAGATGGTTCTAAAACAGATGGCCGTAAAGACAGGTATTCAAACCGCCTTAAATAAAAAAAGCAAGAACTTTCTGCAATTATAGACAAAAAATTCTTGCATGCTGAATTAAACTAAAACTCTTTTCCAAGCAAAGTCTTTTAATTTTTGCTGAATTATTAATTAAACCTTCTGCTTTGCTTAATCTACATTTTAACAACTTCAAACTAATTTTGCAAGAACACAAAATAAAGAAGACAAAATTAAAATAAAAAACGGTTTTTTACCTTGCATATTGAGAATATTCTTTTGATTCTTCTTCCCAGTCTTCCCTGTCTACCTTAAGGGCATGGTTCCAGAATTTTTCAAGCGCGTAATTTTCTCTTTGCTCATTATGCATAATATGCACGATAACATCGCCGTAATCAAGCAGATTCCATCTGTTTTTAAGGTCGTTTTCATCTCCGTTCGGGATGCGGCCGAATAATTCTTTAACCCTCTCTCTTAAAGATGAAGTTAAGCCTTTAACCTGTGTGGTTGAGCTTGCGGATGCTATCACAAAATAATCGGATAGTACGCAGACTCCTGCCACATTTAACACAAGAATATCGGATGCTTTTTTATCATCCAGAATTCTTGCTATAACACTTGATAATCTTTTACTTGAAACTTCTTTTTCCGCTGTTCCCATATTTTCTATTTTTTCCTTTTAAATATTTCCGGTTGAAGAATTTTTATCGTTATCCAATGCTTTAATATCGATAGTTTCCCCTTCTTCGGAGTAATTCAGACGGTTATCTTCGCCTTCAATTTCAATATTTACCTCGCCGTCTATCATCTCGATATCTTCTTTTGAATAATCTTTAATTTTGCCGTCTTCAAGTTTTACGCCGATTGTATTTTTCAAGAAATTTAATATTGCCACTTTTCCGATACCATCAGGCGTCATTACTCCTGAACCTACGGGAGGAAGATGTTTTGCAGCCTCAAGGTAATTCGGGTACTCATAATTTAAACAGCATAATAATCTTCCGCATGAACCTGTTATTTTCCCCGGGGTCATTGGAATCCCCTGATCTTTTGCAAGTTTTGTATTAACGGATTCAAATTTCTTTAAAAATGAGCAGCAGCAATATGCCTGCCCGCAAACCCCTATTCCTTGCAGAATACTGGTCTCATCGCGCACGCCTATATGCCTTAAATCAATTCTTACTCTTTTAAATTCCTGTGTTAAATCTTTTAAAAGTTCCCTAAAATCCACACGTTCGGGAGCTGTATAATAAAATGTAATTTTTTTCTTATCAAAAGTATACCTTGTCTGGATAAGATTCATTGATAAATTTCTTTTTTCTGCAAGCTCTCTGCATTTATAAAGCGCCTGAATTTCAAGCTTTTTAATCTCTTCAAGTTCCGCCAGATCTCTTTCATTCATAACACGAACAAAAGGCAGCGGCTCCGGTTTAAATTTATCCCACTGTGCTTGAATTTGAGGATTTACAAGAAAAACTCTATGCGCTTCTTCCCCTTTTTCCGTGCGGACAAGCACCATCTGTCCGTGGCACAATTTTACATTATCACTTACTTTTATAGGGAAGAACTGGTTTTTTATAATTCTTACTGCAAAGTTCAATTTTAAATCCTATTTATTAAAATCCTCTAAAACTATTATACAACAAATTGTTTTTATAATAAAATAAGAAAACAATGAAATGCTCAAATTTAACATTTAAGAAAAACGATGTAGAAAAACTCCTTTTGAATTTGGATTCTAATCCGTATTCGCAAAAAAATAAGGATTTTAGATATACTTTATCGCTCATATACGAACTTATTGAGGAAGAATTCCCCGATACTTTTGATACAAAAAACCCGGTCTTAAGGTCAACCGATATTGTCTTTGAAAATAAAGATAACACGGCGGATATTTTTATTACCCCGCCTTATAATTTTGATTATTATTTAAAATCAAAAGGTTCCCTTTACAGGCTGAAGGCTGAATACAGAGGTGATAAATACGGATATTCCATTCCTCTTGATTTATTCTTTGAATATTTTACGGGACTGTCTGAAAATATAGAAATCACCGATGATTTATCCGAAAACTACAAATTTTATTTTTATTTAACAGGTTTTGTGAAAAAAACCGTTGAAAAATTAAATTTCATACCGTCTGTTAAATTTAAAAAAGATACATTTTCAATTTTTTGGGAACCGTATTTCAAAAATAAAGATTACTTAAATGCTTATCTTGAAATTGTTGATAATGAATTTTTAGACAAAGAAACCACAAAAAAATTAATTGAAAGATACTTAAATTACCTTATTTTTAATTTCCTGAGTGTTAAACATTTTAAATTTAAAGATTTAAAATCCGCTCCTTATTTTGTAAAATCAGCCGTGCATAAAAGAATGCTCAAAGGAAACGATTTAGGGGCCGATATTCAAACATGGCTTGATGAAATGAGCCTTGGAACTTATGAAATCGTTCCTGTCTTTAATATCGAAAAAATTGAAGATATTAAAGATGATGACAGATTTTTAATGAAAATATTCGCTAAAAACAAAAAAACAGGCGAAGTATTTGACCTTGAAGATTTAAACGATGCCGATAAAACCATAATTGAAAAACAGATAAACTGGGCTGTAAAATATATTGAAGATCTCGAAGATACTACATTAGAACTTGATTTATCAGGCGTTTATAAAATGATTACGCAGATTACTTATTATCTTGCGCAGGCCGATATGGAAGTAAATCTTCCAAAAGGCATGGATAATATCATAATTCCGCGCGCTTCGATAAATGCAAGGGTTAAACAAAAGAGAATTAAAGACCTTGAAGACATTATGAATATGTCAAATACTTCTACAATTTCACTTGATGAAATTATGGATTTTTCAATCGAGGTGGCGCTTGGCGACGGTGAAAAAATTTCTGCGGAAGAATTCCAGAAGCTTACAAAAGATACAAACGGACTTATTCAATACAAAGATAAATACATTTTAATCGATAAGGAAGAAACCGAAAAACTTCTTGAAAGATTGAAGAAAAAACCTGATTTTGTAATGAATAAAATGGAACTTTTGCACCACAGCTTATCAGGCAAAATTGATGAATATGATTTTGATTATGACGAAGCTTTTGCAAAAGTGATAAGCAGCTTTACAAAGGTTGAAGATATTGAGCTTCCGAAAGATTTAAGCGGAATATTAAGACCTTATCAGGAAATCGGTTTCAGATGGCTTTATACCAATGTTAATAAAGGCTTTGGCTGCTGTATAGCAGACGATATGGGTCTTGGTAAAACGGTTCAGGTTATAAGTTTAATCCTGAAATTAAAGGAAGAAAATAAACTCAAAAAACCCGTAGTTGTTGTATGTCCTACAACTCTGCTCGGCAACTGGGAAAGAGAATTTGAAAACTTTGCACCGAAGTTAAACGTCTATACATACCATGGTTTTAACCGCGAATTCTCACTCGATTGTGATGTTATTTTAACCACCTATGCAATTTTAAGAATTGATATTGAAGAATTTAAAAAACATAGCTGGGATCTTGTTGTAATTGATGAAGCGCAGAATATTAAAAACCCTGGTACATCACAGACTCAGGCTGTTAAATCAATTAAAGCGGATATGAAAATAGCAATGACGGGTACTCCTGTTGAAAACAGATTGTCTGAACTTTGGAGCATATTTGATTTCATAAATAAGGGCTATCTCGGCTCTATTAATGATTTTGGCAAAAATTATTCCGTTCCGATTGAAAGATTTAAAGAAACCCAGAGAGCGGAAAAACTTAAAAAAGCAATTTCACCGTTTATGCTGAGGCGCTTAAAAACAGATAAAATGATTATTTCAGACCTTCCTGAAAAAGTTGTGCTGGATGAATTCTGCTACCTTACAAAACCGCAGGCAGCTTTATATGAAAGGGTGCTTAATCAATCAATGCAGGAAGTGCAGTCTGCAGGAAGCGGTATTAACAGGCGCGGTGCTATCTTTAAACTGATAACCTCATTAAAACAGGTATGCAACCATCCGTATCATTATTTAAAACATGGCGATATGAGCAGAGGCGCTTCAGGCAAAACCGAAAAATTAATGTCAATTTTAACGAACATTCTGGATAATGATGAAAAGGTGCTTATTTTTACCCAGTATAAAGAAATGGGCGCCATTTTAGAAAAAATTATAGCAGATGAATTTGATACAAATCCTCTGTTTTTCCATGGTTCATTAAACGTTAAAGCAAGAGAAGAGATGATAAAAAGCTTCTCTGAAGAAATTCAAAATAAAATTATGATTTTATCTCTTAAAGCAGGTGGTTTGGGGCTGAACCTGACTTCCGCAAGCAACGTTATTCATTATGATTTATGGTGGAATCCTGCGGTTGAAGACCAGGCAACAGACAGAACCTACCGTATCGGGCAGGATAAAAACGTTATGGTGCACAGGTTTATAACCCTATCCACCTTTGAAGAAAAAATTGATAAAATTATAAAAGATAAACGTGAACTGGCAGATGCCGCCGTATTTACAGGAGAAAAAGTAATCACTGAACTTTCAGATGATGAAATTTATGAAATCTTCTCTCTTGCGTAAATATTGTATCAATATTTATTTTAAAAGCATATACGGCTCAATTTTGAGTGCTTCTGATAACATGCAAAGCACAGCCATACTTGGAGAACTTGCATCCTTTTCAAGCATTTTGATATAGCGTTCGCTCACATCAGCTTGAATACTAAGCTCGTATTGAGTCAGTTTTTTCAGCTTTCTATAGTGCTTTATATTTTTGCCTAAATTTAATCTTAGTTTTTCTTCTGCAACGCTTGCCATAAAGCCAATACTAAAATAAAAAATAAACAAACAATTCATATAAAAGGTTTAAATAATAAAGACTTTTCAAATAAACTCTATAAAATTGCGCGGCGGGTGTTTTTTTCCTATAATTTCTAGTATGAAAAATATTATCGGTTTCTGGGGATACCCTGAACCCTCTTTAATTGAAAAATATAAAACCTTATACCCCGATGCGCAATGGGTGGATTTGGATATTGATTTTAATTACCCTAAAATCAGCATTCTGCCTGAAAATTACTGTTCCATTATAAAAAATATTTTTAATAATGCTTTTTATTTGAAAGACAGTCTTATTGTAATTCTGGCGCCTGTGGGTAAAGATAAATGCGATTCAGCCTTTTTTGCGGTTCAAATTTTAAAAGAAGCAGGTTTTAATGTTGAAGTTTCATATTTTGAAGATACTATGCCCTTTGATAAGCTGTCTGAAACACCAGTCAGCAAAAGCAATTTACCTTTGAGAGAAAAAATTGAAAAAATAACCGCCAATATTATTGAACAAAAAGATTATTCTTATCTGCCTGAATGTAAGGCACAATTTGGCTTTTGGGGAGTTCCCCCGAATGATTTAAGCATTCTTGAAATTTTCCCTGATAATACGCACGTTTTTGGGTGGACGCGCTGTGTGGAAGCAAAAAATCCTGCAAATATTGAACTTGAAATGTTTGTAGAATATGATTTACCGACGGTCTTTTTTGCGCAGACTTTTTGTGCCAAAAATCAGCTTGCAAAGTATCTTGCAAATAAGTATAACGGGCTTTATATAGATATAGACGGCCACCCGACAAATTCAATCAAAGCAAAAATCGAAGCCTTTTTGAGGTTGAGATAATGAAAAAATATTTTTTGGATGCAGGAACAACATGGAGCAAAATTTTAACCGTTGAAAACGGTGTAAAAACTTATGAAGTTCTGCCTACCGCTCAATTAAAAAGTCTTGATATTCAATTTGAAGCAGCAACAGGCCATTCAAGCACTTTTACAAACGTTAAACATTATGAAAACGAAGTGGTGGCGCTTGCATACGGTGCCAAAGAACAATTGAACCATGGAAATATCGTTCTTGATTTAGGTTCCCGAGATATCAAATGGGTAAAATTTAAGGACGGCAAATTTTCCGATATGGATTGGAACACAAACTGTGCAAGTGCAACGGGTGCAACAATTGAGATGCTTTTAAAGTTTTATAATGTTGATATTAAAGAGCTCAAGCCCTCCGATGAAAAATATGCCGTCACCTGCGGTATATTCGGCTTAGAAAAAATTATGGATGATGTTGCAAAAGGTGTGCCTCCAAAAATTGCAATCTCAAAATTTATAAAAGGGATAGCCTTTAACGCGTGGAATTTTACAAGAAACCCTGATAAATTATGCATATCAGGCGGCTTTTGTGAAAATGAATGTTTTATAAAATCCCTTTCAGGGTATTGCGAGGTTATTCCGCTCGGCCGATTTGTGCTTACAGACGGGCTTTATAATGATTATTCATGGTATCCCGGCGATTAAATCTAAACTGCCTGAATGTCAGGTAAATACTGCAAAAAGGCTATCTTATTTTTTCTGCATAGTACATTCTGCTTGAATGGTCCTGATAAATTTTTATTACCTTAAAATCTCTTTCAAGCCATTCTTGCAAGCTCACATGCCTGTAATAATTATCGGGACGAATTGTAAAAATAAGCCAGTATTTCCCTTTTGGTATTCCCCAAAAAGGCTTCGTATAATCTTTTGAGTGATTTTCTTTAAAAATCACTATATCTTTTTCAGGGAATTTGTAAGTTTTATTATAATGGAGAAATGCAACATCAGACCATGGCAGAGGAAATATATATTCACCGCTTTTATGTTCATGTTTTAAAACATTAAGCAAACCGTTTATTGCTTCCATACAATAAAGTTTTTCATCAAAATCTGCGTTGAGGGTAGTTTTTATATCAAACCCGAAAGACAGAATAAAAAGTATAACTGCAAATAATATATTTTTTATCCTTGCTTTAAACATTTTTATATCAAAAATCTTGAAAACAAAAACAAGAAACACAGGATATAAAAATAGCACCAATCTTTCCCTTATAGGGTATTTGTGAAGAAAAGAAGCAAGTATAATAAAAGCCAGAACGCATATCAAAAATAAGCAGGTCTTTTTATTTTGTTTCAAACAAATTACAAACCCTGTAATTACTGCAGCTATTAAGAAAAGATTTGCAAACGAAGGCTCTTGGAAAAAATCCAATACATCTAAAAATGCAGGTAATATAGTTTTAAATGTGACAAATCCTTTTCTCCAAAAATCTAAAAGATATTCATTTGTTGAATATTTCAATAAAACTGTAAAATAATATACGGGTAAAAATATAATACCGGCAGCCATAAAACAGACACCGGTCTTGATATTTTTCTTAAAATTTTTTATTCCGTCTTGAAAAAACGTAAATAAATAACAAACAGGAAGTACAAATAAGCTCGGAAATGATAAAAGCGGCAATAGCGCATAAGCTGTACCGCTTAAAACGCAAGTTTTAAGATTGATTTTTCTAAAATCAATCTTAAAATAACATATTATTGCAAGCATAAATATTAAAACATCGGTTGCATATGGTTTAAATTCTCTTGAAAAATAAATTAATCTAAAATTTATGCAAAATATAAAAAATGCTAAAATAAGCCCCAATCTTGATTTTATCCAATTTTTAGCAAAAATATAGAAAACGGGAATTGAAATTAGCCCTGAAATAAACGGAATAAATCTGAATGAAAAATTACTCCAGCTGAATAACGAACAAATTTTTGCAAGGATTAAAAATAAAAAAGGCGCAGATTGATTATTTAATAACGGCGGCAAGAATACATTTTTATCAACATTTAATGCCAGTGAAACTTCGTCACACCACATTGAAGGGTTCATTAAATAAGCATTAATCCTTAAAAATGCACCGAACAATCCGATAATAACAAGTGTTACTGTATAAAATGCCGATTTTTTGTTTCTGAATATTTCTTTCACACCTTCCATAAGAGTCTGTTTCCCTTATGTTCCTGATTTCCATGAATTAAGGTATTCAAATTGTTCTTCTGTTAATGTATCAATTTTTATGCCCATTGATTCAAGCTTAATCTTAGCAATTTGAACATCCACTTCTCTAGGCAGTGTATAAAGTTTATTTTGCAATTTACCCTTATTTTTAAGTACAAATTCAATGCCCAGTGCCTGATTTGCAAAGCTCATATCCATAACGCTTGCAGGGTGGCCTTCTGCACCTATAAGGTTTACCAGTCTGCCTTCCGCCAGTACGTAAACGGATTTTCCGTTGTCTAAAACCCATTCATCGAGGGCGGGACGAATGTTTTTATATTCTTTAACGTGCTTTTTAAGCCCGTTAACATTTACTTCAACATCAAAATGTCCTGCATTTGAAACAAAAGCCCCGTTTTTCATTGTTAAAATGTGTTCTACATCAATAACATTTTTATCTCCTGTTACAGTAAGGAAAATATCCCCTTCAAGCGCTGCATCTTTAATGGGCATTACTCTGAAACCGTCCATAACAGCTTCAAGTGCTTTAAGAGGGTCAACCTCGGTCACAATAACATTTGCGCCCATTCCTCTTGCTCTCATGGCTGCACCCCTGCCGCACCAGCCATATCCTGCAACAACAAAGGTTTTTCCTGAAATCAATATGTTTGTTGCGCGGATAATACCGTCCAGTGCGCTCTGGCCTGTTCCGTAACGGTTATCATAAAGGTGTTTTGTAAGGCTTGAATTTACGCCCAGTGCAGGAAATTCAAGCGAGCCGTCTTTTTCCATAGCTTCTAATCTGATAATTCCCGTTGTGGTTTCTTCCGTGGAACCTATGATGTTTGGAATTAAATCTCTTCTTGATTTATGAACGGTTGCAACCAAATCACACCCGTCATCTATGATTAAATGCGGTTTATGGTCAAGTGCGATTGAAACATGTTTGTTATATGTTTCCTTATCTTCGCCTGCAATTGCAAATGTCGGGATGTTCCAGTATTTTACAAGCGCTGCCGCAACATCATCCTGTGTTGAAAGCGGATTTGAAGCTGCAAGAACGGCATCTGCGCCTCCTTCTTTCATCGCAATGCAAAGTGCTGCGGTTTCTTTTGTAACATGCACGCATGCAGTTAATCTTAAACCTGCAAAGGGTTTTTCTTTCTTAAATCTTTCCGTTATATTTGCTAAAACGGGCATATCTTTCTGTGCCCATTCAATATTTTTCTTTCCCTGTTCTGCTAAATTAATATCTTTAATTTCATAAGAAATTGTCTGTGTCATTATCTTTTTCCTCCAGTAGCCCGTTACAGTTAATATTATAATTCTTTTGAGCCTTTTTTCTAAAAGATAGTAACACAAAAATTTTTTTTATGCTATTATTTGACTTGAATAAATAGTCAAAGTATTTTCACCACTTAATATAAGGAGATATTATTTATGTCAACAAAAGAATTTTTTACAAATTCAGAGGAGCTTAAAAAGCTTTATTCAGCCGCAAAAGCTACTATTACCGCTCCTTTTTACGGAAACAATGTAGAACATGTTAAAACAGTTGCGGAAGCTTATAAATTAGCTTTAAACAGCCCCGGAACAATTGAACTTACAGGCATGCCCGTTTATCAGCCCGAAAAAATCGGTCTTCCAAAAGGTGCTAACCAGTTATTATTCAATGACGGTACAGTTGTTGGCCGCTGCGCTGCTGCAAGAAGAATCGTAGGCGAACCCGGATGCGACCTTGGCTATTTGCTTCCTATCATCCGTGAAGCTGTTTATTCAACACGTGATAAATTAATGTACAGAACCGAAGTTGTTGTTGGTTTGGAAGAAGACTTTATGGTTAAAGCTCACCTTCTAATCCCCGAAGGTTTTGAAAATGTTATGTATTCTTGGATGTTAAACTTCCAGTATATCAATGAATACTATTCAAATATGTATGAAAATTCAAGAGAATTAGCCGAAGGTGATTTATTCATCTTCTCTGATCCTGATTGGTCACATCCTGATTTTCCGTACGGTTTAACATTCTTCGATCCTGTACACAACTGCGCCGCTATCCTTGGTATGAGATACTTTGGCGAACACAAAAAAGGTACTTTAACCCTTGCATGGGGTGCTGCTGCAAGAAACGGCTATGCTTCTTGCCACGGCGGTATGAAAAGATACAACCT